>CAZVKE010000008.1:0-263101 GCA_964627815.1 uncultured Leptospiraceae bacterium
ATACCTGATCGGTGATAGTAGTAAAAATTCTTAGAATTTAAGATTGAAAACAGCCGATTTCGTGCCGAAGTAATTACTCTGTGGCCGAACGTGTGGATATCGGGCGCGGAGTGGGATATACTAGTACCAGGACAGTCAGAAAATGGATTTCAGAAAGCGAATTACACAGCCGCGGCCCCTCATTATCGATGGCGCGATGGGAACAATGGTCTTCAGGCGGCTGCCGGGATACCGGGACTGCATAGAAAAACTCAATCTCGACCGCCCGGACGTGATCGGGGAAATACACCGTGCGTATGCGGAGGCGGGCGCGGATATAGTTGAAACCAATACATTCGGGGGCAGCCCGATAAAGCTGGCGGAATACGGGCTCGCGGAACGCTGCGAAGAGATCAACCGGGAGGCGGCACGGATCGCCCGCGCTGCCGTCGCGGGGCGGGACGTGTATGTCGCCGGCAACATCGGGCCGCTGGGAAAGCTTGTCGAGCCTATGGGCTATACCGGCGTCGATCAGGCGTTTGACGCGTTTGCGCTCCAGGCTAAAAGCCTGGCCGAGGGAGGCGCGGATCTCATAGTGATTGAGACGATGACCGACCTTCAGGAGGCCCGCCTGGCGTGCGTGGCCGTACGGTCGGTGACCGACCTTCCGCTGATATGCAGCATGAGCTTCGAAGAGAGCGGCAAAACCGTTTCGGGAACCGACATGCTGACGGCGTTTGCGACGCTGGCGCAGTCCGGCGCTGACGCGGTGGGTGCCAATTGCAGTATGGGGCCGCACGGGCTGGTTAAATTATATGAAGAAAACATGCACCGGATCGAGGCAATCGGCGTTCCATTCACCGTGTGGTCCAATGCAGGGCTTCCCGAGATCCGTAACGGTGAAGTGGTGTACACGATCACACCCGAAGAATTTTCAGACATGTCGGCCCGGTTTGCCGGTCTGGGGATTTCCGTTATCGGCGGGTGCTGCGGCACCACTCCCGAGCATATAGCGGCGCTTACAAAGCGGCTGGGTGGATACGAGGCCGCGCCCCGCGGGTATGGGCGCCGGTACCGGTTTATCACGAGCCGTTTCCATCACCTGGATCTGCAGGAGCGATCGGGTGTGTTGCTTATAGGAGAGCGGCTCAATCCGACCGCACGCAAAAAGTTCGCCGAGGAGCTGAAAGAGGGGAGCAGCAACTTCCTCAGGGAGGAGTCGAAAAAGCAGCAGGCCGAAGGCGCGGACATGCTGGATATAAACGTCGGTGTTCCGGGAATCGACGAGATTGCCGCGATGCGACGGTCGATATCGATCCTCGCCTCTAACGTGAAAACGCCGCTTGTCATCGATTCTGACAACGGTGCGGTCCTCGAGGCGGCTCTGCGGCTCAATCCGGGTATCGCGATGATAAACTCGATCAACGCGAAGAAGAAAAGCCTTGATACGGTGCTCCCGCTCCTTGCGCGGTACGGTTCCTTCGTTGTCGGGCTGTGCATGGACGATACCGGCATTCACCGTGAATCCGCAAAGCGGATAAATATCGGCGAGAAGCTCCTCGAATCCCTTGCGGCGGGAGGTATTGACAGCCGGCGTGTGTTCATCGATCCGCTCATCCTCACGGAGAGCGCCGAGCCGGGAAGCGCCGTGGAGACGATCAGGGTAATCGAGTATTTCGCGCGAAAGGGAATAAAGACGAGCATCGGGCTGAGCAACATCTCTTTCGGCCTTCCGCAGCGTAAATATATCAACAATGTATTCCTGAACATGGCGGCAAAAGCGGGACTTTCTGCCGCCATAGTCAATCCGTCGGCGGTAAGCATCGGCGGTGAAATGTCGGATGAGGAGCGGCTCGCCTACGATTTTCTCACCGGAAAGGATGAAAACGCGGTGCGCTATATCGGTCATTTCAGGGAAAATCCGCTCGCAGCGGAAGCCGCGGGTGCAACGGGAGCGCCGAAAGCGCCTGGCGATATTGAGGCGATCTACGCAATGGTGGTCGAAGGCAATACCGATGAGATAAAGGCCGCGGTTGAGCGCGCGCTTGTAGCGAATGCCCCGGAAAAGATCATGAACGAGGCGCTTATCCGCGCCCTCGAAAAGGTGGGAGAGTATTACAGCACGGGCGAGTATTTTCTGCCCCAGATGATCGCTTCGGCCGAGGCGATGAAAGCCGGTTTTATGGTCCTCAAACCGCTTTTAAAGAAAGGTTCGATCAAAAAGAAGGGGAAGGTGGTGATCTGTACGGTCCGCGGCGATGTGCACGATATCGGCAAGAACATTGTCGCCATGATGCTGGAAAATCACGGATTCGAGGTGGTAGACCTGGGCAAGGACGTGCCTTCCGAGGAGGTGATCGAGGCGGTCAGGCAGCACCGGCCGGATATACTCGCGCTGAGCTCGCTTCTCACCACAACGATGACCGAGATGAAAGTGCTCGCCGACATGGTGCGGGCGGAGAACCTGCCGGTCAGGGTGCTCATCGGCGGGGCGGTCGTGAATCTGGAGTACGCGACAGGTATCGGCGCGGCGTACGGCGAAGACGCGGTAGACGGAGTCAGGGCCGCAAACGCGATCATGGAGGCGTTATGATCCTGAAAGCTGAAGGAAGATTCGGAAAGCATATATCCGTCGCGGGGGACATGTCATATCCCGCGTATGTTATTGCCGGTTCGAAAGCAAACGTTATGGTCGATGCCGGGCTTAATTGCTGCGGGCCGCTCTATCTGCGCTCGCTTGACGCCATACTCGGTGACCGGCAGCGGCTTGATATGGTTTTCCTCACTCATTCGCATTACGATCATCTGGGCGCGGTGCCGTATCTGCGCAGAACTATCCCCGCCCTGAAGATCGGAGCACATCCGTATATCGAAACCCTGCTGAAAAAGCAGTCCGTCCTGGACCGCATGACGGCGCTCGGCGATATCCAGCGCGCGGCTTACGCGGACAGCGTCGGCGATGCGGACGTGCGCCTCGAGCCTGTTGTGCTTGATTACCGGCTCTCGGACGGAGACAGCTTCGATCTGGGGGGATTGACCTTTGTGGCGTACGAGACGCCCGGACATACCCGTGATTCCATGTCCTACTACATTCCCGAGGAGAGGGCGCTTTTCGCCGGCGAGGCGATCGGTGTGCCGCAGGGATTCGATGCGTTAAAGCCGCAGGTGGAGTTCCTCTCGTCTTATTCCGACTATCTGAGCAGCATCGAGCGCCTGATAGACCTCCATCCGCGGATGATCGGCATGGCCCACGGTACGGTATTCACCGATGATGATGCTATCCGCTATCTCGACGATACGCTTGCTGAAACCGAAAAATACCGGAAGCTGATAGAATCCTATCTTGACCGGAACGGGGGCGATATCGAGCGCACCATTGATGAAATGGTCAAAAAAGAATATGATGAGCCGGGGAATATCTTTCAGGAGCGCAATGCGTACCTGTTGAACCTCAGGGCTCAGGTTGAAATGATAGCCTCATTCTCTAAAAGTAATATTTTGTAATAAAAACCCTTTTTTTATAATTATTTGTAAAAATATTGACATTTTTTGGCGAACCTGCTGAACTGGATTAGTCTTCGATCTCCACGAATCTAAGGCGCAGAGGCTATGAATGTGGAGGCTGGGTAGTTCTGGAAACGGGGCTGCCTCCCAGGGTGGAAAGAAGGCGGTCATCATGCAGGCTGTTTTGCTCGCAAGTGTGGTTTTTGCTGTAATCATTGTTCTTCTGCATGTGCCATTCCCTTCCCCAATCCCTCGGGTTTTATTAAAACGAATTAGTAAGGGCTATTGTTGTCTTGTGATGTTTCCTTGCTTGCTGAAGCTGGCAACTGGTCGCATCTCAGGATTTGTGATTATATTACAAGGCATAAAACCCTCCTGCCAGAGTGTTACTGCGAAAAGTGATATGATCTCTGGGATGCGATTAGTTGCTTTTGTATAAACGACAATTTACCAGTCTTCGATCTCCGTGCGTCTAAGGCGAAAATGCTATGAACACGGAGGCGGGGTAGCTCTGGAAACGGGACTGCCTCCCAGGGTGGAAAGAAGGCAGGCATTATGCAGGTCTGGATTTCCGATATTCAGGCTGTGATTCTTGTAGTGTTTTTTCTGCATCATACTGTGATCTTTTCCATGCCTTTTTAATCTATTAACTGATCTTTATTATCATACAAGGCTCCTGATGTATTCAGGTTTTTGACGGCGATCAGGGTCTTTCTCGGTTTGCTGGTACCAGCAGCTGGCCGCATTTCAGGAATTCTGGTTATATTTCCGGCATAAAACCCTCCTGCCAGAGCGTTACTGCCAAAAAAGTATAATTAGCGGGATGCGGTCAGCTGTCTTATATTAGTCAAGATGACGATTTATTTATATTTACTAAATATCATCATAATGGCATTTACTTTGTTGCCACACCAGCATTAATATTATGTATTCACTCCATTAATGATTGACAAATATGACCATAGCGAAATATTCACCAACAGGATGTATTTTCACATCTTTGAGCATTATGTTCATTTACAATTCGATTGTGCGGGGTTTGCATTTTTGTTGGAAATGCACTGCATTTCTCAGGTTGCGGGGCTATGGATCGACATAAAACCCTCCTGCCTTTTTATCCGGCCATATTCTCTGATTCTATGGGGGGTGCAGTGCTTCCACATAAAACATTACATATAACTGATCAACATAATAGTGGAATTATTTATAGCATTGCCATTTTTAAACAATATTCAAGGAGGTAGATGCGTGAAGGGTATAAAGATGTATTATGGGAGCATTGTGCTATGCGCGTGTGTTGCGCTGTCGTCTGTATACATTGGCTGCTCGGAAAGACTTGCAGAAGTCAATACGAGCCCGACCGATGTGGTGATCATTAAAGATATTAATACGCATATCTCGGCCGCGAACGGTGCCGAAAAAACACGGGGGTTGATTGATCTCGTGTCAATGTCACACAGAAAGCACGAACTGGCCGGCGTACAGTGTTTCACCTGTCATCATAAGAAGGGGAATGATGACCGCATTAAAGAGTGTGCACAGTGCCACAAGGGCGGACAGGGAGAAAAAGTAATGCATGATTTCTGTATTACCTGCCACTCTCAGAAGGCGAAAGGCCCGGTAATGTGCCAGGATTGCCACCTCGTTTCGCGTGAACATAGTGAACATAAATGACAGGCGGGCCGATGATAGTATGAAAAAGGTGCTGATACTCGGAATCGGGAACATCCTGCAAAGCGATGATGGTATCGGCGTTCATATTATCAACGAGATGCAGATGTCAAATATCCCGCTCCCCGAAAATATCGAGATGATGGATGGCGGAACGGCCGGTCATGACCTCATTGCTATTATGGAAGGAAAAGACAAGATCGTGATAGTAGACGCTTTGAAGGCGCAAGGGAATCCGGGCGAGATATACAGGTTCAAACCGGAACAGGCAAAGGCAACGCGGATGAACTACTCTCTCCATGAGATTGGAATCATGGAGGTGATAAGGGACTTGAATATCCTCGGTGAAAATCCAGAGATCGAGTTTGTGGGCATTATTCCGGAGGATATTACAACCATGGATATTACGATAAGCAACGCGGTTCGGGAATCGATTCCAAGGGCAATTGAGGTTATTCTCGAAGCCGCGATGAACTAAGGAGGTAAAGGAATGGCTTTAAGCAGAAGGCAATTTTTACAGATTATGGGCGGGACCGCGGCGGCATTCACGTTCTCGGGCGTGGTTCTGCAGGGATGCAAAAAAGCTATCGAGCGAGCGGCAGCGAGAACGCCGGTTATATGGATACAGGCGCAATCGTGCTCGGGATGTTCGGTATCGCTTCTCAACACCATCGATCCCGGCATCGCATCGGTCATCACCGAGCATATAAGCCTCAATTTCCACCAGACATTAATGGGCGGGACCGGCCATGTAGCGGTAAACGTACTTGAAGACACTATCCGCAAACACAGAAACGATTATGTGCTTGTGGTTGAGGGATCTATCCCCACCAAAAATGAAACGTACTGCACGATCGGCGAGGTCAACGGCAGGCATGTCGGCGCGAAGGAGTGGATCGAAGAACTTGCAAGAGACGCGAAAGCTCTGATTACGATCGGTACCTGTTCCGCGTTCGGCGGAATACCGGCAGCGAAGATCCGCGCAAACGGTGATAATCCGACCGGCGCTGTTCCGCTTTCCGAGATCCTTCCCGGCAAAACGATCGTCAACATCCCCGGATGCCCGCCGCATCCCGACTGGATGATTGGAACCATTCTTCACTTTATACTGAGGGGCGCTCCGCCCGAACTGGATGAGTTTAACCGGCCGAAGATGTACTACGGCAAAACCGTGCACGAGCGCTGTGAGCACCTCATCGACTACAAACGGGGAAGGTTCGCACGGCACTGGGGAGAGAAAGGATGCCTCTATCTTCTCGGATGCCTCGGCATGGATTCAGGATGTGATATTCCCAGGCGCAAATGGCTGGCGACGAATTCATGTACCGGCTGCGGCTCGGGATGTATCGGATGTACCGAGAAGCCGTTCCCGGATTTTGGCAACAGGGGAATTTACAAGCATCTGACTGCGAGCGCAGATCAGATAAACAGTATCGAAAACTCGGAGATCCGGGAAGTGGTGATGAGATTACGTGACGGAGGTGTATTACATGGCTAGAGTATTATTGGATCCGATTACCAGAATCGAGGGGCACCTCGCCATTGAGATAGATGTGCAGAACGGTGTTGTCCGCGATGCGAAATCCAAAGGTGACATGTTCCGTGGATATGAGAAAATTCTTGTCGGGAGAAATCCTGTTGACGCCATCCAGTTTACCCAGCGGATATGCGGCGTTTGCCCGGTATCTCACGGACTGGCATCGGCAAAAAGCGTTGATAACGCCTGCCATATCAGGCCCAATAAAAACGGAAGGCTCCTGCGCAACCTGGTCCTGAGCGCGAACTTCCTGCAGTCGCACATTCTGCATTTCTATCACCTCGCGGCTCTCGACTATGTCGATATCACCGCCATCACGCGGTATAACGGCTCGGACGCGAAGCTTTCGAAAGTGAAGGAATGGGCCCTGGAGGAGTTGAGGATAAAGAGGGACCGTCCCGACCAGATAACGGCTGTCGCTCCCTTCCTGCCGCGCTATGAGGGCGATTTCTATATCAAGAGCCCGGAATTTAACATTACCGCGATTGCGCACTACCTTCAGGCGCTTGATATCCGCATGAAGGCGCACAAGATGGTGGCGGCGTTTGGAGGAAGAGTTCCCCACCTTATCGGGACGGTACCCGGCGGTATGACCCAGGTTCCCACACGCGAAAAGATCAGGGAATTCAGGAAAAACCTCAAGGAAGTTGAGAAGTTCGTCAATGAAGTGTATGTCAATGATGTCATAGAAGTAGCGCGCCTCTACAGGAACTACTTCAACATCGGCAAATTCAATGACCAGATGTCATATGGCGTTTTCGAGCAGAACAATGAGGGAACTCAGTTCATGCTTGAGCGTGGTGTTCTTACCGGCGGGGCGATAGAGGCGCTCGACACTTCCCACATAAAAGAGCAGATCCGTTATGCGCGCTACAGCTCGGGATCGAACCTCCATCCGTATCAGGGACAGACGGAACCGGCGCCGAACAAGGCAGGCGCATATACATGGCTCAAAGCGCCGCGCTATAAGGACAAACCGTATGAAGTCGGGCCGCTCTCCAGGGTCGCGGTTGCGTATCTTTCCGGTAATCAGGCTGTAAAGCGCGAAGTTGACGCGGTGCGGAAGATTTTCAACGCCGAAATCCCCGCGCTCTTCTCGGTACTGGGCAGGCATGCTTCGCGCGCTATCGAAGCGAAACTTCTCTGTCAGCAGATGAAGGGCTGGCTCGATGATCTCGAAGTCAACGGTGCTCCGCGTAACAACTACGAGATTCCCGAAAGCAGTGAAGGAGAAGGCCTTGTTGAAGCGCCCCGCGGCGCGCTCGGCCACTGGATCGTTATCCGGGACAAGAAGATCGCAAACTACCAGGCGGTTGTTCCCACAACCTGGTATTGCGGACCGATGGATGACCGCGGTGTTAAAGGCCCGGTTGAACAGGCGCTCATCGGAACGCCGATCGCGGATATCAACAATCCGATCGAAGCGGCCCGGGTTGTGCGTTCGTTCGACCCGTGTATCGCCTGCGCCGTACACATTGTCGAGGGAGACCGCGAAATAAGCAAATTCCGCGTATGTTAATCGCGGAGTAATGAATATCATGATGTGGTTCGCAGTAAAAGAAATACAGGAAGGCCGGGCATTCTAGCCCGGCCTTTTTTATTTTCCGTGTCGGGATGAAGAAGGCGGGAACCCTTTCTTCCCCCGCCAGAGGGAGGGTTCCCGCCTTCGTTATGAGGAGAAGAAGATAGCGGTCAAAAAACACCGAGCCGTCATGCTTCTGGTTCCTGTTCGGTGAACTTCGAATGATATCCCTTCTCTTATGCAATCGCGGTTAAATAGATGCCTCTAATGTTACAAAGGTGATTTTATAATAAAACGTCAACACTTATTTTGATAATGAAAGTTATGAAGTGACAATTTTCGGGTTACTGTGCCGCCCGGGGAGTGTTTTTATTTATAAAAACATTCATAAGTATTTCAGTATAAAATGATGAATAACATGACGAACCGCAGTGTAGAGTCATTAATACATAGACTTTTTTCTAAATATGTTTTGTTTATCTGTAATGCGTTTTTTTATATTTTTTCTTGACATCAAATAATGCCTTGCCATGATCGATTAAACAATTTTATGTTCTTTATTTATTTTAAAGAACAGATTAACTCAGGATTTATTCATATTTTCAGGGGTTAACGGATAGTATTCATGTTTAAAATTCTTCATTAAAATCTAATGAAATAAGGAGAAAGTTTGTGAAACGGACATTACTTCTTTTCTTCCTGCCTTTCATAATTTTCAGTTTCGTTTCGTATATGGCCTTTCTAAAAGCCTGTGATTACGCGATGTCAAACCAGGCGCAACAACTCCTCCCCTTTAATCACAAATCGCACGTTACACGTTATGGAGCATCGGATTGTGAACTCTGCCACGGCTATTATGAGAACGGCAGATTCAAGGGGATACCTACGATCGGAACCTGCAAGCAGTGTCACGATGGCAATACTGCTGCTGAAAAGGCAATGTTTAAAAATTATCAGGATAATGATAAGCCATGGCAGTCCTATGCCCGTCAGCCTGACCTTGTGTACTTCAGCCATACGGCGGTTCTTAAGAACACGAAGGATGCGCGGTGTGCTTCATGTCACGGAGACAGGGCTAATTCAACAACCACTGCGAGGGTGCAGGGGGTTGGCCGCACAAAGATGCCGATGGGACAGTGTATGGATTGTCACACCGCCCTTAAGATCAGCAACAAGTGCCTGGTTTGTCATGACTAGGAAACTATCTATCAGGTTATTCATCAATAAATAAGCAGATGAGGTATGTGAATCCATGAAAAAGATCGAAAGAAGAGATTTCCTGAAACTGGCAGGCGGCGCGGTATGTGGCGGTGTTGTTGGTACCACCCTGTCGGGAGCTCCCTTCCTCGGACTCCAGTGGCTTGTCGAGTGGAGCCAGGATCAGTATGTTCCCGCCTCAGGCGAGGAGCGTTTTGTTGGAAGCGTATGCCAGGCTTGCGGAACTAATATATCGATTCGTAAAATAGGCGACCGCGCGGTCAAAGTCGAAACCGCGAACAGCGGCTGTCCGGTATGTCAGGCGATGCTGCAGGTGCTGTATCACCCGGCCCGTATCCAGACCCCCCTGAAAAGGGTAGGCGGCAAAGGATCAGGAAGATTTGAGGCAGTGAGCTGGGAAACGGCGCTCAATGAAATATCCGGGGCTGTCACCAGGCTCCGTTCAGAAAATAAGCCCCAGGCGATCGCGGCGATCAATGCGGCTGAAAATTCGGTTTCGAACCTTCTCCTCGAGCGGCTTGTTAACGCCGCGGGAAGCAAGCATGTGTATGCAGAGGCAGGATTTAAAACCGCTTCCGAACGCGCGGTCAAGCTCACCCAGAACCTTGACGGCTCGCTGGATTACGATTTTGAAAACGCCGATTATATCCTGAGCTTCGGGGCCCGCCTTTTCGAAGGATGGGGAAATACTGCCCGCATGAACAGGGCGCTCCTCCAGTGGAAAGAGCGCAACGCGAAGTTTGTTATGGTCGATACGATATGTACGCGTACCGCCGCCATGGCAGACCGGTGGGTGGCGATCAAACCGGGCACCGAAGCGATTCTTGCGCTCGGAATTGCGCACCAGCTTATCAATAACCATGGCAAGAGCGCGAACCTTTCCGACCTCGCGCGCTGGTCGGGAATCAACGAATTCAATCCGCAGCGAGTTTCGGAACTTACAGGCGTTCCCGCGGCAACGATTGCCGAGGTCGCCCGTGATTTCGTATCCGCCCCCAATGCCGTAGCCGTTGCCGGTCGCGGCGGACAGGCGGTAGGATCCTCGGTGCCGGAAATAATCGCGGTGCAGTGTCTGAACGCACTGATCGCGCATATAGGAAGAAGAGGAAATTCTTTTGTAAAAGCGGCCCCCACGATCGGAGCCCCGGTTCAGTACGACGAGATCGCTCGCGCCGGGCACACAAACTCGCGTGTCGCCAAAGGGCTTGACGATTTTATCAAGAACGGCGAGCGCACGGAGCTCCTGTTCATCAACGAAGCGAATCCGGTCTACAACAGCGTTTACGGACAGAACCTGGTTCGCAAGATGAGAGACATCCCGATGGTTGTCGCGCTGGGAACCATCAAGAATGATACCATGCATTACGCGGATTATATCCTGCCCACACTTACGCTGCTTGAAGTGCCGGCGGGCAACGCCGCAGCGGCAGTGGCGCCGAGATTCCGTTCGAAACACGGCGGTGAGATCATTATCGAGATCGCGAAGAAGGTCGATCGGGTCAGCGCCGCCTTCCCGTGGAACAGTCTGCAGGAAGCCTCGGGCGCGGTTCGCCAGGGACAGGCAAACAACGCGGGTAATTTCAGGCTTTCAATTGAGGTCCTGAGCACCTACTTTGATGCGCTCACAAGGCGTATGGCTGAAGCCCAGGCGAGGTTCCCGCTCGTAATGATTCCGTTCGAGATTCCGCTCGTGGGTGATGGACGCAATCTTGCGCTTCCGTATGTGCTCAAGGGAATATGCGGTGAGAATTTCTCCGGAGGAAAGCTTTACGTTCAGATGAATCCCGCGACAGCCCGCCAGTACAGAGTATCCAACGGGTCCAGTATTGATATCGAATCATCGAGAGGTGAGATCGGTTCGGTCAAGGTTCTCGTGACGAAAACGGTCGCGCCCGGGGTGGTCGCGATACCGGTCGGATTCGGGCATACCGATTACACGAAATACGGAAACAACAAGGGCGTGAATCCGAAGGAGATCATGACTGACGCACTAGATCCTGAATCCGGGGCCGCCGACTGGTGGTACACCAGGGTAAAAATTAGTTAAGGGGTATTGAGCGATGACCACGAATAATAGTCATAGACCCGCAATGAACAGATTATGGGGCATGTCGATAGATTTGGATAAGTGTACCGGCTGCGGCGCCTGCCAGGTTGCCTGCATGCAGGAAAACAATATGCCGATTTTCGAGGATGATTCCGATATCCTGAAGAGGGTCACGTTTCTTGACCTGATGAGGGTCACCAACGATTATCAGCGCGATAAAAATTTCGGCGATGTACAGGTCGCCTTTGTTCCGAAAATGTGCCAGCAGTGTGCCGGGAACGATCCCGAGCATCCCAAACCTCCCTGCGTATCGGTGTGTCCGGTCGTGGCGACCGATGTCGGAGACGATGGAATAGTGAGCCAGGTATGGTCACGCTGCATCGGATGCAGGTACTGCCAGGCGTCCTGCCCTTACGAGGCCCGGGTATTCAACTGGTGGAAACCGCGCTACGAGGGAGATTTCAGCAAGTCGCTGAATTCAGACGTGTCGGTCGCGTCACGGGGAACCATCGTCAAGTGTACGTTCTGCACTCATATCTGGAAGCGTGAGCGCGACAAGGCCCTGGCCCGCGGTGAAAAGGACATCAACCAGGTCAGCTATACTCCGGCCTGCGTCAGCGCGTGTCCGACCGGTGCCATGAAATTCGGGGACCTCAAAGACGCGAATTCGCCCGTATATGAGCAGCGCCTGAAGAACGATCCGAGGGCGGTACGTCTGGTGCACTCGATTGACAGGAAGGACGAAGCCGAGCAGAAACGGCGGATGAAGATTAAAAACTTCCCGAATCCGAAGGTGTATTATCTGACCAGCAAGGAGTGGCTGCGCAATATCCTTAACGGTTTTCAAAATTCCTAAAGGGATGGAAGGGTGATATCATGATGAAATTTGTCGAGTTTCTCAAAAATGAGTTTAACAGCTATTCGAGGAACATTCAGATTACGCTGTATGTCCTCTTTGCCCTGACGGCGCTGTTCGGGATCTTTGCCATTCAGATTCTCTTCTGGGGCCTCGGTTATACCGATATGAACAACAACTTCGCGATGGGGATGTGGATTATCGGCGACTTGGGACTTGTGGCGCTTGGCGGCGGGGCGTTTTTTACCGGATTTTTTCTCTATATTTTCCGGGTGGATGACCTTGAGCCCCTTATCAACTCAACGGTGCTCATCGGTTTCATGTGCTACCTCTTTACGTTCGTGCTGCTGGTGTTCGATATCGGACAGCCGCTCCGGGCATGGTTCGGATATACCTATCCGAACTGGGGAACGCACCTGATGCCTCAATCGATGCTCACCGAAGTGGTCTGGTGTCTCACGTTCTACTTCCTGGTGCTCTGCGTTGAGCTTATTCCGCTTCCTCTTGCGCACCATGTGCTTGATAAGAATCCGATCATTCATGCGATCGGGCATTATATGCACAAGCTGATGTGGATCATGGCTGCTGCCGGAACGTTCCTTTCTTTCTTCCACCAGGGCTCGCTCGGTGGCGGAATGTGGGGCGTGCTCTATGGCAAGGCCGGATGGTTCAGGCCGCATTACTTCTTCCTGGCGATCGTGGCAGCTACCGCTGGAGGCACCTGCTTCATGATGCTGGTTCCTAAAATCGCCGGTATTGTAATGAAAAAAGAAGTCGTCCCGCAGAAGTCATTTATGACCCTTGCGCGGATATCAGGTTTTATGTTCATCTTCTACTTTGTCTTCAGAATGTATGACCTTTATGCAATGCAGACCAAGTACGTACCCCTCGCCGACAGGAGGTTCGTAGACCTCTGGGGAGGGAACTTCGGATGGTGGGTTCTTGCACTTGAAATCATTTTCGCGATAGTAGCTATCGCAGTGCTCAACGTGAAGAAATTAAGGGAACAGGAAAAATACTTCATGGCTGGCATCATCTGCGGCGCGTCGTCTATCGTAATGAGCAAACTTGAGGCGGTGCTCCACGGCTTCTCCATTCCGAACTTCCCCTGGAAGGATTTTACCGGATACAATCCCACGATCCAGGAATGGTTTATATTTTTCGGCTCCATCGCCATTATGATGCTCATCTACATGTGGTGTGCGAAATATCTTCCCCTTTTCCCGCACCTGCAGAAACATGAGCACGGCGAGGCCCATGAGTAGACTCCCGAAGCTTCAGGGATATTAGTTAGAGCGATAAACGGTTCCGGCATATATGCAGGAACCGTTTTTTTTATAGCAATTCGGATGCAGTGGCGAATGGAGACATATTAATCTGCTTGACAGTATGGCGCCAAAAAAAAAGCTATTACCTGTTTGTATTCCGGATGAGTATTGATAACAAATACTCTCCTGAAGCGGCACGGATACGATAAAGATAGAAATGGATTTCCATAAAATCCACGAAAGAAAGTAAGGACTATCCGAATGAGAATTAAAAAAATCCATGCGGGGGCATGTATTGCCGCCTGTTTCGTGCTGATTGCCGTAATGCACTGGATGGCAAGCGGGAATGCGCGTCCTGAGAGAAGTCCATCCGGTTCTCTGGCTATATTTGAAAGCGAGCAGGCTTATTTGCGCCATATTGAAACGAAGGTAAGATTTCGCGATATCACGCTTTCAATCATCGAAGTGCAGCGGGGTGATAATTTCTGGAAGATCGCGCGGCGATATCATATCGATATAGATACGCTTATCGGGGCGAACCCGTTCTGGGATACGCTCGTTGCCAGCATGAAGCAGTACATAGTGGTGCCCTCGGGCAAGGGTGTGCTTCATTTCGTAACGGGCCCTGGCGAGATTGATGAACTTGCACGGCGGTATGGCGTCGGGCGAGATATGATCGTGGTACAGTCGCTTCCTGCGTTTTATCGCCTTTACTCGCCGTTTCTCGGCGGCAGCGGGCCGATTGCGGTGTTTATAAAAAACGTCAGACCGCGTCCCGACCAGATGACGGACGCGCTCTCGCGCCAGTTCGCGCTCAGAGAGATGTTCCGCTCACCTCTCGGCGGGCGATACAGTTCTTTTTACGGGAACAGGGTACACCCGATATTCCAGAACCGTGGATTTCATAACGGGGTGGATATAGCGGCTCCGCTTGGTACGCCGGTATCGGCCTCACGGGCCGGTGTTGTAACCGCTGCCGGCTGGATGGGCGGATACGGAAAAGCCGTTGTAATCGAGCACGGCAATGGATTCAAAACGCTCTACGGGCACCTTTCACAGATAGGAGTGAGTTCAGGCCAGCGCGTTGCCGCGGGAAGGTTTATCGGCAGGGTCGGGTCTACCGGATACTCGACCGGGCCGCATCTGCATTTTGCCCTCTGGCATAATGAAAAGCTTCTCAACCCGATGAAAGTGCTATGGTAGCGATACACAATTTATCCGGCACCGGGGTGATCGTATGGAACAGAAAAAAATAGATGAATTGCTTGAGTTTCTCGAAAAGAAATATCCGAACCGGTCCAGCGCCGAGCTCTTTGATCTTCTTGAGGTCGTGATAGGGTGCAACGAGATCGTCGAATCGGCAGGCAATGACAGGGAGATCGTCGAGACGGAGCTGCTCAAACGGTACGGGGATGGCGATCTTCCCGATGAGGCCGGAGGAGAAGGGCACTACCGCGAATTTGACGCAACGATACGGGAAATTGTACGGCGAACCGTCGAGATGATCAACGACGAAGCGCCCCTCGTGGAAAGCCTGGTCCCCAAAAAAAGGAAATATGTGCTTGGCCGCGTAATTGAGGAATTGCAGAAACTTATTTAAATGCCGCCTGCGTTACATCAATGCAGTGAGTGGTCACCTGTACATCTCACCACAGCTCCTGAAGATAATCGTAGGCGTTAAGCGCGGCAGTCGCGCCGTCAGCGCATGCCATTACGATCTGGCGCTTTGAATCCGAGCGCACGTCCCCGATCGCATAAAGGCCTTCTATCGATGTCCGCATCTGCATGTCGACGATAACTTCGCGCCGGTCATTGAGTAAATGTAAGGGTACATAGGCGCTGTTGGGAACATATCCGACAAAAATAAACGCGCCATCTGTTGTGATCTCACGGCGTTCATCAGTTTTCGTATCGCATACCGTGACCGACTCGACCTTGGTCTGGCCATTAATGCTGGCAACCGTACTGTTGTAAACCGGAACGATTTTTTCATTCGATAAAACCCGCTCCTGGAGAATGGGCATTCCCCTGAACTGGTCGCGCCTGTGGATAAGGTAGACCCTGCTTGAAAAGCGCGTAAGGAAAAGCGCTTCCTCGAGGGCGGTATCCCCGCCGCCGATGACGGCGGTTACGCGGTCTTTGTAAAACGCGCCATCACAGGTTGCGCAGTACGAGACCCCGCGGCCGAGAAATTCCTTCTCTCCCGGAACGTCGAGGTTGCGGTAGGACGCGCCTGATGCGATGATGACCGTCCGTGCATCAAGCTTTGATCCATCCGAACAGTGCAGCGTGAAAGAACGATTTTCGGCGTTGTGTTCGAGCCTTTCTATCTCGGCAGAAGTGATTTCTGCGCCAAGGCGGCGCGCCTGGTTTTCCATGGCGGACACGAGCTCCCATCCCGGCACCGGATCGACAAAGCCCGGATAATTTTCGACCTCATAGGTATTCATCACCTGTCCGCCCGGCGAAAATTTTTCGATGACGGCAAGATCTATCCCCGCCCTCATTCCGTAAATCGCCGCGGCAAGCCCTCCCGGCCCCGCACCGATGATTATGAGATCTTTCATTGCACCGCTCCTGAATTGGATATTGGCGCAGTTTTTATGAAAGGAGAATAATCTGCAATTACATTTTTCAACAGGCCGTGATGCAGGCCGAATGAAAAATTTACACTGTTGTAACAGTATTTTTTGGGAGAGGCCTGATTCTGCGTTACTTTTGTACTGTTGCCGCGGGCGCGGTGCGGACAAAAAAAGATTGCATTTACCGAACACAGTTTTGTTAATTATCACCATCAATCGCGTATCACAAAAGAGAGGAATATGAAACCAGAAAAGATCATTTTAGAAAAGGGAAAGATCACGGTGCCCGATAATCCGGTTGTGCTTTTCATAGAAGGGGACGGCACCGGCCCGGATATCTGGCGCGCGACAAAGATCGTGCTCGACGCGGCCGTTGAGAAGGCCTACAATGGTAAACGGAAAATTGAATGGATGGAAATCCTTGCCGGCGAGAAGGCGTACAACCAGACCGGCGAATGGCTCCCCGAGGAAACGCTCAGGAAAATCAGGGAATACAAAGTGGCAATCAAGGGACCGCTCACCACTCCTGTCGGCGGGGGGATACGGAGCATAAATGTCGCCCTGCGCCAGCGCCTTTTACTCTACGCCTGCGTGCGTCCCGTGCGCTATTTCAAGGGCGTTGCCAGCCCCGTCAAACGGCCAGAAAAGGTGGATATGGTGATCTTCCGCGAAAACCTGGAAGACCTCTACGCGGGAATTGAATGGAAACAGGGAACCGACCAGGCGAAAAAGGTGATCGATTTTCTGAACAGGGAGATGGGTAACGAAATCCTTCCCGATTCGGGGATCGGCATCAAGCCAATAAGCATCACCAACACCAAAAACCTTGTGCGCCGGGCGATCCAGTACGCCATCGACAACAAGTGCGCCAGCGTCACGCTTGTGCACAAGGGCAACATCATGAAATTTACCGAGGGCGCGTTCCGCGACTGGGGGTACGAGATCGCCCGCGAGGAGTTCGGTGCGTACACCGTCACCGAGGACGAGCTCTGGGAAAAATATAACGGGAAGGCCCCAGAAGGAAAAATCGTCATCAAGGACCGGATAGCCGATTCGATGTTCCAGCAGGTGCTCCTGCGGCCTGACGAATATGACGTGATCGCGACGCCGAACCTGAACGGAGATTATCTTTCTGACGCGCTGGCCGCGCAGGTGGGCGGACTGGGGATGGCCCCCGGCGCCAATATCGGCGACAGCGAGGCGGTCTTCGAGGCGACACATGGTACGGCGCCGAAATACGCCAACCAGGACAAGGTGAACCCGAGCTCGCTGGTGCTTTCGGGCGTGCTGATGCTGCGCTTCATGGGCTGGACCGAGGCGGCGGACGGCATCGAGCGCGGGCTTGAAAAGACGATTCAGCAGAAGCGCGTTACCTACGATCTCGAGCGCACGATGGAGGGCGCGACGCTCCTTTCATGTTCCGAATTCGGAAAGGCCGTTGCGGAAAATATCTGAGGAAGCTTGAATCTACGCAGAAATGGAAACCCGTGCATACGCACGGGTTTTTTAATGCGGACCATCTTTCATGCCTCCTTGTGTTGACAATAAATATTTTTTGCGCGATATGCATTGCTATAATCGATAATATAGAGGAAGGGTGATAAAAATCAGGGTTTCGCGGCCCCGGAAAGCTTTAAAAACGGGCGGTAACGAGGTCATGGCAGGTCCGGTGTTAGGATGAAAAAATATTCTATTCTCATTGTGGAGGATGAGGCGATAGTCGCTCTGAACCTAAAATCGCTTCTTCTCAATGCGGGGTATCATGTAGCCGGAACGCTTGATTCGGCGGAAGCAGCCGTTGCGTTTGTCGACAAGTCCAGGCCGGACCTGATTTTGATGGATATAGTTCTCACCGGAACCATGGACGGTATCGACGCCATAATCGAGATACAGAAGAAACATCCGGTACCGGTTATTTATATTACGGCGCACTCCGAGGAAAGGATTGTTGTAAAGGCCCGCGCAACCAATCCGTACGGATATATCCTCAAACCTATCAACGAGAACGAGCTGCGGCTGGCTGTCGATATCGCCCTCTATAAGAATACGCTCGAGGAGCGGCTGAAGGCAAGCGAAGAGAAATACCGGACCCTTATTGAAAGCATCAATGATGTGATTTTTTCCGTTGATGAAAACGGCATTATCACCTTCATTAACGGCCGGGTGGAAGAATCGACTGGTAGGCACAGGGAGGAGGTTATTGGAACTGAGTTCAGGAAATTCGTCTATGCTGAAGACCTGCCGCTCGTCGAGCAGAATTTTATTGAACTGATGAAAGGCGGGATGCGGATAAATGAGTTCCGCGTCACACATAAGGACGGAAGAGGGATATGGGTACGCGCGTCGAGCCGTCCCGTTTTCATCGATGGCCGTTTTTCCGGCGTACGCGGCGTGATGACCGACATCAACCTCCGGAAGGAGTCCGAACAGATGCTCAAGATCACCCAGTTCGCCGTGGATAACATGGGTGACGAAGTGTTTTTTATCGGTATCGACGGAAAATGTTATTACGTCAACAATACCGCCTCGCAGGTGCTCGGCTATTCCCGCGAGGAGTTGCTTTCAATGTATTTTTACGAGGTGGATATCGATTTTCGCCCGAAGAACTGGAAGGGACGCTGGGATTTCCTGAAAAAGACAGGTTCAGCCGTCCTCTATACCCGCCTGAAGACCAGAGGCGGGGAGATCTTCCCGGTCGAAGAGATAATACGATACCTTGAGTACGAAGGCCGCGAGTTCGCTGTTGTGTTCGCGCGCGACATCTCCGAGCGACGGAAAGCTGAAAGCATCATTCAGAAAAAAAATGAGGAGCTCGAAGCGATAAACGAGGAGCTCAGGGCGACGATCGAGGAGCTCGAGGCAACCAATGAGGAATTCGAGGCCCAGAACCAGGAGCTTATTAACGCCCAGGAAAAACTTGAAAAAAGCCAGGAACGTCTGAAGTACGCGCTCGATGCGACAAGCGACGGGCTCTGGGATTACAATATCCAGACAGGCTTATGTTATTTCAGCCCGAGATATTACCGCATGATCGGTTATGAGCCCGGAGAATTCAAAGCGTCATACGAGAGCTGGTTTGAAATGCTTCACCCCGACGATACCGAAGCCGCGGTCGAGGCGTTGAAGAAACATGTTGATGGGGGAAGCGAACAGTTCAAAGCGGAATTCCGGTTCAGAAGGAAAGACGGAAGCTATATCTGGATACTGAGCCGCGGCAGGGTGGTTGAGCGCGACCGCAAAGGCAATCCGCTGAGAATGATCGGAACGCATATAGATATATCCGGCCGTAAGGAGGCGGAGCAGGCATTGCGCGAAAGCGAGGAAAGGTTCCGCCGGCTCCACGAAGCTTCGTTCGGCGGGATCGGGATACACGACAGGGGGATAATCCTCGATGCGAACAGTGGGCTTTCTGAGATGACAGGCTTTACGTACGAAGAGTTGATAGGTATGAACGGCCTGAACCTTATCGTCCCCGAATGGCGCGATACGGTCATGCGGCACATCAACGAGGATTACGAGAAGAGCTATGAGGTCGACGGTCTTCGGAAGGACGGATCGCGTTATCCGCTGGAGATCCAGGGAAAGGTGATCCCCTATGAAGGGCGAAAGGTGCGTGTGACCGAATTTCGCGATATAACCGAGCGCAGGCTGGCCGATGAACGATTGAGGGAATCACTGCGGGAGAAAGAGCTGCTGCTGAAGGAGATACATCACCGGGTGAAGAACAACATGCAGGTGATATCAAGTCTTCTTAACCTTCAGGCGGGCAAGGTCCGCGATGAGTATTACCACAGGCTTTTCATCGACAGCCAGAGCAGGGTGCGCTCGATGGCGCTCGTTCATGAAAAGCTGTACCAGTCCGGCGACATGTCCCGCATCGATTTCCGCGATTTCATGTCCAAGCTGATCTCGGAGATTTCCAATACCTTTCTGCCGCCGGACCGGACCGTGAATATTGAGATCAGCGTCGGTGACGTATCGATCGGCATCGACAAGGCGATACCGTGTGCGCTGATCCTCAACGAGCTCGTTTCAAATTCGTTTAAATACGCGTTCGGCGAAAAGGGCGGAAAAAAACTTACCGTCGAGTTTCAGAAAAAGGATACCGGTGAATTTCTTCTTGCCGTCACCGATGACGGGCCGGGGCTTCCCGCGGGGATAGATTTTAACGATCCCGAAACGCTCGGCCTGCAGCTCGTCTCCGCGCTTGCACGGCAGCTGATGGGAAGCGTTGCCCTGGACAGCTCGCGCGGCACCAGGGTGGTTGTCATTTTTTCCGAATAACTGTATCCGGCTTTGCGGGCATCACTCGAACGAGGCGATAATCTCCTCGTCGGTGAGAAGGTAGATGAGAAGGGCCTCGCCCGTCACGATGACGATCCTGAAGGCGATGAACGCGACAAAAAGAGCGCCGGCATGGCCGGGAGAAGTCATGGCGCGAAGCAACCCTCCAATGGCAATTGCCGCATGAATATCCATCATGAAAAGCTGTATCCTCCTTGCCCGCTGCCTTTTAAAATACATCATGATGATCTGTACCGAAAGGAGCAGCGCAAGGATGAGACCCGCGGTCATGGCGACCGCTTTGCCCGTTACGAACGAAAGAAGGAACATCAGATTGATGATTTCAATGAAGTACAGTATATTGAAATATGAGGCGAACCCGCCAACACCGCTGCGAAGCGAGTTCCTGATGCGGCCTGTCAGGTTGTTAAAATCATTGATTCGCATGGCAAAAAAAGTTTGACCTAATCTTCCCTTTAATGGGGGATAGTGATGGCCCGCGGAGGAAATCAGTCCGTGATGCACCGGGGCGCAGTATACCACAAGGATAGGCCCGCCGTTAATTATGGCAACTGAAAAAATTGAAATTATCGTACCCGAGGAATACAATCTCGAGCGGATTGACAGGTTCCTGCCGCTGGCGCTTGAGATGGATTTTTCGCGAAGCTATGTCCAGAAGCTCATTAAAAATGAGGATATCACCGTCAATGGCAGCCCGATAAAGCAGAACTATAAATTGAAGTACGATGATGTTATAGAGATCGAGGTCCCCGAGCCTGAGGAGCTCGATGTGGCACCGGAGAACATCCCTCTCGATATCGTCTATGAAGACGCGAGCGTTGTGGTGGTCAACAAACAGCCGGGGCTCGTGGTCCATCCGGGGCCGGGCAACTGGACCGGCACCATGGTCAACGCGCTCCTCTTTCACATAAAAGACCTCTCGTCGATCGGCGGAAGCGTGCGCCCGGGAATTGTGCACCGGCTTGACAAGGACACCTCGGGCCTCATGGTGGTGGCGAAAAATGACCGCGCGCACCAGAAGCTCACCGACGATTTCGCCTCGCGGAACGTGATCAAGCGTTACGCCGCCGTCATTGCCGGCAAGCCCGACAGAGACCACGAGGTGATCGACCGGCCGATAGGGCGCCACCCGAAATACCGTCACAAGATGACGGTGCGCGAAGACGGCCGGGAGGCGGTGACCGAATATTTTCTGAAAAAAATCTGGAACAACAACCACGGGATATTTTCACTGCTTGACGTGCGCCTCCACACCGGAAGAACGCACCAGATCCGCGTGCACCTCGCCTCGCTGGGCACGCCTGTCGTCGGCGATCAGATCTATTCAAAGAAATGGGCAAAGCACCGGGTGCCGTATCTCCTCCTCGCCTCTGTCTATCTCGAATTTACGCACCCGGAGAGTGGTGAAGCGATGAAATTCAGCGTGCCGATGCCCGACCATATGGAAAAGTTTATCGCCCGCATCGAAAAGTGAGCGGAACCCCTTCCGCAAAAAAAGTATTGACGCATCGCCTGATCGGGGACACCCTTGAAGGCGCCAAAACGGTTTCGCGCCTTCAAGGGTGAGGATAAGATGACAGAAAAATCGATTATGGAGCTCTCGCGCCTTCTTTCCGCGAAGGAGATAAGCGCGGTCGAGATCGCGAAAGAATATATCGGGCGCATCGCGCGCCTCAATCCGCAACTGAACGCCTACATCACTGTTGAGGAAGAGCGGCTTCTCTCCTCGGCGCGGGAATCCGACGAGCGCAGGAGCAGGGGCGCGTCGCGCTCCCCGTACGACGGCATTCCCGTCGGCATCAAGGACAACATCTGTACCGAGGGAATGCTCACAACCTGCGCTTCGGGGATACTGCGCAACTTCGTCCCGCCGTACAACGCCACCGCCTACGAGCGGCTTCTCGAAAAGGGATTCATCGCGCTCGGCAAGACCAACATGGACGAGTTCGCGATGGGCTCGACGACGGAGAGCTCGTTTTTCGGAGCGACGAAAAATCCGCACAACACATCGAAAGTCCCCGGCGGCAGCTCCGGCGGGTCGGCGGCGGCAGTGGCGGCGATGATGGCGCCGGGGGCGCTTGGCTCTGACACGGGGGGATCTATCCGGCAGCCGGCCGCTTTCTGCGGCGTCGTCGGCATAAAACCGACATACGGAAGGGTCTCGCGGTACGGCCTCGTGGCGTTCGCTTCCTCTCTCGACCAGATCGGCACGTTCGCACGGACGGTTGATGACGCGGCGCTCCTTCTGGAATCGGTAGCGGGATTTGACGGGCGTGATTCGACTTCTATCCGGCACGATATCGATTTTTCCCCCGCCTCGCTTACCGGCGACATCAAGGGTATGGTCATCGGCGTGCCTGACGAATATTTCGAAGGTGTTTCCCCCGAGATCAGGGACGCGATAACGGCGCGCATACGGCAGCTTGAGGGACAGGGCGCGAAGGTGGAGCGGATTTCGCTGAAGTACACCTCATACGCGGTGCCGATCTACTATCTCATCGCCACCGCCGAGGCCTCGTCGAACCTGGCGCGCTACGATGGCGTGAAGTACGGCTACCGCTCGCCGAACGTAAAAAAACTGCATGATCTCTACACGCATACCCGCCAGGAGGGATTCGGAAAGGAAGTCAAGCGCAGGATAATACTCGGCACTTTTTCGCTGAGCTCCGGATACTACGACGCCTACTACCTCAAGGCGCTCAAGGGAAGGACGCTGATCATAAACGATTTTCGCGACGCGTTTTCCAAGGTCGACGTGATCGTGTCGCCGGTGACGACCTCTTCCGCGTTCGGCATCGGCGAGAAGGTCAGCGATCCGCTCGAAATGTATATGTCCGATATCCTTACCATTTCCGCCAACCTCGCGGCCATCCCGGGGCTTTCGGTCCCGATCGGCAAAGACCGGGACGGGCTTCCGATCGGGCTCCAGATCATGGGAAGCCACTTTCAGGAAAGGAAGATTCTCAACTGTGCCAGGGCGATCGAACAGTCGGTTGAGCCGGTCATTCCGTCTCTGTAGCCTCATTGCCATCGCGCCGGTCCTTCTCTTTTCGTGCTATTATTACAGCACGATCAGGATTTCGCGAAGCATTCCCGTGGCCGGGTCCGGCTTCGTGGCCGAAGATGCGACGGCGAAGTCACCTGTCCGCTATCACGCGGTGAAGCTCGAGCGCAGCCTGGCGCGGACGACCGTTACCGGGCCTGCGGCTCATATCAACAACAGGGGCGTCGATCTCGCCGTCGAAGGACGCTTCAACGAGGCGGTGGTGCTCTTCCGCGAGTCGTTGAAGGAGGAGCCTGACTTTCCCGCCGCGCTCAACAATCTCGGTGTTGTAAGCGAGCTTTTCGGCATGAGGGAAAAGGCGTTCGAGCTGTATTCGCGGGCATGCCTGCTCGATCCCGACAACGACCGCTTCCGGAATAATTTTCTGTTTATGACGGATACCGCCCCGAAGAAGGAGGCCGCCCGAAAAGATCCTGCGGTAATGAGATATGACGATACGAAGAAATAAGATCATCGCCGCCGTCGGGATCGCCGCCGCGTTCCTGTGCGTTTCATTCTGCGCTCACGATCCCGTGGATGAGGATTACTTCATGACGCTTGACCGCGTCCGCGGCGGCGATAAGCCCGCGCCGGCTCCGGTGATAAAAAGCATCGCGCAGTCGGGCGAGTATGTGGTATTCGATTTTTCCGACACGACCACCGTCGATCCGGATACGGGGAGCGCCGCGGGCCTTTACTATCTTTTTTACGGATCGACCTCGGACCCGGCCTTGTTTGAGGACCCGCTGCTCTATTACGACGGGCTCTATTATCTGGGTTACATCGAGCATGCGCGTCTCACCACGCTTGTGGTTACGGTGCTTATCGGCGATTATCACGGTCCTGCGTATTTCTGGATGAGCGCCCATGACGGTGGGCGCGAGAGCGATCATTCGAATGTCATCTACATCGCGTTATAGGACGGGGAACAGAGTTGGCACAAAAAATCGCCTGTATGGCCTTTCTGATGATCGGTATCGCCCTCCCGAGCTTTGTGTACGCGGAAACCGCCGGAGATACGCGCGCCGGCTCCCGGGCCGAAGAAGGGGTGAGCGCGCTTGCGCCGATGCGGGCGCCTGAAAAGTCGCTTGCGACGGCGCTGCTTCTCGACCTCGCGGTGCCGGGCGGCGGCCATTTCTATACGGGCGATACATATACCGGCGTTACCTTCGCGGCGCTCAAGGTGGTCGGCGCGTACATGATCTATTACTGCTATGCGGACTGGAAGTACCGGCGCTCGCTGTACCGCGCCTCGCGCCGAGCCAACGAAAACATCGACCCCGGGCACAGGCTTGAGTTCGAGGATCCGGAAGGCGGATATATGACCGTAGACGACTACAGGCGGGGATACGACCGCGCGGCGCAGCGGTTCACCTTTTCGATACTTGCGAATGCGGCGCTGTACGTCGTTTCCGCGGCTTTTGTATGGTACCGGGTAACGGAGATCAATGAAAATGCGGTCCCGACGTTTGAATTACAGCATTCCCGTGATACATTTGATTTAGGGGGAGAATATACCCTCGCCATGAGATTTTCATACAGGTTTTGAGATGCTGATCGACAGATTTCACAGAAAACTTACCTACCTCCGCGTTTCGGTAACGGATAAATGCAACCTCCGGTGCCGGTACTGCATGCCTCCGACGGGAGTGAAATTCCTGCCCCATGACCAGGTCCTGCGCAACGAGGAGTTCCTGCACTTGATCAGTCTGTTTGCCGGACTTGGAGTGCGGAAGGTGCGCTTTACCGGCGGGGAGCCCCTTGTCAGAAAAGGATTTATCGACATCGTACGAAACACGCGCGAGCGCTTCCCCGACCTGGAACTCTGCCTTACCAGCAACGGCACGCTCCTCGGAGACTTCATCGATGACCTCATCGCGTGCAGGGTCAAAAATATCAACGTGAGCCTCGACAGCCTTGACGAGAGACGCTATCGTGAGATTACGGGCAGCGATGAGATGAAGCGGGTCCTTTCCAATATCGACAGGCTTATCGAAGCGGAATATTTCCACCTCAAGGTAAACGCGGTGCTCATGCCGGAAACGATAGGCGAGCTGGATTCGTTCCTCGACTATTTCAGCGAAAAACCGGTGACGCTGCGCTTCATCGAGCGGATGCCGTTCGTGTATGAGCGGGAGGGAGAATTTATATCCACTGACCGGCTGATCGAGGCGTTTAAACAGCGGGGTGACCTGGTCCGCAGCGAGCGAAGCGATACCAGCGTTGCCGAGATGTTCACGCTCAATTACCGCGGCCGACGTCCGGTAAAGATAGGCGTTATCCCCGCCATCTCCCATAAATTCTGTTCGCGCTGCAACCGGCTCAGACTGACCAGCGACGGCCTTCTGAAGACCTGCCTGCTTTCAAGCGCCGAGTACGACCTCAAGACGCCGTACCGGATGGATATGGGCGATGACGAGATTATCCGCATTATCAACAGCGCGATTTCGGAAAAAAAGAGAGAGCATGAGATCAGCTGTGCGTCTGAGGACCGCGGCTGCGGCGCGCTCAATCCGGCCAGAGGGATGCGGATGATCGGCGGCTGATGGCCGACAAATTTCAATTGACAGATCGTGATTAAAAGATGTCGTATTTTAATAATAAAAAATACAGGTAAGCGGAACAGGCATGCACATATCCGAGATCTTCAGGAATAACAAAATATCCTTCAGCTTTGAGTTTTTTCCTCCGAGGAGCGAAGCGGCATCCGAACAGCTCTATCATTCCATAAGCGACCTTGTGCCGCTGCGGCCGACGTTCGTGAGCGTAACCTACGGCGCCGGCGGTTCGACGCGGGACCTGACTCACGACCTCGTGCTGCGGATCCAGCGCGATACAAATCTTACCGTTGTATCCCACTTGACCTGTGTCGGGGCGACCCGGGAGGAGATACGCGCGATTCTGGAGCGCTACAGGGAACACGGCATCTGCAACATCATGGCGCTCAGGGGAGACCCGCCTGAAGGACAGATCCAGTTTTTGAGGACGGAAGGCGGATTCCAGTACGCATGGGAGCTCGTCGATTTTATAAAACAGAATTTTCCCGGGATGGGGATCGGTGTCGCGGGATATCCTGAAGGGCACAGTGAAACTCCCAACAGGCTGCGCGAGATCGAATATCTGAAAAAAAAGGTCGATTGCGGCGCCGATTATATCTGCACGCAGATGTTTTTCGACAACAGGGACTTCTATGATTTCCGGGAGCGCTGTGTCCTGGCGGGGATAAGCGTGCCCATCATCGCGGGCATTATGCCGATAACTTCCCTCAACAACATGAAGAGAATGGCCTCGCTTGCGCTGGGGATGCACTATCCCGCGAAACTGCTCAAGGCGCTTGCCAGGGCCGAGGACGACAGCTACGTCGAAAAGGTGGGCATACACTGGGCCACCGAACAGGTGCGCGACCTTGTGGACAACGATGTAAAGGGGATACACTTTTACACCCTTAACCAGTCGCGCGCGACGGTTAATATTTATGCGGCGCTCGGTGTTACCAATTCACAGGGATTTAACAGGTAATAAAAAAACAAAAGCCCGGTTATTATCCGGGCTTTTGTTGCGGGGTGTACGAGACTCGAACTCGCGACCTCCTGCGTGACAGGCAGGCACTCTAACCAAGCTGAGCTAACACCCCGTGCGTGAGATGTACTATCTATAACAATCGGGTTTCGTGTCAATAAAAAATTTTAAAAATGTCATGGAAACCGGAATTTTCCTTCAGAGGCCCGCATACACAGGCGGCAATTGCCGGGCCGTGCGGCCGTTGCGGGATGAGCATAAAATATTTGACCTGCTTACCGTTACAATATAACTCTGAACAAGGTAATGCGGGAGATGAAAGACTGCCGGCCGGTATGGCAATGATAACTCCGATGTGGTGGTGGCATGTCCAGAAAGATAGCTGAAGAGCTCTATGAGGAGATTAAAAAGCGGAATGCAGGGAACGATGAAAAATCCATTCCCCAGTCCGACGAATTTATCCGGCTCATGAGCGCGACTCTCGGCGTCGGTATGGATACGGTGAAAAAGCTCATAGATGTTCTCGTAAAATCCCACATGGTCTTTTCTTTTGAGATCGTTCACAAGGACGAACTTCGGAATACCCCTGCCGTTGAAGGATATGTTATTACCGACCTCAATGCGATACGGCGACTGAAAAGCAGCTTCCAGAAAATCCTGGTGGAGTATTACGCAAAGGAATTCAGAAAAGACCTTATGCCTCATCAGGTTGTCAAAGAGATATTCCCTATCATCAAAAGCCTCAATAACACGCCGATTGGGAAAATCGCGAATAAAGCGATCATGCTCGAGGAGTTTGACCGGCTGCTCGAAAAAGAGTTTCAGAATTACACCGCTTCCTTCCAGGACCGGCAGCTTGAAATAGAGCTTCGTAACGCGAATCTCGACGGGGCGGACGCCAAGAAAGAGGTGAAGGACCTGAAGTCGCGTGCGCTCAGGGAAGATGTGGAAAGCGGAGGCGAAACCCCCTCCGAGCGGGCGGTCGATTCGAAACGGTACAGTGATTTCATATCCAAAAAAAACAAATATCCGCTCCAGCGCATTATCAATATTTATGGAATGGATTTCTTCCTCAAAGTCAACCTGCGCAATTACCAGTACGGTTATCTTAAAAAGCTCATTGAGGACGGCCAGATCAGCAAGCGATCTGACCTGGTGATGCTTCGCGATATGCTTCGCGTCGTCAAGGGGAACGTGTCAAGGGACCCGGCTATTGCCGAGCACATCGATGAAGTCTACGAGCTGGAAAAGGCGCTGCTGCACAAAGTATACTTCACCGATAAAAAAACAAAAAAGGGCTGACCCTACGGTGTCATAGAGCGCGCAAACGCGATCCTTTTGCTGATCGACGGGTGGCTGTAGAAGAGCGCTTCCACCGCCGCGTTCGGTTCGCGGTCTGCGAGGTTCATGTTCGCGAGTTTATCCATGCTTGAAATAAATGCCCCGGCATCACCGGTGATTTCGATCGCGAACCGGTCGGCCTCGCGTTCAAAGCGCCGCGAGAGATAGTTGGAAAGCGGCATTAGCAGCAGTCCGAAAATAGTAAGATAGAAGAAGAGGACCGGCAGCGCGGCGATGTCCTGGCGGGAAGCATGGCCGAGCCTTGTCCATGTCAGATCATAACTGAGGCCGCACAGGTAGAGCGCGAGAAATATCACCACGCCGTTAAACGAGATTCCCCGCAGGATGTGCCGTTTCACATAGTGCCCCAGTTCATGGGCGAACACGGTCAGTATCTCCGGCTGAGTGAACTCTTCCATGAGCGTGTCGCTCAGTATCACCCTCCTGCTTTTCCCGATGCCGGTGAACCCCGCGTTCGCTTTTTTTGTGTCGCGGCTCATGTTGAACGTGAATATGCCGCGGATGGGAATGCCGTGTTTTTCGACGAGCGCGCGGATCGATCCGGTCACGGGCCCTTCGTCAAGCGGTTCGAATTTATAGAAGAGCGGAAGTATGATCACCGGCGCAAGACGGGCCAGGACGATGGCGAGCAGGAAAACCGTCGCGGCAAGATAGAGCCACCAGAGCCGGCCCGCGGTCCGCAGAAAGGCGAAGAAGATGAGGGACAGTGGAATCCCGATCGCGAGATTGACGAGAAGTGCCTTGACACGCTCGAATGCCCAGCGGCCGATCCCCTGGTTTGACAGTCCGAACCGGTGCTCGATAATAAAGCTTCCGTAAAAATCGAGGGGAAGCCCGATGATGCCGCCGGCGATGGAAACGATCGCGAGAAAGGCAAGAAACGCGAGATAATCGTGGGTAATGTGCGGGGCGATAACATCCGTAACAACGAACGTCGAAATGCCTGAGAAGGCGAGCGCAGTTATGAAAAGAAAATTAACCGCGATATCGACAACGGTAAGACGGACCTTTATCGCGTTGTAGCGTTTCGCGTTTTCCCGTGGTGCTTCGGTGCCGCCTCCGTTCAGTTCTTCCATGCCGGTCTTCCCGCCCCTTCTGTTTTAATTGTCTCTATTTCAGCTTTAAGCGTGACCATGTGCTCACGCAGGTCGTTCATGAGGTCTTCGATCTGTTCAACAGAATAATTCTCTGTGGGCAGGGGCGTGCCCACGGAGACGCGCACCAGCCCCGGCCGGATCATGAGGGTTTCCGGTTTGAGCACGTGATAGGTGCCGTCCATGACAATGGGAATGATGGGTACCCGTGTGCGGACACAGAGATGAAAAAGCCCCTTTTTAAACGGCAGAAGTTCGCCGCCGCGGCTTCGCGTGCCCTCGGGAAACAGTGCGATCCGCTTGCCGCCCCTGATCTGTTCGGCCGCCTGGTTCAGGCTTTCTATTGCTTTGTCGCGGTGTTTGCGGTCGACCGATACGTATCCCTGCAGTTTCATGTGCCATCCCATGAACGGTATTTTGAAAAGTTCCTTTTTCGCGACCCAGCCGAACCGTACGGGGGAAATCGCCGACAGCACGAAGATGTCGAAGTGGCTGGAATGGTTGCTTGCGATAATCTGCACTCCGTTTCTGTCGAAGTTTTCAAGCCCGCTCACCTCAAGGCGCACCCGGCAGAAGGCAAGCACGGTTTTCGACCACCATTTCATACACAAAAATGCAACATTGCCGCTCGGGTTGTACAGTACCGACGTAAGCGATATGGTGCCCCAGAACACGGTATCGATCACAAAAAAAACAATGCAGAAGAACGAATTTATTCCCGCCAGAAGTTCCTTCATGAGCGCCTCCGTTTCCGCGAGATTATACATCCCACAAATAAGACCGGCAATCCAGCCCTATCGTCATCCACACGGCCGAAGTATGTGTTGCTTTTAAGCAATATGTCAACAGATAAACCGTGGTTGCTTTTCAGAAATGTTCAGCTATTATATTTTATAAAGGGGGATACAATCCTGCCGCTCGCCTGTATCCGGCTGAAAATAAAAGAAAAAATGCTTGCATTGGACGGTGGTGGTGAAAATATTTCTATCCCGCTTGAAATGCAGGCGATTGAATGGTACACTCTCTTTATCCCTCTTCGCGGAAAAGCCGCTGTCCGCAGTGCGGCGGTTTAATACTATAAAGGTCATTGCATCGCACCATGGATCTGAAACATATACGCAATTTTTCAATTATCGCGCACATCGACCACGGCAAGTCAACGCTCGCCGACCGGATCATCGAGAAATGTCGCGCCGTCGACCCGCGCAGCCACGTCGACCAGATACTCGACACGATGGACATCGAGCGCGAGCGCGGTATCACGATCAAATCGAACACGATATCGCTCAACTACACCTCGAAAAGCGGCGAGGAATACCTCTTTAACCTGATCGACACGCCCGGCCACGTGGACTTTACCTACGAGGTCTCGCGCTCGCTCGCGGCGTGCGACGGCGTGCTCCTGCTGGTCGACGCAACGCAGGGCGTTGAGGCCCAGACGATCGCCAACATGTATCTTGCCCTCGAGAACGACCTTGAGATGCTGCCGGTGATCAACAAGATCGACATGCCCGCCGCCGACATCGAGCGCACGAAGGAGAGCATCGAAAAGAGCCTGGGGCTTGACTCATCGAAGGCGGTGCTCACCTCGGCGAAGGAAGGCATCGGCATCGACGAGCTCCTCGAGCGGATCATCGAGGTGATACCGGCGCCAACAGGAGATCCGGACAGGCCGCTCAAGGCGCTCATCTACGATTCCTTCTTCGATAAATATGTCGGCGTCATCGTGAAGGTGCGCATTTTTGACGGGATCGTTCGACGCGACGATCAGATCATGCTCTGGTCGACGCAGAAGCGTTACTCGGTAACGGAGGTCGGTGTCTTCCGCCTTGACCGAGAAAAGCGCGACGCGCTCATGCCCGGGGATGTCGGGTATATCGTCGCGGGGATCAAGACCGTGATTGATACGAAGATCGGGGATACGATCACGCTGGCGGCCAATCCGACGGACGGGCCGCTCACCGGGTTTCGCGACGTCAAGCCGATGGTCTTCTCCGGCCTTTATCCGATGTACAATGACGAATACGAGCAGCTCAAAGACGCTCTTCTGAAACTCCGCCTGAACGACGCGTCACTTGTGTTCGAGCCGGACAACTCCTACGCGCTCGGCTTCGGTTTCAGGTGCGGCTACCTCGGGCTCCTTCACATGGAGATCGTGCAGGAGCGGCTCGAGCGCGAGTTCAACCTTTCGCTCATCACTACCGCCCCGAGCGTCGAGTACCGCGTGACGATGCAGAACGGCGAACTACTTCTTATCGACAATCCGGTCAACATGCCCGATCCCGGCGTGATAGAATATATTTCTGAGCCGTATGTGACCGCCACTATCATCACCCCGTCGGAATACATCGGTAACATCATGGCGCTGGTGATGGATTGCCGCGGCATCCACAAGAACATGGAGTATGTCGACGCGACGCGCGTGCAGATGCACTACGAAATGCCGCTTTCCGAGATAGTCTTCAATTTCTACGATAAGTTGAAATCCTGCTCGCGCGGCTACGCTTCGTTCGATTACGAGATCAAGGAGTTCCAGCGGTCCGACATGGTTAAGGTGGATATCCTGGTCAACGGCGAGCCGGTGGACGCGCTTTCCTTCATCGTGCACAAAGACAAAGCGCACTTCCGCGGGAAGGAAATCGTTGAGAAGCTTAAAGATGTCATTCCCCGTCACCAGTTCAAGATACCGCTCCAGGCCGCAGTTGGCGCAAAGATCATCGCGCGGGAAACCATTAACGCTTTCAGGAAGAATGTGACCGCCAAATGCTACGGCGGCGACATTACGCGGAAGCGCAAGCTCCTCGAAAAGCAGAAGGAAGGGAAAAAGCGGATGCGACAGGTCGGTTCGGTCGACATCCCCCAGGAAGCGTTCATGAGTATCCTCAAGATCGATTGAAATCCGAGGCGCGATTACAGCTTCCTGCCCTTGCCCGAGTCGGATATTTCTACCAGCTCCCGCGGATACGGATCCATGAACGACTGACCGAGAAGGTAGTCGTTGCCGTGTTTCGTCGACCATGCCCGCAGGATGTAGAGCACGGCGCTCAGCGGAATCCGTTCGTCGCGGTATTCGTCGAGCGAATTGAGGAAGAACTGTTTCTCTTCAGGGGAAAGCACGTTTTTAAATCCGCCCATGGCGTGCTGGAGCACGTTGATCATCGAGGTGAACGAAGGCTCCTTCCCGAGCGCGGCACGAAGCGCTGTTTCATACTCATCGAACATCGCGCCGACAGGTCTGGCGGAGGCGCCGGCCACAATCTTTCCCATCTCCCTCATCTTCGATTGATGATATCCCATGAGCAGGAGCTTGTGGCGCGTATGAAAGGCTATAAGTCCGCGCAGAGAGGCCGACTGGCGTTCATTCCTGAAGTCCGCAAGGGTAAAGACCGAGGTGAGAAAATTTTCGCGGATTGAGAAATTGCGAAGTCGCCCCTCGTCCTCAACAGGGAGGCCGGCGTATCGCTGATGAACCGCGTCGGCGAAAAAGCCAGGGCCCCGGAGCGTACGGCTCACATTGTCGCGTCCGACGTATATCTTTACGCCTCCCGGCCCGCATGATGGCGACCCGCTTTTCAGGAGAAAGCCGTCGACCTGCCCGAGCCCCTCGAGAAACGAGCCGCAGAAGTTTTTCATGCCTGCCGTGACGTCCCTGCCGGTGGCGGGCTGGTAGAGGATCAGGCCGCCGTCCTCGGAGACGATCCGCACCGGATCGCGCGGGACGCCAAGCCCCGCTTCGATTTCAGGGCATACCGGCACGAAATCGACGAGCTCTTTCATTTTCCTTACAAACGGATCGGAGATGGTCATGCCGTTATACCGGCAGGCCGCGAATTCGATGCATTTACTGATGACGATCCGTGGTTTTAGCCATTTCATAAAAGCAGCGGTTTCCCCTCGGTCAGAAGTATATGATTTAATTAACCAATAAAACGGCATCATGACAAGCACAATATTCGTATTCAAAAGAGGTGGAGAAGGGTGAGTTCTTGAGGGGTGGGGATAACCAACGGCCACGCTCGCCGGTAACCCCGGTTCTGATTATGCTTCGTGTTCGATGATGATCCTGTTCAGGAACGCGATGCGGTGAGAGAGCTTTCCCGAGATCGCCGCCATCTCCAGAACGCTCTGGTTGACCTGTTCCACGACATGGTTGAGCGAGAGGATGGTGTTCATAACTTCCTGCATCGCGATCTGTTGTTCCTGGGTGGCGCCGGTGATTTCGGACGAGCCCATGGAAATATTTTTCATGTGTTCCCTGATATTTCTGGTAAGCCCGCTCTGCGCGTCACAGAGCTTCAGTATCACCGCGACAGCGCTGTTTACGTCCTCGGATACGCGGTTGATCTCCTGTACCGAGCCTGACGATTCGATCACGAGCGCCGATTCGTGTTCGATGTCGGTAACCACCTGTTGGATAATCTTCTGGATGGTCTTTGCCTGCGCGACCGAGCTGTCGGCGAGCTTGCCGATTTCCTCGGCGACCACCGCGAAACCGCGGCCGTGTTCGCCCGCCCGCGCCGCCTCGATCGCCGCGTTGAGCGAAAGCAGGTTGGTCTTCTCGGCGATGTCGTTGATCATGTCGGCAATATCCTCGATCGAGGAGGACGACTGTTTGATCTTCAGCATGCCGGCTGAAACGCTCGTGAGCTTCTCTGTGATCGAGCCGCTCTGCTCTTTGCTCTTGCTGCCCAGCCACGCGGCGTACTGCGCCGCCTCGGTAATTGAGTTGAGCGACTCGATATATTCGTTGAGCGCCGTTTCGCTTTCCTTGACGAGAAGGTCCTGGTCGCGCGTGTGTTCGGCGATCGAGGTGATCGAACCGGAAAACTCCTCGAGCGTCGCGGAGGTCTGCGTGAGGCCCGACGATTGCGTTTCCATCTCGGCGTTCAGCGTGTCAGAAGTGTCCTTCACCGTGATCGATATGCCGATGAGCTCGTCGGTCGATTCGATGACGCTTTCGACGAGCCGCTGTAGCCGGGCGTTCTTCGTGGTTATCTCCGCGCTCGATTGCATGAGCTCCTCATTGAGAATGGAAACCCGCCGCAGGATAACGATCGCGAACGACATGATGAAGCAGGGATAGGCGATGTTGCTCAGAAACGCGTATGACATGATGACGCGGTTCATCATGAGCGCGTCGTGGAGGAGCGTAAGCACAAAAACAACGTAACCGATGAGAAGGATCTTCGCCTCGGGGTTTTTCGCGCGTATCCCCTTCGCGATGACGTAGCCCCAGAGTATCTGCACGAGGAGCCCGAGCGGCCCCATTACACTGAAACGCCAGTTGGTGATCGGGTCGTCGATCGTGGCGGTGGCCGCCATTATGACCTGCAGCGTGAAAAGTATCCACGCGATAGCCCGTGCCCAGCGGATACGGAAGTTAAGGACCACCTCTATGCCGTGATATATCCATACGACGATGACCGCCACAAGGACATAGAAAAGATTGTCCTGAAATCGCCAGGAGAGGGGAGAAAAATCAGGCAGCCAGAAATGGGTCGTGAGCACGAACCAGACGATCGATATCCCCCCGAAATGGAGCGTGACCCTGTCCTTTTTATTGCCTGAAAAATAGAGGATCAGCATGGCAAGCCCGATGAGCAGGGTCATCACCGACAGCGCCATGACCAGGTATTCGGCGATGAAGCGCATCCAGAAGGTGTAGGCGCGCACCCTGAAATCGTCGCCGATGAACGGCGCGCCGTTGAAGTTGAGCTGCTGGTCGCTGAACTGGCGGATGAGTATCGTATTGGTTTCGCCGTAGCGGATGAGCTGGTTCGGGAGGAAGTGGCTGACCGAGGCGTTCCAGTCAGAATGGAAACGCGGGTATTCCCTTCCCGACGAGCCGATTTTCACTCCGTTCAGATAGGTGGTTTCGCAGTCCCAGAGCTTTCCAAGGTAGATCGAGAGGTTCTCGTTGCGCAGGTTTTCCGGTATCACCACCTCACGCCGCAGCCAGCACAGCTGCTTGCTCTTTTTGAGGGTGAGGGCAGCCGGCAGTGAGGGGACCGTGCGCCACTCCGTTTCGGGCAGTTCTCCCTTCAGGCATTTCTCATCACCGTCGGTCCAGGTCACGCCGGTCGTGCGGTAATCATAGCGCGTCACGTCGATCAGGTACGCTTTCCAGTCGGAAGAGATGTCGAGCAGCGCGGGGCGCGCGCACGAAACGAGGAGCGCGAGCGCGGCGGTTGCGAAGGTTTTCAGCAACAGGCCGCGTGAGCCGTATCGTTTCTCTGTTATTACCATGATGTGCGCCCGATTATCTGGAAAATGTAACAACAGAGCAATTATTTACAAATCACTATTTTGTGCAATACAATTTTCATTATCATGCGGGTGGATATGAATCTCCTGATCCGCGTGATGCCTATCCGTACACCTCGGCTGACTGCCGGTCAAGAAGGGCGATCTCCTCTGCCGTGAGTGAAATATCGGAAGCATGCAGGTTCTCCTCCACCTGCGCGGAATTGCGCGCTCCTACCAGCGCCGCCGCGACGGCCGTGCGCGAAAGCACCCACGCGATGGCGATGTGGGAAGGCTTCGCTCCCTTCTCGGCGGCGATGCGGCGCAGCGTGTTCACAAGCTCGTTCACCTTCGGCCAGTAACGGGTCTGGAAAAACGGGTAGAAAAACGAGCGCGCGTCGCTTTTTGAAAATTTCGGCGGCTCGGTATATTTACCGGTCAGCATGCCTCCTCCGAGCGGCGCGTAGGGGATAAGGGCGATATTTTTTTCAACGCAGGCAGGAATTATTTCGGCCTCGATGCCGCGCTCGAGCAGCGAATATTGCGGCTGGAGGGTGGCGATATCCGCATGCCGTGCCGCTTCAAGAATCTGCTCGCGGCTGAAATTTGAAACGCCGATCAGGCGGATCTTTCCCTGTTCTCTGAAACGGTTGAGCGCCGCCATGGTTTCCGCGATCGGGGTCGCGGGATCGGGCCAGTGGCACTGATACAGGTCGATACAGTCCACTCCGAGGCGCGAGAGCGATCCGTGCAGGTCTTTCTCGATGAACGCGGGTGAAAGGTCGGTGCGCATGTTGCGTTCTATGTCGAGGCCGCATTTGGTGGCGATGAAAACTTTGTCCCGCCTTCCCGCGATCGCCTTTCCGATGAGCTTCTCGGCGTGGCCGGAGCCGTAGGCCGGAGCGGTGTCGATGGCGCTGATCCCGTGGTCGATCGCGTAATCAATCGCGCGCGCCGCTTCGGATTCATCATAGCTTCCCCAGTTCGCGCCCCCGATTGCCCAGGTCCCGAGCATGATGCGCGATACGGTCGATCCGTGAAGGACGGTGTAGTTCATGGCAGTTTCCTCTTTTAAAGTGATGGTGTTTAGATATGCGGATACAGCCCGCGCCGGTCAAGAACAATCCCGTGAAAATATTAATTGCGTGAAAGAAGTCAGCAGTGCTATCATTGGTGATGAGGGTATGACGCATTGGATAACAGATAAACGGGGGACTGCCCGATGACGGAAGAGACGTTGTTTCAGGAAGCGGTCGCGTACGCCTGCGGAAAGATGAAAAACCTCCGCGCAAGCCACGGGTGGGATCACGTCCAGCGCGTGCTCGCCCTCGCGGAGCGGATAGCCGTCGCTGAAGGAGCCGATCTTTTCACCGCTCGCCTGGCAGCGGTGCTGCACGACATCGCCCGTGAGGCTGAGAACGAACGCAGCGGAGCGGTCTGCCACGCGGCGCTGGGAGCGGAGATGGCGCGTGATTTTCTCCTCGGCAGGGGAGTCAACGGTGAGACTGCGGAACGGGTTGCCCATTGCGTGCGCGCGCACCGTTTCCGCAACGACGAAGGACCGGCCACGCTCGAAGCGAAAGTGATCTACGATGCAGACAAGCTCGACTCGATCGGAGCGATAGGAATAGGTCGCGCCTTTCTCTTTTCCGGGGAGGTCGGCGCGGTCCTGCACAACCCCGGCGCCGATATCCTCGCGACGAGCGCCTACAGCGAGGAGGACACCGCTTACCGCGAGTACATGGTGAAGCTGCGCTACGTGAAGGAGCGCATGCTCACCGGAGAAGGCAGGCGCCTTGCGCAGTCGCGCGATGCCTTCATGCGGCATTTCTTTGATGAGCTTCACGGCGAAGTCGCCGGCGAGCGTTAGGACTGTTTTATGCCCAGGTGATGAGCCCCGGCTCGAACTTGCGCGTCATGTCCTTGTTCAGTGGGATGACACGGACAGTAAACCCGAACTGGCCTGACTTCAGGCAGAGCATCTGACCCTCGAAAACATAATTCCCGCCGCCCTTATCCTCGGTCATGAACATCGGCAGCGCGGCGCCCTCGATAATATCGCCCGCCGGATTAAGGTTCCCGAAATAGAGCTCCACGTTCACGTCGCTGTGCGTGAGGCTGCCGAGGCTCACCTCGGTCTGCACGCGCAGGCGCGATCCGACGGTGATCTCCCTCTGATTGTCGGAGACAAGGCTTTTCACCGACACGCCGCTCCATCCCGCTCCGACTTTCGATTTCCACTTCGTGAGGGATTTTGCGCGCGAGAAGCCCGTTTCAGAGAATTTTTTGTAGTTCTTATGAGCGCTCAGGTAGAATTTCTCAGTGTACTCGCGCACCATCCTGTTCGTGTTGAACTGCGGGCAGAGCGTTTTCATCGAGTCCTTGATCCTCGCGATCCATTCACGAGGGAGCTGGTCGGCGCCGCGGTTGTAGAAGGCCGGTATCACTTCTTTTTCGAGAATGTTGTAGAGCGAGTGGCTCTCAACCTCGTCCTGGTAGTTGTGGTCGTCGTATTCCTCGCCGCGCCCTATCGCCCATCCGTTTTTCTGGTTGTACGCCTCGGCCCACCATCCGTCCAGCACGCTGATGTTGAGGCCGCCGTTTGGCACCACCTTCATGCCGCTCGTGCCCGACGCCTCCTTGGGCCTGATAGGCGTGTTGAGCCATATATCGACCCCCTGCACCAGGTAGCGGGCGATGTTGATATTGTAGTCCTCAAGAAAGACGATCCTGCCGCGGAACCGCTCGTCGCGCACCAGATGCATGATCTGCTTGATAAACTCCTTCCCCTGGTTATCGCGCGGGTGTGCTTTACCCGCGAAGATGAGCTGGATATGCCTGTTCTTGTTCAGCATGAGCTTCTCGAGCCGGTCCATGTTGCGCAGGATCAGTGTCGCGCGCTTGTAGGTGGCGAAACGGCGCGCGAAGCCGATCGTGAGCGCTTCCGGATCGAGCACGTAATCCGCGCGCTCCACCTCGCTTGAGGGGGCGCTGCGCGAAATGAGCTGTCCTTTCAGGTTCCTCCGGGCGAACGCCACGAGCCGCTCGCGCAGGCGCTCGCGGCATTTCCACAGTTCCGAGTCGGGGATCAGATCGACGTTGTTCCAGAGGTCCTTGTCGACCGGGCTGTCGATCCAGCGCGGCCCCAGGTAGCGGTTGAAGAGGCGCATCATTTCATCGGAGGTCCAGGAGAGTATCTGCACCCCGTTGGTGATATGGTTGATCGGCACCTCGTGCACGGGAAGGGACGGCCAGATGTTCTTCCACATGTCTCTTGAGACGACGCCGTGAAGTTCGGAAACGCCGTTGCAGTGCGCGCTCGTCTTGATGGCGAGCACCGTCATGCAGAACGTTTCGTGCGCGTCCATAGGATTTTCACGGCCGAGCGCCATGAACTCATCGCTCTTGATCTTGAGCTTCCCGTAGTAGTGCGTGAAATAGGTATCGATGAGCTCGGCGGGGAAGCGGTCGTTGCCGGCCGGCACCGGCGTGTGCGTGGTGAAAATATTGCTCGCCATGACGAACTCGAGCGCGTCGGCGAAATGAAGCTTCTGCTCCTCCATGAGCGTGGCTATCCGCTCGATCGAGAGAAACGCGGAGTGTCCCTCGTTCATATGGAACACGGTGATCTCTACCCCCATCGCGCGCAGCGCCCTGAATCCGCCGATGCCGAGCATGATCTCCTGCTTGATGCGCATCTCGTTATCGCCGCCGTAGAGCTGGTCGGTGATCGCCTTGTCCTCGATGCTGTTCTCGTCAATGTTCGTGTCGAGCAGGATGAGCCGTATCCGCCCGATGACGCACTCCCAGACCTGCGCGTATACCCTGTGCTGGGGAAACTCCACCGAAATGCGGAGCGGGGCGCCGGTCTCGTCTTTTACGATGTTGACGGGAATATTGTGAAAATCGCTGGCGGGCAGGATCTCCTGCTGCCACCCGTCGATGTTGAGGTACTGGTGGAAATACCCGAGCCGGTAGAGAAGGCCCACGCCGTAGAGCGGCAGCCCGAGCTCGCTCGCCGACTTCAGGTGGTCGCCGGCAAGCACGCCCAGGCCACCCGAATAGATGGGAAGGCTCTCGTGAATGCCGAACTCGGCGGAAAAATAGGCGATGCGCGATTCATTGAAATTGCTGTACTGTTCCTCGAACCACGATTTTTTGTTCAGGTGCCAGTCAAGCTCCTCCTCGACGCGGCGCATGTGGGCGAGGAAGCTTTCGGATTCGGCGGCCTCCTCAAGGCGCTTCTGGGCCACGGCTCCGAGGAAGGCCACGGGATTGTGGTTTGTCTCCCGCCAGAGCTCGACGTCAAGCCTTCGGAAGAGCTCGATCGCCTCGAAATTCCAGACCCACCACATGTTTTTCGCGATCTTCATGAGCGGCTTTAATTTGTCGGGAAGCGACGGTATCACGCTGAACCGCTTTATCGTGGCCATATCATAACCTCGTAAAAAATTAATTTCTTAACACCATGTATATAGTGTTGTTGCGGAAATGTCAACAGGGAGTTTACGGCGTTTTTTCAGATAATTCCTTCGAAAAAGGTGAGCTCGTTTACCATGATGCCGTCGACAAGGCCGCCGCGGACCAGGCGCTCGACCGTCTCGCGGCTGCGGGCGACCCACGGATACGCGCGCAATCCCTCGCCCCGGGCCCAGCGCAGCTGGTCTTCGTCGATGGCGTCGACCGAAGGGTGGACTGAAAAAACGCCGAGCCTTGTGACCTCGTCGCGAAAGGTGGTCCAGACGGCGTCGTAAAGCATGCCGGTTTTCAGCGCGGGGGCCTTCTCTTTGACCTTCGCGAGCGCGTAGTGGTCGAACGATGAGACGACGGCCCCGTCCTCGAAATTTTTGTCCCGCAGCATCTCCACGAGCGCCTCTTCGATGCCGGGGTAGCGGTAGGGGCAGTTTTTTATCTCGATGTTGAGCAGGGCATGCCCCTTCACGAGGTCGATGGTTTCGTCCAGGGTGGGGATACTGACTTTTTTCTCACCCGAAGTGCGCCTGAAGTCGAAATTGAATTCGCGCAGTTCCTTCAGGGTCAAATCCTTCACCAGGCCATGCCCGTCACAGGTCCGGTCGATCTCGTTGTCATGGATCACGACGATATGGCCGTCCCTGGTCAGGTGGATATCCAGCTCGATCATGTCCGCTCCCGCCGCGAGCGCGGCGCGAAACGCCGGTACCGTATTTTCCGAATAGCGGTCGGAATAGCCCCTGTGCGCGATTTTCAGGAATTGCTTCATGCCGGTCTTTGCCGTAAAAAGGCGGGATACGCCCTGTCCCGCCTTTCTACCGTTATTTCCTCGCCGCGTAGTTTTTCTTGATATAGTTTTCGAGATACTCCGCGGGGCCGGTGACCGCCTCGGCGGTGATCCTGAAATTTTCCATTCCCATGAGCTTGATGCCGTGATGGTAATCATGGAACAGGTCTTCGCAGAGGCGCTTGATGCTCATCCGGTTTTCGAGCGCGCGCTTCTGAATTATTTCAAGCGCGTCCCTGTCGAAGTCGAGCATGATGCCGTGCTGCGCCAGGTAATTTCTCTGGAAGCTGTGAATGCTGTCGGCGAGCAGTATCCGGTCAAGGACCTCTTCGGGGTGCTCGACCAGTTCACGGTCCACCTCGAGCTTTGCTATCTCGGTAGAGGGAAGCGTCTTCTCGAACTTGATGAGAGTCCGTTCAAATACGCTTAACAGGCCGCGTGCCCCGGTTTTCTCCTGGTATGCGCGCTCCGCCAGAAGGCGCAGCGCTTCGTCGGTGAACGAGACGTCGATTCCGTACGATTTGAAATCGAGTTTTTTGCCGAGAACCACCGAGCTGTAGCGGTTTTTCAGGATCTGGAAAAGACCTTCGGTGTTCAGGTCGTTCAGCACGACATAGACCGGAAGCCGGCCGACGAATTCCGATTCGAACCCGTACTTCATGAGGTCCTCGGTTTTCGCCATCTTCAGGACATTCTGCGTTTCAGTCCTGCCCGATGTCTGTGCGATCGATTTCTCAAACCCGATCGACTGAAGGTTGAGCCGCTTTTTGATGATCTCGTCAAGGCCGCCGAACGCTCCCGATACGATGAAGAGGATGTTGCGGGTGTTGATCTTCTGCCGGCGGACTTTGCCGGTGCGCTGGGCCTCCATTGCCGCTTCGACCTGCGAGGCGAGGTCGTGAGGCGTCTTGAGGTCCACCTCGGCCTCTTCCATGAGCTTCAGAAGGTTCCGCTGCACGCCGGACCTCGAAACGTCCGGACCGTAAACCTGACCGGATGACGCGATCTTATCGATTTCATCGAGATAGATGATGCCGTACTCGGCCCTGCTGATATCCCCGTCGGCCTCGTGGACGAGGTCACGTACCAGGTCTTCGACATCGCCGCCGACATACCCGGTTTCGCTGAATTTGGTCGCGTCGGCCTTGACGAACGGAACGCCGATCTTTTTCGCGATAAGCTTGACGATGTAGGTCTTTCCCACGCCCGTCGGGCCGATGAGCAGCATATTGCTTTTGATATTGCCGACGATACGCTCCTCTTCCGGTATCGAATGCTCGATTTTCATCCTGTTGAAGTGGGTGCAGACTTTCGTGGCTATGACTTCGATAGCTTCCTGCTGCTGGACGACATACCTGTTGAGATAACTTTCAAGCTCTTCAGGTTTTATATTAAAGTTGATTGTCGATGTATGTGTACGCTCTCCCGCCTTTGACCCGACGCGCTCGGCGTTCTGCTCCGCGCTTTCTGAAAATTCCTTTTTCAGCATCTCTTCAAGGTCCCGGTTGGGATCGTATGCGGATTTTACCATAAAAACCTCTGTAAACAGTTTTTCCATCGCATTCCGCTATTCACTTCATGTCAGAGTGGATAGCCAAATTACGACGTTCTACTTATATCATACTATATATTTCAATTATTAAAAAATTTTTTTTCCATCACAAGCCTGTTCGCTGGTGAACGGGCGACCATATCCGCCTGACCAGTAAGATACGGACTGAAATCCGCTCCCCGGTTTCAAAATTATTCTATTCGGGAATAAAAAGTTGACGGAATACATAACACATGTATACTATACATGAAACGGTAAAAGGAGGAACTCATGAAAAAAATATATTTCGCTTCCCTCAACTCAAAATCGCATGAGAGATGCTGCCCTGAGTGCGGCGCATCTCTTGTTCCTGAATCGGGGTGTTTTTTCTGCCGGATATGCGGATACAATCTCTGCGCTGTGTGATCCGTCCTTTAAATCCATGTCTTTTTGATTGACAAAAATCAACTATTATCTTGTAATTGGTCCGATAATTAAAATAGCGGCAATCCTGTTCGCTGTTTAACCGTCGTTGCATATATAAGGGTGGTCACTGTGGCCGGTTTTTCCGTACCATATCGCCTTTCTGTCCCGGTGGGGCAAATGGAAAGGGAGTGGAGAAGAGCCGGTATGCTTCCTGCCTGAATCTTTTAAAGGGCATGATAAACAAACAACGTGGCGGCCACCCGCACATAAGCCTTACAACTCTAATTTAATGACATGGAAAGGGGAATATGAGAAAACCGCTCTGGTATCTTTCTTTATTTTTTCTGGCTCTCGTAAACCCGCTTTTTGCCGATCCAACGGTCACGCTGGACGATCAGAATATCCAGGAATTCCGCGGCAAGCTTGGCAAATGGGTGATGATCCAGTCAAAGAATCATTTGCAGACGGTCGTTTCGGAGATTTCAGCGGGGATGGATGATGTCTCCAGGGTCAATGGCGCGGATAATATCCGTTCCGCCGGCGGGCAGTACCTTTTTATACCTTATTCGGAAAAGCACATTCAGCAGCTCGAATCCCAGGGAATATGCAGAAAAACCACCGAATGCAGGGAAAACCAGTTCATATGGCCCGTTGATGGCGTAAATCAACTGACTTCTGTATTCGGCCTTAGGTGGGGAGAGATGCATGAAGGGCTGGATATGCCCGTTCCCAAAGGCACTATCATCCGGGCGGCAAGGAGCGGAAAGGTTATTGCCTCCGGGTATTCGGGCGGATACGGCAAAGAAATCCTGATCGAGCACCGCGATAATTACATAACCCGCTACGCCCATAATTCTGTTAATTTCGTGAAAGAAGGGGATTTTGTAAAGCAGGGCCAGGTGATAGGTCTTGTCGGAAGCAGTGGAAACTCTACCGGATCACACCTTCACTTCGAGATCAGGTCAAACGACATTCCGCTCGACCCGCTTGATCTCCTGCCGAAAAATGAGCACCTTGATCTGATGAACGCGAGACTGAAAAACTGGAAATAGCAGCAGTACAGGAAAATATTATCCAAATAAAAAACCCCCGGTTATGCGGGGGTTTTTTTATGCACTCGAATAAGTTTTTTTATTTCTCAGGAGGAACGATGTCGGACATCCACCGGTCTATGATTTCCCTGTCATCCCAGTTCTGACCGCCGATGATCTTTCCGGATGCTGACCGGCGGAAGGACCTGTCCATGTCGGCTTTGATGATATCTTCCTCTTTCGGCGTCCCGTAATACGCCTCTTTCGCGAGGTCGCCGATGATTTTATCGATTTCAGGGTCTTCATTCTGATAGATACAAACAATGTTCGGACCTGATTTATATCCCCAGTTGAACCCGTCGTTCATGCTCACGTAAAATGTCTCAGTTTTGCCGTTGCCGTCTGCGTCTTCAGCATAATACACTTTATCATCAATACTCTTGGCGGTAACATAAATCGCGAATTTTCTCTCTTCGGGATTAGCGCCGAGCCGTTCACGAATGGGAAGGGGCACTCTTTTGACTGATATGCCAGTATCGCCCCGCGACACCATGAGGTTGCGGAATATGGCGACATGTTTCTTCAAAAACTCATCGCGGACATTTGTAAAAAATTTACCGAAGTTCTTTTCAACAAATTCCTCGTTGATTTTTTTCAGCACCTCTACGCGCCGCTCGGTAATCCGAATATAATCAGGTTTGCTGTTGGTTGGATTAAAGCTCAGGTTGCCGACAATCTTCCCCTCAAGTTCAAGCAGCATTCGTTTGGTTTTGAGTTCGGACGAGTTGTCGTAACCGTCCTTGATAAGATACATCTTTTTGTCGCGGATTATCAGAAGACAGGAGACCGCATTGTCCATGTTGGGATTCTGGTTGGCCTGGTTTTTGTTTAGATTTATCTGCTGGTAGGCTATCCTGTCCTCAGTATAGCGGGATACGCTTTCAAGCTCTATGAGTTCAAATCCGAGATTGGACGACATTATCGCCGACGTCGCGATCAGCGATATTACAAAAAATATAAGTACGATATATATCGATTTCCTTTTCATGAAACTACCTCCCTGTTGGTGCGTGGCCGCAACCACTATGTTCCTTCAATTAGCATTATAGCATGCACAGTAATACCTGCACGCCGGGGCGCGTTGACAAGAAATCCCCCTTCCTGTGTTTCCTGTAAAACGCCGAAAAACAATCCTCCCTTATCTATTATCTGCATTTTACAGGTTAAACTTTAGCACATTAAATGTTAATTTTATCTTTGGATTTGTCAAATACTTTATTTTGAGCAGGATAAAAATACTCTGTGAGGGAAAAATCAGCGTCCGGGCCTTCCGGGATGTCCTGATCTGGTAAAAATACGCCCTCAGGAGTGATCCGGACATATTCATTGTGTGTGATCAAAATATTCTTGATTTGTTCAGTCGCTGTTAGTATTCGTTGGCTGAAGGATGTGTGAACCGGAGAGGGATATAAGCGGTGTGCGATGAATGAAGTAAATGGAATCCGCCACAGGCATTGTTACTACTGCGGCCGGAACGGGTATCTTTTTTCCGAGCATACAGTCTCGGGGAAAAGCATCGAGGCTGAGAGCGTTATATCCAGGCGCCACGAAGGGTGGCCGAATATCCCTCATGGCGGGGTCGGTATGACTGCGGTCATTGAGCTCGCCGACCTGTTAAGCGGCCAGCCGTTTTCGTATCCGGCTACGGCGATCTATCGTTTCGGCGGTGACAGGCTTTTCATTAACGACAGCGTCATTTTCAGGGTCGACGACCGTGACGGATATTATGAAGGCACCATCGTCAAGAAATCGGGTTTTCACCCCTATATGACCAGCCGCCTTGAATCCGGCCAGCGCCACGATCTGGACGAGGAGGTGCGTCGGATCAATGCCATCGCGGCATCGCCCATGGCCAACAGCAGTTCATTTATCATGCCGAACTTTTCCGGAAGAATTATTTACAGGACGGAATATCAGCCGCTGTTCTCCACCCGTGAGTTTACCATCGTTGAACTCGAGAACAGGACTTCTTACATGAAAAGCGTAATCCCCGGGGAAAGCCCCGTGCATATGGAAAGCTGGATCAATTGCATCACGGGCAGCCAGGTCCATCCCGGTGTACAGGTCACGATCCTGGATGAAACGCTTGCCTGGGCGGGATTTTTCGCGGCATGGCAGGGCGGAGTCACCGTTGACCTCGAAGCGTATTTTTTGAGGCCGGTCGAGCGGACCGAATCGATGACCGCCATCGGCATATGCGACGGCATGTACGGCTCATTTACGCGCAAGATCGTTTATTGCTCCGGCGCCATTTTTTCCGGAGCCCCCGAAAAAGGCGATATCGTTGCCTGCGCGAGGGGGCGCTGGCTGACGCGTCCCGAATACAAGGCGGATATGCTCAAATATCTGAGCGTCTAGTCCCCGTCCTCCTCGTACCGCTTCTTCTGTTTCTTCCATTTTGCCTTGTCTGCTTTGGTCCAGCTTTCGATGACGTGCCGCGAGAGTTCCCGCTCCCGGTCTCCCCGTGGTTTCTGCTTTTTCTCCTTCGGCTTTACATGGCGCATCCGCGCGTTGTACTCATCCTGCGCTTTTCTGGTAAGCGCCTGTTCCGACTCGATGAATTCGCCAACGGCCCTGTCCGACACGCGGTCTCCTGCGATCGCGGCTACCATCTCCCTGATGCGTGTCTTGTTGATAAGGTCCGCGGAGAGCCTGTCAGGTATGGCCGCCTCGCCGTAAAAGGCCCCTGCGAGCGAGCCGGCCAGTGAACAGAGTATGGCGGCGGCCCCGCCTTCAGAGGCGGCCTCAAAGAGTATAGTTTCAGGACGGGCTGAACTGAAGGCGACGATGGATATGATATAGGGAATGATCGCCGCGGGGAGGTTGACGGTGGCCCTGGTGATATGGCCGTTCGCGAGCCTGTTGGCGCGGGCGACGATTTTTGGTTCGGCTTCTTTCGCGGACGTGCAGGATACAAGATCTCCGAGTATGGAAAGATGCTCCTTTACCTCACCGAGGATCGTGTCCGGATTCACTCCGCATGAAAAGAGTTCACGGGGATTAGCGGCGATATGGTCCGCAAGCGCCCCAATCGAATTCCTCGCGGAACCGATCAGGTCAGAGGATGGCTCCGGCCGCACCCTGGCGATATTGAGCAGGAGATTGAGGAAAACAAGGGCGCCGGCGATCGAGGCGGCATCTTCGGTGAAAAGCTTTGCGCACAGAATAGTTTCCCGTACGAGCCGGGATATATCCGTGTTTTTCGTGAAGGCGAGGGGAACAAGCACGGCGGCAACTGAGGCGTCCGGTATCGGCCCGGCCGCAGGCCGGGGACCGCCGTCCCCGCCTTTCAGGCGAAGGAGCAATCCGCGCTCGGAAGGCGAAGGGTTCCTGAATATCCCGTGGTCCGTATCCCCTGCATCCGCCCCCCTTCTCACATAGTCCGGAAAGAGGGAATCGCTGTTGCGCCGTCCGGCGGAGGCCAGCGCCATGAGCAGCATGAGCTGCGCGGTCGAACCGTACAGCGCGGGTTTTTTCCATTGATCCATTTTGTGCTTGAGCGCCGGCTCTGGATCGGTGAACGAATCAATCCTGCCGAACACCGATGCGATATGGGCCGCGCTCATGCCGTGCAGCGTGGTCCCGAGCGCGTTGCCGAGAATCGCGCCCGTCAGCGCGTATGAATAACGTTCTTCCATGGCGATTACTGCCCCCTGCAGGCGATGCCGGTGATTATTTTCCGTATCTCGGTTATGTCAAACGGCTTGGTAATGTACCCGTAAGCCTTCTGATTTTGTACCTGGTCCTGGATCTGTTTCTCCTGAAAAAGGCCGGTGACGAACACAACGCGCTGGGACGGGTTGCGCTCCTTGATGATTTTGAACGCGTCGATCCCTGAAAGCACCGGCATGGAAACATCGAGGAAGATGATGTCGTAGCGTGCGGCTTTCGCCATCCTGACCGCCTCTTCGCCGTTTGTCGCGCAGTCGACGGTGCTGAGGCCGATAGTCGTCAGGATTGTTCTGAGCAGGTCGCGAACGCCGGTGTTGTCGTCGGCAATAAGGGCCGTCATACGTGAGGCATCGGGCTCACGCAGGGTGTCGGCCGGGGCAACCTCATGCCCAGCGGCGGGGACTGAAGAATGCCGCGGCAGGACCACGGTGAACTCGGTGCCGTAATCAGGCGTGCTTTTAAATGAAATTGCGCCGCCATGCTGTTCGACAATGTTTTTGGATATCGGGAGCCCCATGCCGGTGCCGAGCACCTCGTTGTTAAGGTCCTTTTTCGTCGTGAAAAACGGCAGAAACACCGATTCGCCGATCGACGGATCGATGCCGGTTCCGGTGTCATGGACCGCGATGATGGCGTTTGAATCGTCCTGGTCGATAGTGATCGTGATCGAGCCTTTGCCGAGCGGGCGTATCGCGTGCGTCGCGTTGACAATGAGGTTCAGGAGCACCTGATGCATGAGCGCGCGATCGACGAAAACCGCGGGTTCGGCATGATACTGGCGGTGGAGCGTTATTCCCTCCTGGAGCAGAATGCGCTCCTGGATAGCGAGGATCCCCTCGGTGAGTTCGGCGAGCGAGCACGCTTCGCGATTGGTGATTTCCTGGCGGCTCAGCATTCCGAGTTTTCTGATAATGTTCGCGCCGTGTTCGGTGAGCGAGTCGATTGTCCGCAGCGTCTCGTTCATCGCGGCGCGGTCCTGGTTGCCTGTGAGCGAGTACTGGATGTAGCCCCGGATGGAGGTGATGATGTTGTTGAACTCGTGCGATATCCCCGACACCAGCTCGCCGATCGCAGACAGGCGCTCATACTGGAGAATATTCTGCCATATTTTTTTCGTCTCGGTGATGTCGCGCACGATTACCTGAAGGAAACGCTCGTTTTTCATCGAGAAGGCCGATATCGTAAGTTCGATATCAATCCGCCCACCGTTTTTGCGCAGTCCCGCGAGCTCAACGGTGGCCGGAAGTTTTTCCGGCTCGCGCGCGAGTATTCCCTGAAGCACCGCCACGTCATCGCGCTGTACCAGTTCAAGCGCTGACATGCCCCCGGCGCTTTCATTTTCGGGGATGGCGAAGATCCGGTTGAACCGGGGATTGGCATACAGTATGCGGTCGCGGCTGACGAGGCAGATGCCTTCGGATGAGTTTTCGACGAGAAGACGGTATTTTTCCTCGGTTTCGTGAAGGAGTCCTTCGGTCTGCCGCTGCCTGGTGACATTGATCCCGGTGAGAAGCACCGCGTCGGTATCATACAGCACAAGTTTTCTCGCGGTGACCGAAAAGCTGAAATCGTGTTCCCCGTAAGTGACCAGCAGTTCCGATTTTTCGGCAACATCGCCCTGGAGGACTTTTTCATAGAGTTCATGCAGCTTTTCCGGCTCACGCGTAAAATCGTACACGCGTTTGCCGTAAACGCTTTCCAATGATACCGCGTATTTTCTCAGGTACTCCTCGCTCATGTTGAAAAAGATAATCCTGCCCCCCGGGTCGGTGACGCACAGCGCGATGGGGGACGTGTTGACCACGGTGTCGCATATCGTGTTGTGATGGAAGAGGAGCGAGAGGTTGCCCTTCAGGTAGCCGTCCAGAAGCAGGAGAAGCGAACGGTAGGCGTCGGTGAAGGTTTCAGGCAAAAGTTTTCCCGGTTCGGGGAAGCGCGTGAATCTGCCGTCCGCCGCGAGGTCGATGATGCCGGCCACGGGTAGTTTTCTTATCGCGCCAAGGAAGTCCGGCGAAAGATGGAGGTCAGTCGCGATCACAATACGCGGCAGGCCTAGGTTCCCGATCCGCAGGGTTTCGAATGCCTGCAGAACTTCGGGGATGGTGTCGACGCCGAGGGGAAGTATCACGATACAATCGGGACGGCCTTTCAGTCCGGCCGCGGATGCTATGGGCTCCCACCCGACCGCCTGCGAGGCGAGATATCTCTCTGTTTTACGGAAGGTTTCGTTCCCTCCCCCGAAGAGGAGGAGGCGTTCGATGTGTATGCTGCGCAGAAATGATTTCATCACACCCTCATCCGCGCCTACACTATCTTGCCGGGATTCAATATCCCCCGGGGATCAAAGGCTTCCTTTATACTCCGCATCAGCAGGATGTCGCTTTCGCCGCAGGCCATTCCCAGGTACTCTTTCTTCAGGGCTCCGATGCCGTGCTCGCCTGAGATAGTGCCGCCGTAAGCGATCGCAGTTTCGTAGATCATCCGCTTGATCCCGGGCAGCCGCGTGCGCCATTCCTCCAAGCCCATTGCATCCCGCAGCACGTCGACATGCACGTTCCCGTCACCGGCGTGACCGAACATGACCGAGCGGAGGTTCTGCCGCTCAAAACGGTTTTTCAGCTCCCGCAGGAAAAGGGGGATTGCGGCCCTCGGCACGACCGTATCCTCGGCAAGGAACTCGGGGCTTTCGCGCGTGATTGCCTCTCTGATCGCGCGGCGCGCCTTCCAGAGGGTGTTTCTCTGCGCGCGGTTTACGGCCACAAGTATTTTTTCCGGATCGACATCAAGGAGTGGAGCGAGCCTTTCCATGCGGCCGGTGACCTCCTCTTCGGTGCCTCCGTCGAGCTGGATAAGGAGGTGCGCCCGCGCGCCGGGAAGCGGCATCTCGTGCCCGAGGTGCGCGGCGACAAGGCGGACGGCGTCTTCCTCCATGAACTCGATCGTCGAGGGGGACACGCCGCCGGTCAGCACCCTGGTGACCGCCCGCAGCGCCTCGTCAATGCCGGGGTAGGGCGCGAGGACATCGATGACATGAAGCGGCGCCGGCACCAGGCGGACCGTGATTTTTGTGATGACGGCGAGGGTGCCTTCGGAGCCGATGAGAAGGCCTATCAGGCTGTAGCCGGTGGCGTTTTTGATGAACTTGCCGCCCGCGGTGTGCACGCAGCCGTCGACGGTCACGAATTCAAGCCCGATCACATAGTCGCGGGTGGTGCCGTACTTCACGGCGCGCGGCCCTCCCGCGCCCACTGCCACGTTGCCGCCGATCGAGCATGAGTCAAGGCTTGACGGATCGGGGGGATACATGAGGCCCGCTTCGGCCGCCGCGTCCTGGAGGCGGGCGGTGATGACCCCGGGCTCTACCGTGGCGGTCATGTTCTCCCGGTCGATCTCGATGATGCGGTCCATGCGGTCGAGTGAAAGCGCCACGCCTCCCCGTATCGGGACCGCCCCTCCCGCGACGCCGGTCCCGCACCCGCGCGGCGTTACGGGAACGCCGTATCGCGAGCAGAGGCGCAGTACCGTGCTCACCGCTTCGGTCGAATCGGCCCTTGCCAGGATCTCAGGCGCGCGGCGAAGGTCGGGGGATTCGTCGCGCGCGAAAGTGTCAAGCAGTTCGGCGTCGATGCTTACCGTTCCGGGCGGCAGAGCACCGGCCAGCTCGCTGTAGAGTTGTTGTATCGTATCGGGTGTATGCATTGTCAGACAGTGCCGGCGGTCAGAACCGGTATCCTTTCATATCAATAAAGTACAAAGCATATCCGTTGTCAAGCATGTGCCGCTGTGAGGAGGCATTTATCCCGCGCATCCGCGGCTGCGGGGAGGGCGCGTTAAAGTGTTGACAGATAAAAATTTGTAACGTCTCATATAAATGGCGGTCATAAAATAAAATTACGGGAGGTGCCGGATGAACGAGACACTCAGGAAAGTGCTGCTGACCGGCGTCGGTATCGCGGCACTGAGCAAGGAGAAGGTCGAAGAGTGGGCCAAAAAATTCACCGAGGAAGCGAAGCTTGCCGAGGAGGAAGGGAAGAAGCTCGTCGATGACATCATCAAGCAATCAGAGGAAGCGAAGAAAAATGTCGAGGAAGAGGTCGGCAGGCTTACGAAAAGCGCGATAGACAAACTCGGGCTGTGTAAGCGGGCCGAGCTGGACGAGCTGAAAAAAAGGATCGATGAGCTTGAAAAAAAGCTCGATCAGATGGGACGTTGATTCTCTGATTACTCCGGACAGACATACGCGGGCCGGCAGCGGTACTGCTCAGGCAAAGAGGGCGCTGCCGATTCCAGCACGCGTGGTGTGCTCTGATCTCTGCTGAACCATTACAAATACAGGAAATTAGAATTATGAAGAAGAAAGTCGTGTCATTCCTGGCGTCGGGAAGGGGGTCGAACTTTACCGTTGTAGCGAAAAAGATCCTCGACGGCACCATTAAGGCCGAATTCGGTGTACTCCTTTCCGACCGTGCGGATGCAAAAGCGCTGGAAATCGCGAAAGAGTTCGGTGTGAAACCGATCCACGTGAATCCGAAAAATTTTTCCAGCCGTCAGGAATTCGACGGTGAGCTCGTGAAGCTTCTGAACGAGCACAAAACCGACCTCGTGGTGGCGGCGGGTTATATGCGGATATTATCCCCCGTGTTCGTTTCAGCTTTCAGGAACCGCATCATCAATATCCATCCGGCGCTCCTGCCCTCTTTTCCCGGCGTGCACGCACAGGAGCAGGCGTTCGAGTACGGCGTGAAGATCAGCGGATGCACGGCGCATTTCATCGACGAGGGGACCGATACCGGCCCGATCATCATGCAGGCAGCGGTTCCGGTGCTCGATACGGATACCGCCGATTCGCTCGCCGGCCGGATACTCAAGGAGGAACACAGGGTACTGCCGGAATCGGTGAAGCTTTTCTGCGAGGGCAGGCTTGAGGTGCGCGGAAGAAAGGTCGTTATAAAAAAATAGTGTGCCGCGCCGTTGCTGTGTGGTATATTTTCTTGACATATACGAGAAACGGTTATCTACTAGAACCGTTGTCCCGGTCATAAAATCCTGATTTCCGGTGAAATTGAAGGTTGCCGGATTATCCCGCGGCCGCTTTAATTAAGAAGCAAGGAGTCGGTCATGGACGTATTGTATATCATTCTGCTCTATCTTGTTTATTTCTTTCTTGTTATTCTGGTCGAATACTACGTAAAACTGCTGTCCTCAAAAACAGAATATACCCGGGACGAGCTTCTGAACGTAGCACCACCCGTTTTCGGCACAATGGGCAAAATTATGGGTTCTTTTGCCCCGGTTATGGTGGTGGGGATACTGACCGTTTCATCGATCATAGGCGCGCTGATTCCTTTTATTTCACACTGGATTTTCCAGTCGGCTATTCCTCTCGTCCTGATCTATTTTCTCTTCCCGGTTATCGGCCGCTATATCGAAGAGCGGAAGGTAACCTCGTCCGAATACTATCGTGACGCCATTGCCAATATCTTCGCCGCCAGGAACGATCTCATCACCCTCGGAGTGGGACTCGGGCTCGGGGCGGGCGGGATGTTCTGGTGGGCTTATGACCGCGGGCCGGCTTTTCTCTGGCTGGTGCCCAACCTGGCGATCATTACCCTGCTTCTCGTAGTGACCGTGCGCAAAATTGCCCACGAATAGGGTCCTCGTATCCACCTCTATTGCCGCTTTTTGTGACCGCCATGTCGAAAACTGTTACTTTTCGGGGCCGTGATGCTTACCACTCCTGAAAAGTTAACATTTTTCGTGTTGCAATTGTATAATTTTGAATAGGCATCGTCCATCGTCCCACCGAAAAAAAAGCAAATTTTAAGTTGACTTTGATATTGCGTCTTGTTATAATATATGGAATTTCAAAATAAAGAATACAGTAGGGACGCATATCTATATCGGAATGAGTTACCGATGAGATGTAATCGAACTTACAAAACACTAAAGGAGGATTTTGTATGAAAAAATTAGTTGTATCAGCAGCTGTGGTGTTGATCGCGGCAGCGTTTATCACGTCGTGCGGACCGCGTCAGCTTGGCGGGCAGATCAAAGGCGACTCGTATGTTACTGAAGGCTGGGTAAACAATGATACCTTCAGGGTAACTTCGACCAGTGCTCCCAAAGCTGGATTAACCAACAAAACTCAGCGCCGCGCCACTGCTAAGGAATCTGCAATCATGATGGCACAGAAGACCATGATTGAGAAGTTCAAAGGCGCTCGTCTCGAGGGTGCTTCGGGTTCTGCTGATGCTGCTTCTACCGGTATCGCCATTATGAAGGAATTCAGCGGCACGGTAAAGGGCGGATCGGTTATCCGTGAAACCTACAATGACGAAGATGATTGTGAAATTATCTATGAACTCATCGCTCCCGGCCTCAAGAAGAAAGTTATGGGCGGAGTTCAGTAGTACGTAGCTGATTGACATGTAAAATCTGAAAGAGCTGTGGTGTGACATCACAGCTCTTTTTGTTTTATACCTATCTTTTTTTTCGCGGAGGATGATATGAGAATGATTGTGGCACTGGCGCTGGTAGCGTCACTGGCGTATGTCATGGTTTCGTGTAAATCCACGGGGCCCCAGCGTGTCGATGTAAAGCGGGAAGCGGCGTCCGATTCATCTTCAGATATAAAATCTGTTACACTCGGATGGATTGATGGGGATACGTTCAGAGTGCGCTCAGAGGCACTCTATCAGAAACAATCGGGGGAAAGAGAACTTCGACGCACCGATTCGAAGCGTCTTGCCGTTCAGCAGGCCCAGGACAGCGTGATTGAAAAGTTTGTTCGCGACAGAGTAAAGCACGCCACCAGAGTCCTGGATCCGCGCTCGACGGGTGTTGCGATCACCAACGAATTCGGTGGAGTCGTCAAAAAGGGTGAGGTAACGCGGGAAAAATATAATGAACGTGACGCATGCGAAATAATTTATGAAGTGAAATCCCCGGATCTCAAAAAAAGAGTCTTTGGTATTTCCCGATAAATAACGAGGGACTCATTTTTTACTCATAAGGCATCGAGATTCATGGAGTTGCGGCAGGCAGATGCTGTACTTTTTAAGAGGACCGAAGGTATTTGTAATGTGGATAAAATAAAAAGGGCCGCTTTAATAAGCGGCCCTTTTGTATTGGGTTTATATAATTGCAAACCCGGCAGCGTCCTACTCTCCCACACAGCTACCCATGCAGTACCATCGGCGATGAGGGGCTTAACTTCTGTGTTCGGAATGGGAACAGGTGTCTCCCCCTCTCTGTAACCACCGGGAAAATTTTCACTCAGTGATAAGATGCATATAAAACGTAAGGGTTATTTATGTCAATAAAATTTTTAAATAAAATTTAATTTTTTAAAAATTTTCTGTTTCTCAAATACTTTTAGTAACGATTTTCGAAACATGATTTGATTATAGCGGAATACTTTTTGTTTTCAAAAAAAAATTCAAATTCAGCCCCTTTTTTTTCTGCCTTCAATTTCGATCAGAAGCGGAATGCCTTCAAGCCCGAACTTCTCTTTCAATGCTTTTTCTATGAACCGGATGATATCTTTTCGGAAAAGCTCTGCGTTATTCACGAAAAGCTTGAATTTCGGGGGAACCGAACCGGTCTGGGTCGCGTAAAAAACCTTTAAAGACTCACCGAGCAGTGGCAGCCGGTGTGAGTTCTGGATTTCCTCAATCGCCCTGTTCAGTCGGGGCGTATCGATATGGATCTGGGACCTGTCGTACAGGTCTATGGCGGTCGTCAGGAGCTTGTGAATGCGAAGTTTGTTTTTCCCTGAGATCGACATGATCGGATAGTCCGCCGCTTTATAAAACTTGAAAATGATTTTATCCCTGTATTCGTTGAAGGTTTTTGTGTCCTTTTCTACAGCGTCCCACTTGTTGAGTGAAATGAGAGTGTTCTTCCTGGCCTTCATGATCTCATCGGAAATCTTGATATCGGTCTCCGTAAGTCCCTGGACGGAATCGATCAGGTGGATGACCACGTCCGAGCGTTTTATTGAGTCAAGGGTCCTTGTAAGCGAGTAAAATTCAATATCGTCCGTCATGCGGCTCTTTTTTTTCAGCCCGGCGGTGTCGATGATCCGTATCCGTCTTCCCTGAAAGTTGAAATCTTCATCAATGGAGTCTCTCGTCGTGCCGGGAATGTCCGAAACCACGGCACGGTCGTATCCGAGAAACGTATTGAGTAGCGTCGATTTGCCGGAATTGGGCCTTCCCACAATCGCGATCCTTATATCTGCCTCCCTCGTCGCCGTCTTTTTAGAAGGGAGCATCTCGATAATTTTATCCAGAAGGAGCGGAACATTCCTCTTTCTCAGCGCGGAAATAGGCAAAATTTCGTTGAACCCCGTTTCGTAGAAATTTGAGAGATTTTCGTAATCCGAGGTGTCATCCATCTTGTTAACCGCAACGATGGTAGGAAGAGAGAGCTTCCTGATAATGCGGATGAGTTCCAGATCAAACGGAGCGGGAGCGGGATTTTCGAGCAGCAGGAGGATAACGGAGGACCGTTCGAGCTGCTGACGCGCGATTGAGAGTATAGACTGCGAAAGCTCGCCCGTGTCGGCAAGATCAAGACCGGGAGTGTCGCAGACTATGAAAGAAACCGATTTGTGACTGATCTGATACGAAAGCACGTCGCGCGTAAGTCCCGGGATCGCGTCTACGATGGCCCTTCTCTCTCGCGCGAACGCGTTAAAAAGCGTGGATTTTCCCACATTCTGGCGTCCGACTATTGAGACAATTGGAAATTTATCCGACATTAATAATATCCTGATGAAATATCTGTTTCCCAGCGATGGATTTCTGCAGGGCCATCGGAGGTTTTGCTCATGTTGCGCTGGTCTTCGCGCCGACGGTGAGCATGCGTCACGGGAATTTTTCGACGAATAAGATTATTTTCCTGATCCCGCGGGAGGATGCAACAAATTAATTTATTACGCGGATTTTTTGACGTACTGTCATGGGAAAATATAGCGCGGAAAAGCCATGGTTAAAATTATTTATACATCTCAATCGTGAATGTTGTGTTGTATGAGCAGAACGTTTTATCACAAAACAATTTTTGTTAAATTTAATATAATTTTTTGCTTGCATAAATAACTATTATGTTAATATGTATAAATAGTGCAAGCCGATAAACCTGTTATTTGCATTTTATTTCGCTAATGAGTTTATCGAATATGTTTTTATAAATTTAATTTTCAGGACCCATAATAATTTTAGTTGAGGAGTTTGACAAATGGCTGAGAAAAGTGTAAAGCAGTTGGTCGGGGAACAAAAGAAAAAAGCGGACAAGAGCAAGAAGCTTCAGTCTGAACTCAACAAGCTTCAGGCCGACCTGAAGAAGCTTGATGTTCAGATAAAGAAGGCGAAAGAAGCGGAAGCGAAGAAAGCCGCTGCCAAGAAGAAAGCTCCCGCGAAGAAGAAAGCCGCTGCTAAGAAGGCCCCTGCGAAGATGGCGTAGGCTTACAATTACCAGGCAGGCGCTTGACGGGGGAGAAGAGGATTCTCCCCTTTTTATTTCCTGACGTAAAAATTATTTCCCCGCAGTCGCTTTTCGATTGAAACTTTTTCAGCAGCATGATCAATTTTTTATTGTGAAGTTTGTCATAATATGTAGCGATATTCTATAGTAAGAGAACATTCCATCCGGGCTTTTCGTTGTAAGAAAATATACGCGGGAATATGCTCTTGAGGAATATCTTAAGCAAGGAGTTTCATTGTGCTTCGTATAAAAGAGAGAAAAGAGCGCTCGTTTTCCGAGATCAGCTCTCTTGATGACGCGATCGAAGTGCTGAAGACACAGTTTTCCACAAGAAAGCTTCATCTTAAATATGATGTGGAAAAGACCGAAGTCAAGATCAACGAATTCCTCAATGACAAGACGCTCATGCTGGTCACTGATTCGGAATATGATCCCGGGGGAGATACGATAATAATATACGGCCTTCTGGACAAATATCTCGAATTTGATCTGGCGATCATTGAAGTAAGGGGCCCCGGGTATTTTCACTGCAAAATCAGAAGCGTAAGAAAGGCCAACGAGGGCAGGCGCGACCTCCGTTTTAAAATCAGCCCGGAAGATGTCGTTGCGACGAATTTCAAGTTTTCAAAGCATACCATCGAGCTTTCAGGATACAATATACCCACCGGAATTAAAGTGATCCTTGACCAGTTTCAGTCGAGCAAATCGGGGATGAGCGATATCGTGAGGGTGGATATCCTCCAGCAGGACGACCCGGTGATGGAGCGGATAAAAAGGACCGGGCAGACCGTTTTTGTCGAGGATTGTTCAAATCCGGATTCCTACGCGGCGCTGACCGGTGATTTTGTCGATCTGGCAACAATGTACGGCGGGGAACTGTCGAAGCAGGTAATAAAGAATGTTGAGAGGGGATACAAATCGATCATTATCTGCCCCCTGCTCTATATCACCGAGGATGAGCGGTCAATTCCGTTTGCCTATATCCAGCTGCTATCCACAAGCGTGAACTTTACCATAGAAAAGGTCCTTGAGGTCAAGGACCAGGCGTTCAAGCTCGTGGACAGGATCCGCGATGCCAATACTGTACTGCTCTCGGCCCACCAGGAGATCATCGACATCAGCAAGGGAGGCGTGAAGCTTAAGATTACCGATGAGAACCTGAAGAAATACCTGATTAAGGCGCGGGGATTCATATTCGATGTCGTATTCAGGCTCCAGGCGCCCATCACGATCTACGGCGAGATTAAATACACCAACTACGATACCAAGGGAAACCTCTATATCGGTGTTGACTTCGCCGGCAACTCATCACGCAAGGACGAGATGAAGCGGTATTACGCCATGATCAAGCCGCGGGAGATTGAATACAAGAACCGCCTCATGAAGGAGATGAAGCGGAAAAAGTAGCTTATCCCGCGATCATTGCTTTCGCCGCTTTTACCGCCGCGTCGAGCGCTTCCCCCAGTTTTTCCGGCTGTTTTCCCCCGGCCTGTGCCATGTCTTTTCTTCCGCCGCCGCCGCCGCCGAGTATTTTTGACGCTTCCTTGATTATTCCGCCGCAATCGATGCCGTTTTTCACCGCCTGCGAGGTCGCGGCGAAGAGCAGGAGCGGTTTCCCTTCATGCGTCGATCCGAACAGCACGACCGAATTCTGCTCTTTTGACCTGATCAGGTCCGAAAGCCCGCGAAGCTCGTCGATGCCTGCGTCCGTGAAAGAGTGGCTGATAATTTTCGTATCGCCGGCCGCAACGGCGCGGGAGATGATTGAATCGACGTCCTGCGACAGCGATTCTTTTTTCAGCTTTTCCATCTCTTTTTCGAGCCTGCGCGCGCCGGTGACAAGCTCCTCGACTTTTTTGAGCATGCCGCTTTCGGTGACGTTGAGAAGCTTTGCCAGGCCGTTTACGATTTCGGTATGGCTGTTGAGGCGGTCGTAGACGCCGCGAAGCGTGAGCGCCTCTATCCGTCGAAGCCCCGCTCCGGGCGATCCTTCGCGCGCGATCTTGAATACGCCGATCTTTCCGGTATTGTCCAGGTGGGTGCCTCCGCACAGCTCGGTGCTGAAATCGCCGACCTTCACCACGCGGACACGGTCTTCGTATTTCTCGCCGAACTCGGCCATCGCCCCGGTCTTGAGCGCGTCTTTAAGGTCCATGATGTTCGTTTCAACGGGGACCGCTTCCCACGCCTTCTGGTTGACGAGCCTTTCGACGTCCTCAATTTCTTCCGGAGAAAGGGGATTGAAGTGCGTGAAGTCGAACCGCAGCCTGTCGGGCTCCACGATCGAGCCGGACTGATGCACATGATCGCCAAGCACACGGCGCAGCGCGGCCTGGAGAAGGTGCGTCGCGGTGTGGTTGGCGCGGATGAGATTTCGCCGCACGAGGTCGATTTCGGTCGATACGCGCTCCTTTTCGGAGAATGAGCCCCGCAGCACCCTGCCGGCGTGGACGATCGTCTTTTCGAATTTGATCGTGTCAGCGACCTCGAATACCGCGCCGCCCGCCGAGATGATGCGGCCGTGATCGCCCACCTGGCCTCCCGACTCCCCGTAAAACGCGGTTTCTCTTGTTATGATAAGGCCCTCGGCGCCGGCCGCGAGCGAGGATACAAGGTCCTTCCCGTCGCTCAGGAAAAGTACGTCTGAATCGGCGCTGTTTTTTTCGTAACCCAGAAATACCGTATCCCCCGCCTGACGCGCCATCTTTTCCACGGCTTTTTCATAACCCATGTCGGCGGCTTTCCAGCTCTGCTTGCCGCGCTCACGCTGCTTTTCCATCTGGTGGTTGAATCCTTCGGTGTCCACCGCGAGGTTCTGTTCGGAGGCAATTTCTGTCGTCATTTCGAGGGGGAAGCCGAATGTGTCGTAGAGAATGAAGGCGTCTTTTCCTTCGATTATCGTCTCGCCGCGGCCCTTGAGCGATTTCATGATCTCTTCGAGGCGGTCCATGCCGTTTTCGAGCGTCTCAAGGAAGCGCTTTTCCTCACCTTCGAGAAGGTTCTTCACGTTTTTGGTCGACTGCTTAATTTCGGGATAGTAGTCTCCCATGATTTCGACGATAGGATCGACAATGCGGTAGATGAACGGCTCGGTGATGCCAACCAGCCGCGCGAAACGGAGCGCCCGCCGGATGATGCGCCGCAGTACATATCCCCGGCCCTCGTTTGAAGGATACGCGCCATCGGATATGGCGAAGGTGAGCGCGCGGGCGTGCTCGATCATGACATTCACGCTCTGCATCTGCTTCCCTTCATATTTTACTCCGGCTTCGCGGCAGACGAATTCGGCGAGCCGTTTCAGCTCGTCGGTCTCGTAAATGGAATCGACGCCCTGCACGAGCGTGGCCAGACGCTCAAGCCCCATCCCTGTGTCGATACCGGTGCGCGGAAGCGGGGTGAGCACGCCGTTGACGTCCTGGTTGAACTGGTTGAAGACGAGGTTCCAGAACTCGAGGAACCGCTCGCAGTCGCATCCCGGCTTGCAGTCGGGCGAACCGCAGCCAAATTCGGGCCCGCGGTCGAGGTAGAGCTCGGAGCAGGGGCCGCACGCGCCGGAATCTCCCGCCGGTCCCCAGAAGTTGTCGGCCTTGCCGAGCCGCACGATCTTTTCTGCGGGCACGCCGATATGGTTGTTCCATATTCCGAAAGCCTCGTCGTCGTCCTGATAAATTGAAACCCAGATGTTCTCCTTCGGAAATCCTATCACGTTTGTCGAGTAGTCCCATGCGTATTCGATCGCTTCCTTTTTAAAATAATCGCCGAACGAAAAGTTGCCGAGCATTTCAAAAAACGTGCAGTGGCGCTTGGTCTTGCCCACCCGCTCCAGGTCGCTGGTGCGCAGGCACTTCTGTACCGTCGCCGCGCGGGTGTATTCGAGCTTGACGGTGCCGGCAAACATCGGTTTGAACTGCACCATCCCGGCCGTGGTGAAAAGCAGGGTGGGGTCGTCCTTGGGTACGAGCGGGCTTGACGGGACGATGCGGTGGCCGCGCTCCCTGAAAAAGGAGATATATGAATCACGAAGGTCTTTTACTTGTAACATCTGCGGCTCCTTGTTGAGTGAGTATGCTTACGATGATAGCACAAAAATAGTACGATACGGCACCATTATTCCTGAGGATCGGGGATATCGTCCAGCGCGTGTTCACGCTTCAGGCGCGCAATCACGGCGCGTATCATATCGTCGCCGAAACCGCGCTGCCGCAGGAAAAATATCACCTTTGCTTCCCGGTTCGGCTTATTGCCGATACGGGAAAGTTTTTTCTGCGCCTCGCGAAACACTGCCTCTTCGCTTATCGCATCGTCCGCCGCCTCGCTGATCGCCTTTCTGATCGTCCTTGATTCAACTCCTTTCTGCATGAGGTCGCGCCGCAGGAGATTGTCTCCCACGACTTTGCGGCCCCGCTTGCCGCGGATATATCCCACCGCGAACCGATAGTCGTCAATGTATCCGGCGGAATGCAGATCCCGTATGACACCGCCGATGATGTCGTGGTCGAACCCTTTTTTCGCGAGGAAGCGCTCGGTCTCTTGCGCGGTTCTATTTCGTATTGATAAATAATCAAGTGCTTTTTGTGCGCAGAGGTGGCGGTTCGATTCATCCCTGAGAAACCCGTACTGGGTAGGATCGATGGACATTCCGGTTTTCAGCGCTATCCGCTCGATCGCGGAGAATGGCAGGAAAAGGAGATCGCCGGTATCCAGCCTGACCTCGATGTGGGTATTCTTCTGTGTGATGTCGGTGATAACCAGCATGACGGTATAAAAAAGGGATGTCCCACCATGGCGGACATCCCTTTGTGTACTCTCTTTCGGATGTAGTGGTACGGCGGTTTAACGTTTCGAGAACTGGAACCGTTTTCTCGCTTTCTTGCGCCCGTATTTTTTACTCTCGACTTCACGTGCGTCACGGGTAAGGAAGCCTTCCATGCGAAGCGCTTTCTTGCATTTTTCGTCAAACTGGATAAGGCATCTGGCGATACCAAGTCTTACCGCACCGGCCTGGCCGGACCAGCCTCCGCCCATTACCGTGGCGAATATATCGTATGACTCGACTTTGCTGAGATGCTCGAGCGGCTGTTTTACAATCAGCACCAGGGTCTGGCGGCGGAAATAGTCGGAAACAGGCAGATTATTGATGGTGATCTGACCGTTCCCGGGCTTCATCCAGACGCGGGCTACCGAGGTCTTCCTTCTTCCAGTGGCGTACATTCTATTATCGCTCATCATGAACTCCTGATTATATCTCTAATTTTTCCGGTTTCTGGGCAGTGTGGGGATGTTCGCTTCCCGTGTAAATCTTGAGGTTGTTCAGCACCTGCCGTCCGAGCCTGCTTTTCGGCATCATTCCCCATACGGCATGGCGGATAACGAATTCAGGCTGCTCTTTCATTACCTTCTTTATATTGATAAACCTCTCGCCGCCGGGATATCCGGTGTGCTTGTAGTATTCCTTGTCTTCGCCCTTTCTGCCGGTGAGCACGACTTTTTCGGCGTTGATTATGATGATGTTGTCGCCGTCATCAAAATACGGCGCGTAGGTCGGTTTGTGCTTGCCGCGAAGTATTTTCGAAACCTCGCTTGCGAGGCGTCCCAGCACCTTGCCTTCGGCATCGATAAGGTACCACTTCTTGTCGATCTGTGATGCCTTCGGTGAAAAGGTTCTTTGAATGTCACTCATTGCATTCCTCTTCTGTCTTACTGTCGTAATTATTTCTTATAAATCACATAATGACAATAGCTAACCCCTGCTGGGTTAACCACCATTACCGATTTACAGATAGTGTCCCTGAGAGTGCTTATATACAGCAGTCAGAGTGCAACAATATTATCGGGATGATTTTTGTCAATAAAAAAGATAAAATCATGCTTCCGGACGGCTTAAAATGGCTCCAGCATCATTTGTATGAGACATATAATGCCATTCTTCGCGGCTATGGTGCCCGGAATTCTCTCTTGACACGCTGTCTGAACACGATTATATTATATCACGATGAAATATGCCGGATTGATTTTTTTTGAATAATGATTTTTCAGCTCTGTGTAACGCGGGCGAAAGTTTGTATACATATAAAGTATCAGATTGAGTATACAAAAGCGTGAATGGCGCGCTTTGTATAAGATCGTGATTATTTACATGACGGAGAACGGAAAATGCGGCCGAAAACGTTAGTTTCAGCGGTGCTTTTTACGGTAGCGGCGGGTTGTGCCACCATGCCCGGCCCGGTAAACACCTCCTATCTCGCGGATAAAACCCCGGAAGAGGCGAAATCGGTCGAGAAGATTGAAATAGCGGTTGTTGCGAAGAAAGGGGAGCGTGACGCCGCGCAAAAGGGACTGAAGACGGCGGAATTACGGCTCAGGGCCGAAGAGTCCCGCAGAAACCAGGCAAAGGCGCTCCTGGCATTGAAAGAAGCCGAGATGTCGGTGCTGGTCGCGGAGCTCGATTACGAAAAGGCGAAGATCGCCAGGAAATACCAGGACAAGCGGCCTGACCAGTTCAAGGAGAGCGATTCCTTCTGGAGGCGTATCGTATCCCCGAGCTCCCTTGTGCGCGTTGACAGCTATGAAAAACATCTCGATGAGCAGCGGCGCGTGCTCGTCGACAGGAAGAAAGATATGGACGAAGCGACGAGGCTTCGCTCGGAAGCTGAATCGCTGGTGCCCGGCGGTGAAAAGTGATGGGGAGGGGGAAGATCATGTCCGCATGGCGGGCGAGGTATTTTTTTATTCTCATCATTATGACAGCCGCTCTTATTGTTTCTCTGGAAACGGCACGGGCGGATATGTTCTATACGCCCGCCGAGTACAACCGGCTTTACAGCGATAAGGTCGCGGTCGAGCTGGAGCTTAAGCTGCTGAAAAAGCAGTGCAACAACGAAATAGGCAACCTCGAGGAGGAGAACCGGAAGCTCTCCAGCCGTGTCGAGATGCTCAACAAGCGGATCGAGATGCTCGAAAAACAGGGCAGCGAGGACAAGAAAGCCTGCCGCGACAGGATACAGGAGCTTGAGCAGCGCGCCGAGATCATGAAGATGAAAAGCGGGGACCGCGAAAAGGCGCTCCTCGAGGACGCGAAAAAGCTCGAAGACCATTATCGCGGCGAGCTCGAAAAGCTGCGCACGCAGCTCAACGGCGAGCGCGAGGCGAACCTGAAAAAAATACAGGAAATCACCGACGCCTGTGACGGCAAAATATCCTCCCTCAACGCGCAGGTGAAGGCGCTCAACGACGAGATATCGGGCCTTCGCAAGCTCACCGAATCACAGAAGGCCGAGCTGAACCGGATGTCAAGCCAGGCACTCGACATGGAGAAACAGCTCGAAGAGGAGATCCGCAAGGGGGATATCAAGATAAAGAAATTCCACGACCGGCTGGTGATCAACATAAACGACAAGATCCTCTTTAACTCGGGATCGGCCGCGCTTAAACCGGAAATCTATTCCGCGCTCAACAGGATCGCCGGCGTGCTGACCAGCTACCCGGAGAACCGAATCCTCGTCGAGGGGCACACCGACAACGTGCCGATCCGCGGAGGGGAGTTCCGCGACAACTGGGAGCTTTCGGCTCAGCGGGCTCTCGCGGTTTTGCAGCAGCTTCTTAAAGATAAGCGCCTCGATCCGCAGCGGTTTGCCGCGGTGGGATACGGCGAGTTCAATCCGATCGTCCCCAATACGAGCGCGGCCAATAAGGCGCAGAACCGCAGGGTCGATATTACGGTCGCTCCGGCCCTCAACCGCCAGTAGGGAGCGGATATCCGGTTTCTGTAACCATCCGGTATCCATACTATCTAATGGAACTATCCGAACCGTGGTGCCTCTTTAACCTATCAAGGGGCAAATTTTCACTTGCTAAGGCCGCCGCGTATTGTATTTTTGCCCCGATTGAGCAGCAGGTGATACGCGGTCCGGCGCGCGGCCGGGTGTTTTTTCAGGTCACTGTGCCAATGAAGGAGTGTTAGTATGGCGAGAATTTATAATTTTGCTTCGGGACCTTCTATCCTGCCCCTCCCGGCCCTTGAGGAGGCGGCGGCCAAGCTCGTGGATTTTGAAGGCACCGGGATGTCGCTCATCGAAATGAGCCATCGCGGACCGGTATTCGACGCGATCCACAACGAGACGCTTGCGCTGCTCCGGGAACTACTGGAGATACCGGATGATTTCCATCTTCTCCTGCTCCAGGGAGGAGCGACCTTTCAGTTTGCCATGATTCCGATGGCGTTTTTGAGGGAAGGAGTAACTGCGGATTACATTCTCTCCGGGCACTGGGGCGTGAGGGCCTGGGAGGACGCGAAGCTGTGCGGAAGCGTCAACATCGCCTGGGACGGCAAGGGCGATAACTATATGCGGATGCCGGCACAGAGTGAGCTTTCGTTCAATCCGGGCGCACTTTACGCGCACCTCTGCTCCAACGAAACGATCGGCGGCATCCAGTGGAAAGACTATCCTGACGCGGGGAAGGTGCCGCTCGTGATCGACATGTCGTCGGATATACTTTCCCGTCCGCTGCCGTGGGAGCGAACCGTCATGATGTATGCCGGCGCGCAGAAAAACCTCGCCCCGGCGGGAATGGTGCTGGTGGCGGTGCGCAGGGATTTCGCGGAGCGCGCAAGGAAGGACCTGCCGGCCTATATGCGGTACGATCTTCATATCAAAAACAATTCGCTCTACAATACTCCGAGCACCTTCGCCACCTGGATGGCCAACCTCACGCTCAAATGGGTGAAGTCGATCGGCGGTATGCGGGAGATCGAGCGGCGGCGCGATGAGAAGGCAGGGATGCTCTATTCAATGATAGACAAAAGCGGCGGGTTCTACCGCAGCCCGGTCGATCCCGCGAGCAGGTCCACGATGAATGTCGTGTGGCGCCTTCCCGAGGAGCGGCTTGAAAAGATATTCCTTGAAAATGCGGAAATGAACGGCCTGAGCGGCCTGCCGGGGCACCGGTCCGTTGGCGGTTGCCGGGCTTCCATCTACAACGCCATGCCTGTCGAGGGCGTCAGGGCCCTCGTAGATTTCATGAAGGATTTTATGGAGAGCCATGGATAGCATAGAAGGCAAAAGGCCCTGGGGCCATTACGAAGTCCTTTCCGACGCGTCGGACCACAAGGTCAAGAGGATCACGGTGTTTCCCGGCAAGAGGCTGAGCCTTCAGCGGCACAGCCGGCGCGATGAGCACTGGTTTGTCGTGAAGGGGAGCGGATCGATGTGCATCGGCGAGGAGTGTTTTAACGTCGGGCCGGGGAGCGATATCAACATCCCCCGCGAGGTGCTCCACCGCATCGAAAACACCGGCGCCATCGATCTCTGTTTCATCGAGGTGCAGACCGGCGATTACTTCGGCGAGGACGATATCGAGCGTTTTGAAGACGACTACGGGAGGGCATAACGAGGGCCTATGATAAGTGTGCGCGATGTGACGAAAAAATACGGCGACCTGGTCGCCGTAAATAATATATCCTTCACCATTCGCAGGGGGGAGATCACGGGATTGCTCGGCCCCAACGGCGCAGGGAAGACGACGACGATGCGGATGCTCACCTGCTACCTGAAGCCGACCGCGGGCATCATAAGCGTCGGGGACTTCCGGGTCGATGAGAACCCGCTTGAGGTGCGCGATATTATCGGTTACCTTCCCGAGTCGGTGCCGATCTACGGGGATATGCTGGTGTACGATTATCTCTCCTACGTCGCGGCGATCCGCGGGGTGACCGCGGATGGCAGGATCGGCGAGATTGCCGAGCTGTGCGGCATCCGCGAGATCATGCACAAGCCGGTGAGCGAGCTTTCGAAAGGATACAGGCAGCGGGTGGGGCTCGCGCACGCGATGATCCACGATCCCGAGTTCCTCATCCTCGACGAACCGACAAGCGGTCTCGACCCGAACCAGATCGTCGAGATCCGCAACCTGATCAGGGAGATCGGCAAGAAGAAGACGGTGATCCTCTCAACGCACATCCTCTCCGAAGTGGAGGCAACCTGCGACCGCGTGATCATCATCAACCAGGGAAACATCGTGACCGACAGCTCGGTCGCCTCGCTCAAGGTGACGCACGGGCGCGAGGTGCTCGTCTCGCTCAAGATCGGCGGCGCGGCCTACGACGATATCGCTTCAGAGCTCGGCTCGATCGAGGGCGTGACCGGCGTCACGAGAAACCATGACGACGAGGGGCTCGTCTGCCTGACCGCGCACGGGCGTGACGATGTCGATATCCGCCCTGAGCTGTTCAGGCGAGTCGCCGGGCGCGGGTGGGTGATCTACGAAATGGCGCGCGAGACGAAGACCCTTGAAAATATTTTCCGCGACCTGACGCTTGGAGGCAACGAATGAGTGACGGCAATTTCTTCAGAAAAATAATCGTGATCATGCGAAAGGAGCTTCTGGTGTACTTCACCACTCCGATCGCCTATATCGTGTTCGGCATATTCCTGCTTGCGGCGGGATTCTATTTCTTCGTTTTCTCTCCGTTCTTCCTGTTCGGTCAGGCGGAGATGCGGGAATTTTTCGCTTCGCTCCCGGTGCTCTTCGCAATCGCGGTCCCCGCGGTGACCATGAGGCTCTTTTCCGAAGAGAAACAGTCGGGCTCGATCGAGATACTGCTCACGCTCCCGATACAGTCGTATGAGGCGGTAACGGGCAAATTCCTCGCCGCGACGGTCTTCGTCTGCGCGATGCTCGTTCCGACCCTCGTCTACGTGCTCTCGGTGGCGGTCCTCGGCAGCCTTGATTTCGGCCCGGTGCTTGGCGGCTACTTCGGGGCGGTGCTCCTGGCGGCGTCGTTTTCGGCGATCGGTGTTTTCTCCTCGTCGATCAGCCGCAACCAGATCATCGCCTTCCTCATCGGCGTGACGATCTGTATCACCCTGACGCTCATCGAGTATATCCTTTTCTTCCTTCCCGCGGCGATGGTGCACTTCTTCTCCTATTTCAGCCTGAGCTATCATTTCAAGAATTTCGCGCGCGGCATCATCGATTCGCGCGACATCATCTTTTTCCTGTCCGTGATCGCCCTCTCGGTCCTGGGCACTATAACGATCATCGAGGAGAGGAGATAAGGGCCATGAAACTGATCGAGATGATTGAAAAACTCAAACAGAAGGCGGGCGGATACATTCCCCGGTTCGCCGCGTCGAAGCGCCTGTCCGAACGCAACATGATGATGATTCTCTATGTCGTAGTGATCATTCTCCTGAACCTGATAAGCCTGAAGCTCCATTTCCGCTTCGACCTGACGGAAAATGGCGCGTATTCGCTTTCGGCCACGAGCCGCGAGGTCATATCCTCCCTTGAATCGCCGCTGACGCTGCGCGTGTTTTTCACCGAGGACCTGCCGGCGCCGTACAACAACGTGAAGCGATACCTCACCGACATCCTCGAAGAATATTCTGAGTCGGGGAACCGCAATTTCCGCTACGTCTTCATCGATCCGTCGCAGGAAAAGAACAAGAAGGAGCTCGACGACTACGGTGTGCGCGCCGTGAAGATCAGCGAGTACAAGCACGACCAGATCAGCGTCCGCGAGGCGTACATGGCGATTGCCCTGGAGCACGAGGACCTGCTCGAGCGCGTTGATTCGCTCACTTCGCCTGAAGGCATGGAGTACCGGATCACCTCGCTCATCAAGAAGATGACGAACAAGGTCGACGCGCTGCACCGGATCACCACGCCGATCAACGTGACGCTCTTCGCGTCGAAGAACCTCCCCGAATACGGCAAGGTGGTGCGCAAGGTCGCCGAGCAGTTCGAAAAGGTCAACGTTAAGAATTACCGCAAGCTTCAGTTCCGCGGGCCGCTCGATCCGCTGACCGACCCGGACGCGCAGAACATGGCGAAAATGTACGGCGTTCCCAAAATGATATTGCGCGACCGTACGGGCCGAAACGAGGAGATCGCGCTCGGCCTCGTCGTCGACCACGCCGGAAGGTTTGAGACGGTGCACCTCCTGGGCCGCTCGATCTTCTCGATGTACTCGATCGTCGACAGCCTCGACGATATCATGAACAGCATCGTCGGAAGCATCATCGGCATCAACCCGGTGATCGGCTACACGGTGGGCCACGACGAGCTCTCGTTTTCCGACATCCAGGAGGGCGCGGCGAACTTCAGGCCGCTCATACCTGAGATGTACGACTTCCAGCAGCTCGACCTGGCGAAAGACGACATCCCCGACACGATCCAGACGCTGGTCATCAACGGCCCGAAGCGCGAGTTTACCGACGCCGAGCTTTTCCGTATCGACCAGTTCCTCATGAAGGGGCGCTCGGTCATCGTTTTCCTCGACGCGTTCAAAGAGTCCGAGCGCCAGGCGCACCCGATGTTCCGCGGCAACCCGAGCGTCATCCCGAACGAGACGGGGCTTGAGCAGCTGCTCTCCTCGTACGGCGTGTCGATCACGCCGCAGATCGTCCTCGACATGAACTGTCTGCACTACCGCGGCGATTCGCTCTACATGGTGCCGCAGCTGGGCGTGGGCGGGCTTAACCGGGAAAACGAAATCACGAAGTACCTGAAGCGCGTCTACTTCGTCAAGTCATCGCCGGTCACGGTGGACGGCGCGAAACTTCAGCAGGCCGGTATCCGTAAAACGGTGCTCGCGACTTCGAGCCCCGACAGCTGGCTCGTGACCAACATCATGCCGTGGACGATGAATCCGCCCGCCAAAGGCGAGCGCTCGAAGCATGAGCTGGGAGTACTGCTCGCCGGGCAGTTCGCGAGCCACTTCAAGGGAAAGGCGCTGCCGAAGATGGAGGAGCCCGCCGAAGAGGTGAAAGCGAAAGGACCGCAGGCAGGAGTGGCCGCTCCCGCGTTTATTGAGCAGTCGGTGCGTCCGGGAAAGCTCCTGGTCATCGGAACGTCCGAGATCACCCGGTTTGATTACCAGGTCGACCCGCGCGAGTTCTCACGGCCGAACGCGGTGTTTATCCAGAACATCATCGACTACATGAACGGCAACTACGGCGTTCCCGAAATGCGGAGCAAGGGGCAGGATATCAATCCGCTGCGCGAGGACAATCTCCTGGCCTCGATCATCAGGAGGGTGTTCAACACCACGCCCGCCGACGCGGTCGACTGGGCGAAGCTCATCCTCAAGGTGTTCAACCTGGCGCTCCTGCCGGCGATCGTAGTGGCGCTGACGGCGGGCGGCATGTACGCGTGGCGCAGGCGCAGAAAAGCGCGCATCATCGAACAGTTCGCCCCGAAGGAGGAGGTATAGCGATGGCAGTTCAGGCAAAAAAGAAACTCTATCTCACGCTCGGGGTCATCGCGCTGCTTCTCGTGGTCTATCTCGTAGCCTCGCACCGCGGCGCGGATCCCGATATCCCCGAACTCGCGACCTGGAGCGGTCACGTTGATGAGATCGTCATAGGCAGGCCCGGAGGGCCGGTGCGCATCTACCGGCAGGACGACCGCTGGCTTATCGGAAGCGAAGCCTTCCCGGCCGATGACGCCGCGATCGACAGGATGGAAAAAGCGCTGAAGGAGCTCACCATCACCCATCTCACCACGCGCGCTCCGCACTACGAGCAGTTCGATCTCACGCCGGACAAGGCGATCGAGGTGAAGGCGAGCAAGGGCGGCAGGATCGTGCGAAGCCTCCTGTTCGGGAAGAAGAGCGACAAGACCACGCACACCTTCGTGCGTATCGGTGAGCGCCCGGAGATTTTCAAGGCGGCCGGATATTTCGACTCCGATTTCGGAAGGCCCGTAGACGCGCTGCGCGACCACCGGGTCGTTGATATCAAGGCTGAGGAGATCGTGTCCGTCACCATCCGCCAGAAAGGGAAATCGCTCACTTTCGCGAAGGAGCGCACGGCGACGCAGGGCGGGGATACAAAGGCCGCACCGGAAGCGTGGGTCTGCCGCGAGCACCGGGACATCGCGCTCCACGAGGTGAAGATGCAGAATCTGCTGAAATCCTTCAACCCGCTCAAGTCGCGCGGGTTTTCCGCCGCGGACGCGAAAAAGCTCGCAGGGCCGCTGTGCACCGTCGTGATCGCGGGAAAAGCTCGCGCCACCGAGCTCAACTTCTACAAGGGGGAAGGGGGGCACACCGTGCTCGCCGTATCGTCGGCCTCGCCGTATGTTTTTGAGGTTGCAAAATATATTATGGAAGGATATTGTAAGGACATCAACGAATTCAGGCGGTAGGAGACGGCGTTTCCGCGCCCGCGGATACGCGGCCGGATTTCCTCTCCGCCGGGGGAGGAAACCATGGCCAGCACTGAAATACTCTGCACGATAGGACCCGCGACGATCGATAAAATTCCGGAGCTCTACCGGAACGGAATGAGCGGGATCAGGATCAACAGCTCGCACGGCGACCGCGAGCTGCACCGCGCGGCGATCGAGCACTCGCGCCGCGCCTGTCCATCCGGCTACATCGTCTACGACATCAAAGGGCCGAAGATCCGCCTGGGCGACCTTCCCGAGCCGCTGCCCATCAAGGCGGGCCAGCGTCTGGTGCTTCGCACCGATCTTCCCAAGCCCCCGGGATCGGATTATCCGAAAATAGATTCGTTCGATCAGGGCATTCCCGTAACCTACACCGAGCTTGACCGGTTCGCGAAGCCGGGCGACCGGTTCTTCATCGACGATGCCTACGAGGGAGTGAAGGTGCTTTCGGTCGGAAAGGGCCACATCGAGTGCGAAGTGATATACGGCGAGGTGCTGCGCTCCCGCAAGGGCCTCAACCATCCCGACACGATCGTGGGCTATCCGTACACCATGCCGCACGATATCCCGAACCTCGAATTCGCGGTTGAAAACAGGATTGATTTCATAGCCGATTCGTTCACGCGCAACGCCGACGACGTGGAGGAGCTTCGCGGAAGGCTTGCGGGCAGCGGAATAAAAATTATCTCCAAGATCGAAAATCCTGAAGGCGTCGACAACTTTGATGGAATTCTCGCCGCGACCGACGCCATCATGGTCGCGCGGGGGGATCTGGGCGTCGAGCTCGATCCGTGGCTCCTGCCCGAGCTGCAGAAGGTGATGATCGAGAAATGCAACGCCGCGGGAAAGCCGGTCATCACCGCGACGCAGATGCTCGAATCGATGATGGAAAACCCGCACCCGAGCCGCTCCGACGTGAGCGATATCGCCAACGCCATCTATGACGGCACCGACGTGGTCATGCTTTCGGGAGAGACGTCGGTGGGAAAATACCCGGCCGAATGCGTCGACATGATGCGCAAAATAGCGGAGCAGGTCGAAAGCACCGCACGTCACCGCGCGAAAAGACGCGCGTTTCACGGGCTCGCGGCGCTGTGCGCGAAATAATTCCTGAATTCAGGCTCCGGGCCGGTTTCAGACGATCCGGTTCGAGCGCCGCCAGATCTTCATCGCTTCCGCTTCGCGGATAAGCCCTTCGCGGAAATCAGGGTGCGCGATAGAGACGAGCGCCTCGGCGCGCTCCCAGGTGCTCTTGCCTTTCATGTTCACCACGCCGTATTCGGTCACGATCTTGTGGGTGGCGGTTCTCGGGTCGGTCACGATCGATCCCGGCGTGAGGGTCGGTTTTATCCGCGACGTCAGGCCGTTCTTCCCCTCAAAGGTCGAGGTCATGCAGATGAAGCTCTGCCCGCGCTTCGACTTGTAGGCGCCCTCGACGAAATCAAGCTGTCCCCCCGTGCCGCTGATATGGCGCGTGCCGACGCTTTCTGCGCATACCTGACCGAACAGGTCCACCTCGATGCAGGCGTTGATCGAGACGAAGTCGTGGATCTGCGATACGATGACCGGGTTGTTGGTGTATCCGACCGAGTAGGCCACCACGCCGGGGTTGTCGTCGATGAACTCGTAGAGCTCGCGGCTCCCCATGGCGAAGGAGAAAACCTGCTTGTACCGGTCGATCCGCTTGCGCGCGCCGGTTATCTTCCCCGCCATGCTCATCTTGAGATACGCGTCGCAGTACATCTCGGTGTGCACGCCGAGGTCTTTCATGTCGGAGTCGGCGATGAGCGTGCCGATCGCGTTGGGGATGCCGCCGATGCCCAGCTGCACGCAGCAGCCGTCGTACAGGTTTTTGATGATGTGGCCGGCGATCATCTCCTCCTCCTTCGACGGCTCGACGGGAGGAAGCGTGGGAAGCGGAGGATTTTTCCCTTCGACCACAAAGTCAACCTGCGAGATGTGGATCGTTTCCTGGTTCCCGCCGAGCACCCGCGGCATGTTGGTGTTGACCTCGACGATAACGTGGTGCGCGGTCTGGATCGCCGCGAGGCTTGAAGGGGCCCCGGCGCCCAGGCTGAAGTAACCGTGCTTGTCCATCGGGCTTACCATGGCGATGAACACGTTGGTGGGAGAACAGTCGTTCTTCGTCATCCGCGGCAGTTCGTGGAACTTCATCGGAATGTAGGAGAGGAGCCCCCTGTCATAGTATTTTCTGTCCAGCGCGCCGAAGTGCCAGCTGTTCCAGTAGAAATGCTCGCCGGTGGGATCGGCATCGCTCGTGTAGTGGGGCCATACGCCGATGTCGCAGCGTATCTTCACGTCGCGCAGCTCGTCCTTACGCTTCGCGAGCGCTTCGTCAAGCTCGTTGGCGCCGTTTATCCCGAACGCGTATTCCAGCCAGTCGCCCGATTTAACGACCTTCACCGCCTCGTCGGCCGTTACAAGTTTTTTCCGGTACTGCTCCTTTACATCCGCGTACATGACGTTCCTCCCGCCTCTCGTTGAATAATGTCCGGTGCTTCCATGCTAAACCGGACTGGCATTGTAAATAATAGCGCACAGGTGTCAAAAAAAAATTTAATATAATATAATTCATTTTTTGACCATATTTTTTACGGCTATGGTTGGATACGGAACGATCTTAAGAAGGATACGGTTCTCCGGTTATTCGCCGGCGCCCTCCGCGGATATACCGAAGGCGCTCATTGACATGAGCAGGAGGCCGGCAACACCGCACCAGACGCCGAACGTGACGCTGGCGAAGGGGACCGGGGCAAGGAAAATCGTGACCGAAAGGAGGATGAGAGATGCAAGCGCCGCAAGGGCGCAGAGGCCTTTTTTCAACGGGAAAAACGCGAACACCGGGACGATGCAGAGGCAGAGTATCGACACTACCAGATACAGCGGCGCCGAGCTTTCGCCGGAGAAATAACGCAGGATGATCGCCGCGCCCGAAACCGCCGATTCGGTCCGGGAATAGGCCTTCTCAAACCATGGGAGGGGAAGCGAAATGATGGATAGAAATGCGCCCGATATGGAAAGAAGATTGGTTCCCCTCACCGTGGGCGTGATGGTAAATAAATACTGATGCCATTTTTTTTTCATAACGGGACTTCTCTATACTGAAGGGCCCAAACGGTCAAGCTGTTTTGCGTGTTGCGTGATTAAAGAATATGGAATGATACGTGCTGTCCGTTATTTATAATACAGTACGTAAAGCTCCCTTCCGTTCGCCGCTTCTGTAGCCGAAAAATAAAGTCTACCATTATAGACGAAGAAGCTGGTCGGAGCGAAGTCCCCGCCGGAAACCGCATCCGCTACCATGTAGGTTCCGGCCGCTGTGCCGTCCGATGTCCACAGCTCAATGCCGTGAGTACCGTCATTGGCGGGAAAAAAGAGCCTGTTGTTATAGGTCACAAACGGCCCTGGAGAGGAATCTCCGGCAGGGTTTATATCGATCAATAGTTGAGTCCCTGAGCTTGTTCCATCTGAAACCCAGAGCTCGTTCCCGTTCGTGCCGTCGTTTGCGGCAAAATACAACCTGCCGTTGTAATTATAAAGTTTAGTGGGGTTTGAATCACCGACCGGGTTGATATCTTTAAACAACGAGGCCGTTGATCCGTCAAAAGCCCAGAGTTCTCTCCCCCCGGAATCGCCGATGGCGCTGAAATAGAGTTTCCCTTTGTATTCATGTAAATGCTGAGGATCAGAACCTCCGGATGTTTTCAGATCGTATAAGGCTGTAGCGGTGCCATCATACTCCCAGAACTCCTTACCCGGTCCCGAACCGTTATCCGCGTTGAAATATAGTTTATTATTGATCGAATACACTGCCATCCCTGTGGGATTGGAATCGCCGGTGCCCACGTTTATATCCGAGACCAGGGCTGGAGGCGGTGAGGCGCTATCGAGAACCCAGAGTTCTCTGCCGACCGTGGTGCCGCCGTCAGAACTCGCGAAATACAGTTTCCCATTGTACACGATAAGGTCGGATGGCATAGAGCTGCCCTTGGGGCATATATCTGATTCATTCACCGTTGTGGTACCATCAAAAGACATAAGCTCTATTTTGGTCAGTGTGCTGTTTGCGCTGAAATACAGCTTTCCATTGTATTCCACTGTGAAGGAAGGATAAGAACTCGAACCCCCTGATTTTATATTGCTGGCAAGGGATATCGTTGATCCATCATATGCCCAGAGCTCGTTCCCATAGATCGTGCCGCCGTCGGTGGCGCTGAAATATAGCTTTCCATCAAGGCTGAATCGAGTGAGAAAAGCGGGATTTGAATCTCCGGCGCCGGGGTTAATATCCGACACTCTTTGTATTACCAGATCGGCAATATCAATAGCCAGAGGAACCGCCGTCTCGCCTTCAGATCCACTGGAAAAAACCAGGAAATGCGTGGCTCCGCTCGGTACGGCAGTGTCTGGTAAGAAAGAGTAATTATGATTGTTTCCATCCGCAGTAAAAGAAGCTATGGAAGACTGCCCTGTAAGTTTTTCGGCGGGAGATGATCCCCAGTAGAGAGTGTAGCCGGTGATGCGGCTCTCATCGGCAGCTCTTGAAATAACCAGAGTTCCTGCAATCTGGTCTTGATCGGGATCAGTATCATAAAAGTTCAGGGAACCGGGAGTACTTGAGGAAATAGTAACTCTCTCGTTAAGTATGGAGAAATAATCGTCTTTGTTGGCACAGGATAGAGAGGCGATGAACAATAAAACAATGATGTACACACTACATTTTTTCATGACCAACACTCCCGGATGGTGTGCCACCCGTGGTGTGTTCATCCTTCAACTCTGACATCAAATCAACATTCAAAAAATAATGATTATAGAATGAGGCGTCAAGTTAATATTCAAATATTTTTAAATATTTAATTTATTAAATTACTCTAATAACGATTTATGTTGACTTACAGCCGAAATCCCACCTGGCAAAAGTATTTGACCGATTTCATCTCCTTCTCTGAAAATTTCAGTATCGTGTAATCCGCCCCGGTTTCCAGAAAGAAATTCCCGTAAAAATTATATTCCATCGAGGTGCCGGCTGAATAGTAGAGCGAGCGCGCGGTTTCGCTGAAATTGTTGCCGGAAAGCTTTGATGTATAGGTCAGCGCCGAAAAAGCGATGCCGGCGCCGCCGCGCAGAAAAAGGTTTATCGGAAAATCGAAGCGCGTGGCGAAACAGAGATTGCCTCCGGCCAGTTTTAACTGCAATTCATGGTTCTGCACGCCGGGCGCCTCTTTTCCCTGCAGCTTCTGATACGACCCGGCAAGTTCGATGCCGATGTGCTTCCAGAAGTTTCCCGGCCCGAATGCACCCGCGTTCACCGCAAAGCCGTTGCCCGAATTAGCGTAGAGTTCGCTCCAATCGGAAAGAATGGTCATGAACTGGCCTCCCGCGCTTATCCTGAAGTGATAGTTGTAATCGTGCGGCCAGCCTTCCTCGCTTTTCAGTTCGATTTTGAAATCGCGCCAGTCCGATTCAGACCCGATCTTTTCGAAGCGATTGATGGCGCTGACTTTCATGCGGTAATCGCCCGGAGGCAGCCGGAATTCTATCGAGCTGGTATCCACGCTTTTTTCCAGCGCCCTGTTCCCTTTCGTGTCGAGTATGGTGACATCGTACCGGACAGCGCCATCAACGCCTGCCCAGTCGATCTTGATATTCTTTCCTTTTCCGTCGAGGTTCTGGTAAACCTGCTGGTTGATTTTTCCCTTGTGGTAGTTGACTTCCTGCTGGTATTTTTCGTTATAGACCTCTTCGATCTTCTTTTTTGCCGTTTCGTCATTGGGATTCTGTTCGAGTATTTTCATCCATGACTCGAGGGCCTTCGTATAATCCTTACGCTCGTAATACATGAGCGCGTCCTTCTCGAGCTCGCCGACGCTTTGCGAAAGGAGCGAGCCGGCCAGAGACGCTAGCATCAGGCAGGCGGATATAGGAATGAGAATAATGTATCGTCGCTTTTTCATATGAAAAAGGAGTCCCGGCCTTTATCCTTTATAATAGCGGTAATCATGAAAGTGCAAATTATTATCCATTATAACCATCGGTCTGTTTTGAAAAAAGCGTCAAGATATTTTGGTTCCTCCAAAATATTGATACCCGCCTGAATTTTTATTCTTGACATAATAAGCTGTTCTTATTATTGACACTACATCGTTGCGGTGCAGCGATGTTCGAAGTACGCCCAGGTGGTGGAATCTGGTAGACACGCATGGTTGAGGGCCATGTGGGAATTTCCTGTGTGGGTTCAAGTCCCGCCCTGGGCACACCGAAAGAGAGAGGCAGATGCCTCTCTCTTTTTTTGTCCTCAATTCGCGGCATCCCCTGTCGCATTTGATCCTTGAATTCAGAATTCCTGTAAAAAATGCTGATAAAAATTAGTTGACTGTTATGGGAATCGGTGGTAAAATTGTGCAATTTTCGCCCGCAGTATTTTTAGTGACATAATGCTGATACGTTGAACAGGCAATGATGTTTTTTCAGCTTTTTTTCGGCCGGTCTTTTAAAATTTACGGAATTTTCACAACATTTTCATGAAAACGATGTAAGGTGACGATATTTAGAATAGATAAGGGAATAAGCCGCTTATTTTTGAAGGGAGGCGTGATTTTATCAGTAACACGGGTGTCGGGTTTGTTTCATATTCAAAACCGGCTGATGCGTAAAACAGGGCGTATGGGAAACTATGGGATTGCGCCCGAAAAATAAATATAACTGATTGATTGATCTGAACCTGTGGAGGTAACAGAATGGATTACAACATGAACAGGGATTACGAACTGATCGCAAAGCACTGCCCAAAGTGTGAAGCGCTGGTCATGGCGCAGGTGGTTAAGACGCTCAATGGCAGCGTTTATCGTTATCGCGATCTGCGGTGTTCAAAGTGTGACTGGAAGAGCCCTGTCGACTGAAAGGGCTGTAGGGCGAAGTTGGATCGGGTATAATTGCCTCTCCCGTTGCGTCAGAGGGGGAGGTTGAATATTCTTACTGCGTTCTCCGTCGTCTTTTCCGCGATTTTTTCTTCAGACTCATGCAGCAGTTCCGAGGCGGCCCTGAGGTTGTAAATGATATTGGCCGGCACGTGCAGCGAATTTTTCATTTCAACGGGTGGGATATCGGGACAATCGGTTTCCAGAAGGAAATGCGATGGGTATATCCGTTTGAGCATCTCAACCCGTTTTGCGCTGTTCCGGTAGGTCAGTATCCCGCCGAGGGAAAAGCTCAATCCGAGCCTCATGAGGTCTATCGCGATCTCTGCGCTTCCCGCAAACGAGTGCACGATCCCGCCGCGTGACGGAACGCCGATCTTTTTCAAAGAGACGACAAGCTCGTTGAACGCGCCGCGGCAGTGGATAATCACGGGAAGATCGATCTCTTTCGCGACGGAAAGCTGCGCTTCAAAGATTTTTACCTGCAGGTCGAACGGGGGCGATTCCACTTTCCGGTCAAGGCCGATCTCGCCGATGGCGACTGCGCCGCGACCTGCCGTGTCCGCGAGGCCTTCTATCCGCCTCATGTCTCCGTCGCGGATGTACCAGGGGTGGATGCCTGTGCTCGCGTAGACGACGTCGTAACGGTCGGCAAGCGCAAGCGAAAGGTCCCACATGGCCGGCGTGATCGATGAGGTGATCATCGCCGCAAGCCCCGCGGCCCTGGCGTCTTCGATTATGGAATCGAGGCGGCCGTCGTACAGCTCGCTTTCGAGATGGCAGTGGGCGTCGACAAGCCTCATCACTCTCCGATCACCTTGACCAGCACTTTCTTCGGCCTGCGCCCGTCGAACTCGGCGTAATAGATCTGCTCCCAAGGCCCGAAGTCAAGCCTCCCGCCGGTTATCGCGACCACGACCTCCCGCCCCATGATCGTGCGCTTGATATGCGCGTCGCCGTTGTCCTCGCCGGTGCGGTTGTGGCGGTAGCGGCTTATCGGTTCATGCGGCGCGAGCCCTTCGAGGAAATCGTCGAAATCCTGGATGAGGCCGTTCTCGGCATCGTTGATGTAGACCGAGGCGGTGATATGCATCGCGTTGACAAGACAGAGCCCTTCCTGGATGCCGCTCTTTTCGACGATATCGGCGATCGTGCGCGTGATGTTGAGATACTCGCGGCGCTGTTTTGTGTTAAAGGTGAGATATTCGGTGTGTGATTTCATGATGTCCTCCTTTTCGTCGGGCGCCGTATGCTGATACGCGGTTTATCAGGCGGCGATGATTTTCTCGAGCTGTTCGATTACTGCGGGGAAAAGCTCTTTCAGTCTCGCGTATTCCTCCGATGAGAAGTTGGAGAGGAGGTAATCCGCGACGGGAATTTCCGCCGAGGCGGGCCGGCCGACGCCGATTCTGATGCGATGAAAATCCGGAGTGCCTGCCTGCTCGATGATGGAGCGGATGCCGTTATTGCCTTTGTGGCCGCCCCCGAATTTGGTCCGTATCTCGCCGAACGGAAGCTCGATCTCGTCGTGGACCACCACGAGGTTTTCCGCGGATTCGCGGTAATACTGAAGGGCCGCGCCGACCGCGGCACCGCTGTTGTTCATGTAGGTCTGCGGAAAGAGGAGCAGGACATCCTGCGCGGCAATCTTACCGGTTCCGCTGAGCGCGCTGAATTTAGCCGCGCCGGCGCTGATGCCGTAATATCCGGCAATCATATCTCCTATGATAAAACCCGCGTTGTGGCGATTGCGTGAATATTTTTTCCCGGGGTTTCCGAGACATGCGATTATCTTCATTTCTATTCTTTAAAGTATGTCAGAAACCCAGCCGTCTGATATGATCGAGGGAATCTTCCTTCGATTCGCAGATCGTCAGGTGCTCCTGAATTTTGGTGATGGCGAAGAGCTTCGTCATCTCATCGCTCAGCCCGAAAATGACCATATGGATTTTGTCGGCCATGGTTTTCGCGCTTTTCGAAAGGATAAGGCCGAGACACGAGCTGTCGAGGAATACAAGTTTCGAAAAATCGAGCAGGGGGTGCTTTCTGACCGCCTGGCAGCGATCGATTGCTTCCTCGATTTTATGGAGGTTTTCGTTGGTTAGCGATCCCTCGACATTGATGACACAATAGGTGTCACGTTCATCCACGGTTATTTTCATAGGACGAAATATCCCTATTCCATTATATCCCCCCGCAAAGCCGTATACGGCTCCCCGAGCGGCCCTCCTGTGCCGAATGAAATGATATAACGGCGGGGCTTTAACTGTCAAGGTAAATATTTGTCCGGGCGGGGCGATATCCAAAGCATGGTGCACGTCGGATGAATGGTAAAATAAGTTGACAATTAGGGGGAGGCCAATAGCCTTGATTTTCGTTTACAAAAGGCAGGTTTTTGATGAGATCGGCGAAAATCGTCGCACCACGAAGAATCGAGATAGTAGATGAACCCGTTCCACCCTGTGGCGAAGGGCAGGTGCTCGTACGCCTGTTGCGCGTCGCGCTGTGCGGATCGGACCTCCCGTATTTTTCCAATACATTCAAGGAATCATCGTATCCGATGCCGGGGGGATATCCCGGCCATGAGTGCCTGGGAATCGTCGTGGAATCGAAAGCGCCGGAGTACAGAAGGGACGACCTGGTCATGTTCTATCCGCCGTTCCTTGACGCGTACAAGGAGTATCACGCGACTCCTCCCTCGCGCCTGCAGAAGCTACCGAAAGAGGGCGACCTCAATATCCTGCTCATGACCCAGCTTCTCGGGTGCGTGTCGCACGCGGCATTCAGGATCGACAAGCCGTACAACAAAACGGTGGTCGTGGTGGGGCAGGGGCCGGTGGGGCTTCTCTTCACCGCGCTCATGAACCATTTCGGGGCGAAACAGGTGATCGGCGTCGATCCGCTCCAGTGGCGCTGTGACGCGGCGCTTAAAATGGGGGCGGATATCGCGATCAATCCCGCGCGCGAAGATGTCGACAAACGCGTCGCCGAGCTCACCGGCGGCAGGATGGCCGATATCGTGATCGACGCGTACGGACAGGAAGTGCCGGTCATCAACAAGTGCTTCGACCTCGCCTGCCACAACGGGCAGGTCGCGTTCTTCGGCATCTGCCTTGAAGAGGCGCCGGTGCTCAACTTCAACGTGTTCTTCCGCAAGGAACTGCGCATGATCGCCTCCGTGGGGCCGGATCTCTCGATCGACTACCCGTACGCGCTCGACATGATCCTACGCGGCGCATTCGACGTTTCGCCGCTTATCACCCATGTGATGCCGTTCGAGCGGATACAGCGCGCCTTCGACATGGCCGTGAACCGGGAAGAGAACGTGATCAAGGTGATACTCGAATTTTGACCGGAACTGATCTCCTTCCGCGTCCCTGAATCGATTGCGGGGAATGGAAAACGCGGCAGGGAGTGAACTACATAAGGGCGGTCATAAAAACCAGCTTTTTCATTTTGCAGCCAATCAAAAAGCTGGTTTTTCCGATACTTGCGCCCGATGGTAGGCACAAAAACGGTAGTTTTTGTGATCACCCATAACTTAAGGATACTGATATGCCTCGCGCACGGATTTACGGTTATCTCGCCGTCGTCGTATCGCTCCTTCTGGGAGTGCTTTTCTTCCGCTTCGCCTTCTGCGGGGCGCTCTGCGGCATCGCGCCGGCATGTAGCGCGTCATACCTCGCCATCGCGGTCCCGATCGCCTTCGCCGGCCTCACGGTGCTGGGCGCCGGCTTCTGGATCGGATGGACAATCTTAACGATAAAGGTGGCACCTCCTATGCCTGAAATAGTTGAAAAACGCGACTTCGCCAAAATCAAGGCGTTCCTGCTCTGCCTGGTGACGCTCGCCCTCGCCGGCGCGCTCCTCTACGGGATCTACCTGCGCAGCTACTGGGCGCTTGCCATCCCCGCAGCGGTGATTACGCTGGTGATCCTCGGCATGGTCTTCTGGGTCGGTATCGCGATCATCACCACAAGAGCGACGCTGCCGAAGGAAAAGGGGAACTGACACGTCCGTCATGCGAGTCCTTTTTCTGTGTTATCGCGGCAACCCGTTCTGCGGCGGGCAGGGCATTTACCTCTATTTTCTCACGCGCGAACTCGCGAGACTCGGCGTCGAGATCGACGTGCTGGTAGGGCCTCCGTATCCCGATCCGCTTGAGGAATGGGCCGGCGTCCGCTATCTGAAGAACCTGAACCTCTGGAGCGTCCGTACGCGCAAGATACCGTACGAGAAGCTCACGAAAATTTTCTCGCCGCTTTCCAATTTCGTCGAATACGCGCTCACGCGCTTTCACGTCTTCCCCGAGATGGAAGTCTTCAGCTTCCGCGCGTTCTTCGAGGCTAAAAAGCTCATAAAGGGCCGGCGCTATGACCTGATCCACGACGTGCAGTGCCTCGGATGGGGGCTGTTGCCGATGAAAGGATACGGCGTTCCGCTCATCACCACCGTGCACCATCCGCTTACCAAGGACCGCGAGGCCGATTTCATGCGCAACCGCACCTACTGGGACTACATGACCACGATCATGTTCTATCCGCTCACGATGCAGCGCTTCGTGATCAAACGGCTCGACAACGTGATCACCTCCTCGCTCGACGGCGTTGATGAGCTCGGCGACGCTTTCGGCGTGAAACCGGAGAAGGTGTCGGTGGTCTACAACGGCATCGACACCGACGCGTTCCGGAACGACGGAAGCCGCCGCGTGGAGAACGAGCTTCTCTTCGTGGGCAACACCGAGGACCACAAGAAGGGGCTTCGTTACCTCTTCGAAGCGCTTACGATGCTGCCGAAAAATATCAGACTCACCATCGTCGATGAGGGGCCGCCCAAGCGCCTGTCGGCGTTCGAGGTGATCCAGGAACTGAAACTAGAGGACCGGGTGACGTTTACCGGCAAGGTGGATATGGGGACGCTGGTGCATCTCTACAGCACGAAGACCCTCCTGGTGATGTCGTCGCTTCACGAGGGCTTCGGACTCCCCGCCGCGGAGGCGATGTCGTGCGGCACCGCCGTTGTGGCGACGGCTGCCGGCGCGCTCAAAGAGGTCGTGGCGCACAACGAAACAGGGATACTCGTGCCGCCGAAAGACCCGGTCGCGCTGAAAGACGCCATCCTGAAACTTCTGAAGGACAAAAAACTGCGTGAGAAGATGGGCAAAGCCGGCCGCCGGCGCGCTGTGGATATGTTCTCCTGGCCGGTCGCCGCGAAGAACACGCTTGAAGTCTATAAAAAAGTCATCGCGGATTACGGGAGGAACGCATGAAGATCTGTCTTTTGAGCTATCGCGGCAACCCGTACTGCGGAGGGCAGGGGATCTACCTGATGTACATCGCCCGGGAGCTCGTCAAGCTCGGGCACGAGGTGCACGCCATCGTCGGGCCTCCGTATCCGTTCGAAATGGAGGGAGTGACGCTCCACAAAATCGACAACCACAACTACTTCAACGTGAAAGACTTCGTAAAGCCCGAGAAACCGTTCGCCACCTTCAGTCCGCTGAACTTCTACGAGTTCGCTGCTTCCAAGCTCGGCATCTTCCCCGAGATCGAGACCTTCTCCTTCCGTGCTTTTAAGAAGCTGAAGGAATTGTTGAAAACACAGCGCTTCGATATCATTCATGACAACCAGTGCCTGGGATACGGCTTTCTGCTGATAAAACTTCTCGGCGTGCCTTTTGTATCCACCCTGCACCATCCGCTCACCGTGGACCGCAGCACCTGGTTTGAATACCCGTCCGATTTCTCGCTCAAGATGAAGCGCGTGCTCTACTACCCGCTCATCATGCAACGCATCGTGACCAACAGCATGGACCGGATCATCACCGTTTCGCACGATTCGGCGCGGGAGATCAACCGCGCGTTCGGCACGCCGATGGAACAGCAGAGCGTCGTGTACAACGGGCTTGATACGGGCATTTTCAGGCCGATACCCGGCGTAAAAAAAAGGAAGAACAGCCTGATCTTCGTCGGGAATGTCGAGGACCGCAAGAAAGGCGTGGCGTACCTGCTGCGCGCGATCGCACTGACGAAAAACCGTGTCAGCCTCACGATCGTCGACGGCGGCGCGCCCAACCGCCGCTTCGTGCCGCACTGGATAGACCGTTTCGGCATCAACGACAGGATCACTTTCACCGGAAAGATATCGATCAACAGGCTTGTGGAACTTTACTCGGAGCACGAGATCGCGGTGTGCCCCTCGCTCTACGAAGGGTTCGGTTTCCCCGCGGCCGAGGCGATGGCCTGCGAGCTGCCGGTCGTGGCGGCGAGCGGCGGGGCGCTTCCTGAAGTCGTGGGCGAGCACATGAAGACGACCTACCTCGTGCCGCCGCGCGATCCGGAATCGCTCGCGGAGGGGATCGATTATCTCATCGACCATCCGAAGGAGCGCGAGGCGATGGGGAAGGCGGCGCGCAAGCGCGTACTCGAGACCTTCACCTGGGAGAACGCCGCGCGCGAAATGGTCGAAGTCTACCGGGAGGTCATCGATGCTTACCGTTGATTTCAATCTTCTGGGCGTGCGCGCCGGAGACGTGGCGCTTGATGCCGGCTGCGGCGAGGGAAGGCACTCGTTCGAATTTATCCGCCGCGGCGCTAAAGTGCTCTGCATGGACATGGACATGCCCTCGCTCCTTAAGGCGCGCTACACGCTGGCCTACATGAAAGACAACCGCCAGGCGCATGACGAGGGGAGGTTCCTTCCCCACATCGGCGACGCGCTGAATCTTCCTTTCCGCGACGGGACCTTTGACCGCATCATCTGCTCGGAAGTGATGGAGCACGTGAGCGACGACCACAAGGCCTGCCGCGAGCTGACGCGCGTCCTCAAAAAGGGGGGAAGCATCGCGATCACCGTGCCGACCTATCCGAGCGAGGCGCTCAACGACGCGCTCACCTACGAGTATTACTCCTCGCCGGGAGGTCATATCCGCCGGTACGTGCCGCGTGATCTTGCCGCGATCATGGCAGAATGCGGCCTGGAGGTTTACGGCGTGCGCTTCAAGCATTCGCTGCACACCATCTACTGGATCATCCGCAGCGTGGTGGGGCTTCACAACAACGACCAGCCGATCACCCGGATGTACAGGAAATTTCTGACGCTCGGGCTGTACTCGAAAAAATTCTATCCCCGCGTCGAGGCGTTCTTCGACAACTTTTTTCCCAAGAGCATCATACTCTACGCGGTGAAGAAGTAAGGGCCGCCGGGGCGCCCGCCTGTTTTGTCAGGGATGTAACTTCCGCCATCATTTCTTTTCTCACTTCCGATATGTGCTTGAATAATTAACGGGCACATGCTATAAAAGCATGGTAGCGTTGCATACCGCTTTCCGGAATGGATTTGCCGTTCAGATCGAATACAGGGTCTGCCCGGTTGTCCTGCCGGCGATAAAGAGCATACATCCAGGAGAGATTTGCATGACGACCGTATCACTGCTGAAATGCGAAACCTATGACCGCGAGGGTCTTGCCCGCGCCATTGAGGCGAGCTTTAAAAATATCGGCTTCGACCCGAAGAAATTCAAAAAAGCGCGCGTGGCGCTGAAGCCCAATCTCCTGACGAGTTCGATGCCTGACCAGGCGGTCGTGACGCATCCGGAGTTTTTCCGCGCGGTGGCGCAATTCGTGAAAAAAAACGGCGGAAAACCGGTGCTCATAGAATCGCCGGCGATCCAGCCTCTCACCCGCGTTATGAAGAAAACCGGGTATGACGAGCTCGCGCGGGAGGAGGGCGTCGAGGTGGTCGTTCCGTACGACGCGGCGGTCATCCACAACGAGAAGGCCCGTCTTTTCAAGCGCTTCGAGGTTGCGAAGGAAATTTTCGACGCGGACATCATTATCAATATCCCCAAGCTTAAAACTCACGAGATCACGCACCTCACCGGCGCGGTGAAAAACCTCTTCGGCCTCATCCCGGGAACGCGAAAGGCCCAGTGGCATATGCGCGCGAAAACGAAAGAGGACTTTTCGCATTTTCTGCTCGATTTCTACGGGGCGCTGCTCGGAGAACTTGCGAAAGACCGGCCGCTCATCACGCTTATGGACGCGGTCGTGGGCATGGAAGGCAAGGGGCCGGGCACGAGCGGCACTCCGAAGCAGATCGGCGCGGTGCTCGCCGGGATGGACGCTATCGCCGTGGATTACGTCGCGGCGGGACTCGTGGGGGCGGATGTCAAAAAAGTCCTCACAATCACCGAAGGCTCAAAGCGCGGGCTCGGAGTCGCTTCCTCAGATAAGATCACGATCAAGGGCGATCCGCTGATTTCGTTTGATGTCAGGGGTTTTGTCGAGCCGCGCTCAAGCTCTCCGACGATCCCGTTCCCGGCCCTTTTGAAAAACCTCATCGTCGAACGGCCGGTTCCTTCCGCGGAGCGCTGCACGCTCTGCTACCAGTGCAGGGAAATCTGTCCCGCGGGGGCAATCAGCCGGGCGGAAGGAAAAATGAAAGTGCCTTCGTACGATTACAACAAATGTATCCGCTGCTACTGCTGCATGGAGGTCTGCCCCGAAGCGGCGATCAGCCTGCGCCGCGGCAAACTTCAGTGGGTCATGAACCTGATTTCACGGTAAGGCGGGATGAGCGGATCGATGAAAAGCGCGTACGCTATTATTCTGGCGGGAGGGCAGGGTTCCCGGATGACGCGGGAGATCCCCAAGCAGTTCCTTTCGCTCGGTGAGCGGCCGGTGCTTGCCTGGTCGCTCGAGGTCTTTGAGAGGATGAAAGAGATCGAAGGGATCATCATCGTCAGCTTTGCCTCTCTCGCGGCGCGCGCCGAGTCGATCGCCCGGGAATACGGCATCACGAAGCTCGCCGGCGTGATCCCCGGCGGTGATACGCGGCAGGGCTCCTCGTACAACGCGCTCAGGTTCAGGGAGTACCACGACGAGGACATCCTCGTCTTCCACGATGCGGCGCGCCCCTTCCTTTCGGAAAAAATAATCAGAAGGACCATCGCGGCGGCGGCGGAGCACGGCGCGGCGGGCGTGTATGTGAAGGCGACCGATACGATTGCCGAGGAGAAGGACGGATTTGTATCCCGCATCCCCGACCGGAATTCGCTCTACAATACCCAGACCCCGCAGGCCTTCCATTATCACATCATCCGGCATGCGCATGAGCGCGCGATGTCCAGGGGAATAAAAAATTCCTCCGACGACGTGCAGATGGCTATTGACGCGGGATTCAAAGTCAAGATGGTGGATGGGGACTACCGCAACATCAAGATCACCACTCCTTCGGATTACGAGGCCGCGAAAGTTATCGCGGCCGCCACGCATGAATGATACGGCCGGAACTGAACGGCCGCAAGAGACAAGGCGGTACACAATGAGAATTCTCGAACGGATGGAACATCACGGGAAAAAAACGCTGCTCGCCGTGCTTCTTCTTCTCGCGGCCTCCGCCCTGTTCCGCATGCCGACGCTGTTCAATGACTACTACGACGTGGATGAGCTCGCCGCGATCGTGCAGACGTGGGAATACATGGCCGGCGACCTGCCCAGAAGGGACTTCGCGGAAAGCAAGCTCCCGCTCTACCACGCGATCTTCAAGTTCAGCTACGCCGTATCGCCCTCGCACGGATGGGTCGTGGTGCACGCGATCACGATCGGAATCGTGTTCCTGACCGCGCTTTTCATTTTCCTCATCGGCCGGAGGCTTCGTGATTTTCGCTCGGGAGCGCTTGCAGGCCTTTTGTACGCGGTGATGATCTCGTCGTTCAACTCGCAGTTCATGGCGACCAACGGCGAGATCGTGTTTAACCTGCCGCTTGCTGCGGGGCTTTATTTTTTCCTGCGTTTTCTCTCAGGTGAAGGGATCACAAGATACCTTCACCTCGCACTCACCGCTGCGATGGGGATTGCAGCCTGCGCGGTGAAATTTCACGGCCTTATTCTTTTCATCTTCATCGGATTTTTCCTGATCGCCTGTTACCCGTATTGCAGGGATCGGTTCACGCGTCGCTATGCGGCGCTGCTTGTATCGCTCGCAACGATCGCTGCGGCAGCTTTTCTCATCGATTATTTTTTTACCATGCGTTACGCGCCGCGGCTGGTGAGCGAGTTTTCAGGCAAGCTTTTCTATGCCGCGGCGAAGGGGCTTAATCCGCTCGTGTTCATAGCGAAGTTCGTGCACCGGCAGGGGCTTCTGGCGGTGTGGCATTTCGCGCTCTGGGTGCCGGCCGCGGTTTACCTCTGGCAGTTCATAAAGAAGAAGGGACGCACCTCCGGCATTGAGGAATCGGCAGTGGCGGTGTATTTCGTCTTCACCTATCTCATGGCGTTCGCGGGGGGATCGCGCCTCTACTACCATTACTTCATGATCGCCTATCCGGCGCTTTCGATCGTCGCGGCAGTGGCGCTGCGCGATCTCGATGTGAAGGCGGTCGCCTTTACGCGGCGAAAGCTCGCGGCGCTTGTTCTCATGCCGGGACTTTTCTTTCTTGCCTGGAACACGAAGGATGTTGTCATAAAACATTTTTATCCGGCAGGCTTTTATAATGAAGGCAAGGTCCTCTACTGGGCGCGCGCTGCGCTTGTGGGCACGTTCAACCATTACCTGCTTCCCGAGGCCTCGTATCTTGACGCGTGCAATTATATCCGGAGCGTGACCGCGCCGTCGGACAGGATCTTTGTCTGGGGCGACGGGCCGTATCTCTATTATTTCACCGGAAGGCGCCTGGGCACGAAGCATATGTGGCCGAAGACGCGGGTGATCCGCGCGCGCGGCCTGTATGCGAGGGGTGACGCGGCATCGTTGGGCGTGGCGCGCTCGATCGAGCAAGAGATACTGGGATGGATCGTCTCGAAGCGGCCGGTGCTTTTTGTCGACACCTCGCCGAACGGGCTTTCAGGGTTTACCTTCCCTCCGACGCCGATGGTGACGGACTATATCCGCGAACAGTATTATTTTCTTGCCGAAGTCTCGGGGATGCGGATTTACGCGCTGAACGGATTTGTGCCGCGAAGATAGCAGGTGCTATGAAGTGTACTTCATTATCAGGGGGGATATATCCGCCCTGATAATAAAACGCGGAACAGGAAAGGAAATCAGTCGAGCCGCAGGAGCTTGATGCCGTTGAGCTGCCTCAACCGGTCGAAGAGCCGGCGCACGTCGAAGTCCTTGTCGATGCGGCAGTTGACCTTCAACTCGACGGTCCCGCTCTCGATCAGTTCGGTGATCGAGGTTTCGCGGATGGTGATGTTGAACTTTTTCACTTCGCGCACGACCGTCTTTATATCCATCTCTTCTGAAAGAAATGACACGGTCAGCACGCGCATATCGCGCTGTTCAAACAGTTTGCGCTCGATGAAATCAAAGCCCTGCAGGATGATGATGAGCAGCCCCGTCCCGATCTCACCGAGCAGGTACAGGCCCGCCCCGAACGCGAGTCCGATTCCCGAAATCGTCCAGATCGACGCCGCGGTGGTAAGCCCGCGTACGTTAAAGCCGTAACGGAAGATCGCGCCCGCTCCGAGGAAACCGATGCCGCTGATAACCTGCGCGGAGATCCGCGTCGGATCAGAGCTGGGAAATTTATCAAGGTACTGCAGCGGAAGATAGATCGACAGTATCATGATAAGGCTCGATCCGAGCGCGAGGACCATATGCGTGCGAAGTCCTGCCGGCTGATAATGGCGTTCGCGCTCAAGCCCGACCACAAGCCCCGCCAGCATCGCCGCGGTGAGCCGTGCAAGGATGGTGAGAGGGGAGAGAATGTCCTGGCCTGTCAGGGAATCGATCATCCTGCCTCCTGCCGCGCTATTGCCGGCCTTCCCGGGTTTTCATGAGCTCACGGAGCGTCCTGATCTGCGAGAGGATTTCAGTCCCGGATGTGCCGCCGCGCGAGCGCTTCCGCTCGGTCGAGGATTCCGGATTCAGGTATTCAGTGACATCATCGCCGAAACGCTCAGAGAATTCCGCGAGCTCGGCTGACGTGAGCGCGAAGAAATTTTTCCCCGTCTCCTCGCAGTGGCGCACGATGCTTCCGATGATCTCGTGAGCCTCGCGGAAGGGGGTGCCTTTCTGCACCAGGTAATCGGCCAGATCGGTCGCGGTGGAGAAGTTGCGGTAAATCGCCTCGCGCATACGTTCGCGGTTGATCCTTACCGTGGCAAGCATTTCGATCATCCCTTCGAGGGAGAGCCTGACCGTATCCGCCGAATCAAAAATCGGCTCCTTGTCCTCCTGGAGGTCGCGGTTGTAACAGAGCGGAAGCCCCTTCATCGTCGTCAAAAGCGAGAGCAGGTTTCCGTAAAGCCTGCCGGACTTCCCGCGGATGAGCTCGGCAAGGTCGGGATTGCGCTTCTGCGGCATGATCGAGGATCCGGTGGTCACATGGTCGGCCAGCCTGATGAACGCGAACTCGCTCGTAGACCAGAGCACGATCTCCTCGCAGAAGCGCGAGAGGTGCATGCCGAGCACCGCGGCAAAGTGGAGGAAATCGAGCGCGAAATCGCGGTCGCCCACCGTATCCATCGAATTGGCCGTAATCTCCGTAAAGTCAAGCTCGTCCTTCAGGAACGCCCGGTCGTTTTCGTAGTTCACGCCGGCAAGCGCACCGACGCCGAGGGGAAGTATCCTGCACTGTGCGACCACCGCGTCAAGTCGTTTCAGGTCGCGCGTGAGCGCCCATGCGTGGGCGAGCATGTGATGGCTGAAGCGGACCGGCTGGGCGATCTGCAGGTGCGTGTAGCCGGGCATTATGATGTCGGTGTTTTTTTCCGCAAGATCGACAAGCAGCATGACAAGCGAGGTGATGAGCCGCGAGATCTCTACGGCTTCGTCGATGAGGTACAGTCGTATGTCGAGCGCGACCTGATCGTTGCGGGAGCGCGCGGTGTGGAGCCTGCGCCCCGCTTCGCCGATCCTCTCGGTGAGGCGAGCCTCGATATTCATGTGGATATCCTCGCGCGATGTCGAAAACTCAAACGTGCCTTCGTCGATTTCGCGGCGGATCTCATCAAGCCCGGCGGTGATCCTGGCGAGCTCGTCTGACGAGAGGATTCCCATTTTATGAAGCATCTTCGCGTGCGCAATCGATCCGCGTATGTCCTGACGGTAGAGGCGCGAGTCGTAATGGATGGATGAGGAAAGCCGTTCGGTTATTTCAGAGGAGCCTTCGCTGAAACGGCCGCCCCAGAGTTTCTTCTCTTTCACGTGTCGTTCTCCGGAAATTTTTGCCAATTAGAACGGGGCCATTTCTGGCGGTAAATAATTTTTTTGTCCCGGCGCCCCGGCGGTACATCAGGGACGGCTTTTCATCTGCTGCATCATCTCTTCGCAGTAGCTGCCGAGATTTTCAAGAAGCGGCCTCATCTCGTATTCGAGTATGTCAGAGAGGCTGATGATATCGTTTGTTTCAAGCGCGTTCAGTATCTCGCCGAGAAGCGAGTTGATCGACTGATTCTTCTCCTCAAGGGAGATGCCGTCGATAACGACCTCGGCCGGTTTTATGCCGAACACCGGGACGACCTGGTAACAGGTGCGAAGGTACTTATAGATGAAGTCGACGAATACCTGTATGTGCTGCGAGCCGAGATTGTCTTTTCCGGATTGATACGAAATCGCGATGGTTTCGAGGAGTTTGAGCTGTTCGGGGAGCACCTCCGTGATTTCCATGAGGGAGCGGTAAAGGACATCAGGCGATTCGATGCTTGCAAGGATCATGTCGCGCATTTCGATGCTGAGCGCCATCTGCCTGAAAATGACCTGTACGGATTCGAAGAGGTGAGCGCTTCCACCCAGCGCTTTCCCGGTAGCGGAGGGGTCGCTCGTATCCGCAAGCCTGGCCGCGAGCTCTCCGAGTGAATCCATTATCTGCGCCGCGTTCAAATCGCGGTATTTGAGCTCGGCCGGATCGATCCCGAGCAGCGAGCGGACCTTCTCCATCACCTCTCTGACCCATTCGATGCCGCTTTTGAGTTCCGAAATCATTAAAGCATCATAATTTCCGGAACCGGATGATTCATTCATGAATGCGATGATTTTCGCGCAGTACTCCATTGCCTCCTGCATCGTCGAGAGAATGATGTCGGCGTTCGATTGCAGCACGCAGTTGATGGTAGAAACACGGTCCAGGGGTATATCAGGGATGTCGTCGACAAGATAATTTTTATCATCTATCCACGCCTCGGTGAAGATGAGGCTTCGTTCCTGGGCCCAGTTTGCGACTGACGTCATTACATCGGCGACCGTGCGCTCGTGCTCTATTTCAAACTGTATCGGCTGCCCGTTTATCTGTAGTTCCATGTATACCTCTTCAGGATTGAGGGTGCTCACCCTTTCATTTGTTATTCTTTGCCGCCTGACATTCCTTTGAACTGCTGCCCCATCCAGTTGCTCTGCGCTTTCGCGCCCGAGATCGATTTTTCCATGGAAGCGAATTTTTTTCTCAGCTTGTCTTCGTATCTGGCAAGATGGTCGCGGTGGCGGTCGATGCGCTGGCTGGTAGTCTGTATCTGGGTTTCTTCGTAATCTATTTTTGCCTGGATGATGTTTTTGCCCGCCATGATGAACGGCTTGACCGTGTTCACGAGCTGGTACGCCATACCGTTGTCGATCTTGTTATCGCCGTCGTTGTCCGACCCGAAGAATTCCTTAATACCATCGGGATTTGAAACGATGGTATCTTTCAGTTTTGATTCATCGATGATGAGTTTCCCGCGCTTGACATTTTCCCACGCGGTGTTGATCGCCCCGGTGGAAATGCCCATCTGGGTAATGACCCGTATCGGCTCTTCGGCCTTTGACGGGTACGCGCCGCCCACGGTGCTCTTGATCGAGTTTTCGAGCCGCAGTATCGTCATATCGCTCGAGTACAGCCCGACCCTCTGCTGTTTCGACCCCTCTATTTTTTCGATTCCCGTAAGCTCGCCTGTGAAGTCGATATAGGTGTTGTAGTCATCAACAAATTTTTTTATCCGGTCGATTGCGTGCTGTGTGTCGGATTCGATGGTGATGGTGACGTTGCTCGACGAAGCCCGGCGCAGGTTGAGAGTAATTCCTTTGGCAATGTCCGAAAGGCCGTCATTTTTGTCGCGTATTACCTCGATCCCGTCGACAAGGACGTGGGCGTTCTGTGCTTTCACCGCGACGTTTTTCGGTTCGAGAAGCCCGTTGCCTTTTTCAGGGGTGAGTATCTCCGCCTGCGAGAATTCCGCCGTTCCCTCGTTACAGTAGAAAATAATTTTTGATATTTTTCTGTCCCTGAAATCCTTACCGATCGGGATTTCGTGCTTTCCCTTCGCCTTGCGGTCGATGGAGTAGACTTTTTCGACGCGCTTCGAATCATCCGCGGCCACCACGCCGATGCCGAGAAAACTCTCGGGCTGTTTTTTAGGCTCTTTTTTTTCGATCGGCCGGATACGGGATACGTTGTAGCCCTGGAGCTCGATTCCCTTTATAATGGTTTTTTCCTCAGGCCCGAGCTCAATCCTGAAGGGGAGCTCTTCTTCCTGTTCTTTGGGCGGCTCGTGATAGGCGATGTTGAACACCAGCATCGTCTCGTCTTTCACCGGTGTTTCTATCGGCATGACGTATTCCCGCCAGAGGTTTCCCCGCAGCTTGAGTGATTTGCCGTCAGCGTCAACGTCAAGGTTGCCGTTCTGTTCCCCGATTTCCTGTTTCCCGATATACGTGGTGAAATATTTTTTATCAAAAACGAGGCTTGTTTTGGCGCTCTTTTCGCCTTTTTCACCGCTGACAAGCCCTATGCTTTTAAGCAGGTCGCGGTCGCCGGAGAGCCTGATCTCCCCTTTCTCGCCGGGGACTTTTGACTCCATGGTGAAAATGAACTGGTCTCCAAACGTATTCAGGTAGACGGTGTTGATAAGGTTTGAAGCGTTCTCCTGGAGTACCTCCTGGAGCTTCTGCAGCGAGCCTCCGTTAAACCGGATACTTTTTGATTCTCCGCCGACTTCGATGGTGAATTTCCCGGCGTTGAGCGTGGTGTTCTTGTCGATGGCATCGCTTGATATCTTGTGATAGGTGGCGAGCTGCTTGACCTGGATGGTCTTGCTGCCTTTTTCAGCGTATTTATTGGCGGTTGCTTCAACGATCTGCGGGTCGGATGAGACGGCTTTTTTATCGAAAAAAGCGGCCCGAAAGCCATAGAGCTCCTTTGCCGAGCCGCTGAGCTTGGTCAGATGTTCGCGCAGGGACGTCAGGGCCTGCTTTTTCTGCGAGGACCTTTTATTGTCCTCCTGCCACTGGGTTATCGGTCTTGCTTCGACATCGACGAGTTTTTTTATGATCGCGTCGGTATCGACTCCGGAGGCCATCCCCCCGAAAGAAATTGGCATATTTCCACTCCCTTACCGGTTGCCATCTATCCGTGATGATTTCAGATACTGTTAATATACTTCCGGATATCTGGTTGTTCAATTAATTATCGACAGCTTACCGGTTTTCCATAATATGCCAATTTCCGGGCACGGAAAAAATCGTTTACCGCGACTCGTCGACGAACATTCCTATCAGTTCATGGATATGCTCATATACGCGCATCAATTCACGCGAAGGTATTTCGCGTATGACCTCGTTGTTCTCGGTGTTAACAACTTTCATTACTATTCGGTTTGTTTTGTCGTTCACATCGAAAACGACCCGCTGATTGACCGATCTGGCCGCGGAGTTGAGCGTGTCGGCGATGTCTTTCATGTTGCCTTCAGGAACTTTTCCGGTTTCAAGCCTGCGTTCCTCTTCCCGAGGCGCCGCCGCTTCAGCATGTGCGGGATTGTTTTGCGCATGAACAATGTGTTCAATGTTCTTGGCGTTGATATTGTTGATATTCATAATGTACCTCCATGTTGAACGATTACGGAAACCATCCGATCGTTATTTGCATCGCTTTCATTCCTCCCTGAATGAAAAAATCTTTCTCTCTCCGGCTCCCGACCGGAGAGAGATTATGCCGGAACCAGATGGCCCCGGCAAACACAGAAGTCCTCATCCGAGCAGCTTCAAAACCAATTGCGGCTTAAAATTGGCTTGAGCCAGCATCGCAGTACCACTCTGGATAAGGATCTGGTTCTTTGTAAACTCAACCATTTCTGCGGCCATATCCGCGTCCCGGATCCGGGAATCGGCAGCCAGCATGTTCTCATGGGATCTGCTCAGAGACCGTATTGTGTTCTCCATCCTGTTGTAGTACGCGCCGAGATCTGCCCGCTGACGATTTAGCTTGTCCAGGGCCAAATCGATATATCCGATCATGGCGTTTGCATCTCCAACAGTCCGGATCGAACGCTTGGCGTTCTGATTATCGATCAGGTTCAATGCTTTTGAACTCATCGTTGAGATAAAAGTAGCCATCCGCTGGTTCTGATTCGGGCCCACGTGAAAGAACATGGTACCGGTCCTCCTCCGACGCGAGTAGATACCGGTAAGAATTTTCTGCCTGTTGAACTCAGCTGAAGTCGCTATCCGGTCGACTTCGTCGACGAGCTGCGATACCTCAACCTGAATCTGGAGCCTGTCCTGATCGGAATAGATCCCGTTTGCAGATTGCACCGAGAGCATCCTTATGCGCTGCAGGATGTCATTGATCTGGTTCAATGACCCTTCCGCGACCTGTATAAAGGAAAGCCCGTTCTGGGCGTTCCTTTCAGCCTGGAACAGGCCGTGAATCTGGGTACGCATCTTTTCAGATACGGCCAGACCGGAAGCGTCATCACCAGCTCTATTGATCGCTTCGCCGGACGCGAGCTTCTCAATAGATTTATCAAGTTTCTCGGTGATGAGCTGTATCTGCCTGTTTGCGAATATGGCGCTCATGTTGTGATTGATTCTCATTGTACACCCCTCCCTTGTGTTATATCAGCGCCACCCCGCTTTTTTTATCAGATGGCGCCGGGTTTTTCGGTTTACGCCTCGTGCGCAAGCCGGCTCCCGCCCCGGGAGCGAAGGTTAACTCCTTGGTTGTGACCCGGACTGCCCATCATCCGGTTGTTGTGGCTATCAGAATGCCCGTTCCGACAGCCGGTAATGCCCTCCCTGACATTACCGGCTGCCGGAACAGCCGGTTTCTGAACAGTCGACGAGTCACAAGATATACAAAGAGAATCGTGATCTGTTTTCAAAGAACCATGTTTGTGATATAGTCCCATCCTGTTACGACAACAGTCTGAGAATTGACTGGGGCTGCAGATTGGCCTGCGCCAGCATCGCCGTGCCGCTCTGGACCAGAATAGAGTTCTTGGTAAAAGCCACCATTTCTTCAGCCATGTCCGCGTCGCGGATACGGGACTCGGCGGCCTGAGTATTCTCATATGCCGTCATAAGCCCTTTTGCCGCGAGGTCGAGCCTGTTGTAATAGGCACCGAGATCGGACCGCTGCTTGGCGAGTTTCTGCAACGCGTCATCGAGAACGCCGATAGAAGCGTTTGCGCCCTGCGGGGTAGAGAGGCTCAGAGAGACCCTGTTACCCTGCCGGAACCTGAAGGCCTGCGCGGTCATGGTCCCGATGTAGACCCTTTCCCGCTGATTCTGGTTCGGGCCCATATGGAACCACATGCTGGACCTTGCACCGACCTTCGCGAATTCGCCGGTAAGAACTTTAAACCTGTTGAACTCCGCCTGAGAGGCGATCCGGTCGACTTCATCAACAAGCTGAGAGACTTCCACCTGGATCAGTTGCCTGTCCTGGGCACTGTAGATGCCGTTCGAGGACTGAATCGCCAGTGTCCGCATGCGCTGGATTATGGATGCCGTCTGGTTGAGATATCCTTCCGCCGTCTGGACGAAGGACATACCGTCCTCGGTATTTCTCTCAGCCTGACGAAGTCCCTGAATCTGCGCTCTCATCTTTTCAGACACGGCCAGTCCTGACGCGTCGTCTCCCGATTTGTTGATACGCTCACCCGAGGCAAGTTTCTGCATGCTGCGTTCAACTTCCCAGTGGGTGAACTTCAACGACCGGTTCGCATTGATTGCACTCATGTTGTGATTGATAATCATTTTACACTCCTTTGTATCTGTATTTTCGGCTTCCTTGCCGGCCGGCTTTGCGGGCGGGAAAACCGGCAACCAATACCATTCAATGCAGCCGTTGCTTCATGCAACAGCGGGACAATGGTATCTGTTCCAGGCTTGTATATGGGCGAATACAAAACTGAAACTGCACCGAAACAGAACGGCAGTGCCTGCTGATATCCTCACAACAGAGGGCAAAAACCCCAGTTTTCAAAGACCATTAATGAGAAATGAGACTAACTCCTGTTCGTACGATCGACACCTACGGTACTGATATTTAGGGTGAAATGCGACGAATATTATTGATTATAAGTGTTTATAATAAAATAAGTACTGTAATCTTGCTGTTTTATCTGCTTTTTAGAAAAATGTAAAAATTCCAGGTTTTTTACGCTTCCGGAGGAAATCGAGAAATGCTAAAATTGGAATAATGAACTATATTTTAACTGTCCGAAGTGATATAGAAAATCGATGGCATTTTTATCATTCTCATTGACAAAAAGCCCGATCAGGCTGTATACAGAAGAAGGGACAGAGCATAATTTTCGTATTTCAAATGATGGTGCTACGGTATTTCAGGATGAAAAGAGTGGTACAATGTGTCTGTATATCTGCCCTGATCTGCGTGTTTTCATCAGGGTATTCCGAGAACGGATTGTTCGATCTTATCGAAGAAGATCAGGCATTCTGGAACACGCTGCTTGGCGAGCAATCGATTCGTAATAAAAACCTGTTGTATGCGGGGCTCGTGGCCTATCGTGAGAAACTGACAGACCTTTCAGTGGAAACATTCAGGGCGTGTATGGAACAGAACGTGTCGAATGAAATTGTTATGGGAATCGCTGACTACTGCATCGGTAAAAATCTTTTTTCGACGGGAAGATACCGGGAAACGATAGCTCACTTCGAACGCGCGCAGCAGAAGCATTTCGGGCCATTCAATGATATCCCGTATGTGATTGCGCTCAATACCGCGATAGCCTATCTGCGATTGAATGAGACGGCACGATTTCATGAGATTGTCCGGCGGGTCGCCGATGATGAAAAAGCGGGACGCTATCAGGGACTCGCGAGGAACATGCTTTTCCGGGTCGATACCGGGAAATAAAGTTCGCGTGAAAAGTTTTGATGTCCGGAGGAAAAGTCCCGGGCTTTAAACAGAAACCCCTTCGGTAAGTCCCGAAGGGGTTTCTGTTTTTTCATGCTTCAGTGAACCGCTCAGTGGTTGATAGACTGCACCAGGAAATGCATCATCACGCTTTCGGAGTCTTTCTTTCCCTTGTAATACGATTCGGCGATGCTCAGAAGGGTGCTGTTGACATAAATGAGGTTGGGAAGAAGAAAATTGCGTTTCAGGTCGTTCCTGATCGGGAACGCCGTCGAATTCTGAATGTCCCTGAGTGCCTTGTCAACCAGCTTGACATCCCTGCGGAACTTGGGATTGTCGATGGTGTAGTTGACCATCATCGTGTGGGTGAACATGATATCGCCCGTGTCTTCTGAGGCCGGCGTCGGATCCACGACATCCACTTTCACCGCGGAATTGTCATCATAATACCGCTCAAACACTTCGGTCTGTATCTTGTTGATGGTATCCCCGCCGTAGTAGAGCTTGAATTTCTTCGTCTTTATTCCCACGATTTTCGCCACGTGAAGGGGATCGCGGATGAACTGGTGGCGCTGTATTTCCATATAGCTGCCCTGGTTGTCCGAGGCGTATCGGACGTTTGTCTGGTAGGGAACGACCTTGAGGCCCTGTTTTATTTCCGGGGAGAGAAGGTTATAATCCCGGATGGTCTTCTGTATCTCGTTGTTGAGGTTCATTATCTGCTTGTTCAAATCCTCGCCTTCACGGTCAAGGTCTTTCGATGTCAGCATGTCCTTCTGGGGATCATTTTTCGCCTCCTGGGTGAATCCGAACTGCATGTTGAGCAGAAGCATCAGGCACGCAATCGCCACAAGAAGCAGCTTCGCATAATTCTTCATTATCCCTTCCTCCAAAAAAATTGCAAAATCACCGGAGCGTATGAACGCAAGGGTCTACTGAAATTTTCGGAATCCATGCCGAAATTAATTACAAAATTACCCGACCCGTCGAATAAAAAGCTCTTCCGGAGCGGCAAAAAAGCAAATTTCCGGGCTGTTCTGATAAAATATACAATTGTTGAGGGAATCCTGTCAATTGTAAATATGCCCGGCTGCTGAAAACTCACAGCGCTTTAAACCGCGCCTTGAGCCGTTCCATCACTTCAACGGGATCAGCGACAATGACGCGGGTGCCGCCCAGCACGTCGAGAAAGCCGACTTCGTTCTCGTAGCGTGGTACTATGTGCTGGTGGATATGGGGGATACTCGCTCCGCTTCCCCCGCCGAGATTATAGCCGGTGTTGAACCCGTCGGGGCGGAACTCCTCCGAGATCGCCCGGAGCGATTTTGCGGTCAGCCGATGCATCTCGAGCGCCTCTTCTTCGGTGAGCGCGTCGTAGTTCTCAATATGCCTGAGCGGAAAGATCATCAGGTGGCCCGGGTTGAACGGATACAGGTTGACCGTGATGGCGCACAGGGCGCTGCGGTGCACCTCAAGATTTTTTACGGCCGGATCGCCGTCGCGGATAGCGCAGAGAATGCAGGCAACCCCGGGTTTATCCCCCTTGACATATTTGATTTTTTCGGTATTGAAAAGGTATTTTCTCATCGGTGCCTTCAATAGTTCGATACAAATTCTGACTGAATGATACGCGCATGCCGCGGGGGAGTGTCAACAAGAATAACGCAGCCGCCGGCCCCTAAATTGAGGTTGACGAACGCCTGCCGGCATGCGGATATGAGGATGTAACCCGATCACAGAGGAGGTCAGTGATGAATGCTGAAATCCGCGCGCTTGCCGTGGCACTGGCGCTTTTTTTCGCCGCGTGCGGCGGTAGCAATGACGCCGCGAAGACGGATACAAAGGCCGTGGCGGGCAAACAGGGATGCGTCAGCGGCAACTGCCGCAACGGCAAGGGCATTTTTATCGAAAAGGACGGCGAACGCTACGAAGGCGAATGGAAGGACGGCAAGCGCCACGGCGTGGGCATCGCCGTCTGGCCTGACGGATCGAGCTATGTCGGCCAGTGGGAAAACGACGTCACCAGCGGCAAGGGTATTTATGTCAAGGCGGGCGGCGAGCGCTACGAGGGCGACTGGAAAGCCGGAAAACGCCAGGGGACCGGCACCAGTACCTGGCCGGACGGGTCGGTCTACCGCGGCGATTTCAGGGACGACAAGGCTGACGGGAGGGGTGTCTTTACCGATCCGGCCGGATTCAGCTACAGCGGCGAGTTCCGCGACGGAAAAGCCCACGGGACCGGTGTCCTGACCGGACCGGGCGGCAAAAAGGAGCAGGGCAGGTGGAGCGCCGGGAGGCCGGTAAAATGATCTGCAAGGCTTAATGCGGACTGTTGAAAGCCTTAAATTGTTCTTGCCCGTTCGCGGCATCATGGCGTACTATTGCATGCGTCAGAAGGATGCTATCCCCCATATACAGAGACGTGGCCGTTGTTAAGATTAATGATATCTATCCCATAGAGGAGTGGAGCAGATGCAGGACCTTAAAAAAGCGTATGTTACCGTCATGGATGATCATTTCCCGGATACCATGACGATCACCTTCGGGAGCCAGACCCTGGTGTATAAAAAGCGCGTATGGAAGCTCGAAGACGAGGGCGCGCTCGTGGAAAAGGGGCTTCGCTACGGGGAAAATCCCGGTCAGGAGGCCGCGATGTACGAACTCGTCAACGGCAACCTGGTGCTCGGCGAGTGCCGGTTTATCGGGCCGGGCAATTCGCTGGTGAGCGCCATTGACGAGCAGATGATGATACAGCCGGGCAAGCACCCGGGCAAGATCAACCTGACCGATATCGACAACGGCCTCAATATCCTGAAATTCCTGATGAAAAATCCCACTGCTGTCATCGTGAAGCACAACAACCCGTGCGGCGTTGCCTACGGCTCCGGCCCAGCCGACGCGTTCAACCGCGCCTTCCGCGCCGACCGGATCGCGGCGTTCGGCGGCTGTGTGCTCCTCAACCGCGCGGTCGACCGCGAGACCGCCGAGCTTATCGCCGGCCAGTATTTCGAGGTGGTGGTTGCGCCCGATTATACCGGCGGCGCGGTCGAGCTTTTGAAGCAGCGCAAGAATCTCCGCATCGTCCGCATCGATCGTATCGACATGCTGCAATCATACCGGAGCCTGCGCTTCGTGGATTTCAAGTCGCTCATCGACGGCGGGATCATCGTGCAGCAGTCGCCCGCGAACATTGTCAACGGGCGTGATGACCTGAAACCCGCTTCGACCGAATACAAGGGGAAGACCTACACAATCGACCGGCTTCCCACCGATGCCGAGTATGAAGACCTGCTCTTCGGCTGGTTTGTCGAACAGGGCGTATCTTCAAATTCAGTGCTCTACGTCAAGGACGGGATGACAGTCGGCATCGGCACCGGCGAACAGGACCGCGTCGGCGTGGCCGAGATCGCGGTGCACAAGGCGTATATCAAATACGCCGATCTCCTCTGCTTCGACAGGCACGGCATATCCTACAAGGAGCTTGAGCTGGCGGTGGAGAAGGGCGAGCGCAAACGTTCTGAGCTTACCGACATCGACGGGGAAACAAGCGCGGCGAAAGCGGGCCTCATCGGTTCATCGATGGTCTCTGACGCCTTCTTCCCGTTCCGCGACGGTGTTGATGTCGGCATACGGCAGGGCGTTTCGGCAATCGTGCAGCCGGGCGGCTCAATGCGCGATTTCGAATCGATAGAGGCGTGCAACGAAGCGAATCCGAAGGTGGCGATGGTCTATACCGGCCAGCGGGCCTTCAAACACTGAGCAGAGTGCAATGGCTGTCATTACCGATTACATTTCCGTTACCACTAAGGGCGGGCGCGACGTCATCGACCTGACGGCGGACGTTCAGAAGATCCTCGGCAAGCACGGGATCGAGAGCGGCATCGTGGTCGTGTTCGCGCCGGGCTCCACGGCGGGTATTACTACTATCGAATTTGAGCCGGGGCTTCAGGCGGATATGGATGAGTTCCTCGAGCGCATTCTTCCGTATGGCGCCCCCTACCGGCACCACAACACGTGGCACGATGATAACGGCGCGGCGCACCTTCAGGCGGCGATGATCGGCCCTTCGCTCACGGTTCCGGTAATCAGCGGATCGCTTGCGCTCGGGACGTGGCAGCAGATCGTGCTCATCGATTGTGATACGCGGTCGCGCAACCGCAGGCTTGTGGTGCAGATGCTCTTTTGATGCTTTTAGCGGCGTCTGGATTTCCCGCGTTTCTGCTCGTATTCCTTCATGTATTCGTCGATAAGGCTCCCCTGGGCGGCCGCTTCCTCCCGTACCGGGCGCATACGGCTGGCGAAGAAATCGGCGATCTGAAGAGCGGGTTTCTTGAAGAATTCTCTGACGTTCGTGAAAAATTCCGAGAAGAACTCCAGCATCGAGCGGAATATAGACTTTTTCTGTCCGCCGGGCGCTTTCCTGAGCTTTTCGGTGGCAGATATGATTGTTTCCGTAACGGCCTGTTTTGCGGAACTGCTGACAGCCGTAGCGGTCTGTGCGACTTTCGTGACGGTCTGTTTCCCGTATGTAGAAGGAACGGGATTGGGCAGATCTTTCACGTATACCTTGGAAGGAAGATACGGCGACCTTTTCGGGCCGCGGCGCCAGAAAAGAAAGGTGGATTGAGATTCGGTGGTCGACTTGTCTATCCCGAGCAGGAGCAGATAGTATAAGTACATGAACATGTTGTAAAAGATAAGGAAAAAAGCCTCCCAGATTTCAACAAACGCCCAGAACACGTCGATCCAGACTTTTCCGAAGTCCGCTATCTTATAGAAGAAATTAAAAAAGTTATCTATCGAGTTGTTCGAGAACTGTTTCACCATCTTGTAATTCATACTTCACCTGTGTATCACGAAATTAAATTAGCCGGACAGCCCGCCGGGATTCCCCGTGAGCCGGGTGTCACGTGATTGGATCATCACTCTGGATTATCCGTCTCATTTAGATCGAGTCGGCAAATACCGTCAATTAAAAATCCGCCATTTCAGGCATTTTAATCAAGATCAAGCATTATTTCCTGCGACGGGAGCTTGAGATCGTCAGGAAGCGGTTCCTCAGGCTGCGCGGCCGGCGCCTGTATTCCAGGTTCGGGGGCCGCTTCCCTTGCGGCGGGCTTGCGTACCGGCGCGGCGTCCGGTGTTTCAGGATACAGGGCTTCCGAAAGTTCCGAACCGGTCGCTTCTATCTCATCTCCGAACGTCTGATGCTCGACGGGTGCTTTCTGCTGCCGTGAGCTTTCTTCCTCTTCCTCGCCGCTCTTGATGTGGTCCCTGCTCTTATACGATTTCGCCTTTGAAGCGAGGATGCTCGGGTTTTTTATGAGCAGCTGGCCGAAATTGAACTCGATGTTCGTGTCCTCGGTAAGGGATTCCACCATCGCGTTCCTTCTCGACTGGGGGATATCGCACAGCCGGATGAGGTCCTCGATGCCGTAGTTCAGCGTCACCGGCTGGGTTCCGTGGAGCGATATGTCCGCCTCCATGAGCTTGTTCTCCATGAATGCGTAGAGGCGCGTTATCGATTTTCTGTACAGCTTCGCCTCGAGCATGATATAGGTGAACCAGATGCGCTGGCTGATCGTGGTGAATATTTTGTTGATGATCGCGGGGGATTTGGCAAGCACCCAGGCCAGGTTTTCCTTGCGGATCGGCAGCAGATAGGTGGTGCCCCAGCTGATGGCCGCGGCGTTGCGTGTTTTGTCGGATACGATGGCCAGCTCGCCGAAAATATCGCCCTCCCTGAGCACCGAGAGCAGTATCTCATTGTTGTTGTTGATCTTGACGATCTTGACTTTGCCTTCTTTTATGATGTAGAGCTCCTCGCCGGGCTCGTTCTCGCAGAAGATCATCTCCTTGTTGCCGAATACTTTGTAAATGCCGTCCTTCTTCGGGCCGGAGCCGGGCCTGTATCCGCCGCTTTCGATCTGGTTGAGCATGGCGCGCGCCTTTTCGGCCATAAGCCCGTCCCCGTGAAGATGGAGATAGCGGGACATGATGTAGTGGGCGTAGGCGCGCTCGCCAGCCTTGTGGTAATATTCCCCCTGGTTGAAGAAATCCATCTCCTCGGGGACGAACCGTTCGGACTTGCCCGCGAGGGAAAACATCATCTCGTCGTAAAGGCGCAGTTCCTCGGCGAAAAACCGGATAATTTTCAGGGCTATTTCGGGGTTTTTCTGGACCAGGAAAATAAAGCGGTTTCGCGGGACGGCGATAATGACAGAGTCTTTGCGCGCGATTGCCGATTCAAGACGCGGGCGCCTGCACAGCGCCGAGATGAATCCGAAAACTTCTCCGTCGGTGACGACCGGCTTGTAGCGCTTGATCTGATCGTTCGCGGTGGTGAGCTCCACGGCGCCCTTTTCCACGATATAGACGTCGTCGACGTCCTCATCGCCCTCGACGTAGATGTAGGCGTCCTTTCTGAAATTGCTTTTTTTCGTTTCCAATTCCGCCCTCACAGCTCCCAGTATACCTGCATGGTGTTCTTCAATGAGTCTTTCATGTTGCGGTCTTTCAGAATGCCTACGATTTCAAGCGCGAATGGTATCGCGCAGCCGGCGCCTTTCCCGGTAATGATGTTCCCGTCGATCACCACCGGCCAGGCGAGCACCTGGGCGCCGGTAAGCTCGCTTTCATATCCGGGGAAACAGGTGGCCTTTTTCCCTTTAAGGATTCCCGCGCGCCCGAGCGCAATGGGAGCGGCGCATATGGCGCCAACCAGGCATCCCCGCCCGTGGAGCGCGGAGACAAGATTGATAATGGAATCGCTTTCCTTCAGGTTCGTACTGCCCGGCATTCCTCCCGGAAGAACGATGCCAGTGAAATCATCGGCTTTCACGCCGGCAATGTCTGTATCCGCGGTGACCTGAATTCCGTGCGAACCGGTGACGGGATTTTTTCCGAGATGGGCGCTCACCACGTCGATATTCGCCCTGCGGAGCACGTCGATTATGCTGACCGCCTCGATTTCTTCAAATCCCTCGGCCAGGGGAACGAGTATCTTCATGGAGCCTCCATTTTCAGGTTCATGGCCGGATGGCCAATGTCAGAGTTATTCCGATAATCGGTATTAATATAATATCGTACTTTTTCAAGGTGTTGGCAGAGTAAAAAAAATCGGAGGATAAAAATAACGCTATCGTGTCATGGTGATAAATTATTTTATATTTGACTTATTAAATAATATAATTGTGAAAGTATAAAATAGTGATCCAAAAATATATAAACAATTAAATATTATTTATCCATCACACCAAAGATAACACAATAGGTAAAAATGAAGAAACATCAGAAATTTTTAATTTTTGTTCTGTTTTTTCAACTGAGTCTTTGTTGCGCCGAAGTTTGTTTTGGACAACAGCGGGACCATGTCGCAATCCTCGATTTCAAACCTGAAAACACCTCCGTAGCGTATGCCAACGCAATTAGAAATCTTTTCGAGGTTTCTCTCCATAAAACAGGTGTTCTTCAGATGCTTGAAAGAAATCAGATAGAGACAATTTTAAAAGAGCAGGAATTTTCGAAAAACAGCTGTTCGAGCGACAGTTGCGCAACGAAAGCCGGAAAACTTCTTTCCGTCGATACAGTCATAACCGGAAGTGTTAATAAGCTCGAAACCTATATGATTGCGATTAAGTTCATTGATGTGAGAAAGGGTTCAATTGAATTTGCGGAAACAGTGACAGCAAGGAATGATGATGAAATCAAATCTGCAGTAGATGTTCTGGCGAGAAAAGCCTCTGCAAAGATCAAGCAACTAAAAATGACTGAAGATGAGAAGCTGCGTGCCGCACGTAACTATGGCGTATCCTTCCACGGGCTCTATTCAACACCTGTCGGGGATTTCAAAGATGTGATAAAGCCAGGCTATGCATTGAATTTCATGGGGGAAATAAAACTTTTTGAACTGGGAAATGTTGATATTTTAGGAATTTTTTTGGGAGGGTTCTTATCACACGAGGATAATGTGCCGGACGGGCTTGATAAATCTCTCGATGTCTTTTGCGCCCTGGGCGGATTTGGCGTGGGGTATTTTTTTTCAAGCCATATTGAGTGCCGGCTCGCTGTGCTTGGTGGTTATGCTTGGTCGAGAGTGAGTGGAGACGGCAGTGCTGTATCTAATGATCCTGTATTCGGGGGAGATGTTGAATTGCGGTACATTTTAAACAGCGGCATTTTCTTTTCCATCAATGTTTCATACCTGTATACCCTGTATACTGGTTCAGATATTCAGGTGATACAATCGGGATGTGGGGTTGGATATTTATTCTAGATGGATTATTTCCCAGATGAGTTGTTCGGCTTTATGAGAAAACATTTTATCGTACAGGAGTTTTTATATGGATAAAATAGTTAAAGGTAAAGCTACAGGTGTTCCTCTCATTAGCAGGAGGACTTTCATTTCTACGGTTGTTTCAACATGTTATTTATATGCGGCAGGTTGCGTGAGGGAGGATATATTTTCAGAATTCTCGGAACAGGACCTTCCTTCTCAATTCGGAACGGGAGCGGATGGAGAGATCGTTGTTGCTTCAGGATCTGTCAATGTCGCGGAATTATATGAAAATGATGTAGTACCCGGCGTGATTACAGAAAGGGGAGTTGACCGGGGATTAAATCACAAAGGGAATGACTCTTCGAATACTTACGATCCGCTCAACGGTAGGAGCATTAACTCGAGGAATTTTACGATTCGCGGATCCGCGATCCTGACCTGTTCCGGATATAACAATACTATGGGGACTGGTATAGTTGCAATCCGGTGTACTGAAGCCTTGAAAATTGATGTCGGTGGCAGGATTGATGTTGACGGAAAGGGATATGAGGGAGGCAAGGGCGGTGTCGGGTCGCTGGCTGATGGGACTAATGGCTCGGGGCCCGGTGGCGGCCATTACGGGAATTATGCGCCTATCGGAGAATATGGTGATGGTGGTTATGGAGGCTCCACATACGGTGCTATAGATATGGGCTCCGGAGGTGGAGGAGGGGGATCAAAGACAGGAAGCGAAGGATTTGCCAATGGCGGAGATGGAGGTAATGGAGGAGGTCTTGTCATGATCCACGCAAAAAGTATGATGGTAAATGGAGGAATTACCGCTGACGGGGCTCTGGGAGTGAAAGGCGGTCGGGACAATGGTGTTTCCGGTGGAGGGGGAGGCTCCGGTTCCGGAGGATGTATTTATATTGAAACATATTCCGGAGCGGTTTTAGGCAACAATTTTATTACTGCAAAAGGCGGAGCGGGAATTATAAGTTCTCATAGCGGAAACGCAGGCGGAGGAGGCGGGGGAGGCTCATATACGACTGTTGGCGCGGCTGGAGAATCGGGGGCCGATGGAGTCCAGCAGGGCGGAGACGGATTAGTTGTAGTTGTCGGAGACTATTCAGGATCAACCGATCCGACTTTACGCAGTCTGTAGCTAGATTCCTATTTTAAACTAAGTTATACCTTGGTTGTTAAGAAAGTTCAGTTGATTTATTTCTGCATGTTCTTATGACGGATACATCCTGATGTAAATATCACTTTTTTTCTCCGATAGTTATGTATGCCAAATGCGAAAGCTCCCACGATAACGAACCATATCCGTTCCTTTCGGCGTCTTAAAAATTCTTAAAATCTCCATTCATGGCTTTTGTAGCGAAATGATTTTGACGAGTGGTATTATCCGTCGGTGGAATTTGTATCCTATGACGGCATGAGCTGTTCTCTTAATTGTGTAACGGAGTTAGCTCATACTTCGGCTGTCTTGGCGCGCTATGCCTCAGATCGACATCCCACAATCATGGGCGATGATAGGTACAACGGAATCAATCTCCCTTGTGTTTCCGTGAGCGGTTTCTATCGTACATGAATTCAGGATTTTGCAACATGGAGTTTTATAGCTATTGTCAGGTTGATGGTTGAACCGGCGAAAAAATCCTTCCGAAGCTCTTAAACCTGCGACTCTATCTATTTTTTTGTGACGATACGTGCCTTTCCGACGCTTATATCCGAATTCAGAGATTGGGGAAGGCCATGTGCATACTGTTTATGTCGCGCGTCGCAAAGGCGGCGGAGGATGTTGGTATAGAGGATCTAAATCTTGCCGCTGAAATACTGAGGATGGTCGTGGAGCTTCAGAGCAACGAGTCAATCTATTGTGCGCTGCTCGATACCTATGGTCCGGAGCGGGTGAACAGCGGGTTGAAAAGAAAAATCAACTGGCTTATACAAAGCTTCATCGTACACAACTATTTTGATGAGTTCATGCGGTTTTGTGACAGAAACGCGATTACGATGTTCAATGAAGATCTCGATACAAGCAAGGCGTTCGCCAGCAACGCGCGCATGGTCTTCATCGTGTTTCTGCGCGAGGTTGTGCGCCTCAAAACGCCGGTGAGGTTCAGTAATGATCTGGCGGAAAACACCGGTGATTGAGTCAAATCATCGATGGGGCTCCTGAGACTTTTCCTTGCGTTGTAATCGCGTACCTGATCCGGGGTAGATGATAAATAAACCGTGAAACGGAGCAGTGATATCTCGAAAAAGGTTACAGGAGCGGGGAAATACGAATGCTCCCGGTTTTTTGAAACAGGTGGTGCGAAAAACGGGATCGGGCGAGGAAGCGGGATGCCGGCCGCTTCCTGCTTGGTGAACGCCTTCCTGCACATACCATGAAAGGAAGGCGTTATAGCCGTTCGATGGAGATCGCTGCGAACTGATATTCCATAGCGTTTTCTGGCCTGACAATAAGTGCCATGCCCGCACTGCGCCTGCAAATGCGCGGCGTAGCGCTCGATGCGCAGAAGTAGTAGAATTTCGCGGTTTTACGCAGGGACGGACATGCTGCCTGCCGTGCCGGTACACGAACACCAGTCCGTCGACGCGTCCGTGAAAAGAGTTGAATGCCGAATTGAGTGCGACGAGAGCCATCTACGACCTCCTGAACAGTGATGGGGTATAGTGCAGAAAGACGCCCGCGGTCGACAAAATTTTTTAATAAGCGGAGCGGGAAGCGGCATTTTCTATCAGGCGGTATCACTTATGAAAAAGTCAGATGCTGTCGGTGAGCAAAAAAATATTAATGATGAGCTGGTGCATGGTCATGTTTGACGGCCGTGTTTAATTATTAACCATTCCAGGAGGTGTGAAATTGGAGAAGGACAACTTCATATTCAATCTTTCATTATTCATGATATTTTCAGCGATCATGGCAACAATTATCACAACAAGCCTATTACTTTTTTAAAGTATAGGAGGGGATGATTATGCAGTGTAAAAACGGATGACGCAAGGCTCAACCGCAACAAACAGCAGTTGCAGGTTGAAGTCAGTGTCTGCTCTGATATGGGAGTGAAATTTATAATGAAGTTCATGAATTACCATAATAAAAGGCGAGTATGATAAAGAAGAGCAAGAAAATATTAATTGTTGAAGATGAAGTGTTAATAGTGTTGTCTCTTAAAGCAGAGCTTAAGACATACGGATTCGAGATTGTCGGGGATGCTGCTACCGGAATTGGGGCAATTGATAAATGGTTCGAAACACAACCCGATATTGTTCTGATGGATCTCCAGCTTGCAGGAGGTATGAGCGGATTGGAGGCAGCAGGGATTATACGCGAAACCAGCAATGTCCCTATTGTTTTCATGACGGGATATTCAGATAGTGTCATAATGAAAACGGTAAAATCATTTAACTTATCAGCTTTTCTTGTTAAACCATTAGATAGTAAAAAGCTGATTGATTCAATTAATCATATGCTACCTGATTGAATAGTTGCCGTTAAAAAATTCTTTTACTAGGATATAATTCTTGCGTGTCATCCGATTGAGGGAAAAGCAGTGATAATAAGGTAATAGCAGAATGTTTGTACAGATATAGTATTCACTTCGCGGTCTCGTTTTTTAGAAGCGGTCAAAACCATGAATGAGAATCAAATTAAATATCAGTGCACATTAAAATTAACGGTAATTAATAACCCAACTACATCATGGGAAAATACCGCAGCGTATACTCCTCAAGATATTTTTTCATTTTTTACTTTGTCTAACAGAAAAACGTGTTATGATTTCCACAAAAATCAGGCTTATTTTTATTTAATTATGTGATTATTGATGCGCAATAAACGGGACGAATTTACAGGCGCGCATCACGATTATTATCCACTCGTATTCAGTGCTGTATATACGAAAGTTGATAATATCGATGATGTGGAAGATATCTGCCAGGAGGTCTTTATCAAGTTTTACCAGAAACTTGATGAGATTGAGAACAGGCGAAAATGGCTCTATGGCGCCCTGAGGCTCGCCGTGCTGGAGTATTACAGGAAAAAGCGCGGAAGTGACATCGATATTAATGAGGTCTTTAATGATGTAAGCCTTACATTCGTAAACGGTTTCAGGGACGCAAGAATTATCATAGGGGAAGCGATCGAGAACAGCGATTTTTTTAATGATGATCTTGCCAGAGAGGTCTTCGATTACATCGCGGTGTATAACTACAGCTATAAGGAGGCGGGCAGGCACCTGGGGCTGTCCAAACGCCAGGTCGAGTATAAGTACCGGCGAGTCGTTGACGCGATACTTAATTCCCTGAGAGAAAAGGGTATCAGGCATATTGAGGATCTTCTATGAGGGATTCAGTAGAAATTTTTGAAAAACTACTCGAGAGGTTCAGATTCAGGGAACCTGTACCAGCCGGTGTTCGTGAATCCATAGCATCGCGAAAATCGAAAGCGCTGATGATGACGCTTATCGCGGTCGGGGATTACAGTTTCTTTTATGGCCTCGTTGTCAAAATGTATTATTTTACCAGGCGGTTCGGTTTGAGGCTTACCGTGTTCCAAAGCAAGATCCTGTTGATTGGAGCGGTGGCGTTCTCAGTATCTTCTTCGGCAGGCGCGGTATATGTGATTCACTCTAAATTGAAGACGATCGATCGGGCAATTTCGGAGGATGTTCCCCTGCGTCCACTGCCCGCCCTGGAGAAGGGAAAAGCGGATGAAAAGCGTGATGTCCTTCCAAAAGGAATAAGCGGAAGAGAACCGGCAAGGGGCAATTCTTCAATTGCGATAACCTTTCGCCTCGGTGTCGCGGATTTAAAAAGTGAAACGGTTTCCGGCGATGAGATGGAGAGAGTAAAAAAATCCCTGGTGGACAGGCTCGTACAGTTAAAGGGATCGGACAAGGTTATCGCGCTTAACAGGAACAGGAATAGAACCGCTAACTTCATTCTTCTTTCTTCTGTTGAAAAAATCGGGAATAGTTATATCCTCACCGCAAAAATAGTCGACGCGGAAAAAGGCAGTGTCATTTTCGCGACCAGCGAAAATGCCGAGGCGTCCAATGGTATCACTACGGCCTGCGAGAAACTCGCGGACAGGGTTTCATTACAGGTGCCGTGAGTATACTCGACTACTTTCTTCCCATGTAAAAATGGTTTCTCCGAACGTGTTTGCATGTTCAGACATTTAAGCCAAAAGGCGTTTCCGTGCCTTCTCGCTCTTCTTCCCGGGAAAAACAATAAACGCTTGCATTATTTCCGTATCGTGTGTAGTTTTTAATGTGTCATCAGGGCGGATATATCCTCCCCGATAAAAAACAGTTCAGGTTTTATGAAGTGGCCGGAAAGAAAAAAACATACCCGTTCGTACGCCTGGTCGCGCTTTCCCTCGGTGCGGGGGCGTTCTGTGCGCTCAGGTTCGGCTATCACCGGGGAATCATGCTCTCGCTTTTTGCAGGGTTCGCCGGATACATCCTCGCCGGCATGCTGCTCCGCTCATTCCTGAAAAAGAAAGAGGACGATATTCCCGTTCCGCCCGACGCGGGCATCACCGCGGAGGAGGCGAAGGCGATAATCACCGGGAGCGAGGCGAAGATCCGCGATATCCGCGCGATGACGATGCGCGTGAAAAGCAACAAAGTCGCCGGTGAAATCCGGGATATCTGCCGGGCCGGGATGGATATCACCGCCGCGCTGAGGAAAGACCCGCGCAATATCCGGCGCGCCAGGCAGTTCATCGACTACTATCTCGAATCGACCCATAAAATTGTGCTGAAATATGTCGAGCTCTCGGAGGCGCATCATATCACCCCCGAGATCGAAAAGAGCCTTACAAAAGTCGAGGAAGTTCTTGGCACGATAAAAACGACGTTCGAGCGGCAGCTTGCGAAACTGCTCGAACACGAGCTTCTCGACCTCGACGTCGAGGTGCAGGTGCTTGAAAAGACGATGAAGATGGAAGGATAGCATATACCACGAGGAGGCCGACATGGACCTTGCAGCGCAGCAACCGAAAGAGCTCATCACCTACGATAAGCTTAATGACGAAGAGAAGAAAAAAGTAGAGGAGATCAAAAACTCGATCACCACGGAGAGTTCGCAGGATATCATCCAGTTCGGCGTGGGCGCCCAGAGCAAAATTTCCGGGTTTGCCGACAGCATCCTCGAGCAGATACGCGCCAAGGACGCCGGATACGCGGGCGAGGTGCTCACCGGCCTCATGCTCAAGGTGAAGGAGATCGACGTGGAGAGCCTGACGCGCGGCAGCTTCATGTCGAAGATTCCGATCCTCGGCGATCTCGTCGATTCGGCCAAAAGGTTCGCGGCGCGCTACCAGAAGCTCAGCACCGAGATCGAGCGGATCGTCGAAGAGCTCGCCAAGGCGCGGATGGAGCTTTTGAAAGACGTGACGCTCTTTGATACGCTCTACCAGAAGAACATCGAATACCTGCGCGAGCTCGATCTCTTCATTGTTGCGGGAGGATTGAAACTCCAGGAGATTGGCGATAAGCTGCTTCCCGAGCTCAAAGCGAAGGCGGACGCGAGCGGCGATCCGGTCGACGCGCAGCGCTTCCAGGACGCGAACCAGATGGCCTCGCGCTTCGAGAAGAAGCTGCACGACCTGAAGCTTTCTCGCATGGTGTCGATACAGACCGCGCCGCAGATCAGGCTCATCCAGAACAACGACCAGCTCCTCGTGGAAAAGATACAGAGCTCCATCCTGAACACCGTGCCGCTCTGGAAAAACCAGATCATCATCGCCATCGGCATTTTCAAGCAGAAGAAGGCGCTCGAGCTCCAGCGGGAGGTGACCGACACCACCAACGAGCTCCTCGCGAAAAACGCGGAGATGCTGAAGGAATCAAGCATCGAGGTTGCGAAGGAGTCGGAGCGCGGCATCGTCGAGATTGAAACGCTGAAAAAGGTGAACAACGAGCTGATCGCGACGATCGAGGAAACGCTGAATATCCAGAAGGAAGGGCGCGCGAAGCGCCAGCAGGCCGAAACGGAGCTCGTACAGCTTGAAAACGAGCTCAAACAGAAGCTTACCGAGATCCGGCGCTGATCAGCCTTTCAGGATGGAGTTAGTGTAACGGACCAGGCCCATCGGGTCAAGCCCTATCGGGTCTATCGATTCGAAGAAACCGGCGCTGAACAGTATCAGCTGTGCGATGCGCGCCATGAAGCGCGGATCGAAGCCGGCTCCACGGCGGCCCGACCCTTCAGTGCGGGATTCTTCTATTATATTCTGGTAGATGGCAAGGTGTTTGCGGATGAATTCGCGCAGCGGCTTCATGATCTGCTCGTCCTCGTAGCCGTAGAGCACCAGGTTGATGAATATCCTGGTGTTCTTGCTGGTGAGGACGAATTTCTCGATCCCGTAGAGCGCCGATATCCCCGCCTTTTCCTGGCTGAGTAAATTTCCGCTGATGACGCTCAGCAGGTCCCGCTCAATCTCCTCGAACAGCGTCTGCATCAGGTCGAGGTAAATCGTTTCCTTTGTCGGATAATAGTAAAGGAGCCCCCCCTTCGAAAAGCCCGCCTCGTCGGCGATATCCTGCACGGTAATGCGCGAGTAGACGTCCCTCTCGAGGCGACGCTCGAGGGCCTTGATAATCGTGAGCTTCTTTGCGTCGATTTTTTCCGCTTTTTTCATATCAGTATTCATGTCGTCCAGAAGTGGCCTTCTACATTACTAAAAAGTTGCTTTTAATGGTTGAAATTGGCATATTAATGCGTTACGGTGCGTATTATTGATTCAAGTCGGCCGTATCTCTATCCGAAAATTAAATATACTACCCTCGGATGCTCAGTGAAATTGTATGATACAAAGACATCTGTTTGACAGGGCCCTCTGGTTCTTCGGCGCGGTGATGCTGATGGGCATGCTCTGGTATGCCCCGAGCCACTCTCAGTACCTCGATATCGACGAGGGAGGCACGGCCGAGAAGAAGGAAGCGCCCGCAAAAACGGGAAAGTCCCTTCCTTCCTTTATCGCCCGCAACGTAAAGGCGTCGGCGCTGCCCAATGTCCGGGGCGCCGTCAGGATCACCTGGGATACGGCACCTGAATCCGATGACAGCTTTATCGTGGGAAGGACTACCGAAGTTCCGTACTCTTCCGACAAAGCGATCAGCGCCGTGTCGATAAAACTTGTGGAGCCGGGAGCGGAACGGGTCGCGATCGATTCGAACCTTCCTCCGGGGCAGTATTATTATGTCGTGCTCGCCAAAGAAAAGGTCATGGACAAGGATGTGGAGCTGTATCCGAACGTGAACTACACATCCGCCCCTGTCATCATAGAGCGGGAAGCCCCCCAGGCCATGGTAAAAACGCTTCCTGAGAAGGTCACGCTGATCTACGCGATGATCGTGAACAAGAACAGGGTGCTGCTCACCTGGAAAGGGGCGCAGTCTCCGGGATTGAAATACACCATTTACCGGGGAACCGAGTCGTTGAAAACGCCGGACCGTATTAAAAACGCCGAAAAAATAGCCCTCGTCGATCCGCCCAAGGAAAGCTTCGTCGATAAAGGGATCACCAGGACCGGCACCTATTATTACGCCATTACCACGAAAGACAGCTCCGGAAGCGAGGACCTTCAGCTCATTCCCGACCAGAGCTATACCGCGACGGGAGTGTTTGTCGCGCTCCAGGCGCAGAGCCTGGTTTCCAACCTCAAGGCCGAGCTCACCGATGATAATTCCGTGCGTCTCAAATGGGACGGTGCCCAGACGGCGGGCGAGGGGCAGTTCCTGATCTATCGCGACGTGCAGCCCATCACCAGCCCTGAGCGGATTGCGCTTTCAGATAAGATCGGATCGGTCGCAATCGACAAAACCACCTATGTCGACGCCGGGCTTGCGAAGGGATCGTACTACTACGCGGTGCTCGGCAAGCTTTCCGACGGCACCGTCGACACGACGCTTGCAAGGGATGTCAACTATACTTCCCGGCCTGTGGTAATAGGCGGAAGGCTTCAGATAACGTCAATACGGGCGTCCCTTCGCGAGGGAGGGGTGCGGATAGACTGGGCGTACCGGGGAAAACATGGCCCGAAAGACTATAAGCTGATACGGACGCAGTCATCGATCCAGTCGCCGGGCGAAGCCGGAGACGCGGATACGATAGGCACGGTGAATATCATGACCGGGCACCATATCGACAGGAACCCTCCCGCGGGAGGATATTACTACGCCCTCATCCCCGCCGACAGGGGCCTCTGGGAAAGCTACCGGCTGAGCGCCGGCGTGAACATCACTGCCCGGATAGCTGTCGCGGAAGAGGAGAGAAAAGTGCAGGCCGAACGGATAGAGGAGCCGCAGGCGCCTCCTTCGAACATCGACGCGATACTGCACGCCACCTTCTTCCAGGGAAGATACGACCTTGCCATAACGAGCCTGCGGCGGGCGCTTGCCGCGACCACTGATGCGCGTGACGCGGCGAAGGCCAGGCTTTTTATCGGCCGCTCATATATCGAAAAGCGTGAATTCCGCAGGGCGCTTGATTATATCCTGACCAGGGAAGTCCGCAGGCATTTCCCGCGGGAAGCCGATTTCTGGAGCAGGTACGCCATTTCGCAGATAAAGTGACGGGAGGTTTTTCCCGTATCGATACGGGCGGCAGCGATGGTCCGACCGCCCGGGTTTTACAGACGATATTTCTAAATCCTTTCAAAGGAGACGAGCCATGAACTGGAGATTATTGACCGGAATAATGCTGATCACCCTCGGAATCGGCCTTTTCCTGTATTACGACTATACCGTCCGCCCGGAGCGGGAGGCGCGGCAGATGCTGGCCGAGGCCAAGATGATTTATGAGCGGGGCGATGAATCGAACGACCGGAACACGATCACCCAGTCGATCCGTCTGTTCGAGCAGCTCATATCGAGATATCCCGAAACGCGGTCGGTACACGAGGCCAACTATTACATAGGAAAGAGCTATGAGAAGCTCAACCTTTACCGCCTCGCCTACCTCCGCTATTCCTACATCCTGCGGAACGAGACCCGTGCACCCAAACAGCTCCAGAAGGACGCGCTGGTGCGGCTCGCGCATATCAACGTCATGAAGCAGTACTCCGAAGAAGGAGTGCACCAGCTCTATTCGCTGCTCAACCATTCCGACAACCGGGAGTTCAGATCGCGCGTCTACTCTGAGCTCGGACATACGTTCCTGCGCACACGCCAGTTCGATGTGGCGCGGCGGATGTTCGATATCTCCCTTCAGGAACAGGGAGGCAACGAGGAGGCGCTGCTGGGCAAGGCCCGCGCCTGCAAGCACATGGGGCTTGATAACGAGACCTACAACCTGTACGATCATTTCCTCCGCTACTACGGCGCGGTCAGCCAGTACTCGGGCGACGTGAGGAATGCCTACCGCGAACAGGCGTACCGCAGCGGCCTTGCCGCCTTCAGGCAGGGACAGTACGGCAACGCGATCTCGTATTTCGGAAGAATTCTGCGCAATTTCCCCTACGACAGGCAGGCCGAGAACGCCCTCTACTGGACCGGCGAATCATATTTCGCGCTGCGCCAGTATGACCGCGCGATCGGTTACTTCGACCGCGTGCTGTCGAACGGATTTTATAACAAGGACCAGGACGCCCAGATCAAGAAAGGATACGCGTTTTTCTCGACGAAGCGGTTCGACCTGGCCGCGAGGGAGTTCCAGAACTACCTGAGGCATAACCCGAACGGAAGATACGCGCCGGTCGCCAGGGAGTGGAGCCAGATGAGCACCAGGGAGCTCCTCGACAGGATCGAGTCGCAGCGCGTGCCGGAAGCGCCGCACAGGACCGCGCCCGGAGGCAGGGATGACGTGAAAGCGGCCCCGCACGGGGACGAGGAGCCGGGAAGCGCGGCAACCAATAACGACGAGGAAGTTTCGGGGACCTATCATTACCGGATGACCGAGCAGGGGACAAGGGTCGATCTGGATAACGTTGCTGAGCTGTAAACCGCCGCGTCCGCTGTAGCAAGAGATACCGTGAAAAACCAGAACCCCGCGCACGCGCGGGGTTTTTCATTGCCGCCACTCACCCTTTCCGGCGCGCTCCGCTTTCTTTTCGTATTCATCAGCCTTCTCGCGGGCACCCGTGAACCGGTATATTTCCGAGAGGAGATTCAGCGTGTCGACGTTGTTCGGGTTGAGTTCGAGCGCTTTCTCGCAGCTTTTTACGGCGAGTTCGAGCATTAATTTTTTGTTCTGCGACATGTGCTGCGTGAAGAAAAGGTTCGCGAGATGCACGTATCCTTTTTCCAGGTCGGGGCGGATACGAACGGCCTTCTGTACGCATTCAACGGCCCTGCGGTAATCGCGCAGGCGCTGCGAGAGCTCCGAGACAAGAAAGTAGGTGTCCAGGTCGGCGGGATTTTCCTCAATTGCCTTTTCGTAGAGGGAGAGGGCTTCAGCGGTTTTCCCTTTCCGTTCCTCGCGCCTGGCCTTTTCGATAAACGGATCGCCGGTTTTTTTACCGAGTCTATGGCTCGCGGCAAAGTGCTCATCCGCGCTTTTCCGCTCGCCGGAGGCAAGGAGATGGCGCACCAGCGCCAGGTGCGCGTACCGGTGATCGGGATTCTGCGTGACCGCTTTAGTGAAATGCGTGACCGCGTTTGTGCTGTCGTAGAAAAATTCGCAGAGTTTTCCGGTCTCGTAATGAATATCCGGCTGGGCGTCGTTGATCTCAAGCGACTGCCGGTAGTACGCGAGCGCCTTGACCGGTTTCTGGCGTTTCAAAGAAAGGTCTGCGAGGATATTGACAGCCCTGAAGAGTTTCGGATCCTCTTCAATAGCGCGCTCCATGTCCTCCTGCGCGAATTTGTACTGCTTCCCTTCGTATTCGATCATTCCCCGTTCGTAAAAGTATTCCCCTGTTTCGGGGAATACCGGCCCGGCGAAGATCATGACGGTGAAGAGGATGAGCGGTATCGGAGTCTTCATACTACAAGAAGACGCGCTCTCTGGCCTTTTGCAATAAAAAAACGACACTGCGGATTTTTCTAATTGACTTTTTCGCGGAATGAAATTTAATGCTCCCGTTCTTTCAACGGTCAGGTAGCTCAGTCGGTAGAGCAGAGGACTGAAAATCCTCGTGTCGACGGTTCGATTCCGCCCCTGACCACATTTTTCTCTCACGCCCGATAACTCATCCCATTCAATTCGCGGTTTCTCTGTCAAAATTGTTATTGAATCTGTTAAAACACAGGGGAGAATGTCCCCTTTATCTGTAGTTATGAAATCCGTCTGAGGAGGATAGCGTCATGCCCGCGAGCACTCCCTTTCTGTTATCCGCGCGCACGGCGGCCTTTTCGGCCCTGCTTGTGCTGCTCTTTTTATCGTGTTCGATACTTCCCGGCTTCTCCCGCGAGGTCGTCCTTCAGGGAAGGGTGCTCAAGGTCATGGATGGGGATACAATACGCGTGGAGCTCGAGGATGGAAAAAAGGTCAAGGTGCGCTTTCTCGGCATCGACGCGCCTGAATCTTTTGCGAAGCGTTACGGATACGCGGAGTATCTCGGCGAGGACGTGTCGCGCCTGATGAAAAAAACGCTCTCGCAGAAACAGATCACCCTCAAGGTGCCGGTCGGAAGAGTGGGAATGAAAAAGGACCTTCACGGCAGGGTGCTGGCGTATATCCACCAGGGAGACACCGACCTGTGCGCCTACCTGGTGAAGGAGGGCCTGGCGCGGGTATACCGCCTCATTCCGTCAACCCGCCACGAAGAGCTCCTCGGCTACGAGGATGAGGCGAAACGCGCGGGAAAGGGGATATGGAACGAAACGGCCGAGCGTGAGTATTACCGGCAGCTCTTTTCGCGCACAAAAAATACGCACCTTCTCGGATGGTTCTGGGACCATGACAGGGATTACCTCAAAGAGATCGTCTGCGGGGAGGGGCAGTGAAAATAACCCCGATCGCCCTGTACATTTTCAAAAATTATCTTGATTTTTTCCGCAATGACGGAAAATGTACAAATATTCACTTCCGCAGGACCGCAGTGCAATTATAACGATACTGGATCATTATCTGCCGGAATTTACTTTTTACTTTAAGGAGGCAAAAATGGCAATTGTTGAGTGGAAGAAGGACGAAACCGTCGCGATACTTACCATGAACAACGGCGAAAACAGGCATAATCCGGATTACACGGACGCCATGCTCAAGGCTTTCGACGAGATGATGGCCGACCCCGACATCAAATCGATGGTTCTCACTTCGAGCGACCCGAAAAACTGGTGCCTCGGCGTGGACATCGCGTGGATGACGCCGCTCATGCAGAAAGGCGAAATTCAGACGATTAGCGACTGGCTTATCAGGCACAACGAGGTGTTCAAGTTCTGTCTCATGGCGCCGTTCCCCACGATCGCGGCGATCACCGGTCACGCGTTCGGCAATGGCGCGATGCTCGCGTGCGCCTGCGACTTCCGGTTCATGAGGGCCGATCGCGGGTTCTTCTGTTTTCCCGAGGTCGATATCCACATCCAGTTCACCCCTTCGATGATCGAGTGGGTGCGCAAGGCGATGCCGTACAACCTCTTCCTTGACCTGAAATGGTCGGGAAGGCGTATCGGCGCCCAGGAGCTCGAGCAGCACCATGTGATACGCAAGGCATGCGCCGGCCCGGAGGAGACGCTGGCCGAAGCGATAGCGTACGCCAAGACCTTCAACAAACCCCGCCAGACGCTGGGCGAGATGAAGAAGCGCACTTTCAAGCATATCACCGACATCATGGAAAAAGAGGACCTGAAGTATCTCAAGCCGCCGGTATTCATGTTCACCCCGTAGGCGGCTGTTCGTAACGCTGACTTTTCTCACGGCCTTCCATCGAGACGATCGGCGGAAGGCCATGTTGTTATTGTCCGCGCCCCCTTTGCGCGGCGCGGACAGATCCCATCCCTGTAATGCTGGAGCGTTGACATGATTGATCCCAGGCTCATCCGCGAGAACATCGATCTCATCGAGCGTGTGCTGAAGAACCGGAACATGGAGAAAGTCGTCGATCTTGCGCAGTTCAGGAAGATCGACGAGGAGCGCCGCGCCGCGGTCGCCCGCGCCGACGAACTGCGCGAAAAGCGCAACCGCGTGTCAAAAGAGATCGGGGCAAAAAAATCGAAGGGCGAAGACGCCTCGGCGCAGATGGCCGAAGTGCAGGGCGTTTCCGATGAGATCAAATCGATCGAGACGCGCCTTGAGGAGATCGGCGCCGCTTTTGACGAGATGGCACTTTCGGTTCCCAACATCCTTGATGAATCCGTTCCCGTGGGGCGTGACGAGCACGACAACGTGGTAGTGCGCACCTGGGGAGAGAAGCCGAAGTTTGATTTCCAGCCGAAGGCCCACTACGATATCGGCACCGACCTGGGCATTCTCGATTTCGAGCGGGGCGTGAAGATCGCGGGCACACGCTTCTACGTGTATCGCGGGCTTGCGGCCAGGCTCGAGCGCTCCATCATCAACCTGATGCTCGATCTCCACACGCGCGATCACGGCTATACCGAAGTCTTCGGTCCTTTCATCGTCAACGACGAGAGCATGATCGGCACGGGGCAGTATCCGAAGTTCAAGGATGAGTACTACCGCATCGAGCGCGACGGGCTCTCGCTCATCCCGACCGCCGAGGTGACGCTCACCAACCTCTACCGCGACGAGGTGCTTGAGAAAGCGGACCTGCCGATTCACGTGACCATGCAGTCGTCGTGCTTCCGGCGCGAGGCGGGGTCGGCGGGGCGCGATACGCGCGGGCTCATCCGTGTCCACCAGTTCCAGAAGGTGGAGCTCGTGAAATTCGTTGAGCCTGAAACTTCGATGAATGAGCTCGAAAAGCTCGTGGCCAACGCGGAGGAGGTGCTGAAACGGCTTAACCTCCACTACCGCGTGATGCTTCTGTGCAGCGGGGATACATCCGCCTCCTCGGCAAAAACCTACGACATCGAGGTGTGGATGCCCGGCCTCGACCGGTACGTCGAAATTTCGTCGTGCTCGAACTTCCTCGACTACCAGGCGCGGCGCGCGAAGATCCGCTACCGCAGAGAGAAGGGGCAGAAGCCGGTATTCGTCCATACCCTGAACGGCTCCGGTCTCGCGGCGGGACGGACGCTGGCCGCGGTCATGGAAAACTACCAGAAGGCCGACGGCACGATCGAAATACCGGAAGCGCTGAAGCGATACCTGCCGGTATGATGCTGCTCGCTCCCGGACATGTCGACTGGATCACGCTGCGCCAGGCGCTTTCGCTTTCCCTTCTCTCGGGGAAGTCTTTCATTCTGAAAGGCGGCTTTTCGTTCGTAAAGGCCAATCCCGTTTACGGCTCGGTCATGTCGGATTTCGAGAATTTTTTCAACGAGCACGGCATGGGGCGCTTCGAAATACAGGGCGACGACCTCGGCTTTCATCCCGGCGGCTGTCCGTTCGGCACCTACCGGTTCGCCGCCAACCCCTACTCGTCGTGCGGAGAGCTTTTTCTGCTCCTTCTTCCGGTGCTCTCGTCGCGCGAATTCCGTTCGCGCCTCCTGCTGCGCGGCGTGACCCACGCGCAGCTTTCGCCCTCCATCGGGTTCATCAAGGAGACGTTCCTGGAGATGGCCGAGCGCTGCGGCTTTTACGCGAGCTGTGTCCTGAAGAGGTTCGGTTTTTACGGCTCCGGCGGGGGCGATATTGAAGCGCGGATATATCCGGCCGAAAAAAAGCCGTGGAATATCCCGGTCAGGGTCGAATCGCCGCGGTTCGCCGGCGCGCGGGTCTATGTCGCCGGGCAGGATACGGGCCCGGCTGACCGGCAGCGGCTTCTCCTCGGAGAGCTTCTTGATATCCCCCCCGGCTCGGTCGGCATTATCCAGATAGTCGACGCTGACGGGCCGGGCAACTTCATCGAAATCTACTGTTCCGGAGGGGAGGTCCCGTTCGTTTTTTCGGGGATGGTGCCGCTCCTGGACGAGTCGGGGGGCGCTGTTGACGCCGAACGGAGCGCCGAAGAGACAATGCGCGCTGTCGCCTCGGAATGCAGGGCGTTTCTCGACGGCGGTACCGTGCCGGAGCGCGTGCTGCGCGAGATCATCCCGTTCGCGGCACTCGCGGGGGGCGAAATTGACGTTCCTGAAGCGTATACGATGGCCCGTGAAACCCTGCGAATGACAGCTGAATTCGTATTCCCCCTGTCCGGAATGTAACCGTTGTTCCATTTTTGTGTCAAATGCGTATATAAATTGGATTAAAGCGGGCCGGCGTATTTTTCTTGACATTACCGTCATCATGAGTGTACATTAATTAGGGGTTTTAAGGCTGAAGGCCGGCCGGAAAGACCTTTCGAAAGGAGTAAGAGCACCGTTTCAGAAGGTATCTTTTGTGCGGTGGAGAAAATATATGAAGTGTGAACGATGCCGGAAAAATGAAGCGAGCATTCACCTCACGGAGATCATCAAGAACGTCAAGTCCGAGATACATCTCTGCGAGGAGTGCGCCAGGGTCGTCGGGGTCAACTCAAAGTTTTCGAGCTTTTCCCTTTCGGTGCCCGATATGCTCTCATTCCTTGATCTTGACGAAATCGGCGATATCGTCGATACCAACCTGTGCCTGCGGTGCGGGATGACGTTCGTCAATTACAAGAAAGAAGGCAAACTCGGCTGCCCCCACTGTTATCAGTATCTGAAAACCGGACTTGAAGCCGTCATTAAAAGCTACCACGGGAACGCGCGCCATGTGGGCAAGGTCCCGATGGGATACGTCGAGATACAGGAAGCCGAGCGCTCGTTCATCGAGAACAAGAGCGCCGCGGTAAAGAACACGAAAACAATGGAAGACCTCACGAGGATGCTGGAACAGGCGGTCGCGGAGGAGCGTTACGAGGACGCCGCCGTCCTTCGCGACAGGATACGCGAGCTTCAGGTCGTTAACCAGAAGAAGTAGCATGTTCGAGGAGTTACTGCAAAAAGCGGGATTCTGGTCTCAGAAAGGCCCTTCAGGCGACGTGGTGCTGTCGACAAGGGTAAGGCTGGCCAGAAACATTCCGTCACTCCATTTTCCCTCCCGTCAGGAAGAGCACGACTATTCGGTACTCATGTCGATCGTAAAGCGGTTCGCCGGCGAATCGTCCATGAAAGATGAGATTCGCGTCCTCAACATGGATGAGCTTTCCGAGTCCGACCGGCGGTTCCTGCGGGAGAGGACCGTGATCACAAGCGAGCTCGAGACCTCGCCGCGCGCCTGCGTTATCGTACACACCGGCGGCGATTTCGTCATCATGGTCAACGAGGAGGACCATTTCCGCATCCAGGTGATCAAGCCCGGCTTTCAGGTAACCGAGGCCTACCAGCTCGCCGACAGCATCGACAACGAGCTCAACCGTTTTGTCTCCTACGCGTATTCAGAAGAGTTCGGATATCTCACCTCGTGTCCCTCGAACATCGGCACGGGCCTGAAGATTTCCGTGATGCTGCACCTGCCGCTCGTGGCCCAGGGCGGCGAGCTCGCCGACCTTGCCAGGGAGCTGCACGGGCGAAGCGTCGTCATCAGGGGCGTGACCGGCAAGGAGCTTGAAACTGTCGGGAACCTCTACATTCTCGCCAACCAGATTTCGCTCGGGGTTTCGGAGGTGGATATTATCGAGATGGTCGACGCGGCGACCAGGCTCTGTATCGAGCGGGAGGACGCGCGCAGGGACGCGTGCCTCGTGGAATACGGGGTGGCGCTTGAGAACAGGATATGGCGCTCGCTCGGACTGCTGAAATACAGCAGGTGCATCGAGTACATCGAGGCGCTCGATCACCTCTCCAATATCCGCCTCGGGATAGTGCTTTCGCTCATAAAAAATATTGATTTATACAAAATTAATGATTTAATGGTAAATATACAGCGCGTTCACCTCGAACGGATCGCGGGAAGCAGTCTGAAAGGAGAGGATGAATGCGATATATTCAGGGCGCAGTACCTGAAAAAAGAACTGGAGCAGCTGTAATACTATGGAGATGTTCGATTTCACAAAACGGTCACGAAAGGTCCTTGAAGTCTACGCGCAGTCGGAAGGCAGGAGGCTGTGTTCCGATTCGCTCGGCCCCGAGCATGTGATGCTCGCCCTGCTCAAGGACGAGGACTCGGTGGCGGCGCGCATCCTTAAGATGCTCAAGATCAATTTCGACCTTCTCAGGAAGAACATCGAAACTGCCGTGCGCAAGTCGGGGTCGACCATCATCCTGGGCAACGTGCCGATCAGCCCGCGCTTCTCGAAAATCATCGACATCGCCAAGGACGAGGCGCGCAAGCTGAAAAACGGCTATATCGGCACCGAACACCTGCTGCTCGCCATATTCATGGACGCCGGCTGCGCGGGCATCGACGGGCTGATCGCAAGCGGCATCGACTACAACAGCATCCGCAACGAAGTGCTCAAGATCCTCGGCGTGAAAACGAACCAGACCGTCAGCCAGAAGCCCGAGACCAAGTCGAAGACGCCTTCACTCGACGAGTTTGCACACGACCTGACCGAAATGGCCCGCGAGGGAAAGATAGATCCGGTCATCGGCCGCCAGAAGGAAATCGAGCGGGTGATCCGCATCCTGACCAGAAAGACCAAGAACAATCCGATTCTTATCGGCGAGGCGGGAGTGGGGAAAACCGCAATCGTCGAGGGACTCGCCCAGCGCATCGTCGAAAAGCATGTGCCGGAAGCGCTGTCGCACAAGCGCGTCATGTCGCTCGATATCGCCTCAGTTGTGGCGGGCACCAAGTACCGCGGAGAATTTGAGGACCGACTGAAGAGGATCATGAAGGAGATACGCTCCTCCGATGACGTGGTGCTTTTCATCGACGAGCTGCACACGATCATAGGCGCCGGGGCCGCAGAAGGGGCGATCGACGCGGCAAACATGCTTAAGCCCTCGCTCGCGCGGGGAGAGCTGCAGTGCATCGGCGCGACGACGCTCAACGAGTACAAGCTCTACATCGAGCGCGACAGCGCCCTGGAGCGCAGGTTCCAGCACGTGCTCGTCGACGAACCGACGGTCGAGGAGACCATCGACATACTGAAGGGCATCCACGGGCGGTACGAAATATTCCACAAGGTCAAATACACCGAAGAGGCGCTCATCGCCGCGGCCGAGCTTTCCGACCGCTATATCCACGACCGGTACCTTCCCGACAAGGCGATCGACATCATTGACGAGGCGGGATCGAAGGCGCGCTTTGACAACAACGACAAGCCGGAGGACATCCTCGCGCTCGAAAACGAGATCGGCGTGCTCAACGAGCGCAAGAACGATCTCGTCAAGCTCCAGGAGTACGAACAGGCGGCCGCGCTGCGCGACCTTATCAACGAAAAAAAGGGCATGCTCAACAGCAAGATCAACGACTGGCACCAGAAGATCAACGAATACGAGATCGTCATCAATGCCGGGCATATATCGCATATCGTCTCACAGTGGACCGGTATCCCCGTTGACAAGCTGGAGGAGTCCGAATCGCAGAAGCTGCTCAGGATGGAAGAAGAGCTGCACCGCCGCGTGATCGGGCAGGACGAAGCGATCGGATCGATCAGCCGCGCCATCCGTCGCTCGCGCACGGGACTGAAAAGCCTCAACAGGCCGATCGGAAGCTTCATCTTCCTCGGTCCCACCGGCGTGGGCAAGACCGAGCTCGCCAAGGCGCTCGCGGAATTTCTCTTCGACGACGAATCGACGCTCATCCGCCTCGACATGTCCGAGTATATGGAGAAGCATTCCGTATCCAGGATCATCGGATCGCCGCCCGGCTATATCGGCTATGACGACGGGGGGCAGCTGACCGAGAAGGTAAAGCGAAAACCGTATTCGGTGATACTGTTCGACGAGATCGAAAAGGCGCACCCGGACATCTTCAACATCCTCCTCCAGATACTCGAGGAAGGCGAGCTCACCGACAATACCGGCAACGCGGTGAGCTTCCGTGACACCGTGATCATCATGACCTCGAACGCGGGCAACCGGGACTTCCAGCACCGCACCAAGATGGGATTCTTGGAAAGCGGAGCGACGGCGCATGCCGAGCAGGAAAAGGTGCTCGACGAGCTGAGAAGGCTTTTCAGCCCCGAGTTCATCAACCGGCTTGACGAGATCGTCTATTTCCACCGCCTCGAGAAGAAGCATATTAAAAAGATTGTTGACCTGCTGCTCGATCAGGTCAACGAGAAACTGAAAGACCGCTGCCTCGAGCTCGATTTCTCGCAGGGCGTGCGCAAGTACCTTGCCGAACACGGCTTTGATGAGAAATACGGCGCGCGCTACCTGCGGCGGGTAATTCAGAACGAGATCGAGGACGCGCTCGCGACCGAGATGCTCAAGGGAAGATTCAACGATGTAAACGGGATTTATGTCGGAGTGAAGTCGGGAAGAATGTATTTCAGGGCCGTAAAACGCGGCATGGAATGCGATACGAAGGGGGACGTGGAGAACGATCCCCTTGAAAAAGAGACAGTTGATGTTTCGTAAGCCGCCGGCCTTTTACCGCATGAAGGAAGTCATCGCCATCACGTAAAGGAAAAACGCGAGTCCCGAATACACGATGACCTTGCTTATGAGAAAGTATTTTCTGTACGCCGCGGGAAGGTTCAATTCGCGTATCTTTTTAAGGGTGATACAGTTAGTTCCGATTATGTAAGCGAGAATCACGCCGAAATACACCGTTGAAATGACCGCCATCCACGCCGGAAACGACCTGATAAGAATGAAGTACGACACCAGGATCACCACGACCGGCAGCATGAAAAAAAGCCGGTAGCGGGAAAACGCCTCGATGAGCGAAAGGCGCTCTCCGTCGCTAAGGCACCGGTTCGCTTTTTCGTTGGCGAACCGGCTCGCGAAGACGGCTACAAGAAAGACTATAATAGCAATAAATTCCCTGTCCGCAAACATCATCAGCACCCTCCAGAAACAGCGCTATTTCTTTCGCGTGAAAATGCCGGCTATCCGCTTCAGAAGCGATGCGGGTTTCTTTTCGGGCGCGGGCGCGGAGGGACGGGGTTTGCGCGGCTCCTGCCGCTGTCCCTTCGAAGGCTCCCTCTTTTCACGCTGCCTGTTGTTCGACGGTGACGCTGCCGCGCTCTGGCGGGCGGCCTCCTGCGCCCCTGCTCCTGTGCCGGGGCGTTTTTTGCGGCGTTTGCGCTTCTTTTTGGCGACGTCGTCGGCAGGCCGGTCTTCGGGGCGTACGGCGGGTTTCTGCGCGGGCGCCTTTTCTGCAGCGCCGGCGGCCGCCGCTTCACGCGCGGGCTTCCTGCGGTCCCTTCCTCTTCCGCGCTCACCACGGTCTCTGCGCTCTCCGCGTTCGCCGCGTCCTTCGCGCTCCTCGGGACGGCGCCTGAAGCTGACGGTTTTCACTTCGGCGTAAAGGCTTTCATCGGCCCATTCTACCGGTATTTTCACTTTGGCGAATTGCTCGATCGATTCCAGGCCGTACACGTACTGTTCACACACCAGGGAGATCGCCGTTCCGGTCTTGCCGACGCGTGCGGTCCGCCCGATGCGGTGGACGTAGTTTTCGCTGTTTTCGGGAAGGTCGTAGTTGACCACCATCTCCAGGTCATCGACGTGCAGGCCGCGGGCCGCGACGTCGGTGGCGATCAGGTAGCGCAGCTTCCCGCTTTTAAGATCGTCGATGATCTTGAGCCGCTTTTTCTGCGGCAGGTCGCCGATGATATATTCGCACGCGAAGCCGTTGTGGACCATGTTCGCGGCGAGGCGCTCGGCGGTGCGTTTCATGTTGGTGAAGATGATGACGTTGCGCGGGTTTTCCTTTCTGAGGATGCCGACCAGGAGCGAGAGCTTCTGGTCCTTGCCCACGTGAAAGAGCCTCTGGTTGATCTTGTCGACGGTGACCTGTTCCGGCGATATCTCGATTTCAGCCGGCTCGTGCATGTATTCGCTCGCGATCGTTTTCACCCGGTAATCCAGCGTCGCGCTGAAAAGCATCGTCTGGCGGTCAGGATAGGAGGGCATTTTCTTGAGCAGTTTGCGGATATCGGGAAGAAATCCCATGTCGAAGAGCCTGTCGGCCTCGTCGATGATGAACACGGACACGTCCTTCAGGTTGAGCTTGTGCGACTGGTTGAAGTCGATGATCCGGCCGGGCGTGCCGATGATGATATCAACGCCCTCCTCGAGCTGGCGTTCCTGCCTGTCGTATCCCACCCCGCCGTAGAACACGCCGATCCTGAATTTGAGATACTTCCCGAGCAGCACTGCCTCCTCGTAGATCTGCACGGCGAGCTCCCGCGTTGGGGCGATGATAAGCGCTTTCTGCTTTTTTTCAGGCTTCTGGAGAAAAAGATGGAAGATTGATACGATAAAGGCCCCGGTTTTACCGGTGCCCGTCTGCGATTGCACGTAGATGTCCCTGCCCTGGAAGGCATGCGCGTACGTTGCTTCCTGGACGGGCATACATTCGACGAAGCCCGCGTGTTCGATGCCCTTCATCAGGTCGGGATCGAGGTTCAATTCGGAAAATTTCATGGCTCACTCTTGTTGATGGATAAAATGGGATAAAAAGGTGATGCTGATTACGCTCTTTTTTCAGACCATAGTGTACACGGGGATTTTCAGCGGTAAAGAAGAAAATGATTTTTGCCATAGCATCCCGGATCACATGCCGGCGGCACCTTTAACTGTTCCTGAACAGAATATAGCAGAATAACCGGAAAATAAAAATATTTTAATCAAAAAGGCCTTTTTTTCCCGCAATGAGGGAAAATGGTTTCCCGCAACCGCATTCCGCCGGAATTGGCAAAAAAGATTTTGACAAATAAAATTAAATCATATATAACCGTTACTGTATTCATCTGGCCCGTGTCTATGAATTTTTAACCTTTTACGATGCGATGTCCGGCACTATTACCGCGGAGGAGCGTTGCTATGAGAAAGTACAAGATCCCCGGCGTCACCATTTTCGAGCCTACCAGGATCACGGGACTTCCCAACATCGAATTCGGCAAAAACATCATCATTGACAGCTACACCTTCATTTACGCCAACAAGCGGATGAAAATAGGCAGCAACGTCCATATCGCGAGTTTTGTCTTTCTGAGCGGGGGAGAGGTGATCGAGATAGGCGATTTCGTCGGCCTCTTCCAGGGAAGCAAGATCTACGCGAGCACCGACGATTTCAAGGACTGGGGATTCGGGAACCCGACGATCGAGGAGAAGTACCGCAACCCGTACCGCGCCCCCGTGGTGATCGGCAAGTTCGCCGTGATCGGCGCGAACTGTGTGGTGCTTCCGGGAGTGACTATCGGCGAAGGCGCGTCGGTGGGGGCCTGCTCGGTCGTCACGCGCGACCTCGATCCGTGGGGGATCTATATCGGCAATAAGAAGATCGGCGAGCGCAACAAGAAAGGCGTTCTGGACAATTACGCGCGCTACCTGAAGGAAAAAGAAGGGAAATAGCCGCCGGACCGCGGATCGTATCCGGCCCGTTAAAAAAAGACTTTCTTCACAAGAAATAATGCCGCAAGCAAGAGCACGATGACGGCAAGCACCTCGATTTTTTTCCCGTCCTCGACATCCTCGTTGCGCTCCAGCACCATGTACACATACGACGAGACCGTCGCCACGAACGAGAGCATCGCCGAATAGATCACGAGCCCGATCGCGGCCATGCTCGTCCCGAGAATGATCCCGCCGATCCTGTGTGAAACCATGAGCTCACCGATAAACGACTGGGTAAGGCGCATCCTCGATATGAGCACCGGGAAATCGACCAGCTTCTGAAGGCTGAACGGGATCGCGGTGAAGGTCCTCGACAGGTCGTCCTGCAGTACGCCCGACGAAAGCGACAGGGCGAGCGAAAGCGCCCCGTGATGGATAAGCGAGATAAAAGTGAATACGAGCAGCGAGGCGATCCCCATTATCGGGATGATGACGAGAAGGTTCAGGTTGTGCCGTTTTACGAATGAGACAAACGAAGTGACGCTTCCGGTTAGATCCCCGCCTGCCTGCGCGAGAACGGCAGGGTAGAACCAGAACGCGACGACGCCGACGACGATAAAGGCAACCGAGATCAGATAGATCGGCAGAAAGAGCAGCGAATAAAAGACCGGCCCCACCAGCGGTATCTTCCCGAAGAGGATGAGGAGCGTATTGGCGATGAGGAGCACGCAGAGGCTTCCGAGAAATATGGGGCCGAGGCTGTGCGCCATGAATGCAGCGTGTTCCCTCGGAGATCCGTGCGGGCGACCGAGCACTGACGCGATGGTGATGCGGGCGATCGGCGTTGCCGCGAGAAGATAGGTGAAAAGAAAGAGCACGACCGGAAGAAAGCTCAGGAGCGATGAGAGGAAGGCGCTCTCCCTGGGGCCCGAGGAAGCGTGCATCGCGGATTGCGCTGATTCGATAATCCCGATCAGTCCGGAAGCAAGTATGACGCCCGCCGCGGCATAGAGAAGGCGTGCCGGGGTAAAAGCTCCCGCGCAGATGGAAAGCGTCTGACGAAGCGTGGTGCCTTTCGGGAGCATCTCCGCCTCGCGGCGCCGTGCCGTTTCACGCGGATACGGCATGCGACCGGTTCCGCGCGGCTGGTCGGAGAGGGGGCGCCGGGGTAACGGGGCTTCCTGGCGCGGTGTTTCCCGCGGTGCGGGCGTTTCCCGTGTGCCTGCGGCCGGGAGAGGAAATTCTATCGTAAACGGGGTGCTGCACTGGCGGCAGGTCAGGGTGTAGCGCGCGGCCTTCGCGGAGGAAAAGGTGATGGCGTACGATGTCCGGCAGCGGGGGCAGAAGGCGATCTTGATCCTGTGGCCGCACCCGTCGCAGCGCATGATCGAGTTGTCAAGCGCTGCGATCGCGTCGTTGCTGAGTGTGTGCCGTTTCTGGCAGTGTGAACAGGTAACCAGCATGGTAATGGTCCTTTTCCGGTCTAGATAGAATCGTCGTGCTGATGATTGCCGCCGCATTTTTCATGGGGCTCGGTTCCCGCGATGAAGAGCTCGTCGATCATCGGGCACCCTCCCACCGGGATGTTACCGGTCACGGAGCAGACGCGCCGCACGGTGACCTCATCCGGCCGTTCCGGAAATTTCCCGGCCGGAAGAAAGCGGTGTACCTCCTCCATGAAATTTCCCCAGAGAGGGGCGGCGGCAACGGCGCCGCTCTGCCCGGTGCCGAGCGAGAAGCGCGGCACGTCGCAGCCGATCCAGACGGTGGCGGCGAGGTTGGGAGTGAATCCGACGAACCAGGCGTCGCGGAACGCGGTGTTGGTGCCGGTCTTTCCCGCGGCGGGGATTCGCAGTCCCGCGACCCTGCGTACCGGTACATACGCGGTCCCGCTCGAGATCACCTCCCGCATGAGGCTTGTCATGATGTAGGCGGCGCCGCGCGAAAGGATGCGCGTTCCGCCGCGTTCCTTCGCCGATGATATATCGAAAATTTTCTTTCCGTTTCTGTCGTTGATATGGTGGATGCCGTAGGGAACCACGTCAAGGCCGCCGTTGGCGTAGACCGCGGCGCCCCTGGTTATCTCGAGCGGCGTGACCTCGGTGGTCCCGAGCGCGAGGGTCGGATCGACTTTGAACCGTGACTGAGGTATCCCCATCATCCGTGACGCGAAGGCGACGATGCGCCTGCCTCCGATCCGCTCATAAATTTTCACGGCGATCGTGTTGAGCGAGATGGCGATGGCCCTGCGCGCCCGAACGAGCCCCCGCGATTCGCGGTCGTAATTGCGCGGGCGCCATTCCCTCTCCGGCTCCATCGTGTCGGTCGAGATGTCGAAAAACGAAGTCGCCGCGGTGAGAAGCCGCGAGGCGATGCCCGCGCCGTAGATGAATATTTTGAAAGCCGAGCCCGGCTGGCGCTTCGCCTGCACCGCGCGGTTGAGCTGGTTGGACTCGCTGAAGCTGCTTCCGCCGATAAGCGCCATGATTGCGCCGCTGTGCGGGTTGAGCGCCACGAGCGCCCCTTCCGCCCTTCCTGACGACTGGAACCAGTTGCACGATTCGAGGTAGCCCGAAAGGGTGGATTCGACATCGGAAACGCTGAAGAGGGTTGCCATGAGATCAACGGATTCGGCAAGGTCGCCGCGAAGCAGCGAGTAAAATTCCGAGGTTTTCACAAGCTCGCTTTTCGGCAGCTTTTCGCGAGCCAGGTACTGCTCCGCCGTGACGCGGTCGAAGTTCTGGAAGATGCGGCGGTTGTAGCGAGAGGTGATCTCGTTCTGTTTGACCAGGCCTTCGCGCATGATCTTTTCAGCGATCTCCTGGCAGCGCAGGTCGAGCGTGGTGTGCACTTCCATCCCGCCGCGGTAGACCTTTTCAGCGCCGTATTCGTCAACGAGGCCCCGGCGGATAAACTCGGTGAAATGCGGCGCGCGGTCCTTCTTCCTGTCCCGTACGCCGAGGGTGGGGTAGCGGGTGCGAAGCTCGTCGAGATAGCCGCGCCAGAACTCGTCGAACTGGCGGAGTCCCTGCTCCCCGGTGATGAAGCCGGCATCGACCATTTTTTCGATGATGATCCTGCTGCGCGTGAAGGCGGTCTCGGGGTCGCGGATCGGCGAAAAGCGGTTGGGCGCGGTGGTCATGGACGCCAGTATCGCCGCCTGGACGATGTTCATGCGGTCGGCCGGGCAGTTGAAATAGAAGCGCGAGGCGGAGTCGATCCCGTAGGCGCCGTGCCCGAAGTAGATGAGGTTCAGGTACATCTCCAGTATCTGCGGCTTGGTGTAGCGCTTTTCGTATTCCTGCGCGATCAGGAGCTCGACAATTTTGCGGCGCACCGCGCGTTCGCCTTTCGTGTAGGTGCGCTTGACGAGCTGCTGGGTGATCGTCGAGCCGCCCTGCCGGAGCTCTCCGGTGAAAAAGTCAACCACGAGCGCGCGCAGTATCGAGCGGATGTCGTAGCCGATGTGCTGATAGAAGGTCCTGTCCTCGGTGGCGATGAACGCGTTCTTGACATGCTCCGGGACTTTTTCGATCGGGATGAAGCTCCTGCTCTCGTCGTAAAGCTCGCTGATGAGCTCGCCGTTTGCGTCGTACAGTCGTGTGGCAAGGCACGGCGCGTACGGCTTCAGGTCGCGCAGGATGGAATAGCTCTGGTAATAGACGGTGATAAAGTAGAAAAAGGGATATATGGCAATGACCGCGAGCGCGCCGTAGAGTACCGGTTTGAGCTTTATCTTCATCGCGTCACACGTAGAATTTCTGGTTTTCCCGGGCCGCGGATACGGTCAGCGGTTTTACGGCAAGCTTCCTCGCGCGGCGGACCATCCGGTCGATCTCGCGGTCGGTCCTGTCGGGATCGTGGTGGAACGCGAAGAGGTTTTTTACGCCATACCTGTTCGCGATGCTCACGACCTGCTCGATCGAGGAGTGGCCCCATCCGATCTTTTTGCGGTACTCCTCCTCGGTGTACTGGCATTCGGCGACGAGGATGTCGGCATTGCGGATCAGGTTGCCGACGTTGCGGTCGTTGTATCCACCCATGTCCGGGTCGCTCAGGATCTCGTTGTCGGTGGCGTATACGAAAACTTTGCCGCGGTATTCGACCCTGAATCCGAGCGAGAGGCCCGGATGAAAGAGGTGCGTGAAATAGACCGTCACGTCGTTGATGTGGAACGGATTGTCCCTGAGCGTGACGAACCTGATGTCGGCGGCAAGCTCAAAAAGCGTGACCGGGAAATACTCGCGCTCCATCTGCCGCAGGATAAGCTTTTCGAGGTCGTTCACCGTGTGGCCGCCGTACAGGGTGATCGAGTTTCCTTTCATGTAGGCGATCTCAAGGAACGGAAAGCCCTGAATGTGGTCCCAGTGGGTGTGGCTGAAGAGGAGGTGGACCGATACAGGTTTGCCGCCCGATTCGGCAAGGAGCGATTTTCCGAAGCCGCGTATGCCGGTCCCGGCGTCGAATACAAGTATGGTGTCGCCGCAGCGCAGTTCAACGCAGGGAGTGTTCCCCCCGTATTTTTTGAAGTCCTTTCCCGGCGTGGGGATCGATCCGCGCACTCCCCAGAAGGTGGCCTTCATCGTGTACCGCTCGCGTGTCATTCGCTTCTGTTCGTGTCCTGTCAGTGTTCCTTCCCGGAGCGACCGGTGCGCTGTCCGTAATGGATATGGATAAAAAGGATGTCAGTATATCTATCGGCATGCCGCGGGGCTTGCTGTACGATTAAATAATGCGTCATAATTTGTGGATAGAAAGCCGGTCCTCAACGAAAGGCCAGCTCCAGATCCTGCGCGATTCGACTGCCGGATAGAGGGAAAGCTCACGATGAAACGCGGCATCGCCGGATGACGCGGGATTGCCGAGATAGATGAGCGTCTTTCCCCCGGCCCCGCGGTACTGTTCGAGCGCGCGCAGCGCCATCGGATCTTCGGGAGGCGGCCACGCGAGGAACAGTGATCGTTCCGGATAGAGGGCCGCCGTCGTCTCATCGCCTTCCTCGACGTAAAACCAGGTGTCGTCGAACCATGCGTTCGCCGCGCCCCACTCCCACGGTGAATGCGTTCCCGGGACGCGGCTGTCAAAGGCGATGATGTCGGCGCCGGCGCGGGTCAGGCAGCGCGCCCAGTAGCCGGTCCCGGCTCCGATCTCGATGAGGGGCGAGCGTGCCGCGATTGCGGCAAGCACGCCGGCGGTGGGGATCGAAAACGCGTATTTCGCCACAAGCTCTTCGCGGTGTGAGAGCAGCTCAAGTTCTGCGTCGCTCACGCCGCCTGCCCGTATTTCCCCGATAAGGCGAAGAACCTCATCAAGGTAGGGATTGCCGGCGTCCGCGGCGGATGGCTGATATCGCGTGATGCAGTGGTCCATTGTCTTCACTTTTTTAAATTGTTGTTTACAGTGCGGCCGCTATCCGCTATTTTCAACGAAAAAAAGCGCGGTTATGAAACCAATTTTTCAGCCAGGGGCGATACCGGATCTCAATGCATCCCGAACTCTTTGAACTCATCGGCGATCTTCTGAACACCTCGGAATATCTGGCCACGGTCCGCGAACTGAAGGCGCGGCAGGGCGCGAGCCGTCTCTACGCCGACGAGGTGAGGCCTCTCTCGCCCGGCGAGATCGCGCGCCTCGAGGCGCAGGGAAATTCAGCTTCCGACTGGAATGCGATCCTGGTCGTGCCGGCGTTTCGCGCCGATTTCGTGCGGGGAAACTCGTTTCACGGCCGCTGCGTACTTGGCCTCTTTGACGGAAATCCGGTCGATATCGGCGCGGGGATTTCCCATCCTGACGGGATCTACCGCTCGACGATCATCAACTCCGAGATCGGCAGCGGAAGCCTCGTTGCCGACGCGAAGCTCGTCGGCAATACCGTTGTCATGGAGCGCGCGACCCTCTTCAACCCGGGAAGCATCACCGCCGCGGACTCATCGTCATTCGGCAACAGCATCGGGATCGCGGTCGGCCTTGAGACAGGCGGTCGCGACGTGCTCTCCTACGCCGAGCTCACCGTGGCCGTCGCCTCGCTCATCGCGAAAAGAAAAGATGACAGCCCGCTTCAGGAATCGTACCGCGACTTCGTGGCGCGCTATGCCGCTGAGTGCCGCGCCCCCTTCGGCGTAATCGCCACGGGAGCGGTTGTCATAAATGCCGTAAAGATAGCCGGATGTTTTGTCGGAAGCAATGTGACGGTAGACGGCGCGGTGCTCCTCGAAAACTGCACCGTGCTCGGCGCGCCGGGGGAGGCCACGACAATAAGCCATGGCGCGGTCGTTCGCAATTCCTGCGTTCAGCCCGGCTGCGAGGTGACGACGCACGCGATCGTCGAAAGCTCGGTGCTTGTTGAGCACTCGCACGTCGAGCGGCACGGCAAAGTGACAATGAGCGTCCTAGGCCCGAATTCGGGCGTGGCGGAGGGCGAGGTGACCTCGTGCCTCGTGGGCCCGTTCGTGGGGTTCCATCACCAGGCGCTCCTCATCGCGGCGGTGTGGCCCGAAGGTAAGGGAAACGTCGGCTACGGCGCGAACGTCGGATCGAACCACACCTCGAAGGCGCCCGACCAGGAGATATTCCCCGGAGAGGGGATATTTTTCGGGCTCGGCTCGAGCATCAAATTCCCGGCGGATTTCACCGAGGCGCCGTACAGCATCATCGCCACCGCGGTCAACACGCTTCCGCAGCGGGTCGAGTTCCCGTTCTCGCTCATCAATAAGCCGACGGTGCCCTTAGAGGGAATCTCGTCGGCGTTCAACGAAATATTTCCCGGCTGGGTGCTCGCCGGCAACATCTACACGATCAGGCGCAACGAAGCGAAATTCATGAAGCGCAACAGGGCGCGCCGCTCGAGCTTCGCCTGCGAGGTGTTCCGGCCCGACATCGTCGAGAAGATGGTGCGCGCCAGGGAGCGGTTGCGCGATGTGCGCGAGGTCAGGGATTTCTACACGCAGAAGGACATTCCCGGGCTCGGGAAAAACGTGATGCTCGAGCGCAGCCGCAAGACCGGCATTGAGGCATACGCGTTTTATATCGAACATTATGCCCTTGATTCCCTGTTCCGACGGCTTGTCCGGGCCACGGCGGCGGGGGAGGGGGATATGACCCGTGTCTACGACGAAAGCGACGGTGATCCCTGGTGGGAGTACGCGCGCCGGCTGCTGCGCGACGAGGGGCTTGTCGAGCGGGGAATCGCCGAAAACATGGAACGCCTCATCGCCATGAAAGAGCGTATCGCGCTGAGCGTCCAGAAATCGAAAGAGCGCGACGACGGAAGGGGAAAGCAGATCATCAGGGACTACTGCAGGGTGCGCGTTCCGGCGATGCAGGACTCCTTCATCCGCGAGACGTGGGATGAAACGCGCCGCGATATCGAGGCGATCCGGCAGGTGATTTCGCGGGTGGGATGATTGCCGTACCGGACTTTTTTTTGCCGCCCGCGTGCGGTTTGGGATATATTTTTATTGAGTAATGAAGGCACGTTTTTCTGTGCGGGCGTAAATAGAAAGAAAACCATGGTTGTGATGAACAGATTAAAAACGAAGCGTATGGCCGCGGGTGTCGCGGTGTTGCTGCTGCTGGCCTCATCGGCATATCCCGCGGCGCGGGGGCGCAACGCGGAACGGGAGCGCGAACTGTCGTTTAACCGGGAACAGAAATGCCGCGATGCGTTCTGGCAATGCAAGGCGCGCGGCGCCAGAGCTCAGGGGAAGGAGAAGGAGCGCAACGAGATCATCTGCACCAACCGCTTCCAGGAATGCATGGCGCGCTGGCGCGAGCTTTCGCGGTAGCCGCCGCGTATTGCCTCCGCGGGCGGATACAATCCCCCCTCACCGGCTTTTACGGAATTCTATTCGAAAGGTACTTTTTTCAGTCTTTTTAATGATGCTCTCTCCCGGACAGCGCAGCTCCGCTTCGACAATAAACGGGATGTCACGGCCGGCGTAGAGATCGGGCGGTACGGGCCTGTCGCGCTCGGCGAAAAAGAATTTATCGAGAAGACTTCCCGTCAGCGAGAATCCCCAGAGGCGGTCCCCCGTTTTCTCAAGGCGCTCGGCGCGGAAGCGCCCGCCCGTCCGCGGATTTATGAATTCCGCCTCCGCGTCGCATTTCTCCACTGACCGCGGAAAACGGTAGCTGAAGCAGATCGTATCCCCCTGAAAATAAAGATAGTCGAACAGGTCTTTCGCGTTCTTTTTTTCGCGGGGCGGAGCGAAGGTGAAGGCGAGAGAGCGGTCGGTGATAACGCCGGCGCGGTTTACGCTCTGGCCGAAGACGGCCCCGTCATTGCCGCCGCAGGAGGCGAGAAAAGCGAGGATGACGGCAGGCAGGGCGTACCGCGCATTTTTAATCAGCGACATCAAGCCGCCACCAGCCCTTGACCGCCAGCTCGTCATCGCGGAAAATCGAAAAGCGGAGAAAATAATTTTTGAGGCGCTCGATATACTCCTCTTTGAGCGAAGGCGTTTCGCCGGCAAAGGCAAGGCTGTCGCGGAATTTCTCTTCGATCTCGGCGACCGGCGCCAGCGAATCGAGCTTTTTGTACATGGCGAAGGCGTACAGGAACACCGGCTCGAAAAGCTCCACGGCCCGCAGCAAATCTTCCCTTCGCGGCGCCAGCACGTTGAAGCACGCGGTGAAGAAATCGTAGACGATAAAAGGATACAGCTCCGTCGATACGTTGAACACCTTGAGGTTGAGTCTGGCGAGAAGCTCTTTCGTGATCTTGCGCGTGCTCACCTCGTCGAAGACAGCGAAGGTGTGAAACGCCTGGTCCGACTCAACGTACTGCGCGTCCACCAGGCGCAGCGGCCGCAGGTCGAACGCCTCTCCGGGTTTGCCCGGATTCGAAGGAATGATGCGCGATTTGAAGTAGACCCTGTTGGTCATGTACGACGGATAGAATTCGGTGTTCCCCTTTTCGACGATGTTGTACGAGTCCCCGCCGAAACGGAAATCCACCTTGAAGAAATGCGTGAAGTCGAGAAGGCGACCTTTAAGCGGCGCGATGAACTGCAGGCTGTGCAGGTCGGCGGCCGGCTTGCGCTCCTCCATGAGCCTGTGGCCGACCAGGTATTCGGGGATGTAGGAGCAGAGCTCGTTCACGATATTGACGGCAAGGTCGTAGGTCAGCTGCTTGACCGAGATTTTCGGGATCACGATCCGGCCGGGGAAGGTGATAAACTCGTTTTTGACGGAATTGAGGTAGATGCTCTCAATGGAGTTCCTGCGGCCGGCATCGAGACTTTGAAGTATATCCTGTATTCGTGTCGCGGGATTCATGCGCTGGTCCTTGCCTGAGATTTAAAGCCGTCATGCGTATTTTGCTTTGACTTTTGCCGCCTGCTCTATAAAAAGGGCTATCATTCGCCGCAGCGCGGGTACGAGGGCCTTTTTCGCGACCCATAATGTCAGGATAACTGGCGCCGCATCTAATGTTTATACTCCGCGAAGGCCCGAGTCAAGAAATTTTTAAAATGCACTGGTCCGTTATGGATGAATATTTTTCAACCTCCTTCCTTACCCGCGCCATTTTCTTCGTGCGCTCGTTTCTGATATACCACCTGTCATTCAAGAAACGGTTTGTCAGCATCGCCGGCAAGCCCCTGGTCTGGGGGATATGGAATATCGATGTCCTCGGCCCGAACATCAGCCTGGGCAAAAACGTGGTCTTCTCGACCGGCAACGGCGGGCGAACCGCCATCACCTCGGTCAAGTTCGGCAAGCGCGAAGGGCATATCGAGATCGGCAACAACGTGCTCCTGATGCACAGCATCAGGGTGAGCAGCGCCGAGCGGATCGTCATCGGTGACGACTGCATGCTTGCCAGCTTCTGCTATCTCACCGACGCCGACTGGCACGATATCCACGACCGCACGCGCGTCATCGGGAAATCAGCCCCGATCATCCTTGAGAAAGGCGTCTGGATCGGGGATTCGGCGATCGTCTGCAAGGGCGTGCACATCGGTATGAATTCGATCGTGGCGGCGGGCGCGGTGGTCACGAAAAGCGTTCCCGCCAACGTGATCGTCGCGGGCAACCCGGCGCGCATCGTCAAAAAGCTCGATCCTTCGAAGGTCGTCACCATGGGGGCGCTGTACGAAAAGCAGGAAAGGCGCCGCCAGGAGAAGAAGGCGGCGAAGCGCGGCGGGAGGAAGCGGCCGTGAAGATCTGCATGCTCTGTTATCGCGGCAATCCGTATTCCGGCGGACAGGGGATATATCTCAAGTACGCAGCCGAAGCGCTGGTGCGTCAGGGGCACGAGGTGCACGCGATAGTCGGCCCTCCCTATCCCGATCCGATGAAGGGCGTGATCGTCCACCGGCTCCCTAACAACCAGTACCATGTGAAAAAAAAGCGCGCTGTTATCAACCCTTCTGATCCGTTCGAAATCTTTCAGCCGCTTAACTTTTACGAATACCTGAGCACGCGCTACCGCGCCTTTTCGGAGATCAACGCGTTCAGCTTTCGCGCTTATTGGAAACTGCGCGAGCTTTTGCGCGACATCCGTTTCGACGTGATCCACGACAATCAGTGCCTCGGATACGGGTTTCTCCTGATGAAAACCCTCGGCGTGCCGCTCATCTCCACGATCCATCATCCGCTCACGATCGACCTTGAAAACGTGCTCGAGCGCACACCCGGCTTCATCGACAAGGCGCGGTGGGTGTCGTTCTACCCGATCGTCATGCAGAAGATCGTTTCAAAGCGGCTCGACCACGTGATCACCGTTTCAGAGGATTCGAAAAAGCGCATTAATACCGATTTCGGCGTCCCGCTGAAGCGCCAGACGGTAGTATATAACGGGCTCGACACGAACATATTCCGCAAGCTTCGCGGCGTGAAAAAAAAGAAGGGCAAGATCATCTTTGTCGGCAACGTCGAGGATGGCAAGAAGGGCTTTCTCTACCTGGCCCGGGCGATGCGCGAAGTGAAGCCCGGCGTTCGTCTCACCGTGGTCGACGGCGGCGCGCCGCACCGCCGCGTTACCTCGCAGCTCATTACATCGCTCGGCATCGGCGACCGGATCGAGTTTACCGGCAAGGTCGATACCGAAACGCTCGTACGGCACTACAACGAAGCGGAGTGCGCGATCGTTCCCTCCGTATACGAAGGATTCGGGTTTCCCGCCGCGGAGGCGATGGCGTGCGGCGTTCCGGTGATCGCGAGCGACGGCGGGGCGCTTCCCGAGGTTGTGGGCGAGACTGGCGTGGTCGTTCCCTCGCGTGACGCGGATGCGCTCGCCGTGGCGATCAACGGCCTCATGGCCGATGCGAAGCGGAGGAAGATGTTCGGAGAGGCGGGGATGATCCGCGTCATGGAGGAATTCAACTGGGACCGCGCCGCGGAAAGGATGGTGGAAGTGTATGAAAAATTCCTGTAAAAGAAAATCAATGCTCCTGCATATAGCCGCGGCCGCGGCGCTCATCCTGGTTTCAGCGCAGGGATGCGCCCGCGCCTCCGATACGGCGGCGCTCTTCGGCACCACCGCGCCGGACGAATACCTGACGGGCAGGTTTGTGCCTGAAAAGCATCCGCTTTTCGTGAAACTTTCGGACCTCGGCATACCCTGCGACCGGCCGCATTACCTGCGGCGTGAGGCGGCCGAGGCGCTCGGGAAATTGTATCAGGCATTGAAAAGCGACCATCCGAAAATAAAATTCTGGGTCCAGAGCTCGACCCGCAATTTCGATTCGCAGCGATGGATATGGGAGCGGCGGTGGGAAGAGTACATGAAGCAGTATCCGAAAAAAAACGGTGAGGAAATCGCCTCCCTGATACTCCGCTACTCGTCGATGCCTTCGACCTCCCGCCACCACTGGGGCACCGACTTCGACATCAATGTGCTCACCAACGAGTATTACGAGAAAGGCGACGGCGCGGTGCTCTACCGCTGGCTCGGTGAGAACGCCGCGCGCTTCGGGTTCTGCCAGCCCTACACGGCAGGGCGGAAGAGCGGCTACAACGAGGAGCGGTGGCACTGGTCGTATCTTCCCCTCTCGGGAGAGTTCAGGAAACAGTGGAATGAAAGATTCGGCGACAACCCCGCGGTTAAATTGAAATCCGTGAAATTTACCGGCTCGCAGTCGGCGATACCGATGGGGCCGGTGTACGTCAACGGCGTGAGCGAACAATGCGCACAATAGCATAGCGCTCGCCGCCCACGCGTACCGTGCTCATGATCTGCCCTCACAGATCAAAGAAAAAGCCGATCTTTATTGATGCGGATGCCTGAAAGGCGCGCTGGTGATACCGGTCGCCGTTTGCCTCGATGTCCTTCGCGTTCATAACATAATGTACCGCGGCCCATGGGTTGATATAGACGTTGTTGTATATCTTCCAGATATAGCCGCCGCCGAGTGTCATGACGGTGTTCATCCATTCAATCGAGCCGCCCCCCTGTTCATGCGTGATCGAATTCTGCCAAAGCTCGACTCCGGTGCCGATCCAGAAGCCCTCAAAGTTGTCCCTGAATACGTAATCGATAATGAGCGCGGCAACCGATAATTCATAATCGGTGAATCCGGATGCGCCGATCAGTGAATCCGGCAGGTAGATGTGGGCCGCCACGGCGCGTATTTTAATATGATCGATCCCGGCATATGTCTGGAATGCGAATCCCCCCTTTCCGGCGGCAGCACTTGCCGCGTAGGGGAAAAGATCGGCCTCATATCCGATAACAACCTCGCGGCCGGTTCCGTTCATTGTATCAGCACGGGATTCTGTCGTAAGCGAACCAGACAGGATGGCCGCCGCGGCAAAAATCATAATTACGCAGGTAAGTGAATGTCTCATAAACAGACCTCCTTTAATTAGAGTAAAAGCTCTAATTATAAAAATAGTGCAAATACTCTAATCTTCCAGAAAAAAAGAATTTTTACCGGTTTTTTTTCATGAGGTAATTGAATTCTTCCTGCGCTTGTTCGGACAGGTGCGGTTTGAGCATCGCGTAGATGTGGGGAATCAGTTTCCGTATCGATGAAGGCGTTATTTTTATATGACTGATAAAAAGGTGCGATAGCCAGAAATCGCTTATTATCCATAATCCAGACAGGAGCGATTCGAAATCCTCCGGTGTGTACCCTTTCAAAGCTCCTTCCGAGGACATGATTTCGCTGAAAAGCGACTGCTGGGAAAAGCGCTTTTTCCTCGTGTCAACATATTCTTTCATAAGCAGGGGGTCTTCCGCCAGCAGGGTAACGATTTCCAGGTAAAAAAAGCGATACCTGTAATAAAGGCGGCAGATGTCTTCAAGGAGAGTATAGAGCGCGGTCACTGCGGATACTTTTTCATCGCGCACCTTCCAAAGAACGTCAAACTCGTCGGAAATGGAACGGAAAAGTGACCGGATAATTTCTTCCTTGTTCTTATAATGATAATAGAGGTTCCCGGGGCTTATACCGGCCGTCCTCGCTATATGGTTTGTGGTGATACTGTGGGCGCCCTGTTCGTTGAATAAATTGAGCGCTGTGTCGAGTATTCTTGTTTTCGTTTTCATAGAAGCATCCGCGTAATTCATCATGGATTCTTTAAGAATCAGGCCGGCTGTCAACCGTAAATCATTGCTTCATATTGACGGAAGCCCGACTGAATTTTAGCTTTAATATAATCCCCCTTGTGCCGATATTATCAGGGAGGCCGTACCCGTTCTCAGGCGTGTAAGCGGGGAGGGCCTTTTATCATTCTATCGGGAGCCAGAATCGATGAAGAAAATAGCGCTGTCCTTACTCATACTGTTACTGCCGGCATTTGCCTCTTCACAGGCCCAGGCGCCCGCTGAACCAGAGGTTACGATTGACGGCATACCCAACTATTCGGTGCAATCGATACGCAGCTACGAGTTCGATGTCAGGGCAATTACGGTCTCAAGACGGTATGAAACCAGGGGGAGGGGGGAGATACTGAACGTCGAATTCGGCATCCACAATAACACCGATTATACGATGGACCTGTATGTGTTCACCATAGCGACCTACGAGGACTACAAGAAGGAGCGGTCGCCCTACAATCCGCTGCTCCGAAAGATAGAAAGAACGTCGTTGCTAAACTTTGTGCCGTTTCCGCTTGCCGCAGAAGACGCGAACAAGGACTTCAGGTCCATGAAGCTTGAAAACTTCAGATACACGGTCGGCGCCGGCGATGATAAAAAAGATGTGCTGGTTGAATTCCCGAAAGACCCGCGGCTCGGCGTCAATCCGGCGACCGGACAGGCTTACAAGCTTCAAAATGATATTTTTGTCAGAACATCGCATTTCAGCGTATATAAAAACAATTACCGTTTCTTCAACCAGGTAACGGTATTGATTTTTGACGCCAGGAAACTTGGCGACGGCAAAGGAATTCCCCGGCCGGTTTATCGCCAGGTGATCAGCATCGACGGACGCCGCAAATAGTCCGTCCGCCTTTTTGTCCGCACTGCGGCCCTCCTGAAAAAATGGATGGGGGGCCGTCCCGCATCGTCAAAAAAAACTTGTTATTTTTTACTTCGTATAAATACTTGCCATTTGTGCTTGCAGATGCCTATCTTTATATCAGCCGAATCCCCGGTCTGATTGCAGGGGCGTCCGTGCCGTCCTTTAAGAACAATAAGAAACACATGGAGATGCTATGAGTTGCAGCGTGGTTATCGGGACCCAGTGGGGTGATGAAGGCAAGGCCAAGATGATCGACTACTACACCAAGGATGCCGATATTATCGTCCGGTATCAGGGCGGCGCCAACGCCGGCCATACGGTGGTCGTCAACGGCGTGAAGCATGTGTTCCATCTCATTCCTTCGGGAATTCTCCACGAGGACAAGATCTGCGTGATCGGCAATGGTGTTGTCGTTGATCCTGAACAGCTCATGGAGGAGTACGCGTTCCTGGAGAAGGAATACGGCCACATTACCGGCAGGCTGCTCATATCCGACGCGGCGCACCTGATCCTCCCTTACCACAAGGCTATTGACGAAGCTATGGAGGGAACGCGTACAAAACAGCTTGGCACCACCAAACGCGGTATCGGTCCCGCGTATTCCGATAAATCGCTGCGCAACGGCATCAGGATCGGCACCATTTTTGACGAAGATCTTCTGCGTGAGCGCCTCGAGGCCGAACTGCGGATAAAAAATCTCGAATTCGAGAGGATTTATGAAAGGCCCGTGTATGATATCGGCTCCATACTCGACATGCTGAAAAAGTTCCGCGATTTCGCGGGGGATATGATCGTGAACACGCAGTGCTATCTCCACCGGGCGCTTGATGAGAAAAAAACCGTGCTTCTCGAAGGCGCCCAGGGTACCGCGCTCGATATCGACCATGGCACCTATCCGTTCGTGACCTCGTCCAATACCACAATCGGTGGGGCGCTGCTCGGTACGGGCCTGAACGCCTTCGACGTGAGCGAAGTCGTCGGCATCGCAAAAGCGTATGTGACGCGTGTCGGCGAAGGGCCGTTTCCCACCGAGGACACCGGCGAATACGGAAAATATCTTCGCGAAAAGGGCGGTGAGTACGGTGCCACGACGGGAAGGCCGCGGCGCTGCGGCTGGTTTGATTTCGAGCTCATGCGTCATTCGAAGAAGATCAACGGTCTTACGTCAATCGCGCTGACAAAGCTTGATGTGCTCACCGGAATAAAAAAAATCAGGATCGCTACCGGGTACCGCATGAACGGGAAACTCCTAGATTACTTCCCCTCAACGATGCTCCACAAAGTCGAACCCGTGTACGAAGAGATCGACGGTTGGGATGAAGACATCAGTTCGAGCACAAGCTACGAATCGCTTCCGGCCAACGCCAGGAGATATGTTGAACACATTGAACGGGGAGTCGGTGTTAAGGTGTCGGTCGTTTCTGTCGGCCCCGATCGGGAGAACACAATTCTGAGAGGATAAAAAATTTTTCTTTTTTTTGGAAATCTGCTTGCGCATTATGCTATACTGTTGTCGTTGTTGTTCTGTCGTAAGGGAATGCAGTTGCTCCTTCAGGCGTGCGGCGCGTGAGATTCACCCTGCAACGAAAAGCACTTTTTTCCAAAAATAAAATTTTTATTTGACACTGGAAATTGCTATTTTATAAGTTGTAGTCCGTGCGAACGAGTCGCTAGCTCAGTCGGTAGAGCAACTGCCTTTTAAGCAGTGGGTCCGGGGTTCGATTCCCCGGCGACTCAGTTACACAGATTTTGTTTTATATCTGTCCCCGTCGTCTAGGGGTCTAGGACACCGGGTTTTCATCCCGGCAACAGGGGTTCGAATCCCCTCGGGGATGCAGGAAGAAAAAAGGCGGATCGAAAGGTCCGCCTTTTTTCGTTGGCGTGGCAACAGCTCATATGCTGAAGCTGTAAATTGCCGATGCTGTTATTCCGTAAAATTGATGGTTCTGGCTTGCTTCTCCCTCTCTGTCGTAATTTGAATGGAAGTATTGATATCTGCCTCCGATCATGAGCGTGGTCGAGGTCGAAGCAATCAGGTAGGCAAAAGAGAGGTTGGTGTTCACGCCCGCTTCAGTGTAGTCAAATTCGGTTTTTCCTCCAGCAGTAGAGTATTCATTCTGCTTGTGTTTTCCCCATAAATACATGCCTGATATGTTACCGGTGAGAAACAGGTTCTCAACGAGAGGGAGCGTGAAGCTTATTCCCGCTGCGGGACCGTATCCGTAATGAGATCCCTCTGAAAAACCAAATCCCATGTATTTAAGTCCGGCAAATATCTTGAAGTACCGGCTCAGCGCGTAGTTTATCGCCGAATCGGAATCATATCGCTTCAAATATGACGGGCTGTTCCCGTTTTCGGGCTCGAATTTGCCGTAAAGAAACACCGAGGACAGGCTCCAGTTTTCGGAAAATTGCAGCGCGAGCATCGGTCCGTACAGAAGGGCCGATCCCGGTTCCATGGTGTTGTTTGATTCTTCCGATTTGAAATCCCACCATGCGTACCAGCTTGTCGCGCCGATGCTTATTCCCATTGCGTGCGAGGGTGCGGACAAACCGGCGATGAGTGCAAGCGCCAGAACGAGTGAAACACACATGCTTTTGATTTTCATTATTCAGGCCTCCAGGATGATTGCCACCGCGTGTGGCATGTACCGGTTCTTCGGGTTTCAGTAATTATCGTCATTATTATCACGAATTATTAGAAGATCACAACGGCCTGCCCCTTTGTCCCTGCTTGAGGGCCTTATCCGGTGCCGGCTGAAAAAAATCCGTATCCGCTCTTAGTAAACGGACGAGCCTGATTTTTCTATTATAAGTCAACAGAACCATCCGTTTAGTGTATGAAAAAAATTGGCACAGCCTGCAGTATCTTAATTGACATGAATTTGAAAACGGGGGAAGATACGGTCGCTTATAGCAGACATGATTTTTCCGACCGAAATCTTCGATGTTTCGCTTGATTTCCGGTTGGAAAAACGTTTTTTTAATAGGTAATTCTGTTTGTATACACATCTTCATCACGTTTAAAAGGAGAGTAACCATGAAAAGATTAGCTGTATTTCTGTTTGTCGCGTTATTCGCGCTGAGCTGCGGCGGGGGGGTCCAGTACAGGGATGCGAGTAAAGACGAAGGATCGCGTGAATTCGGTCCCAGGGAAATTAAAACCACCGTTGCCAAAATGGTAGGATCGATTTACGATTATCTGAAGGGCGACGCCAAATATTCAAAAGGCGCGTATATTATGATAGAAAAGTTCAGAAACAAAACTTCCGAGCACATCGACACCAAGATGATCAGCGATGAGATCGCGACCAACCTGATCAAGAAGCGGATCAAGTTCCTCGACAAATCGATGGATGCGGACACCATGGCCGAGATCGAAAAGGGCATGACCGGCATGATCGATCCCGAAAGCGCGATACCGGCCGGCAACATGAAGTCTCCCAACCTCTGGCTCACCGGGGATATCAGGGACAACGTCCGCAGGGTAGGCAGCCGCAACATCCAGTATCTCGTGGTCACATTAAAGCTCCTCGAAGCGGCGACCCGGGTTACGATATGGCAGGATCAGCAGGAATTCTTAAAGGTTTCGGCTGCAACGAGGGTGTCGTTCTGATATCCTATCTTGAATAGTTCAGGAGTCCTCAATGAAAAGAAAGATTTTCGCAGTGGGATTCTCCTCAGTACTGCTTCTGCTCACCGTGTGCTCGCACGATTACAATCAGGTGATGAAGCAATCCGAGGATGCGTTCTATAAAGGGAGATATCTGGAAGCGGCCCGTTTGCTGCTTCCGGGAGCAAACAGCGGCGGCCGCGACCAGCTTCTCTTCATGATGGAAGCGGGCATGATGCTGCATTCTGGCGGTGATTTCAAGAAGAGCGCCAGCGTCATGACCGAAGCGGGCAAGCTTGCCGACGAGATGGCGGTCAGCATCAGCAAGGGCGCTGCCGCGCTGTTATTGAACGAGACAATGACAAATTATCGCGGAGAGGACCATGAGCGCGTGATGATCCACATGGTGCTCGGACTCAACCGGCTGATGCTTAATGACGGCGAAAAAGCGCGTGTTGATTTCAAGAAGGTCAACGACATGCTGCGCGCGCTGGTGCAGGAAGGCGGCAGGGCCTATAAGCAGAACGTGATGGCCAAGTATCTGACGGCGATCGCGTTTGAGATCAGTGCCGATGCCGACAACGACGAGCATGACAGGGAATTTGCTTACATCGAGTACAAGCAGGTCCAGCAGCTTGCCGGAAGGCTTCCCATCGTCTATTTTGACCTCCAGCGGGTCGCGAAGAAGATGGAAGAGAACGAGGAGCTTCCCAAGTGGATCGGAATGGCGGGAAGGAATTATCTCGCGGGTATACCCAAGGACGCGGGTGAACTCGTGGTCGTCTTTGAGGCCGGCCAGGGCCCGATCAAGGTATCGCGCGGACCTCTCATGTCAGACCAGGCTATGTCCAGCGGCATCCGCACGGCAATCGCGGCCCTCAGGGGCGAGCAGGCCGCTGCTGCTGCTGCGATCATGGTTGCGCTCAACAAGGCGCAGAACCCGATCCCGAAATTCGTAAAACGGCCGAACCGCGTGCAGTACTGCGAGATTGAGATCAATAACCGCAAATATGGAAGGACATATTTGATGGAGGATGTCGAAAGCACGGCAGTACAGAACCTTGAAGAGCAGTACGGCCGCATCGTCGGTAAAACAGCGGCGGGCATAGTTACCAAGGCAGCGGTATCTATCGTCGCCGGACTCGCGGCAAAGAAGCTGGCGGAGCAGTCTGACCGTCTGAGAGGATTTTCCGGTATAATCGGAACGGTTGTCGGCGCCGGAACAGGCGCGGCACTCATCTCTCAGATCCAGCCTGACCTGAGGTGCTGGCATACACTGCCGGCGAACTTCCAGCTCGGCAGAATGTTCCTGCCCCCGGGTGACCACCAGGTCGCAATTAATTTGATTGACAGGGGAGGCGGGATTGTCGAAAGGTTGGAACGTACCATAAAGATTGAAAAAGATAAAAGGAGCTTTTTTAATCTGAGGACCGTTTTTTAATCTCAGAGGGTGATATCCGTAAACGGATCTCTAGAATGGTGCGGAAAAAGCGGCAGTCCCTTTTCCTTTCTGAAAAAGAGACCGGCCGCGAAAGCCGGATGACCATGCCATGACTAATGGAATACACAACAGCGCGGGAGAGGATTCGTCCTCTCCCGCCAGATATTTATATCAGATATTCGATAGTCTTTCATTCCCCGTATGCGTTATTAACCGGAACGGGGAGCTTATCGACAGGAACACCGAATTCCGCAATCTCTTTGAATCTGAAGAGAGCAGCATCAGGCTTGACTGGAGCCACCCTTTTTCCCCCGAATACAGAAAGCGGATAGCGGTATCCTATCTCAGGGCCCTTCGCGGTTACGACAGGCGGTGCTTCGCGGTTATGAAGACCTCCTCCGGTGACAGCCTTCCCGTCGAAATCTATCTGTTTCCCCTTCGCAGCGAGGGCGAAGTCAGTTCGATACTCGCCTTCCTCAAAGTGGTCGACAACAGAATGATCTCATTCGACAAATCGACCTCTCTCCTGTTGGAGGAGACCGATACGACAACCGTACCGATATACGATTACGCGCCATTCCCCATTATCCGCCTCAGCCGCCAGGGGGAAGTCCTCTATGCGTCGTCTTCCCTCGAGACCTTTACCGGATACACCTTCAATGAGCTTCTGAAGAAGCGGGATATCCTGGCGGGGATGGTATCACATTACACATATGAAAAAATCCGGCGTGCCGCGCTCTATATCCTGCATGGCAAAGCTCCCTTCAAACGGATCAACGATGTCAAGGTTCTCGCCAAGGGGGATATGGAAAAATGGATGAACCTGACGGTCTACCCGGTCATGAGAAACAATGAGGTCGTCGCGATCGAAATGGTGGCCGAGGACGTCACCAGGATAAAACGCCTTGAGGAGCGCATAGGCCTTCTGAACCGGATACAGATCGTCGGTGACCTCACCAAGGGTCTTCTCCATTCCTTTAACAATCTTATCAATATCATTATGAGCAGGACGCAGCTGCTTCTCCAGATCACCGAGAAAGACGCCGTGACCGACGGTCTGCGGGTCATTGAAAAGACCGCGAACGAGGGAGTGAAGCAGGTGCGAAGGATCGAGGAATTCATCGGAGAGGGGGAGCGGCTTAACGAGAATGAGGAAGAGAATCTGATCGACATCATCGAAGACGCGATCGAATTTGCCAAGATCCAGTTCAAGGTCGAGGAGAAGGAGAAGCGGCGGTTTATCAAGATCGCCAGAAAGTATTACGCGCGCTTCATTGTCCACACCGATGTCAGGCTCATGCGCGAGCTCCTGCTCTCGGTGATTTTCAAGGTGGCCGGGCACATCGTCCGCGAGGGGCTGCTCCAGGTCGAGTTTAAGGACAACGGGAGCCCCTGCCTGAAGGTGACGGTCGGGAAAAAAGACGAGCCGGCGGCCGATACCGGTCCGCAGGAAAACCTCTACAGCGAGATCGATATCAGACGGGTCGCGGAAAAGATTAATGTCAAGATAATCGAGGAGGAATCGCCGACCGAATACTCGATACAGGCGGTGATACCATCTTCAATAGTGATAAAGAAGGACAGGGTCGAAGCCGGGGATTCCGCGGTGAAGGTCCGCGATATGGATGTCGTAATCGTCGAGGATGAGCGCGAACTGAAGGATATACTTTTCGAGCTTTTCAACAGGATGGGAAACAGGGTGCAGGTTTTTGAAAACGGGGAAGAGGCCCTTGAGGAGATGAAAGGCGGGAAGTGCGACCTCCTCATAACCGATTACCAGATTTCAGGAATCACCGGCCTTGAGCTCGCGGCGCGCATAAAGGAGCTTGACGAGAACATCGTGACGGTGCTACTTTCCGGATGGATGTTAAACGATCTGAAGGCGTATAAAAATGTGGTCGACCTCTACTATCCCAAGCCGTTCAAGCTCGATATGCTGATAACCGGGATCGCGAAGCTGCTCTCGGGAAGACGCAAGGAAAAGTAACGCGCTCCGCTTTTTCAGTTCTGCCAGTTCCCTTCAAACACCTCAACGGCCGGTCCGGTCAGATACACATGGTTGTCAGACTCACTCCACTCGATTTCCAGGTTCCCTCCCGCGAGGTGCACGATCGATTTCCTTCCGGTGCGCTTGGTAAGCACTCCAGCGACGGTGACCGCCGAGGCGCCGGTGCCGCACGCCATCGTTTCGCCCGATCCGCGCTCCCATGTCCGCTGGATGACTTCGTGATCGTTGACCACCTGTACGAACTCAACGTTGGTCCTCTTGGGGAAGATCGGGTGGTTTTCTATCATCGGGCCGTATTTTTCCACAGGAAAGCTCTTAACATCTTCGACGTAGATGACGCAGTGGGGATTGCCCATCGATACTGCGGTGATATTGAACTTTACCCCGTCCACCTGAAGCAGCTCTTCGATTACCATGCCGGGATCGCCCTTCATCGGGATTCGTTCGCGCAGGAGGATCGGCTCGCCGAGATCAACGCTGACTTTGTCGACCTTGTTGTGCCTGGTGTAAAGGTTCATGTATTTAACGCCGGCCAGCGTCTCGACAGAAACCTTTTTCTTCTTCGTGAGGCCGTGATCGTACAGATACTTTGCGAAACACCGTATGCCGTTGCCGCACATTTCCGCTTCGCTGCCGTCGGCGTTGAATATACGCATTTTAAAATCAGCTACGTCTGAATTGAGTATGAGTATGATTCCGTCCGCGCCGACCCCGAAATGCCTGTCGCTCATGGCTATTGCGAGTTTTTCGACACTGGCGATTTTTTTCCGTCGGGCATCAATGTAGAGATAGTCGTTGCCGATACCATGCATTTTGGTAAACTTGATCATATGGGCCTCTATGGGGGAAATCTCATTTCTTCTGTTATACAGCGGGTTCCGGGCAGTACGTCAGTTATCCGTCAGATTGCCGCGGCGATTCTGCTGTAATGTTAGTATCCCCGAACGGGTCGTCAACACAATTATAGAACTGATTTTTTGAATTTTACAAATTTTATGGGCAGTTTTTACTATTCGCTTTCCATGCCAGCCCGGGGCGGGGGCATGGTCCAGCCGATCAATCCTTTCCGGAAGTTGTCGATATGCTAAAAATGTGTTTTACATATTCGGTAATGTGTGGCGTAGTAAAGCGGTTGGTTCTTTTCGCGGTGGTAGCGTACGGATTTCTTTTTTAAGGGGGGATATATGAACAGGAACGTGGCGATCTTTTTTGCGGGATGCTTCATTTTTATCTGCGCGAGCGTTTTTTCCTGTACGAGCACCGGCCAGCGCCATGCGCCCAGGCAGGAGGAGGAACAGTCAAGACCGGCGCGCCCGGGTGCTGACAGTACCGCCGATGAAAAAGCCACAGCGTCCTCAATGCCAGCGACCGCGGCAAGAGAAAAAAAAGGCGCGCCGGAATCAACCAGGCTCCCGGAACGGCGCGATGATTCAAGAACAGACGGCGGGCGGGTGAAGGAAGAGAAAACAACGAACGTGACCCCTGATATGGCGGCCCGGCGTTCCGATATCACCCAGAAGGGATCGGGACTGAAGGCAGGGTTTGCCGATGACAACAAGCAGTTCAATTATTTCGTCGATTTCCTTGAGAAGAACAAAACCCGCGTTCCGCATTATCCGATCAATGTGAGCGAGCGTATTGTGCTTAAAGTCACGGACAGGGAGAAACTCCCCATTCCCAACGCTGTGGTCAAGGTGTATGGCGACGGCAATCTTCTCTTCCAGGGGAAAACCTATTCTGACGGAACGTGTCCCTTTTTCCCGTCAGAGTTTTCATCAGGGATCGGAGCGTATCGTGTAAAGCTTTCGCACAATCAGCACGAGAAGGAAGTCACGGTAAACAGGCGGGCAAGGAGAGAAGTTGACATCCGCTGGGATGTTCCCCGCGCGATCGGCGAAAGGGTCCCGCTCGACATACTTTTCATTCTCGATACGACCGGCAGCATGGGCGAGGAGATCGAGCGGCTGAAGCGGACTATCGAGATCATCAACCTGAACCTCGCAACGATGAAGGCCAGGCCGCTGGTGCGCTTCGGTATGGTGCTGTACCGGGACCGCCGCGATGAGTACGTCACGAAAGTAATACCGCTCACCGAAAATCTCGCGCAGTTCCAGCAAAAGCTTGACGAGGTAGAGGCTGACGGCGGGGGAGATTATCCCGAGGACCTCCAGGCCGCCCTTGACGACGCGATGCACCGGATCAACTGGAGCGAGCGCGGCGTCCGCATGGCCTTCATTGTCACCGACGCCTCGGTCCACCTTGATTACGGGCAGAGCTATACCTATGTCAGCGCGGCGAAGGACGCGCGCAAAAAGGCGGTCAAGGTATTTTCAGTCGGCACCGGCGGGCTCAGCATTGATGGAGAATACGTGCTCCGCCAGATATCGCAGTACACGCTGGGCAAGTTTATTTTCCTGACCTACGGTGAAAAAGGCGAGTCTGAAGGCGGAAGGGAAGGCAGCGTAAGCCATCATACCGGCGCCAACTATCAGACCGACAAGCTTGAATCGATCATCATGCGTTTCGCGCGCGACGAGATCAACAATATCTACGGAAAGAAGATCGAAGGCGAAGATGAGCATTTCAAGGCGGTAAGGATCGATTCAGAAAAACGGGAGGAAACGCTCCACCGGCTCTTCGGCATGGCGGCCTCACAGCTTGCGGATTACTCTTCGATCAAGATCACGCGTGATATGCCGGCAAGCGTGCTCCCCATCAACCCTTCGGTCCCCGACCTCAAGCTCACTTCGGAATACTTTACCGAGCAGCTCACCCTTTCTCTTGCCAAGGAAAGCCCCTTCCGCCTCGTCGAGCGAAAGAACCTTCAGGCGGTCATGCGCGAGCTTGAGCTTGGCATGTCGGGGCTCGTGAACGAGGAGAACGCGGCGAAAGTGGGAAAACTCATCGGCGCAAAGATGCTCATCACCGGAAAACTCTACCGGCGGCCCGATAATTACGAGCTTTTCCTGCAGCTTCTGCGTGTGGACACCGCCGAGGTGCTCTCGGTCACGCGCGCCAAAATTGACTTCAACCTGGGGCTTTCGGAGGGAAAGAAGCGGGGAACCGCGGCAAAGAAGGCGAAAAAATAGAATTTACGGCTGTACTTCGCCGCGGAACCGGAGTATATAAAATATTCTTGACGTTCCGGCTTAATGCCGATAGCGGTTAAACTGCGCTATAATTCACCGAGCCGGGAACGCTCCGGAAACTATTACGCGGAAGCGCAAACTTATTCAGGGGTGCGATGTCGATGCAAATTCAGATACGAGGCAAACTGCTTATATCCATATTTACCCTGCTGGTGCTCATCTTCGGGTGCAGCAGCAAGGGGAGCACTCTTGATAAATGGGACATCAAGCCGCTGGTTGACGCGTTCCTGCGCGCCCACGTGAAGTATTCTGAGTTTGATGACGCCATATCCGAAAAAACGCTCAACAACATCATCAACCAGCTCGATCCCGCCAAGTATTATTTCCACAAGGAGGATATTCAGCGGTTTCAGTCGTATAAACATGAGATCGACAACTATGTCAATAACGGGGATTACGCGTTCCTCAACGATATTTTCAATGTCTACCGGCGGCGGCACCGCGAAAGTATAGATATCTTCAACAGGCTCATCGGCAGGAACATAGATTTCAAACAGGATGAAACGATCGACCTCGACCGGGAAAAGGCAGAGTATACTCAGAACACAAAGGATCTGGAGGAGCGCTGGCGCAAGAAAATAAAATTTGAGATCATCAACTACCTCGCGATCGAAAAGAACCTCGACCGGGCCAAGGAGAAGCTCAAAAAGCGGTACAAGCTCCTCAACAGGCGAATTGATGAGATCGATAACAAGCAGATGTATTCGATGTTCCTCAATTCGTTTTCCATGGCCCTCGATCCTCATTCCAATTATCTGACCAAAGAGGACCACGAGGACTTCATGATCCAGACCAACCTCAAGCTCGAGGGGATAGGGGTGATGCTGCGCTCTGAAGACGGCTACGTGCTGGTGGAGCATATCATCCCCGGGGGCGCGGCGGATAAACTTGCACCGCAGATGCAATTAAAGCCGAACGACAGGATTATCGGCGTCGCCCAGAACAGCAAAGAATCGGTTGACGTGACGGATATGGATCTTCGCGACGTGGTGAAACTTATCCGCGGCAACAAGGGCACCGAAGTGCGCCTGACGGTGTTGCGCAAGGCCGAAGGAAAACAGGAATTTTCCCGGCTCATTGTGCCGATCGTGCGTGAGGTCGTCAAACTCGAGGAACAGGCCGCCAAATCTGAGATCATTTCTCTACCGGGCGACGCGAGCAGAACGAGGGTCGGGTATCTCAAGCTGCCGTCCTTCTATCTCGATTTTGACGCGGCGCAGTCGTACGATCCCGACACCAGAAGCTCGTTCAGGGACGTGAAGACCCAGATAACAGAGATGAAAAAGAAGGGGATGGATGCGCTTATCCTCGATCTTCGCGGGAACCCCGGCGGCGCGCTCGATGAGGCGATCAATATCGCGGGGCTGTTTATCGACCAGGGACCGATCCTCCAGATCAAGGGCACCGACCGGTGGGGGAGCAGAAATACGATCAATGTGCTTCGCGATAATTATCCGGGCGTGATCTATGACGGCCCCATCGTGGTCCTTGTCGATAAGTTCAGCGCCAGCGCATCGGAGATTCTCGCGGGAGCGATCCGGGATTACGGCAGGGGGCTTATCCTTGGTCCCACGAGCACTTTCGGGAAAGGAACCGTCCAGAGCTACGCGAAACTGATGGATGGCCTGAAAGGGGCGATGAAAGTGACGACAGGAATATTCTATCAGCCTGCCGGCAAATCGAACCACCTTGTAGGGATACCGCCGCACATCATCGTTCCCGATATGAGCGCGATCTGGGACATCGGTGAAGACAAGCTCCGTTATCCGCTCCAGTGGGAGCCGATCCCGAGTACGCAGTTTACCCCGTACCGGAAATATATCAACGATGCTATCGTTTCGTCGCTTGCCGCGCAGTCAAAACACCGGATCGCCGCAAATCCGAAATACGCGAGCATGATCGCGAAAATCGACAAGCTTAAAAAGGAGCTTGCGAGCAAAGCGGTGAGCCTGCGCGAAGAAGAGAGAGCGAAGCAGGAAGACATGAAGAACGTCGAAAAGTACATTCAGAACAAAGACCGCAAAACGGTAGATCTGCAGAACGATCTTTTCCTGAGCGAGGCGGTCAGCATTACTATAGATTATGTGAGAGCCCTTCGCCGTTAGGATGGGAGGCGGCGGGAACGGTGGAACTGTCCGCTCCCGCCTGATGCTTCGCCGTTCAGATCGCCGCGAGATATTCTTTCAGCACGCCATCGAGCGCTTCGAGCGCCTTCCTGTCGGTTATCTCAATGTCGGGATGTTTTTTCCCGGAATCACGGCGCGTAAGAATTCCCCTTGCTTCCAGAAGCGCGAGCGCGTTGTTGTAGTTGGGCAGCGAAAGCGATTCGGCGAGGGTGATCTCCCCGGTGTGATACATCTTGATCCCGGCTTTCCGCACTTCCGTCACAAGGTCCTTTCTGTTCAACCGCGATCTGCCGATCGCCAGCGCGGCTTGCGTCACCACGAGGTACGATTCCAGATAATCCTTCAGTATCCCCGCGAAAAAGTGAAACGCCTCGCTTCCCTTTTCGCTTACCGTACGAGAGGAGCCGGACCCCTGTACGAATGATTCGCTGACTATAAACTCGCGCAGGAGTCTGTTTCGCTCCCGTTCCACCTCGTCGTTTTCAGCGGGATAGATGAATTCCAGCTCAAAAAGATCGCGTATGAACCGGTATCCCTCCTCGGCCGCCTGCTCGGAAAGGCCGCCTTTCGCCGCAAGATGAATATGCGACAGGGCCTGCATCGCAAGCGGCAGAAAATAGTGCAGAATGCTGTTTTTGTAGAACATGATCCGCGGACGGTTCTCTTCTTTAATGATGTAGAACTCGTCTTCCGCGGGCCCGCTGCCCTCCTCGAATTTCAGGTGCTCGAGTATACCGTCCTGGAGAAAGGTATCAATCACCGACTCGACGATTTGCCCGATGTTGACCCTTCTCTGCAGGGAATCAGACATCCTCACGTTGAGATAGGCAAGAAAATCGTACAGCAGGTTCATCCGCTCGAAGAGAAGTTTTTTGGGGAATCCTTTTATCCCGAGCAGCAGGATCGAGGCGGAGGTGAGCGAATACGGCGTCACCATGGTGACCTCGTTGATCTTGCGCACAATGCGGATCGAGACTTCCTCGGCGATCGTGTGCGAGCCGACTCCTTCCGCTTCCACTTCCTTCAGCGTGAAAGGTGTGTGGATGGAGATGTATACCTTGCCGTATTTTCTTTTCAGGAGCTTGCGGCTTTCGAGGATGGCCATCATCGATTCCTTCTCTTTTTCCTTCCCCTTGAGCTCCTGCACGTAGGAGGACTCCTCGAGAATGCGGTCGTAGTTAATGGATACCGGCACGAACACCAGGTCCTTGTTGTAGCCTTCCTCTACCGCTTCAATGAGATAATTCAAAAATCCGTACTTGGGAAGCGCGACCTTGCCGGTCCTGGTGCGGCCGCCTTCGATGAAGAATTCGATCGGATATCCCTCGTATATGAGCGTTTTGACGTACTGCTTGAATATCTGGGGATAGAGGTCGAGTCCCTTGAACGATCTTCGCAGGAAAAAAGCTCCCGCGGTGCGGAAGATATATCCCATCGGGAAGAATGAAAGGTTAACCCCCGCCGCGATATGGGGCGGTATGAGCTTGTTGTGATAGAACACGTACGACATGATCAGGTAGTCCATGTGGCTCTTGTGGCATGGCGTGATGACGAGCGGGCCTTTCTGCGACGCCTCGCGTATCATCCTGATCGATTCCGGATCGTAGTGTATTCCATCATAGATCTTATTGAACACATAGCTGAGCACTTTATCGAGGAAGCGGATCATGTAGATGTGGAAGTCTGCTGAAATCTCCCGGTAATACTTGAACGCCTTCTTTTTCAGCTTTTTTTCCGGAATCCGTTTTTCCTTCACCAGTCGATCGATTTCGGACAGGATGTTCTTGTGGTAGAGGACCTTCTCCATGAGGACCTCGCGGCGTTTGATCACGGGGCCGAGCACGCTGCGCTTTTCGTAGTGGTAGACTTCAAGGAGTCTGTTGCGCAGGCCGGTCGCGATGAACTGCGGATCGCCGCTGGAGGCTTTTTCGATCTCCTCTTTCAGGTTGATCGGAGAAGAGATGCGGACAAACGAAGGCGTGATGCTTTTCGTCGTGGTCACCCATCCCGAGATGAAGCCCCGGTTGCCGGTTGGGCTTGATGAGATGAGCCTGTCGGTGCGCTCGGGATTCATGTTCCAGAAAATGATCTGCGGCAGAAGGAATATCGGCTCTTCCTGTTTCTGCTGGAGCTTCACGAGGAAAACCAGGGAATCATACCTGGTTTCGGTATACCGTTTCAGGAAATACCGTTTTGAGATGAGAGAAAACAGGATGCTTTCCTTTGCCTGCAGCAGCCGCTCGATATAGCCGGAGTCGATGACGTCGTTCCTCTTGTGGCGCGAGAAAAGGTCGTCGATCGGCCTGAATATCCGCTTGAGGATATAATTGAACGGCTGAAGCATGAAAGGGTTATATTCAAGCGCGAATTTGGGCGTCTTCAACTGGTGCCGCTTCAGGAGCGAATAGAGCAGGAGAAGCGACAGGTTTGATGTGTGAAATGACGCGTACACGACATTGCTGCCCGAGTATTTTTTAAGCGTTGAGAGGCTTTCGGTATCGAAATCAATCTTCCTGAAGAAGAAGGAGATCGCCTTCTCTATGAGAGGGTTTATCTTTTCAAAGAGAAGACCGTCAAAAAGATGTGATGGATCGTCTTTTCTGATGGTGTTCATGTCAATCGTTCCCCATAACGTTTTGTCTGTTTCCCTAACTCGTTATCCTTCCTTCCGGAGAGTCGATCACTATCGCTCTGCCCTTTTTTTGTATGTTTCTGGAAGAACCGGCCGCTTCGGGTCTTTTAAGGTGTACCGTCAAAGCGATTATATGTTTTTTTTGCCATAATATGTTTTACCTCATTATTGTGGATATATCCGCCCCGGCAGTGCCGCGATAGAACTGGAATAAAGTGTTCACCCTTCAGATATCCCGAAAAATTCGTTCAATCCCACGATATTCAGCAGTTCTTTGATGTTATCGGAAGGATTGATCAGAATGAGGTTAATGTGGTCATCAAGGAGCATGTCTTTTATCTTAATCAGAACCCCGAGATCGGAACTGTTAAAGTAATTGATTTTTTCAAGGTTGAATATGACCTCATTGCATGAATTGATATTCAGCCTGTAAATTTCATCCACAAAATCGCCAAGATCAAGGTCGGAAAGCGCGGTTTCTCCCTCGATAAATTCAATCGCGAGCTTTTTCTGATGATACGAATGCGGAAATAACATATATTTTTGCCTTTCCTTTTTATTTTTGTTGCTATTATTTTCTGCAATAGTATTTTTTGGTGCCTGATCGCTGAAAATGCCTTTGATGCAGTATTTACTCTTCTCATGTAGTGTTGAGTCAATCAAAAAGGTTTTTATCCGACTCTGCAACTATTATTTGAGGTTACTTGCTTCATTAAAAGCCGCTTGTTTATTATCTGTATATAATATAGACGGCGTAAAGCATTGAAAATCTTTTTTTAAAAAAATTTTAGTTGAAATATTTCAACTTTCGTTCTACAATCCCGAAAGATATGTATGGGAATATTTCTAATGCCAGAAACGCTGCGTTGATGGTTCTTTTTACAGATCGCGGCGCTGTTGGCCGATGCGGTGGCACTGAAAAATAAGAAAAAAATTACAATTATTTGTCACACAAATTAATCAATCAGCACTTATATTATTAATGAAATTCCTTTTGTTTTAGTACAATGAAATAGTTTTGGTTTATTTTAAAACAAATAGATATTCAGAAAATTTTATTTAGATTTTATACTGTTTTATTGTATACTATAACAAAAAGAAATAGTTTTTCAATAAATTTACGGGATGTAGCGCAGTCCGGTAGCGCACTGCGTTCGGGACGCAGGAGTCGGGAGTTCAAATCTCCCCATCCCGAATTGATTTTTGTGGCAAGGTTTCTTTGATGGAAAACTATGGAAATGAAATCCATAACAAATCCTATCCGTCACTGAAGGATTCCCGAAAAAAGATCATTGAGGAGATTATTAACGAAATAAAAAATAATCGGATTTCCGTTAATTTGAGCAATGACGAATTGTACCTTGTTATCGATGAAGCCCTTACGAACGCCATGGAGCATGGCAATCAGTGGAACCCGAACAAGCTGGTCAGTGTTCGTGTTATTAAAAACGCGAAATGTATGAGCATCATGATCGGCGATGAGGGGAGCGGTTTCAGGACCGATGCGTTGCAGCAGACGCAGGACAGCGTAAAAAACCTGAAACCCAGAGGCAGGGGGATTTATATTATAAGGCAGTTCTGTCAGCCAAGCTGGAACGAAAGCGGAAATCAGATAACTCTGCAGTTCAAATTGAATTAAGAGCGTGTTTTTCATTTTTCCTGCGATGATCGCGAATTGCAGAAAATCCTGTCATGTAACATCTTATCCGTGTCACGTTATACCGGTTGCCGGGCATTGTGCTATCACCCATATCGGCTTATTACTTTTTACACAATTTACAGCGTATCGTATCAGGCTGCATTCACTTCGATAGGATTTGAGGTGACTGGTAATGTCGATGCCGGATTGTAATCCCTTATATCAACTGAAGACAATATGAAACCGGGCGGAATCATTATTTCGTTGCTGCTTGCTGTTTCTATTGGAAGCGCCGCGTTTGCCGTGCCGCTGCCGGAAAAAAGCGTAGCAATGGGAATAATCTCCGGGCCGGCGACAATCATCGGAGAAATACGCGACGCGATAACCGAACTGAAAAGAGTAACCGATGCCGTTGCGCGTTTTATATCCACACTGTCAGGCATTATCCGTACCATCGCCGCGTTTGCCGGCCTGAAAGCCATTCTGCTCCTGCTCGGCGCGCTTGTCATTTCATCGCTCCTTGTCTTTGCCGGTATCCCCAGGGGCGTATTTTCCTTTTTCCTTTCGCTCTTTCTTGCCGATATCCTCTGGATCACCTGGATCCTGAGCTATTCGCCCGGCGCCCCCGTCGATTACCTTGCAATCATGCGTACTAACGGTGTTCTGCTCATGCCGGTAGTCGGTCTCGCGCTTGTGAGAAAATATTTTCCCGCTTTTTTCTCGCGCGTGTTCAGCGCGGCGTTTGCTTCCGCGGCCGGCCGGCTGCGCAGGGGGCGCCCGCTCTCTCCGCAAGAACTGGGAGTGCTTCTCGAGTCGTACCGGCGGGCAAGCGGGGAACTGCAGAAAAGTATGGTCGATGATCTTGTCAGATCAAAAGGGAAAAAAGTGTATCTTTCGCGGGATACGAGAGCGGCGCTTCGCGAAACGGGCAGGACAATCCGGCAGATCGAGCTCCGGCAGAAAGCCGAAGGAGAGCCGGCACGATCGGAAGATTAATTGAACAGCATTATCAGCGTGTCAGGGGTAATTGATGGAAGCAAGCTATTCAGTCGAAAAAGGGGTCGGAGTGATCCATGTGTCCGGCCAATTCGGATACAGTGATGAAAAAAGGCTATCAGAAATGGTCGATGCGCTGGCTTCAGACGGCGCTCCGGTCATCGCCGTCGATACGACCCGGCTCGATTACGTGAACTCGCTTGGCGTGGGGTCGTTCTTTTCGATGATGCGCCGCGCCGATGAGTTGAATTGCGAATTCGTCGTTTACGGAATGAATCCGAATGTGCTCATGGTCCTTGAAAAAGTGTTCGAAAAGGAAATGGTTCCGCTCCTCACCGTCGAAGATTTTAACAGTAAATATCTAACCTGAAAGGAGTTCCGGACAGGGCATGGATTTTGCCGTTGATGAAAAAGGGGGCTGCCTCACGCTTTTCATAAGCGGCGATCCGGACGTTGCCGCCGGCCTGGATGAACAGATCGAGCGTCTGCTCGAGGGTGATTCGCGCGATATTATTATCGACCTGAAGGGGCTGACGCGGATCAATTCCATGACCCTCGCCCTGCTGCTCGGATTCAAAAACGACATGACAAAGAGAAACCGTAAACTCCGGGTGCGCAATCCTGAAAATCCGGTGCGGCGTATTATCGAGATGGCGACGCTCGATACTTTTTTACTGGAGGACTAGGGCATATGCTGAAATTGAAAAAGAACAGATTTACCCCACGGAAAGGCCCGCTGGTTTTAGTGGTGATGGACGGATTCGGCAAAGGCCCGGAGAACGAAGGCAACGCGCTCTACCTCGCGCGCACTCCCGTGCTTGATATGCTGATGCGTGACCATTTCTTCCTGACACTGAAGGCACACGGCACCGCAGTAGGGCTTCCGAGCGATGCGGATATGGGGAATTCGGAGGTAGGCCACAACGCGCTGGGCGCGGGCAGGATATTCGACCAGGGCGCGAAGCTTGTATCCACGGCAATCGAGTCAGGCAGGATTTTCACCACGGATCTCTGGCGGTCGCTCGTCGAGCGGCCTTCGGCGGAAGGCAAAAAGCTGCATTTTATCGGATTGCTCTCCGACGGCAATGTCCATTCCCACATCGACCATCTTTTCAGGCTGATAGAAAAGGCGTCCGTTGATGGAGTGAAGAATGTGTGTGTGCACGCGCTGCTTGACGGCCGTGACGTCCCTGATACCTCGGCGCTTGTTTATATCGACAGACTGGAGGAGTTTCTTTCCGGTTTCACCGCGAAGGGATTCAACTACCGGATCGCTTCAGGAGGGGGGCGGATGGTCACCACCATGGACCGCTACGAGGCCGACTGGAACATCGTCAGGCGGGGATGGGAGGCGCATGTGCTCGGGAAGGCGCGTCCCTTCCGCTCGGCGCGCGAGGCGATCGAGGCATTCAGGCGCGAGGAGGAAGGGATCATCGACCAGTACCTGCCCTCGTTCACCATCGTCAATGACGCGGGCCCTGTCGGCACGATCGATGACGGCGACTCGGTGGTGTTCTACAACTTCCGCGGCGACCGCGCGATCGAGATATCGCGCGCCTTCGACGAGGAGCAGTTCACGAAGTTTGACCGCGGGCGCTGCCCCGACGTGCTCTACGCGGGCATGATGGAATACGACGGCGACCTGAAAATCCCTAAGCGCTACCTCGTGCTCCCGCCGTCAATCGACCGGACCATCAGCGAGTACCTTGCCGGGGAGCGGTGCTGCCAGTTCGCCATTTCGGAGACGCAGAAGTTCGGGCACGTGACCTACTTCTGGAACGGCAACCGCTCCGGGAAGTTCAATGACCAGACCGAGGTCTACGAAGAAATTCCTTCCGACCGCGTCGAGTTCGACCAGCGGCCGTGGATGAAGGCCGCCGAGATCACCGACCGCGTGATCCAGGTAATCAGGGAAGGCGATTATTTCTTCATCCGCCTCAACTACCCGAACGGCGACATGGTCGGGCACACCGGCAATATCAATGCTTCTATCATCGCGGCTGAGGCAGTGGACCTTTGCGTCGGAAGGCTCATCGAGGCGGTCAGGGAATCGGGCGGCATCGCCATGATCACCGCCGACCACGGCAATCTCGAGGACATGTTCGAGACGGATAAAAACGGCAAGCCTATCATCGACAAGAAGACCGGAAAGCCCGCGACCAAGACCGCTCATTCGCTCAATCCCGTGCCGTTCATCATCTACGATCCCGGCTTCAACGGAGAGTACGAGTCCGCGAAAGGGATCGCCGAACCGGGACTTGGCAATGTCGCCGCCACGATCCTCGATCTGCTCGGCTACGAGGCGCCCGAAGGGTACATGCCGTCGCTCATCCGGTTCAGATGAAAATAGCCTTCGTTACATCGGAGGCGTTTCCGTTCGTCAAGACCGGCGGGCTTGCCGACGTTTCCTATTCACTTCCACGCGCGCTCGCGCGGAGGGGGCACGACGTGCGCATCATCATGCCCAGGTATTACCGTATCGATAAGGGATTGTACGGTCTGCGCCAGGTCGGGGCGCCTCTCGGCGTGCCGCTCGGTTCCGGCGAGAAGTGGGGCGCGGTGTACGAATCGCGCCATATACCCGGGGTGCCGGCGCTTTTTATCGAGCATGACGAGTATTTCGGCCGCGACAGGCTCTACGATGACGGATACTCCGCCTACCTTGACAACGCCGAGCGCTTCATCTTTTTTTCTCGCGCCGTCATGCAGTGCCTCAAGGCGCTGCATTTCTCTCCCGATATAATCCACTGTAACGACTGGCAGGCCGGGCTTGTGCCGGTGTTCCTGAAAACGCACTACGCGCGGGACACGCTCTTCAAAAATACGATTTCCGTGATGACGGTGCACAATGTCGGATACCAGGGCGTGTTCGACAAAAGCGCCCTGCACCTGACCCAGCTTGGCTGGGAGGTGTTCAACGTCGGCGGCCTTGAGTTTTTCGACCAGCTTAATTTTCTGAAGGGGGGAATTCTCTATGCCGACGCGGTGACCACGGTGAGCCGCCGCTACGCGCAGGAGATCCAGAGCGAGGAGTACGGATACAATCTCGCCAGCGTCTTCCGTTCGATACGCGACCGCCTCTTCGGCATCACCAACGGTGTCGAGTACGAGAAGTGGGACCCGGCGCGCGACACCTGTCTGCCCGCGCGGTATTCCTCCTCGGACCTTTCGGGCAAGGCGGTATGCAAGGGAAAGCTCCAGAAGGAGCTGGGCCTTCCGCTCGACCCTTCGATCCCGCTCATCGGATCGGTGTCGCGCCTGACGCACCAGAAGGGTATGGACGTGCTTGCCCAGGCGCTCGAAGACCTTCTGGTGCAGGAGCGGTTCCAGTTCGCCATCCTCGGAAGCGGCGAGGACTGGGTCGTGCAGCGCTTCCAGGCGCTTAAAAACATGTATCCCGACCGGATCGGCGTGTGGTGGGGCCACGACGAGCGGCTTGCCCACCTCTTCGAAGCCGGACTGGATATCTTCCTGATGCCGTCGCGCTACGAGCCGTGTGGCCTGAACCAGATGTACAGTCTGAAGTACGGCACCATCCCCCTGGTCCGCGCCACCGGAGGACTTGACGATACGATTGTTCAGTGGGACGAGACGACGAAAGAGGGGAACGGGTTCAAGTTTATCCACCTCGACCCCGAGGTGCTGGGCGGCACCATCCTCAATGTGCTTCGCGCCTTTGCCCGCGGCAGCGAGTGGAAAGCGGTGCAGCGCAACGCCATGCGGTTCCACTATTCGTGGGACGAGGCGGTAGCGGACTACGAGGGCGTCTACGAATTCGCCCGCGCGGCGCGGGAGCTGCCGTAGGGCCATCGTTCCTGTATCCCCCCACAATTCTGCTTGATTTTTTTCCATTAAATGATGTATACCGCAGATGTAACAATCTCTGTAAGGGGAGTTCTCATTGTTGATGTGTTTGCCGGCGCGCGGTTTTCACGAAGGGCGCGGTGATCCATCCAGATGAATAAAAGGGGGCCTATGAAAAAAAAAGGCGCTATCGGATATAAACTGCTCATTCTCATCTACTCCATTCTTCTCTCCACCGCGGCCGTGTCGATGACGCAGCGCGAGATCGGCGAGGTGCTCTTCAACGCGACCGTAAAAGTAAACGTCTATGACGGGAACAACCTTGTCGGCCACGGCTCCGGCGTAATGCTCACCCGCGAGGGGCTTGTCGGGACCAACTACCACGTGATACAGATGGCGATCGACCGTAACTACCGTATCCTGGTCGAATCACCCTCGTCCGGCGAGAAAGTCGAGGCCGACGTGCAGAACTGGAATTTTTTCAGGGACTTTGCCGTGCTCAGAATGAAGAAGGCGGGCGTGCGTGGCTTTGTACCGATACGCCTCGGCGATTCGGAAACGGTGCGGCCCCTCGACGAAATCTATGTGGCGGGCTTTCCGGTGACCGGCATCTACAAGGTCCAGAAAGGGGAGCTCAATTCTGTGCAGACGTTCGGCGGCACGAAGGCGTTCGATATTTCCGTGCTGATCGATCACGGCAACAGCGGCGGGCCGGTGGTCGACTCCGACGGAAAGCTGATCGGCATATCGGTGGCGTACATGAAACAGGCGCGCTCGATGAACCTTGTCATCAGGGTGAACGATATCAAGGAGACCATTGCCGACGCGGAGCGGGGTAAGCGCAAGGAGATCGTCCGTGACGGAAGGGAGCGCGAAACGAACAACACGCGGGAGCAGGCCAACCTCCTGACCGGAGGCATGACCATCGCGGGAAGGCTCGGGCCCAATGATGCCGTCGACTGGATCGAGATCAACAAGCAGGAGGGATACAGGCCGACCTTCCGCCTGACCCATGATGCCGGGTGCGACTTCGAGTTCGAGATATACAGCGAGAAATATCTCACCGGCCGCGCCGCCGGGAAAAGAGTCTCGGAGGGACTTACCTGTAATGTGCCGGGAAGGTGCTTTGTCAAAATAATGCGGAAGGGAGGCGAGGGCGAATACCGGTTCAGTGTCGATCCCGGCAGGCAGCGGCGGGATGACGGCTCCGAGATCGAGATCAACGACCGGCGGGAGATCGCGAACCCCATTTCAGTGCCGACCATTACCGGAAGCCTGGATGAGAACGATACCGTTGACTGGTTCGTGCTTGCCGGCCAGGAAGGCACCCGCCCGACTTTTACCATCACGCATGACGCGAACTGCAATTTCGATTTTGAGGTCTACAGCGACGAGGCTATGGTCGGACGTGCGACCGGCACGGCAAGCCCCGATTCGATCGCGTGCAGTGTTCCCGGCAGGTGCTTTGTAAAAGTATGGCGCGTGAGCGGTTCCGGCCGGTACACGCTGTCGATAAATCCCCGCGGGGTCGAGGACATGGAGCGTGAGCCCAACAACGACAGGAGCTCGGCGACGCTGGCCCGGAGCATGCTGCTGCGTGGAGGCCTCAGCGAGGGCGATGCCGAGGACTGGTTCGAGCTCGACGGCCAGGAAGGCACCCGCCCGACGTTCACGATCAACCATGACGCGAACTGCAATTTCGACTTTGAAGTGTACAACGGCAATGATCTGGTGGGAAGGGCGAACGGGACCGGGCAGAGCGACAGGGTCACCGGTTTTGTGCCTGGAAGATGTTTTGTACGGGTGCTCCGTGTAAGCGGAAGCGGAAACTACACTATCGCGATTACGACGAACACCCCGCCGCCTCCTTCGGCATATGCTATGGATGGAGGAGAGCGGGAGCCGAACAACGACCGGTCATCGGCAACCATGACCAGGAGCCTCAACCTGACCGGATCGCTCAATGAGGCCGATACAACAGACTGGTTCGTTCTCGGCGGGCAGGAAGGCACACGCCCCGCCATTACCATCACTCATGACGCGGGAGCGAACTTCGATTTTGAGGTATTCAGCGATGAGACCCTCGCGGGGCGCGCGACCGGCACTTCCTCACCTGACACGATAACCTGTGACGTGCCGGGCCGGTGCTATATCCGCGTCTGGCGGGTGAGCGGTTCGGGAAACTACTCAATACGGATAGAGCCGAACAGACGCCAGGCCGCGGGGCCGCAGTATGAAAGCGGCGGCAGGGAGCGGGAGCCGAATAATGACCGCTCCTCCGCCACGCCGGTGGGCGCCGTGTCCATCACCGGGACCCTCGACGCGAACGATACGGACGACTGGTTTGTGCTCGCGGGGCAGGAAGGAACGCGCCCGACGTTCGCCATCTCGCATGACCAGGGCGCCAATTTTGATTTCGAGGTGTTCAATAACGATGCGCTCGCCGGGCGCGCCACCGGGACCGGCCCGACCGATTCAATCACCTGCGAAGTGCCCGGCCGGTGTACCGTCCATGTCTGGCGGGTGAGCGGATCGGGGAATTATACGTTGCGGATCAATCGTTCTTCCGCGCAGCCCGTTCCCGGTCCGCAGACCGGAGGCATTGGGCAGGAGCGGGAGCCGAATGACGACAGGTCAACGGCTACCCGGACCGGGAGTATGCAGTTTACCGGCAGGCTGTCCCGGGCTGATTCGTTGGACTGGTTCGAGCTTGAGGGCCAGGAAGGAATGTTCCCCGAGTTTATCGTGAGCTGTGACCCGAACTGCACTTTCGATTTCAAGATATTCAGCGGCGAGGCGCTGGTCGGGCATGCCGTCAGTTCGGGCAGGCCGGAGAGTGTGCGCTGCGGCATCCCGGGGCGCTGCTTTGTGCGGATATGGCGCCTTCAGGGCGAAGGCGCCTACACGGTGCGGGTACAGCGCAGCGGAGCCAGGTGAAATATCATCGGATGCGGACGACCGAGCATATCCCGCCCATTTCATCGGATGCGGAATTGCTGTTGAAATAGTCGGGCTGCCATTTCCCGTCGACAATGTATTTGTAGCGATACGCGCCTTTCCCGAGGCGCTTGGTCAGCCGCCATACGCCGTCGTCACCCTTTTCGAGAAGGTCGTTTTCGGGGTTCCAGCTGTTGAAATCTCCCACTATCGAAATAAACCTGGCTTCGGGACGGTATATTCTGAACTCGATCAGGTTTTTATCCACCACCCTGAAAGAAAGGTTCCGTCCCTCACTCGTACGAACCGGCTCAAGCATTGATACATACGAACCGTTGCCGTCGTAGGATTTCCAGGGATTCTGCGGGTCGCTTGTCCACAGGCCGTCGACGATGAACTTGTATTTGACGCGGTCCTGCCCGGGAGTTTCGGTGAGCAGGTAAAACCAGACCCCGTGTTCGCCGCGCTCCATCCGTACCGGTCGCCAGTTGGAAAACGTGCCCGCCACGTCGACACGCTTTGCCTCTCTGCTGCGGTAGGTCAGAAGAACGCCCTCTTCAATAAGCGATTTGTTGCGCACTGAATTGAGCACTTTCAGGACGCGCATTTTCTGCGGCATCTGGGCGTTTCGCAGCGAACGGAAAGAATAATAGTTCTCCAGCCTGTCATTTCCCGCCGGGGAGAACGCGAGTAGCATCACGGGCAAAAGTGTGATCATGGTCCTGAAAATCCGCTTCATGCGCAGCACCTGTATATTTCTAAAATGACGGAAAACGGGCACGCTTGCCACTCTGCCGGCCATCGCTGACGGCTCCCGGCGCTTTTTTCCGGGTTCCGCGCAACAGGCTGGTGCGGCAATAATTCTCATACTTGCCCTTTTTGCAGTCGAGCCGTACATTATTTATGTCGATAAAGTGAGTAAAAGAATTAAAATAAATTTTTAAAGTTTCGCGGATATTCCTGTATCGGGACAGGGTCGTCTGAACATGTTAGGCTGCAGGCACAGTTTTGCGCGAAATACGACGGTGTGTGCGGGAGAGAAGGCGGATGCTCTCCATTTGAAAAAATGTATTGCTTTTTTTTTTGCAGTGGGATTTTCTGATTATGTCTCTTTCATGGCGGCCCCCACGGTGAGCAGACGCGCGGGGTGATACCGATCCGGCCACTGTATATTTAAAGTCAGGATGTCTGGGATGGGCGACAGCGAAGAAAAGATTGAGTATACTCCGGAAGAACAGGCGGAAATCGACAGGGTAATAGAGAAGATTCCCGTGACACCCGTCCCGCGCCAGAAAGGGCTTGCTCAGATGCGCGCGGGGGAATCGCCGGAGCCCGGTCCGGCCGAAGAGGAAATGGAATACGGCTCCGAACCAGCCGGCGAGGAGTCCTACGAAGAGATCCCCGAAGCGGCTGAAGATGTCGTCGATGTTACCGATCTGATCCAGGAAGTGGAAGAGCCGTCTCTTGAGGAAGAACCGGCACCGCGGCGCCGGCCGCCTCTTGAAGAGGAAGAGGCGTTCCCTATCGAGGTTTCCGAGATAGCCGAAGGTCCCGAATTCGAGGAGAGGCCAGCGCGGCCCGAGGTTGCGGAGGAATTCGCGGCCGGGGAGGTGATTCCGGCTCAGCGTGAGGGGCGGAGTACCCTGGACGAGCTCGATGAGATCGTGGAATCGGGAGAAACCGCCGTTGAAAGGCCCGAATTTGAGGAAGCGCTCCAGGCCGAAGGCAAAGGATTGCCGGAAGAATTCCCCGTGGAAGCGGCGTCGTTTGAGGCGATGCCGGCAGCCGAAGGCATTGAAGGGGATGTATCATTTAAAGGTGACGCCGGCACCGACCTTCCGGACCTCTCTGATATAAACCTGAGCGAGCCGACTGAATTGCAGGAAGCGGACCTCGGAGAGCTTCCCGCGATGGACCTTGAGGATATTTCCGCGGCGGGATTTGAAGAACCGGCCGCCGCTTCCAGAAAAGCGGGCGGCGAGGCCGGGCGGCCCGTGTCACCGATTGAGGACATGGATGCCTCATTCGGGGATATCGGGGATATATCAAGCGTGGATCTCGAGGAGCCGCAGGAACCGGAAGCGCCCAAAAAGACCGAACGCCGCAGGCCCGAGATTGAAGAGCCTGAAACCGACATCCTCTCCGGGCTTGGCGACATGGAGCGCGTCGATGAAGTCGTAAAGACCGAAAAAATGCCGGTGTTCGAGGAAGAGGAGGAAGAAGCGCCGCGCCGGAGCAGACGAGAACCCGAACCCGAGGAGTCGGGAGAGGCGGGCGTGGAGCTTTCCGATAGAGAGCTTAAAAAGCTCAAGACCGCGATTCTCATGTACAATCCCGTGCTCCGAAGGGAGATACGCGATACTATCCTAAATGACAGGCTTTCCTCAAAAGAAACGAGACAGCTTGTCGATCTCATCATTACCGGAAAGCCGGAAGATAATGTCCACAGGTTCCTTGAGAAAAAACTTGGCAAAACAATCGATCTTTCCGCAGGTGAGGAGGCGCCGGGAGGAGGGCGCAGGGTCATCAGTACCCGTTCCGAGTATACCAAAGCGGGCATCGAACGCCAGAAAAAGCTTTTAAAATTCACGCGGATATTCGGCATCGCCGCTGCCGTTACGTTTGTGCTCACCATTACGCTTTATCAGTTTGTCTATAAGCCGCTGATGGCGCGGAGCAAGGTGCGTGAGGGCGTCGCGCTTATACGAAGGCCCGGGATTCCCGCGCTGGAGAAACGCAGGGACTTCGAAAACGCCGAGAAGATTTTCCGCGAGGTGGACGAGGATTACGTAAAAGACTATATCCCCGGATACAACGCGTACGCGAGAGCGTACTTCGATGTGAAAGAATATGAGTTTTCATACCTGAAGCTGAAGAAAGCCTTTGAGATCGCGCCCGCAAATGTGGAAACCCTTAATAACCTGGGGTATTTCTATTCACGCGTTCCCGAGGATTATTACGAACGTCGCTACGAAGAGCTCTGGCCGCCCGATAAGGAAAAAAAGGGACGGGCGGAACAGCGGCTTGATGTGGCAATTCGTTTTTACCGCTATTCGCTCACGCGTGATCCGAAGAATGTGACCGCCATGTATGGCATCGGCAACACTTACATGTACCAGGGGCGCTTTTTTGAGGCGCGCCAGTATTATGAAAACATCCTGAAAGTAGACCGCAGTTCCGTGGTCGGTTATTCCGGGCTTTTGAATCTTTTTATTGAGCGGGACAATTTCGTGGAGGTCGTGACCACGCACACCACGATCAAGGAAAAACGTATGCTTCCCGACCTCGATTCGGCGCTGCTTGCCAAACTCGCCTGGTATTATCTGGGCAAGAAGCGTAGCGACAGGGTTAACATTCGCATCGATTACGGGGCGCAGTCGGCGTCGCTGCGTGATATCAGCGACAACCCGTATCCGGTGGTAAGGAATGTCCTCAACGTGCTCGCCGAGAAGGACGGTGATTATCCGCCGCTGTATGTTCACAAGGCGAAGCTCGCTCAGGCTGAAGGTAACTACCGGCTGATGAAAGAATTCGTCAAGATGGCGATCAGCAAGGAGCCGAATTATTTTGCCGCCCAGCACCTGCTCGGCGAGTACCATTATCTGGTTAACGAGCCGGTAGAGGCATATCGATCATTTAAAAACGCAATCAAGGCTTACGAAAATCCGCCGGCTTTCACCCTCAACGATTTCTACCAGGAAACTGAAAGTATAGGGCACTCGTACGCGATGATAGGAAACGTCTTTTATTACTATTTCGACAAGGTCCGCGCAAGATACAAATACGCCGACGATATCGAGGAATCGACAATCGATGATGAAATGGAGAGGAAGGCGAATAACAGTATCGCGCAGGAGTATTACGAAAAGGCGGTTGAGCTTGGCGACAATACGCCCGAGACGCTCTATAATCTCGGCAGGCTCTATTACCTGAAGGGACTGTATGAAAAGGCCCTTGAAAAATGGCTGGTCCTTTATGACGATTTCATTTCAAAACCGGAGCTGATGTTCGCGCTGGGCAACGCCTTCTACCGGATGAATAATTACGAATCGAGCAAGGGGGAGTATCTGCGCCTTATATCGGTGTTTGAGGAGGAAGCGGACCGTATCCCGCACGCCACCGAGGAAAAGACAGATCATATAAAGATCATGCAGACGCTTTCATCTGCGTATAACAATCTCGGGGCGATATACCAGATGCAGGGCAATACGGTGAAGAGCAATCTCTGTTTCTGGCGGTCTATTGAATACGCGAGGCGGATCAACAGGGAGAATGAATTCGCGCGGGTAAACCTCGGGCGCTCAATCCGAACTGATCGGCAGGAGATTGTTCCTCTGCTTGACGAGGAACTCCCGTTCGGGCTTGATGTGTACAGGCGACAGAAACAGTGAAAACGCGCAGACTGGCCGGGGAGAGCCCGGCCTGAGGGCGCCGTTATCCGATGTACTTTTTGAGGGTGCTGATCGCCTCTTCGTTTGATTCAATAAACTCTATACCCATTCCGCAGCTCTTTTCAGGCGACTCATTTTCGTTGGTCCAGCGGACAACCCCCTTCAGTTTAACCGGATCTTCGCCCGGAATGTAGAGGGACAGGCTGACTTCGGAGCCGATGGTGAGCGGATCCGGTGTCGATATGAATATTCCGCCCTGGCTGATATTCTGCGAAGTGCTGAAGGTGAGGCTTTGCGAATCAGCCACCTCGGATTTTACTTTTTTATTGGCTCGTGTTGCCCGTCTTTTGTTTTCCATTGTTATCTCCCTGTTTTGTAATAAGCTCGGAACAGGCCCGTTTTTATACCGACTGGCCATAAATATGGCGCAGGGAATGAAATCGCAATTAAACTATTGACAAATCCCTTACGATCTCCCTATTAATCAGGGTTCTGCCGGTGACGTGTTTTCAAGGCGTTATTAATATAGCTGATCGTATTAATTAAATATTTGCAACAAGAAAATATTTTTTTTTATAACAGGGTGGCGGGTCGTTTTACATGAGGTTTCGGGCTAAGGAAAGTTCATCTGTCATGCTTCCCGTACAGTTCCTTTTCAGGAAGGTCCTGTTCCCGTTCTGTTCGGTCCTTTTTGAACAGAAGGCCGCGGTGCCGGTTCGCTACAGTCAGGGCCAGAAAGTCCTTGTTATGCCTGTTCGTAACCTGTTTGATGTCCTGTGGGCGCGAAAGAGTATTGCGGTGCTTGCCGAAGTCGTGGAAGTTTCCGTCACGGAGACAGTCGCGAAAGTCCTGTTTAAAGGCATTGACCGTGTCAGGATAACCGAGAGGAGCGGGTTTAAGAATGCCGCATATGAAACAGTTCCGATATCGCGTGAAACAGGCACCGAGGCCGTTCTTGAGGAGCTGAGAAAAAAATCACAGGAACTCATTTTTCTTATTAATGTCGGGGAGTCCGACCGGCTCATTCAGCTGCTTAATTATATTGCGGACCTGGGTCAGCTTGCCGATTTTATTGCCAACTATTTCGTCGTTGATTTCTCCAGGCGCATGGCGCTTTTCAGGGAGCTGGACCAGCGGAGAAGGGCGGAAGATCTTATTACAGTGCTGGAAAGGCTTATCCAGAAGATGAAACTGCGAACACAGGAAACCGATGAAAAAAAGCATTCATGAAAATGTCGCCTATTATACGATCGCGTGGTCGAGGGACATTCAGTACGATAAATACTCGGCTTCAAGAATCCTTCCTGAACTGCCGGGAATCCTCTGCATTTTCGAGCCGACCAGGCCAACGCCCACCTATCTTCTTTTTTACAGCTGCTGGCGCGATGGCCTTCGTCTGGGGATAAAAAACTTCTTCGATCCGGTGTTTTCCCGCCATATGGATATCGCCAGGGCGATCGAAAAAAGGAACCTTTATTTTAAATACGCGATCATCGATACCAATCCGCTCGACATGAAGGATATCCTCTACTGGCTGATATCCCGTTATGAGCCTGAATTCAACTCGATCGACAAATTCACCGATTCCGGACGCTATGAAGATATTTCGCTTCGGGAGATGGTAATGAGGCCCGACCAGATCCTTCCTCAACTGCCGAAATCAGGATTGTAATCGGAGAGCAGAATATCTTTCTGCCGGTAGATGTGCGATACGTTCTGCTTCAGGGCGATGAACTCCAGCACATATTTGAGCCGTGCCGCGGCGTCCAGCGGCGATGAATTCTTGTTGTCGGTGGCGGGCGGAAATTGCTGTATCCTTTTGACGTTGAGGGTCCGCTTTGACGGATCGGTCTTGAATATGTCCTTTTTGAAAAGAAGAAACGTGTCATAGACCGATTTGATGATGGCATCGTCCTCGATCAGGAACGCGATGTGAAGGTTTGTGTCGGGATTGTGGATGTTCCTGGTGAAGTATTTGAGGATCTTTAAGATTATATCCGGATTGAGGTGGATGTTGATAAGCTCTATCAGCTTCCGTTCAAGCTCTCGGTCATGCATCCGCATCGACGGATACGCCAGATTTATTATATAGGAATATCCGGTTTTGATCTTGAAGGCCATGAAATCGACCAGCTTGTCCAAGGAATCTTTTTTCAGGATATCGAACGCCTTGAAGGTGCCTTCGATGATCGCCTGGGCGGCAATCTCGAGCCTCTCCTCCTTCAGGAGCGATTCGATATCGAGCAGTTCGCCTGATTCGAGCTCGAATGGATCGAGCAGATCTTTGTCGAGATATTCCATTGCCGTTTTACTGTCGCGGCCTGTTAAAACCGCTTTACCGCCCCCATCCTGACGCTGTTGTCGAATTCCCGGCTTCCATTGTATTCATAGACGTTCTGTACCGCCGAGAAAAGCGAATACTGGTAGAAAGACAGCTCCGCGATTCCGAACACGATGGTGCGAAGCCGGTCGCGGTCCCTGTATCCGTCGTAGAAAAGATACAGCAGGGCCGCGTTGGTGAACAGCGAAAAAAAACCGATATCGTATTTTTCCGTGTAAAAATGGCCGAAACCGGGGATAAAGATCGATCCTATCACCGATATCCACATGCTTTTTTTAGGCCTGTTTTCCTCGCGCTCTATCATCCGGTCAAGCGCGCTCACCTCTTCTTTCAGCCTTCCGTCGGGGTATTCCCTGCGGTACTGCACGATTTCGGCGCGCGCCGTATGGAACTCCCCCATAAGCGCCAGCGCGCGGCACGCGTCCGCCCCGGCCTCTTCACGGTGGCTGCCTTCACGATACAGATAGCGGTACTGTTGAAAGGTCCGGTAGGCGAAATAGGGAGAACCGTTGAGCATGCGGATATGCCCCAGATAGTAGAGCGCCTGTTCTCCTTCTTTGGAATCAGAAAATGTATCGTGGCATGAAGCGAGCAGCTCCGAGGCCTGCTGGTAGTTGCCTCCGTGATAGCAGGCCCTGCTCATGATGATCATGCTTTCGGGATAGAACTTTCCGCGCGGGTAGAGGTGCTGGTAGCGCATTGTTTCGGTAATCGCATGGTAGTATTCCTCTTTATCGAGCTCCATGCGCGCGAGATCGATGAGCCGCTTTTCATCCGCGTAAAGCAATGGGCCGGTGAAGGCGGATAAAAGGGCAAGAAGGAAAAAGGCGAGAATTGCCGGCAAAATCCGTTCGGTAACTATCATCGCAGCACCCTGTCGATATCGAGGCCGTCGGCCGGGTCGTAGGGTGGGATACGGGATTCAATGCCGCGGTTAAAATCCCGGTACAGCCCCGCGTTATGGTCCCGCGCGGCATTCGCCGCGCCGTAAAGGTTACCTCCGTACATCAGAAGGCCGAAAAATCCCACCGTAAGCGCCGCGGGGCGCTGTCCGTTGCGGTCAAGGTAATAGCCGGATATACCCGCGCCCGCGATCGCAAGGAATGTTATGATGCCGTCGGATATTCTCCCCGCGTATATCTGCCCGGCGCCCGGCATGACCGCGGAGAGCGCGACCGCGCATGAAGGTGATTTTAATCCAAGCCCGCGGTATTTGGCGACTTCTTCCTCAAGAACGCTGATGTCAGCCGATGAATATTTTTTGAACTCCCTCATCCCGAGGAGAGCGCCCTCGTAATCGTGAAGAGCGATATGGATGTCGATCTTTCTGAACAGAAGGTTTTTCTGCGTACTTTCGGGCTGTCCGTCGTAAGCGATCAGGTCAAGCCTGGACTGTGCCTCTCTGAACATTCCGAGCTGCCGGTAGGCTCCTGCGAGCAGGATTGTGTCATAGTTCCGCATGGGTCCGTCGGAAGGAGCGCTTTTCTGGATTGCGGTGATCGTGGATTTATATTGTCCGCCGCAGTAATAGCTTGCCCCGATAAGCGAGGCGTAAAAGGCAGCATTCGGAGAGCCGGAGCTTTTTTCATAAGATAGCATGCGGCAGGTTTCTCCGATACAATCAAAATACCGCTTTTCCATGAAAAGGCGCCTGATGAACTGATGCTGGCGTGAGGTAAAGCTGTTTTCAGCGGATTCACGGGCGTAGGTAATCTCATGCAGACACAAAAGGAGCGCTGTTACAAGAAAGAGGTGCCGTATCCGCATAGGTTTTTTCCGATGGAATCAGTTCTTTTGTGTATTATTTTTTTCCACTGTGCCTCTGGTACCATGCTCTTTTAAGGCTGGCAAGAGTATTTTTACAGGATGGAGAAAACCTTATGATAATAAAAAAAAGCCCAAACGGGCTTTTTTTTATTTGACAATTATTTGATTGTAATATATATTATTCCAGTATAAGCAGATTAAAAGCTTATCAAAATTGCATCAGAGAAGATGCGGGGTTTCAGGATCTTTTTTAAGGAGAGAACTATGAAAAATGTAAAGATTCTTCTTGTGTCCCTTCTTGTGGCGTTTGTGTATATAGGATGCAGCGCTGGAAGCAGTTCGGGACAGGGTGGCCCCGGGGAATCCCCTCAGGACCAGGCAGCAACGGGTATATCCGCAACGGGAGTTAATACCAGTATCCCGGTGGATGCTGATTCCGCAGGCGCTACTAAGTCAGTTCCGGCCGCGGCATCCAGCAGTGCAACGACAGGTGCCGCAACTGTGGAAACACCCTATGGCACACAGCAGACAACAACTGTAGCTGCGACCACAACAACGACTACAGAAAGCACCACGGCAACGTCGGGAAGCACGACAACCGCGACAGAAACTACATCGGCAACGTCGGGAAGCACGTCAACCACATCCGGTTCCGCGAATCAGGAAACGGGAACCGAGCAGATCGTTTCAGCGCCCGGCGGAACAGGTGCTCCGGCGACTCAGACTTCGACCGCTTCTTCTGGAGCTGAGACGCAGACGGGTACGACTGCTTCGACCACAGGTCAGACAGGTTCATCTTCATCAACAACTCCTTCAACTACTACGACTACAACTTCAACAACAGGGTCTTCAACATCCGCGACGAGCCTGCCGGTTGAGTCGCCTGAGACGACGCTTGAATCCGACCTTGCTGATAATGTTGATCTGGAAGAAGATGTTGCTGATCAGGTGGCCAATCCTCCCCAGTGTTCACAGCGCAGCGTTGCTCTTGACTCTTCATCCGGAAGGTGGTATGTGACAACGGAAAAGCAGGCTCAGGGTCAGGGCAAGAACAGGACGACTGTTGATGTTCCGGTGGGCATTCATACCTATTGGGCAGATCAGGACCTTTTCCTCGATGTTAAAAACAACTGCAAGGCGGGATGGTATCGTCTGAGAATGGAAGCGAGGAACTATGACGGCAAGCTTCCCGACTTCTATACGCACTTCACGGTTATGGTTAAAAACCAGCGGACTGATAAGTGGGTCGGCGGATTGCTCATCAAGGCCTCAGACAACAATTATCAGGCAGGGAGCATGCTCGTGTATCTTCCGGAAGGAAATACCAGACTCAATCTGCTCTGGAACAATGACGCGTATGAAAGCGGGAGCTATGACGCGAATATCGATATCAAGGATGTGACGATAAACTATAGCAGCATGCAGCAGCCACGCGGAAACCTGGTAAGGAAGGCAAACCAGTTCTCCGAACTGAATGGCCGCTTCTTCTGGGACAGGAACTCGGTATACACCTACTGGGCAAACCAGACAATCGGGTTTGAGTTCCCGAATCTGCAGCCCGGTCTCTATCAGGTACGCGTGGTCGCGAAGAACAACGGTACGCTTCCCCCGAATTACCGGAACTTCAATGTTGAGGTCGATACCAACAACGGTATTTCAGGTGAGATGCAGATACCGGCAGATGAACGCCACTATCGCGCGGGAACGGTGAACCTTGATCTCACAGGAGGAGACACCACGATCTACCTGAACTGGACGAATGATCAGTATGCCGCAAATCAGTATGATGCGAACATCCAGATCAAGACGATCAGGCTCATTCGAATCGGCGATTCGCAGCGGTCAGCGCTGGCGGCATACCTTATCGCCAAGGCCCGGAGCAATAAGGGGATTATCATGATCCTCGGCGGCATGGTGATTGTGCTGAGCGGACTTTTCGTATGGAACAGGAAACGCATGAATACAGGCGCGTCGTACTGAGAAACAGGCAGAATGAGCACAGGAAGAAGCCCGTCGATCCGGCGGGCTTCTTTATTTTTAATATTTGATATCGATGTTGTATTTTGAATAGATCCTTTCCACGGCTTTCAGCGTCTTTTCATCGACATCGTTTTCGCTCAGGATAATGTTCTGCTGCCGCTTCATGACCAGGTTGATGATGTCTGAAGCGGTCTCATCATCGAGGTGCCTCATAACATCTTCAATCTTTTTCAGGTTCAGGTTCAGCGTGAGCCTGTCCTTATCGGGTGAGTAGCCCAGCCCGATGAGCGTCAGAAGCATTGCCACGTGGAAAAAGCGCTCGTTGTCCTTCTTCTGCTTGTGAAGATCCCTGATATTTTCCGAAAGGATGCTTTCGGACATATGCACGCGCTCGGCAAGCTTTTTGATGAGCGAAACCGCGAAGTCGGGATTGTTGCGAATGAGTGATTCGAGATTATCCTTTTCAGAAATGGCGAGCACGCAATCGGTTGCGCAGACGGCGGTTGCCGCGCGGGGATTGTCGCCCACGATCGCCATCTCGCCGAAAATTTCGCCCGCTTCCATCGTGTCCATGACCATGATCTCGTCTTCGGACTTTTTCTTATAAAACATGACTTTTCCTTTTTTTATAAGGTAAAAGTCTGATCCACGGTCCCCTTCGCTGAAAATCTTGGTGCCTGCCTTGTACATCTTTTCAGTCTGCATTGTTGTTATGGGACGCATGAAAAAGCGCCGCATCGACTCAAATCCGGGGAATTTGATGTTGAAGAGTATCCCCCGTATGAAGCGGAAAACGTAATAGCGCATGAGAAAACTGTAGAAGGCCGACGAGGGAGACGAAAATTTTACGATGGACCCGAGCGGCGCGCGCCGGTTCGTGTGATTTTCCCACACCACTTCCGCTTTGATCGGCGGCGAGGAGGCGTGGGGCAGCTCGAAAGTCATGTCGAGGACGGTGCCGGCGCCGAGGTCTTCCGATGTTTTCAGGAAACAGTTTACCGTTGAGATGTGATAGGTTACGAACGTTTCCTCTATCCGCTCAGGCTCCTGCGGAAATGAAACCGCAACGTCGGAGATGATCGGTATCCTGATGATACTTTCCTCAAAAAACCTGGGATTTATCGCCCCGACAATGAGCAGAATGACGCTGATCGAAGCCGGGAATATGCCGAAAATAACAACCTTCTCCGCGGAAGGGATGGAAAGAGACATGAGCGTTGATATCTCGCCCCTGTGAACATAGAGCACGATGGAAGCGGCAAAGAAAAAGATTACCAGGAACCAGCGCAGCGCGCTCTTGTGCAGTTTTATAAACGGTACTTCTTCCGTGTTGGGCGTTCCCATCGACCGGAGTATCCATCGGTCATAGCGCGGCTGGCGGTAGATGTTGACCCAGTCCTCATAGCGCAGGTGCATCGCCTCGAGAATGTCGAGCGGGAGAATAATATGCGCTTTTGCGATCATGAATTCCAGTATCATGACAAGCCCGATGAGGATCGGACAGATATAATATGAGGCCGTTCCTCCCGAAAGGAGAAACGCGTCGAACGTTCCGTGGAGCAGGATCGGGATAAACAGCGCTTTGAGCGTATATTCAGTCCTGAATATGCCGGTTTCGCTGATTTTGGAAAGGCCCAGATAGTATCCGATATAGCCGCAGGTCGTCAGGTGGAGCGGTACTGATACAATGAGGCGCACGAGAATGACCGATTTCCCGTAATTCATCGCGTAAAAAATATTCTCCACGAGAGAAAACCCTATTCCAAGAAGCATGGCAGATACGACCGATTCCATGATGCTGAAGTTGGGATAATATTTATGGATCAGATAGATAAACAGGAACGCGCCCAGTTTTTCCACCAGGGCGGCCCTGAGAAACGCCTGTGTATAAATGCTGCGCCCGGGAATGATTTCAGCAATGTACGGTGAGATAAGGATGATGGAGAGGGCAAGCGTGATCCCGTAGAGAAACGACTCCAGATGCTTTACATATTCCGGCTTAAATGTGAAATAGCGGAAGTATATTATGTAGAAAAGGGGAACGGGGATAAGGGCGACCAGTATTTTTTCTATGAGTACGGTATCCATTCTAACAATCCTGCCGTGTCATTCAACTATCGCCCGTGTTTCCATTGTCGGCGAATAGAGGTCCGTCACTTTTACTATCGGTATGATGTCGCCGTTGCCGAATAACATTTCCGGCTCAGGTCCTTATATGCAAGCGTAAATCCGCTCCGGGTACGGACGGCGCCGCGGAGAAATGTGATCATCGGTGTGAATCCAGTGACCCGGGCACCGGATCGGGGCCCGGAGCGTTGAAAGGATTGCATCGGATAATCCTGTCCCCGGCGAGCATCGATCCGAGGATGGCTCCGTACCGGGAAACTGCCTTGCGTCCATAGGCGCTGCATACCGGCTCAAACCGGCAGTGGGGCCCGTCCTGGGTGGATATAACTATCTGAAAGAAGCGTATCAGTGAATAGGCCGCCGCCTGTGGTCCGCCGTAAACGCCGTTGCCGGATGGAGCTTTCACCCGTGAGTGTACTTCGTGAAACCTTTCATCACCTGCCCATGTCTGCCTGCCCCACGGCGCAAATCCGGCGCCCTCTGCGGTGAGGGGCAGCGGCAATGCGGTGATGCCGGCCAGAAGAAGAATGGCTATGCAGATTAATCGTTTCACCGGTAATATCTCTTTTGTTCAGCGACCGTCGAGTGCGGGAAGCGGCCGTAGTGGTGTCCGGGCCAGATGATAGTTTCGTCGGGCAGCGAGAGAATCCTGTTCTTAATTGAGTTCATGATTTCATGGTATGATCCGCCCGGAAGATCGGTACGGCCCATCCCTTCGGTGAAAAGGGTGTCTCCGGTGAAAACGTGTCCCGGCGTGTAGAGGCAGATGCCTCCTTCAGTGTGGCCGGGAGTGTGGATCACCCTGAGAGATATGTCGCCGATCGCTATTACATCGCCGTCGGTCAATGTCGTGAGCGGCAGCGGGGATCCCTTTCCTCCCACAACACGGGAAAGCAGCCTGTTTGATATGCTGTTGAGTTTTTTTACTTCGGTTTCATATATGAGAAGCGCCGCCCCGGTCTTCTGTATCACAAAGTCGTTGCCCGACGTGTGATCGAAATGGCCGTGGGTGTTGATGACTTTGGTGATGGAAAGGCCGTGGCGTTCGACTTCTTCGAAAATGAGATCGAAGTCGCCCGCAGGATCAATGAGCGCGCCTTCGCGCGATTTCTCATCTCCGATAAGATAGCAGAATACCGCCATCGATGTCACAAGAATCTGTTCCAGTATCATTGTTTATTCCCAATAACACAGACACCGCTTTTTTCTGCAGAGCGATGTATGGAATGGCACTCACGCTCCCGGTCGGGAACATTTCTTTATGAGTATAGTGTAGAAGTATGATAGCATGGGATGCGGGATGCGTCAAATCATTTTACAGGATATGTTTCGTACGGCTACAGGCCCTGCAGATACGAAATTATTTCCCTGATGCTCTTGATCATCTCGGCGGCCCCGAGCTTGATGGCCTCACGCGGCATTCCGAATACGACCGAAGAAGACTCATCCTGCGCGACCGTTATCGCGCCCGCCTCTCTCATTTCGAGCAGTCCCGCTGCCCCGTCGGCGCCCATGCCGGTCAGAATGACGCCGATCGATTTTTTTCCGGCAATCTGCGCCACGGAGCGGAACAGGACGTCCACCGACGGACGGTGCCGGTTGACGGGCAGGCCGTCGTTTACCTCGACGTAATATCCCCGACTGTCATACCTTACAAGCAGGTGCCGGTTCCCGGGAGCGATCAGGGCCGATCCCTTATTGACGCGATCGCCGTTTTCGGCTTCCTTGACGTAGAGCTTTGAGATCGAATTGACGCGGTTTGCGAACGCTTCGGTGAATTTTTCCGGCATGTGCTGGACTATTACGATCCCCGGGAGCGTGTCCGGCAGCGCGCTTAAAATTTCGGCGATAGCTTCGGTACCGCCCGTTGACGCGCCGATCGCGATGAGCGTATCGCTGGCTTCGGTTCGTATCGTCTTGGCTGGTTTTGCCGGTAAGATAACATCAGCGGAATATTTCTGCTCGACCTTGATCCCGCCGGCGGGAAGCGGCGCTTTCGCCACGGGTTCCGGGCGCGGGGTTATTCTCCTGCGGACATTGGACGAACCCGAGGCGATCACTTTTTCTATCAGGTCCTCGGAGAACTTTTCCCATGACTGGGCGTTGTCGGATTTCGGTTTGAGCACGAAATCGACGGCCCCGCGCTGGAGCGCCTCTATCGTTTTGCTCGCTCCCTCGTCGGTCAGCGCGCTCACCATGATTACAGGCATGGGATGGGAAATCATCAGTTTGGAAAGGAAGGTCAGGCCGTCCATGCGCGGCATTTCGATATCAAGGGTAAGAACATCAGGCTCGAGCTTCTGTATTTTTTGCGCGGCGATATACGGATCGATCGCGGTGCCCACAACTTCTATTTTTTTTGAGCGCGAGAGCGCTTCGGTGAGCGTTTTCCGCATCACCGCGGAATCGTCGACGATCAATACTTTTATCGTATCCATCAGCGTTCCTCGTTCCTCCAGGCGAAATGTCTTATTCTGATTTTCCTGTCGCGCAACAGTTCAATTTTCCGGTTTTTCTTGAGAAACACTCTCCCCGTCGAAGCATCCATCAGCACCTTTCTCGAAAAGTGCCCGTATACATCGGATTCAACGATCGGTATGTCCTCAAGTTCCAGCAACACGCGGGCAAGCCGCACATTCTCTTCCTGAATTGTAAGCTTTCTGCCGGTGTGGTCAAGAACAATTCCGCCCCCGAAAATCTTTGCGATGAGGTTCTTCTTTTCGGCTCCTGAATCCAGCATGGAATCGACCAGGCGGCGGATCGCGTATATTCCATACTTCGAACCGAGCCCGATGTAAATGTTTTCTGATACTATCTTGCCGGGAAGCATGAAGTGGTTCATTCCCGAAATCCTTCCCACGGGATCATGAAGACAGACGGCGACGCATGAACCGAGAAGGGTACCGATCATTTCGTCACGGGGAGTGACGTAGAGCTCACCCGCGTTTATGATTTTCAGCGGTTTCCCGTATTTCATGCTGGTATGCGAATACATCAGGTGACCTTCCCGTATACCGACCTGCCCCTGAAATAAAACAGGTTGGACACACTCGTAAGGGTCTCGGAATGCCCGATAAAGAGGTAACCGTCGTTGTTCAGGTATTTGTAAAACTGTTTAAAGAGCTTGATCTGCGATTCGCGGTCAAAATATATCACGACATTCCTGCAGAAAATGATGTCAAACGTGTTTTTCATCGGGAAGGAGTCGTCAAGAAGGTTCAGTCTCCGGAAATGGATCAACTGCTTTACCTCGTCCTTCATCCGGTAATAGCCGGCGTTTGCGCCGACTCCCTTGAGCGCATAGCGGCGAAGCACGTCGCGGTCGATGATCTTCACGACTTCTTCTTTATAAACGCCCTCGGTCGCCGAATCGAGAACCCTGGTGTCGATGTCGGTGGCGAGGATCTTGATATCGGGGAGCTTCCGGTCCTTGTAATACTCAAGCAGGGTGATGGCGATCGTATACGGCTCCTCTCCGGTAGAGCACCCCGCGCTCCAGATTCGAAGCGAGGTTTTGCGCTCGCGCTCGTAGCGGGGAAGCGCCTCGTTGTTCAGGTAATCGAAATGACCCGATTCCCTGAAAAAATCGGTCTTGTTGGTGGTGATGCAGTTGATGAGGTTGATCTTTTCCTCAGTAAAATTCTCCTGAAGGTAGTTATAGTAATCGTGAAAGTCACGCAGGCCGAGCTCTCTCATCCGGCGCATGAGCCGGGACTGTACCAGCGCCTTTTTCAACGGGGAAAGATTGATCCCGCTCTCCCGGTATATTATTTCGCGGAAAAGATCGAAATCGGCGTCATTGAGCTCGGCGATAAGGTTTGGATAATTGGCCATGTCTGTTACTCGAAAACTATGACTTTTCCGTATTTATCCTTTTCACGGAACGCGCGATTGATATATTCCCTCTCCATCCTTGTGAACTCGGAAGATTCACTGTTGTTTTCCAGAATTTTCCGGAACGCCCTTCCGCTGGCGGGCTGAAAATAAACTTTTCTTCGAAGGACCCCACCCAGGTCTTCGCTGATGATGGGGATTTTCTCCATCTTGAAATACTCGTCGATAAAGGTTAAGATACTGTTTTTAACTCCATCCGACCATGAATTTACGTACGGCACGTTCGCAACGCCGAATATTTTTGCGTTCAGGTTTTTTCTGTCCCCCCCGAGCTTGACGATCTCGCCCATGAGGTATTCCATATTGGTGATGCCGTGCGTGCCGATCTCGTCGCGGTATATCCCCTCCGTTCCCATGGCGCCGGGTATGATGAAATGCCCCATTCCCCCGATCCGCCGCGTGGAATCATACAGGCAGATCACCATACAGGAACTGCTCACGGTGCCCAGAATACAATCCTCCCTTGTCGCGAAATATTCGCCGGGGTAGAGGACGTAGAGTGGCTTCCCGAACTCGCTTTTGTTGCTCTTGATCATCTCGTTCTGATGTCCACGACATCGATATCAGCCTTTAACGGCCATGTTGTCATCACGGGTCCTTTCGATGCGCTCGAGGTCCTCGGAGCTGAGGATCCTGTCAACATCGAGAACGATGATCAGCTGGTCTCCTTTCTTCGCGACTCCCTTGATGTAATCGGTGTCAATGTTCGAGCTGAAGTGCGGCGTCTCCTGGATGCTCGACAGGGGAAGCCCCACGACATCGGAAACCGCGTCCACGATCATGCCGACGAGCGAGCCCTTGACCTCGATAATGAGTATCACGGTGAATTTTGTGTAGTCCTGCTCCTGCATCTCGAGCTTCAGGCGCATATCGACGACCGGGACCACCGAACCGCGCAGGTTGATGACGCCTTTCATGAAATGCATGCTGTTCGGCATGTGGGTGATCTGAGTCATGCCGATGATCTCCTGCACCTTTAGGACCTCGACACCATACACTTCATTGCTGATGTTGAAGGTCACGTACTGCTCCATCTGTTCGATTTCAGCCTCGTTCTGCTTACGCTTCAGGCTCTCCTTGATGTTTTCCATAACTTACTCCTTTATCGCACAAGTTTTTTTACTACGTTAACAAGCTGTTCCGGCTGGAACGGCTTGACGAGCCATCCTGACGCCCCCGCGTCCTTTCCTTCCTTGATTTTCGTCTCTTCAGATTCCGTGGTCAGCATGATGACGGGCGTAAACCGGTCGTCTTTTCTGAATTCGCGCACGAAACTTATTCCGTCCATTTCAGGCATGTTTACGTCAACGACACAGGCGGCAAGATCGTTTCCCTGTTTTTTAAGGGTCTTAACTTTTTCAAGCGCATCTTTTCCGTTTTCCGCCTGCGATATGGGATACCCTATTCCCTTGAGGGCGTATTCCACGCTCATACGGATCGTTGCGGAATCATCGATAACAAGAATGTGTTTCATTATTAATCCTCCCTTTATTTAACCAATCCAGCTATCACGAGCTGCTGCCGCAATTCTGGTGATACTTTCTTGAGTTTGATTATTTTGTTTTCGTTTCTGGCCGTCTTTTGCGCGGCGATCAGCACCTGCGCGAGAGCGAGATCGACCCGCCCGACCCTTGAGAAATCCAGAGTGATCTCCTGGTTCGTTTCAAGGAGATTCAGAAGAGTGCCGTGAAATTCACGGATCGTCTTGATCCCCGTGTCCTCTGTCAGTTCTAACAGTGCCATAATCCCTCCCTAAAAAATGTATACACGTTCTTCGGGGAGCTGGTGCTGGTATTCCGAAATCATGGATATGAGCATTCTGGTGCGGTACTCCCCGTTTTTTTCGCACTCGCTCAGATACTGCCGCATCATGTCCGCGTCGCGGTCGTGTTCCCTGGCCCCGCCCTGATGCGTTTTTTGGGCTATTCGGGAAACTTTGTCAAACAGCGACTTCAGCGTGTTTTTCAGATCGGTGATGGCCTCTATCTCCCCCGACTCGTTTTCGATGAAGCCGAGCATTCTGGTACAGGTGCCTCCCACTTCCTCTGAAATGTCCTGGTAATATTTTTTCGATTCATTGAGCTTTACCGATATTTTGCGCATTGCCTGGATGCAGTTGTTAAGGGTGCGCTCCTGAACAAGATAGTTTTCCTGATATTCGCGGATAGATGATTCCATATACTGCGCGACCATCGCGTTGGTCGAAAGTGAACGCTCGATGATTTTCTTCATCTGGGTGGGAAGGTCGCGCACGCCGGTAAGGGCGCCGGTGAGCGTCTTTTTCAGGCTCGAGTGGCGCGCCAGCTCTATCTTGGTCAGCATGTTGATGATCTCGAAGCGTTTCGCTATCTGTACGAGCTCGTTGAAGAAGATCGAAAATTTGCCGAGTACGTCCAGTATCCTGCTTGAAAGCTCGAAAAGCTCACGCTTCCCCTCGATGATTTTCTGGATATAGCTGATATACTCGTTTTTCATGTTTTCGAGCTTTTCATATACCGTATCCAGCTTCTCGCCCTCATAGTACTGTTTGCCGTCACCGTGGGTTCCGTAGAAGCGGCTGATGAACCTGTTGAGAATGTCCTTGATCCGATCGTTGCACTCCGTGTTTCCCGTAATGAGGTGTTCGATATGGTGCTCGAGCCCCTGTATCTTGCTCATGCTCATCCCGTAGAGCAGTTCGGCGATACGCCCTGCCATGCCCGGATCGCCGCTCCTGTCGAAAAGCCGGTCGTTGCCGTTTTCTGCTTCCTCAAGCGCGAATATAACTTTTTCAAGGTCCTGCCTGACAAGGTCCTCGGTCTGGAGCCATTCCATCACGTTGGTGATCGAACTCTCCACTTCCTCTGAATAGTTCATGATTTCCGCGACGTTCGCCGACAGCCTTCCCAGGTCGGTCAGTATTTCTCCGAATACCAGGCTGCTTTTCACCTTCATCTGGGTGAGGTAGTTTTCATTGGTGATGTCGATCTTCTCCCTTATCGATGAGAATTCATCGTAGGAAGCTTCCAGGGTCTGAAGGAGGGAGATGAATTCAGTCGAGATTTTTCCGGCCTTGTCCGAAAGCACCGTCATCTCAGAGGATATCTGCGCCAGCGTTTCCCCTTCGGTCCCGGCCTTGGTGGATATCAGCATCGTGTTTACCGAATAAATGTCGATTGCCTCTATCATCGTCAGTATTTCATCCACGCTCTTGCGTATTTCCAGCGTGCGCTGGATCGACTCGGCGATACTGTTGTTGATCCGGCTGTCCCCCTGCATGATCGCGACGGCCTCATCGATGGCGCCGTTCATTTCGTCCCTGCTTGGAATCACCACATCGCCCGCAAACGACTCGGAGGCCGTTTCCGGGTTGAGCGGATAGAAATAGTTGATATAGGGAGAGATGATCGTCCGGAACTCGCCGATCTTCCTTGAGGTCGTTAACATGAAATCGCCCAGCTCCCCGAAAAGGGAGGAAATGTTGTCCTTCAGGACGAGGAGCCTTCCTCTTTCCTCGGCGACCGTTCCGATATCTGTAACCGTGTCTGTTGACATAGTGCCTGCCGGGCCTCTTACCTTCTGATCTCGCCTATCAACCCGTGAATGTCGATGATGAGGGCGATGCTCCCATCGCCGAGTATCGCGGCGCCGGAGATCGACCTGCTTTCAGTGATGCCCTTTTCAAGGCTTTTGATCACGGTCTGGTACTGCCCCAGGAGATCGTCGACCATGATCGCGATTTTTTCTCCCGACGATTCCACGATGACCAGCAGCGCTTCCCATGGATTGATGTGGTCGGCCTTGATCCCGAAATGCGTGTACATCCGGATCAGGGGCACGTAATCTTCGCGGACCATCACCATCTCCCGCTTCCCTTCGATCGTTTTGACGGAATCCTGTTTGGCCTGTATCGTTTCCATGATCGAGAGGAGCGGAATGATATACCGGTTGGCGCCGATACGCACGAGCATCCCGTCGATTATGGCGAGCGTCAGCGGCAGCTTGATGCGGAAGGTCGTTCCGCGCCCTTCGAGGGTCTCTATTTCAACGGTACCCCTGAGCGACTCGATGTTGGTCTTGACCACATCCATACCCACGCCGCGCCCGGAAAGGTCTCCCACGGCCGTGGCTGTTGAGAAACCGGGGAGGAAGATGAGCGAGAGAAGCTTGCTGTCGTGTATCTCCTCATCCGGGCTGATAAGCTCTCTCTTGATCGCCTTCTCGAGGATCTTCTTCCTGTCGATGCCTCGCCCGTCGTCAGTCACTTCGATGAAGACGCTTCCTTCCTGGTGGTATGCCCTGAGTTTGACTGTCCCGTAAGGATATTTTCCCGCGGCGACGCGCTCCTCGGGAGATTCGATGGCGTGGTCAATGGCGTTGCGGATCATATGTTTCAACGGATCGCTGATCTTTTCGATGACGGTCTTGTCAAGCTCGGTTTCCTTTCCTTCCATCTCGAGCCGTATGTCTTTTCCCACGTTGTGGGCCGCGTCGCGCACAAAGCGCATGAACTGCTCGAACGTCGGGCCGATCGGTATCATCCGTATCGACATGATCTGTTCCTGGAACTCGCGCGTCGTGCGGTCCAGCGAATGGAGCGCGTTTTTCATACGGAATGAGATCTCGTCGTCCTCGATGTCGTCGGCTATACGCGCGATCGACGACTGGCCGATGACAATCTCGCCGAGGAGGTTCATCAGGTTGTCCATCTTTGTCGTGTCGACACGCACCGTGCCGGTATCCACCTTCTTCCTGATCCGCTCCTGCTCGTTGAGGGCGTTGTTGATATCGCCGGGCGTGGCAAAGCCTTTTTCGACGACGATGTCGCCGAGCTTGCGGTTTTCCTTCTCCTGCGCTTGTATCGCCTCGGCCAGCTCGTTTTCCGAAAGAATGCCCTTGTGGAGAAGAATCTCGCCGATCTTCTTCTCGGTGACATGCTTCTCGTTCTCGCCGGTAGCGTACTCGGCGGTAATGTCCTCTATTTCGATGTCATTGTCTTCCATGACGAAAAGAAAGGTTTCCTGAATATCCTTCAGGGGATGCGGGGATTTCATGACCAGCTTCCATCCGAGGTAGCATTTCTCGGGGTCCATCTCGCGGAATTCGGGAAGCTCGTTGCGGTCGGCGTGTTTGTAGATGACCTCTCCCATCGAGAAAAGGTCTTCCATGATGAGGAGGGGATCAATGCCGTGCTCGAAGGTTGTATCCTTAAACTGGGCCCGTATCCGGTAATAACGGGTCCCTTCCTGTTTTGCGGTGCCCTCTTCATCCTCGTCAGCCGGTTTTTTCTCGCCCGGCGAAGTGTAGGATTCTATCCTTTCAATAAGCAGCTTTTTTACGTCTTCAAGTTTCGAGCTTTCCCCTGTTTCGATATCAACACCGAACAGATCAAGCTTCATCCAGTCCAGGCTCTGAAGCAGGAGGTCGATTATGCCCTGGTCAACAGAGAGCTTTTCCGACCGGATCATGTCCATAAGGTTTTCGAGCTTATGATTGAATTCATATAACTCATCAAAACCCGCAATGCCGGAACTCCCTTTCAGGGTATGGACATAGCGGAATATGTCATTGATGAGCTCTGCGCTGAAATTTTCCTCAAGACTGACGAGTTCCGACTCGAGCTTGTCAAGTATCTCTTTTGCTTCTTCCAGAAAAACTTCCCTGATCCCTGTATCGCTCATGGCACACTTCCCTCTGATCTGTAATAGGTGTCACAAAAAAAACTGTTCTTAAAACTCAACAAATCCCTGGTCGGACATCGTTTTTGCGATGTCTTTAGGGTCTTTCTTTTCTGTTTCGTCGGGCTTTTTATCGCCGCCTGCGGCCTCAGGTTTTTTCTCATCCTGCTTCTGCGGCGTCGTATGCTCCGCGGCGCGCAGGTGTATTTCATGCCTGTTCGTTCCCATGTCGTCGATGATCGTCCGGCTTATTTTGAATTTCTCGACCATCGAAAGCATCTCCTGCGCCTGGTTCGCCATCTCTTCGCTTGCCGAGGCGGTCTCTTCCACGAGGGCGGAGTTCTGCTGTGTCATATTGTCCAGTTCCATTACGGCGATATTGATCTGGTCGAGGCCCTGTTTCTGCTCCTCGCTCGCCGCCGATATCTCCGAAATCAGGGTACCGACCCTGTTCACCGACTCGATGATCTCCCTGAGCGCCTCGCCGCTCTGGTTGACAAGCTGTGTGCCGTTCTCGATTTTTTCCACTGAAGACTGGATGAGCACGCTGATCTCCTTCGCGGCGGTCCCTGCCCGCTGTGCGAGGTTGCGGACTTCTCCCGCGACGACGGCGAAGCCGCGCCCCTGTTCTCCCGCCCGGGCCGCCTCGACGGCGGCGTTCAACGCCAGCAGATTAGTCTGGAACGCTATTTCATTGATGACCGATATGATTTCCTCGATCTTGCGGCTCGATTCGTTGATCTCATTTATTGAATTTACCGAATCCACGACAATCTGCCCTCCCTGCGAGGCGAGGTGCGACGTGGTCGTCGACATTTTATTGGCTTCCATCGCGTTATCGGCGTTCTGCCTTATCGTGGCGGTGGCCTCCTCTATGGTCGAGGCGATCTCCTCGAGAGAGGATGCCTGCTCAGAGGTGCGCTGTGAGAGGTTTTCATTGCCGCTCGCGATTTCCTGGACCGCCTGTGAAAGGTTCTGGGCGCTCAGTACGAGTTCTGAAATGAGTTTCTCGAACTGGTTCATGGATTCGTTCACCGCTTTGGCCATATCGCCGATTTCGTCATCGGTGATCGTTCCCGTGTAGCGGCCCCGAAGGTCGCCCTGCGCCATGTCGTTGATGACGTTTCTGCATTCATCGAGCGGCTTGAGCCGTTTGGCGATTACGTAATAGATCGCGATTGCGGTTAAAATCAGACCGAGAAGGCCGAAAATGACCATCGTCGCCGCCATGGCCCGCGCGCTCTCGTTGATGTCAGACACGAACATGGTGCTGGCGGTTATGAAGCCGAACCGCGTGTTGCGGGTGAGGGACAGGATCTTTCCTTTACCCTGCCATTCGTACCTGATCACCGTTCCGTCCGCGGAGGCCATCGCCCGCTTTCCCCACTCCTCGTCTTTCATATTCAGCTTAAGAATCATATCCTTGCTGGGATGGGCGAATACCAGGCCGTTTATTTCAGCAACGAACGGATATCCGGTGGCCCCGATTTTAACGCCTTCGATCATTGCCTGTGAAAAAGTACTAACGTCAACGACGAGCCCCAGTATCCCGGTAATGGTGTTTCCGTTTTTGATCGGTGCTGCGACAGCTATTATCGGAAGATTGGTGACCATCGATTTCTGGGGGGAGGATATAGCGGTTTTGCCTTCGAGCGCGTTTTTGATAATTTCATGGTATGCCGGATTATTGCTCACCCTGGTCCCCACCGCTTTCGGATTCGTCGCGGCGATGATATCGCAGTTGTTGTCGGCCGAGCCGATAAATATGTACTGATAGATACCGTGACGGTCCTGGAAGTCTTTCAGCATGCGTATGGCCTCGCCGAGATTTCCTTTTGATACCGAGTCGGTGCTTGCAAGAAACTCGGCGGTGTTTTCCTGCTGAATGTAAAAAAGCTCAAGCTGCTGGGCGATGTCTTTATTGAAGTTCTGCAGCTGGTTCAGGTAGGCGTTTTCCACAGCGTCATACGATGCGTTGTACGATATCGCGACAAGAATGATCGTAAGGACCGCAACGATTCCGACAACAATTCCGGCCAGTATCGCCTTCAGGCTTCTGAACATTCTGATATTCATATCATTCTCCTTATATCCCGCATTCCTAAAATTCGACGAACCCGTCGTCTTTGAGGGTCCTGGCGGTTCCCCCCTTTTGCGGTTTTACGGGGCTTTTCCGCGCAATCCTTGATGCCGCCGGTGAAGATTCGGCTGATCGTGCAGCCTTGATGTGAACCTCGCGGTGCTTGGTTGAATAGGAGGCCGTTTCGACAGTCTCGCGTACCTTGAAGCGTTCCATCATCGAGAGCAGTTCCTGGGCCTGGTTCGCCATCTCTTCGCTTGCGGACGCCGTTTCCTCGACGAGCGCGGCATTCTGCTGGGTCATGTTGTCAAGCTCCGAAACGGCAACGGTGATCTGGTCCATACCCTGTTTCTGTTCCTGGCTCGCGGCCGAAATTTCCGAAATCAGCGCGCCCACCTGATTGACCGCATCGATAATCTTGCGCAGCGCCTGCCCGCTTTCGTTGACGAGCCGGGTCCCGTTTTCGACCTTCCCGATAGATGTCTTGATAAGATCGGCGATCTCTTTAGCCGCGGTGCCGGAGCGTTGCGCGAGATTGCGCACCTCGCCGGCAACGACCGCGAACCCTCTTCCATGATCGCCCGCACGCGCGGCCTCGACCGCGGCGTTAAGCGCGAGAAGGTTGGTCTGAAACGAGATTTCATTAATGACGGATATAATATCGCCGATTTTCTTGCTTGTGCTGTTTATCTCATTTATCGCCACCACCGATTCGTCGATGATCTTTCCGCCGCTTTCGGCGAGCTGCGAGGTCCTGCCGGACATTTCATTGGCTTCCACAGAGTTTTCCGCGTTCTGGTTGATGGTGGAGCTTGACTCTTCGAGGGTCGACGCGATCTCTTCCAGCGAGGATGCCTGTTCGGTCGTCCGCTGTGACAGGTTCTGATTGCCGCTCGAAATTTCGCTTACCGCCTGTGCGAGGTTCTGTGCGCTCACGACCAGCTCCGCGATGAGCTTTTCGAACTGGTCAAGTGAGTTGTTCACCGCATGCGAGATATCCCCGATCTCATCGCGGGTCTGACGGCCTTCGTAGCGGCGCGTGAAATCGCCGCGCGCCATCTGGCCCATTATGTCCCGGCACACTTCAAGCGGTTTTAGCCTGCTTGCGATCACGAAGTAGATAAGCAGTCCCGCCGCGATCACGCCCAGTAAGGTAAAGAGAATCATCTGCAGCGCCATAACTCTCGCCTGGCTGTTGATATCCGACATGAACATCGTCGAGCCGACGATAAAATGGAACCGGTCGCTCACGATAAAGGTCTGGATCTTCTCCAGCCCCTGGAACTCGTACTTCAGCACGCTTCCCGATGGCATTGAGAGGAGTTTTCTGCCCCAGTCGAATGTCTTGATATCCATCTTCAGGATAAGATCTTCCTGCGGGTGTGCGAAGGTGAGCCCGTCGGCCCTCATGATGTAGGCGTAGCCGGTATTTCCTATTTTCACGTTTTTGATAAGGTTCTGTGAAAACTTGCTCAGCTCTACCGCGAGTCCGACAATCCCGACGATCCGGTTATTGTCCATGATCGGCGCCGAAACGAGCACAACCGGGAGGCCGGTAATCGGGGACTTCTGGGCCTGGCTCACCCAGGATTTTCCCTCCAGCGCCTTAGTGATGTTCTCGTCGTACCCGATCCCCCCCCATCGCGTTCCGGCGCCCTTGCGTGAGCCGGACACGATTACCTGCGGGTTCTGTTCGGCGCTTGAAAGGAATACGTTCTCATATGTTCCGTACTTATCGAAGAAATTATTCAGTGTCGGCGCGGCCATCCCGAAATTTTTAGTGATTGCGGCAGTTACGACCGCGGGTGTGGCGGCCAGAAATTCCGCATGCCGCATTTCTGAATCGAAAAATCCGGTCAACTGCCGGTCGAGATCTTTGTTTATGTTGGTAAGCTGGTTGACAAATGCGCTTTCAACGGATCTGCGTGCGGCGTTATATGATATGAGCACCAGAATTATTGAAAGCAGAATGATAATGGCAACAACAATGGACGATAACACAATTTTGAGACTGCGAAACTTTTCTTTAATGTTCATGTCCTTCCCCCGAAAACGATCTCATGTAGATTCCTCCTCAATTTGTTGTCGCCATTACCATTCATCAGGTTATGATGATATATATAAAAAAAACAAATGGTGGTCAATACAGGACAGTGTTATTTTGGTATAATAGGAACACCTTAAATAAAGTAGGGGAATCCCTTACTCGTTATGTCGCATGGATCGGGTGGTGGATTATTTCATGTTTGTGGTCTGGATCCAGTGTACCGCGACCTGAATAAGCTCTGCTGAATCCTGGAGGTTCATCTTCTGTTTTATATTCTGGCGGTGGGTCTCGATGGTCTTGATGCTGAGGTTGAGCTGCTTGGCGATCCTTCTGGTGCTGAAGCCGCGCCCTATCAGGCGGAAGACCTCGAGCTCTCTGTTGGTGAGCCCTTCGACAAGCGTGTAGTTGCTGTCCTCGGATTTCATCGCATCCCCGCGCAACAGGCGCTGCAACAGGCGCGATTTTATCCGTTCGCTGACGAAAATTTCGCCCTTCATCACCTGGTGGATCGCCTTGATGAGCGTATCGGTTGCTTCCTGTTTCATCACGTATCCCATGGAGCCGGATCTTATCGCCCGCTCGGCATACAGGTTTTCATCGTGCATCGAGAGTACGAGGAGGGTGATATCGGGACGGCGCGAATGGATTGCCTTGATCAGGTCCAGACCGCTGTCCTCCTCGAGAGAGAGGTCCACCAGCACCAGCTTCGGCTCGGTTTCCTTGATGACTTCCCATCCCTCCGAGGAGTTTTTTGCCTCGCCGCACACGATCATATCCTCCTGCATGTTGATGAGCTGGGCGATCCCGTGGCGTACGATAGGATGGTCGTCTACGATGACGATCCTTATCTTTTTTTCGGTTTTCACGCCGTTTCGGTCTGCCATTTAAGCGCTCCTGTCATGAATCTCGGGACGTACGTTTCCTGTTCCTGAATGAACAGCTTACGATCGTGCCCCCGTTTTCCGGGTGAAGGATTTCGAAGGTCGCGTTGATGATGTCGGCCCGGTGCCTCATGAGGTTGAGGCCCAGGCCCTTTCCCGCCCTTGTGCCTTCGTGGAATCCCGTTCCGTCATCCCGGACCATAAAACTGACGGTATCTTTATCCTGGTGGAATGCAATTTCAATCACTTTTGCGTGGCTGTGTTTGACGGCGTTGTTCACCGCTTCCTTTACGATGTAGTAAACGTGAAGCGCCACGCTGCTCTCCTGGATCTGGATCGGGCAGTCGCAGTGAAGCCTGCACGATATCCCGAAAAGCTCTTCAGTGTTCATGGCCAGTTCCTCGAGCGCGTCCATGAGGCCGCGTTTTTCGAGGCTGACCGGATTGAGCCCTTTCGAAAGGATGCGCGTCACGTCGATGGCCATGTTGATCAGGTCGGTGATTTTCGTGGCGTCCTCGATCTCGCCGAGTTTTTTTTCCTTGAGCTTGCTTTCCAGCACCTTGCTCATGAAGGCGATGCCCGTAAGGTGCTGGCCCAGGCCGTCGTGCAGGTCGCGGCCGATACGCTGCTGCTCTTCGGCGCTGATCTGGAGGATTTCCCTCGTGAGCTTGCGTCTCTCGGTGATGTCAAGGATCGAGCCGACATGGAGGTTGGTGTCGGAAATGATGGAGAAATTTCCGATACACTCTCGCACCTCGCCCGATTTGTTGATATAGGAGAACTCGACCTGAAATGGCGCCGATTTAGGGTCCTTCATGCTGCGTTTCTGGTACTTCATCAGCATGTCGAGCTCTTCTTCCTGCACGAAGTCGGTCCATTTTCGTTTTCCCTCGATTTCCTCGCGGGAGAAGCCGGTCAGCTGCTCCATTCTCCTGTTCATGAGCGTGATGGTCATCCTGTTGTCGAAGATGATCATCGCGGTGCCCGAGGTTTCGAAAATCGTGCGGTATTTCTCTTCGGACATGCGAAGTTCCGCCTCCATGTATTTGCGGACCGTGATGTCGCGGCAGGCGGCATGGAACAGCTTCTTGCCGTGGACCGATATCGTAGTGAGGGTTATCTCGATCGGAATGATGCGCCCGTTTGACTGGAAGAAATCCCACTCGAAGTTTACGCTTCCCTTCCGGAGCGCCTGGGTGATGTTGTTCCTGTCCTGTATCACGGAAAGCGTGCCGTCAGGCTGGTGTTCGGGGGAGATATCGGAAGGGTGTTTTCCCAGAATGTCTTTCTTGTCGGAGTAGCCCAGGAGCCGCAACGCCGAATGGTTGCAGTCAATGAATACGTTGTCTTCAAGGATCAGCTGCCCGTCTTCGGACTGGTCGAAGAGGCGGTGAAACTTCTCCTCGCTCTCCTTGAGCGCCTTTTCCGTCTCCTTCAGCGCCGTGATGTCCCTGATTGCCTCTATCCCCCCCACCATGTTGCCGCTCGAATCGCGGATCGGTGACGCTTTCCCCCAGAGGTACGCGCCGGACCCGCTGCGCAGAAGGGGCGAATACGATTCGGCGTACAGGATGTTTCCTTCCTTTGCTACATTTTCATATCCCATGTCGTCGAGCCGCTCGGGGGAATCGAGGAGATCGATAAGGATCGGGCGGATGTACCCGTAAAGAGGAAGGGAATACTCATGGCCGGACTTGCCGAGTATGTCTGCCTTGTGAACGCCGGTTAAAAGCTCCATTGCCCGGTTCCACGCGATGACCCGTTTGTTGCGGTCGATAACAAACGTCGCGTCGGGAAGGAACTCGATGATGTCATTGAGGCGGCCGATCGCCTCTTTCCGCTCCTCATGCGCCTTTCGCAGCTCGGTGATGTCGCGGATTATCGAGATCAGGCACGGACGGCCTTCGATCTCGATCCTTTCGGCCGAGAAGAGCGTGTCCAGCGTTCCCTCTTTCAGGTTGAATTTGATCTCGAGGTTTCGGATCGGTTCGCCTTTACTGATCTTATTAAGTATATCCCCGCGTATTGATTTTTCGGGCCACAGGTTGAGTTCAATCGAGGTTTTCCCTATGATCTCCTCGCGTGAGTATCCTGTTTTCCTGATAAACTCCTCGTTAACGTCGATAAGCGTCCCGCTATCGATAGTGCTTATCGCCATTGAATCGGGGCTCGACTGGAATATTTTATAGAATTTATCTTCCGAGCGACGGAGGTTTTCCTCGAGGATTCTTCTTTTGGTGATGTCGATCCCCACGCAGAGGATCTCTTTCATTCCTGTCTCGGGATCGGTAATGACGCGGTTGTTCCACGATATCCAGGCGCGTTCGCCGCTCTTTTTGATGTTCTCGTTTTCGTTGCTCGAATACTTTTCGGGGTTTTGTATTATGTCCTGTAATAATTCGGACAGATCCCGCCCCTGCGAATCGATCATCGGCACAATTGTTCCCAGCCCGCTTTTGCCGAGCACTTCTTCGGCGGTATATCCGAAAAATGACTGCGCGAATTCATTAAAGAAAGTTATTTTCCATTCAGCATCCATTCGCAGAATGATGCTGTTGGCGTTTTCCACCAGCTCGCGGTACTTCTTTTCGCTTTCCTTGAATTTTTTCTCGATCCCGTGCTTGTGCAGCGCCATCTCGATAGCGGAGAAAAGCTCGTCGTCCTTGAACGGCTTGACAATGTATCCGTACGGGACCGCGGATTTTGCCCGTTTCAGTGTCTGCCTGTCGGCGTGCGCGGTCAGGAAAATGACAGGAATGGCGAACTCGGTTTGTATGATACGGGCGGTCTCAATGCCGTCGATATTCCCCTGGATGACAATATCCATAAGGACGAGGTCGGGCCTCTGAAGGGTGACGGACGCTATTGCTTCCTGGCTGGTTGTGGCGATCGAGGTGATGGAGTATCCAAATGTCTCCAGCTTCTCCCTTATATCAAGCGCGGTAATGCTCTCATCCTCGGTGATGAGGATCGCTGGTCTTTTCATGTGGTTCCCCGGTAGAACGGCGCCCAGTATAGGGCCGCGTAAGATGAAGCCCGCCCTTCTTTTTGTTGAAAGATAGCATGAAAGTCCGCTCCCGTAAAGCGATAAATTCCGTTTTCGGGCTGCCGTGGTGCGTTTTATTGCGCCGTAGCGGAGGATTCACCAGAGAAAGCGGCACAGGCAAAGACAAATTTTAATATAAATAATCGCGATCATAATCAAATATTTTTTCTCAATATAGTTATTGACAGAAATATTTTTATAGGTTCTATTTCTTAATACGCCGCGGTCGGAAAAGATCGGAGCCGTGTGCGCTATTCTCCGCGCTGTCATGCGCGAGGCCTTTCTTATATAATATAGAAATAGTTTGTTCAGAATTTAACAAAAACCCAAGGAGTGTTCAACATGAGTATAAAAATCGGCATTAACGGTTTTGGCAGGATCGGGCGTAACGTCCTTCGCGCCATATTCATGAAACAGGACAGGTATGGCGATATCGAGGTGGTCAGTATCAACGATCTTACTGACGCGGCGACGCTCGCGCATCTTCTGAAATATGATTCGGTTTTCGGCCATTTCAAGGGAGAGGTGTCCCACACCGAGAACGCGATTGTCGTGAACGGAAAGAAAATACTCGTTCACAGCGAGAAGGACCCGAAAAGCCTTCCCTGGAAAGCGGAAGGAATAGACGTGGTAGTGGAATCAACCGGTAAGTTTACCGACAAAGATAAAGCGATGGCCCATATTGAAGCGGGGGCCAGAAAGGTCATCATTTCCGCGCCGGCCAAGGGCGAGGACATAACGATCGTGCTCGGCGTCAATGAGGACAAATATGATCCTTCCACCCATCATGTCATATCCAACGCGTCGTGTACCACGAACTGTCTTGCCCCCGTCGTCAAGGTGCTCAACGACGCGTTCGGCATTGAGCGCGGACTCATGAATACCATACACTCCTACACCAACGACCAGCGCATTCTCGATCTCCCGCATAAGGACCTGCGCCGGGCGCGGGCGGCGGCGCTGTCGATGATCCCGACCACGACCGGTGCTGCAAAAGCGGTTACCCTCGTTATTCCGGAATTGAAGGGTAAACTGGATGGAGGGTCGATTCGCGTCCCCACCCCGGATGTATCCATCGTCGATTTTGTCTGTACGGTCAAAAAAACGGTTACCGACAAAGACGTCAATGCGGCGCTCAAGGCCGCGGCGGACGGCAGGCTCAAGGGAATTCTCCAGTATGTTGAAGAGCCGCTGGTTTCGGCGGATTTCATTGGCAACGACCATTCATCAATAGTGGATGCCGGGCTCACGAAAGTTATCGACGGCAATTTCGTCAAGGTAATGAGCTGGTACGACAATGAGTGGGGATACTCGCTCAGAGTGATCGACCTGGTCAAATTTATCGCCAAATAAGAGCGCGGATTCGTGCCGCCCCTGCGCACGGGCTCAGGGATACTGAAAATAAGCTCCTGTCCGGTCCCGGAAGAGGACGGGGGCGGTGTGGAGCATTAATGTAATGAAAAGAAGGGAAATTTTCGCCGGCAACTGGAAAATGTATACGAATGCCGCCGAGGCTGCCGGCCTTGTCGAAGGTATTGTGAAAGGGCTCGGGGATATCGGTACTCGCGAGGTGGTGGTTTTCCCGCCGGCGCTTTATATTCGCGAGGTTGTATCCGCCGCAAAAGGGAAACTTTCGGTGGGCGCGCAGAACATCTATTTCGAGAAGGAAGGCGCGTTTACCGGTGAAACCTCTCCGGCAATGGTTAAGGATTGCGGCGCGGCCTTCGCGCTCATCGGACATTCGGAACGCCGGCACATCTTCGGCGAAACGGACGCCATGGTGAATAAAAAGGTCCACGCGGCCTACAAATTCGGGCTGGAGCCGATGGTGTGCGTCGGCGAGCTCCTCGAGGAGCGCGAAGCGGGCAGGTCCGAGGCGGTAGTGGAAACTCAGATCAGGGAGGGGCTTGCGAACATTTCGGCCGACCAGATGAAGCGCCTTGTTATCGCCTATGAGCCGGTCTGGGCAATCGGCACAGGAAAGGTCGCCACCCCGGAAATCGCGGCGGCGATGCACGCCTTTATAAGGAAGATTGTGGAGAACCTGTACGGGAAGGAGATCGCCGAAACGGTGCCGTTGCTGTACGGGGGATCGGTCAAGCCCGACAACATCGCCGGCCTGTACGCGGTCCCCGATATCGATGGTGTGCTTGTCGGCGGAGCGAGCCTGAAGAGTGATTCTTTCCTTGACATTATTCATGTCAGATAAATAATTGTCTCTTTTCAGCATATAGTTCGCTATCTGGTGAGCATATCCTCCAGTGGTTTGATATTTTTTACGGGACAGGAAAGCGTATATGGGTATTCTTACGAGCATCTTGACGGTGTTGTTTTTTATTCTCTGCCTTCTTCTTATTATTATTATCCTCCTGCAGTCCGATAAAAGCGCAGGGATGGGAATTCTCGGCGGCTCGAGCCAGACCACATTCGGTTCCTCGACTGCCGACGTGATCACCAAGATCACCGCGGTCATGACGGGGCTTTTCATGGTGGGATCGCTCGGGCTTTCGGCGATTGAGGCGTATCGCGCCAGGGAATTCGATCCCAACACCGCCAAAGTGCGCGGCGGAGTGGAAAGACCCGTGGCGCCGGCCGAACGGAGCGAGGGCGCGGAGAAGCAGGGTGTAGGTGACGCAGTGAAAGCTGATGAAGGCGCCGGAAAAGACCTTCCCGCCACTGAAAAGAACGTCATGAAAGAGCGCGAAAGCGGCCGTAGAGACGCCAACGAGCGCAGATGATCTTCGCGATTGTCCGCGTGATAACTCCCGGTGCCGGGGGTCATACCTGGGTATGACGTGCGGCATTTCTTCGGGATATCAGGATCAGTAACATATAAAGAAGATGAGGAGGAAGAATATGGCGAAGATAGTGTATGTCGATCAGGCTGAATGTACCGGATGCGAGTTTTGCGTCGATCTGCTTCCCGAGGTCTTCGAGATGACGCCCGAAGGGGTCAGTCATGTTCGCGATCCGAAGGGAGCAAGCGAGGAAAAAATACAGGAATGCATAGACGGGTGTCCCGCGGAGTGCATCCACTGGGAAGAGTAGGGGCGTGACCGGCCCGAATCTGGTATTCCAGGGCCGGATATGCGCATTTCGGCGGATTGTCCGCAGCATAAAAGAATCAAGGAGTGAATGATGGCTGTTAAGGATTATTTGTTTACATCGGAGTCGGTTTCCGAGGGGCATCCCGACAAGGTTGCCGACCAGATTTCGGACGGCGTGCTCGATGAGCATCTGAAGGGCGATAAGAAGTCGAGGGTGGCGCTCGAAACCCTGGTGACGACCAACCGGATAGTCCTGTCCGGTGAGATTACCTCTTCGGTAAAAGTTGATTACGAAAAAATCGCGCGCGATGTCGTGACGCAGATCGGCTATACCGATCCGGAAATCGGTTTTGACGCGAAGACCTGCGATGTCGAAGTGTATGTGCACGCGCAGTCGGCGGACATATCCCAGGGAGTGACCGAAGGCGAGGGCCTTTTCAAGGAGCAGGGCGCCGGAGACCAGGGGATGATGTTCGGTTACGCGGTCGCGGAGAGCGACGTGCTGATGCCGATGCCGATCTACTACGCGCACAGCCTGGTGCGCCATCTGGCAAAACTCAGGAAAAACGGGGAGCTGCCCTTTATCCGTCCTGACGCGAAATCGCAGGTGACGGTTGAGTATGTCGACGGAAAGCCGAAGCGCGTTGACGCGATCGTTATATCGACACAGCATACGCCTGAAGTCGAGTATGATACTATCCGCGGCGCGATGGTGGAATCGGTCATTAAAAAGGTCATTCCGGCCAATCTTATCGACAACAATACCAAAATTTATATCAACCCGACCGGCCGCTTCGTTATCGGCGGCCCCCACGGCGATACGGGCCTTACCGGCAGGAAGATCATCGTCGACACCTACGGCGGTATGGGACGCCACGGTGGTGGGGCGTTTTCCGGCAAGGATCCATCCAAGGTTGACCGCTCTGCGGCCTACATGGGCAGATACATCGCGAAAAATGTCGTCGCGGCCGGGCTTGCTTATCGCTGCGAAGTGCAGATCGCGTACGCGATCGGAGTTGCCGATCCGGTATCGGTGATGGTGGAGACCTTCGGTACGGGAACGGTGTCGGATGAGGAGATCGTAAAGCGGATCAAGAAGGTGTTCAACCTGAAGCCTTCAGGCATTATCGAGACGCTCAACCTCCTGCGGCCGATTTATCTTCAGACTGCGGCCTACGGCCATTTCGGAAGGAAAGAAGGCGATTTCCCCTGGGAAAAGACCGACAAGGTCGACCAGCTCAAGGGATAGATCCGCAATCAACAGAAGTGATCGCAACAAAGGCCGTATGGCGTGTGCCATGCGGCCTTTTTACGTTCTTCCGGCCAGTGATTGTTCTATCCGAAAGACGCGATACTGCCGATACTAACAGTATAATGATTGCAACCGCTGAAGGGGCTAACAATGAAGAGTTACCAGGTGAAAACATTCGCGTATAAATGCAACTGCGGTTTCCAGCTCAATGTGTTCGTCGATTATGGGATACCGCAGGAGTCGGTGCGCTGCCGCAACTGCTCCCGCGAGGTCGCGCGAAAAGACATGTAGGCGGATATACTGCCTGTGCGGCGGTACCGCCCGCTGTTGTTATTTTGCCGTGAATTCGAGATAGTACTGGTCCGTAAGGAACTCCCGCTCTTTTATCTTTCTGTATCCGGCGCGGTCGAACTCCGTGATAACTTCCTCTTTCGAAAGCCGCAGGTGCAACGGGGGGCCGTTTTTCGCGTGCCGGTGATAATCCAGAATGACGAACCTGCCGCCTTTTTTCAGTCCTTTGCCCGCCTGTGAAATATAGGGAATCCTGTCGGATATGTGATGGTACGTGTTTGACATGAAGATGAGCGTAAAATATCCTCCCGGCAGCTTCGGCGCGCTGCGGTCAATGAGCTCGGCGCGGAAACAGGAAAGCCCGCGCTTTTCGGCGTCCTTTCTCATGTGTTCGACGAATCCGGGCGTTACGTCATATCCGACCACCATCCCTTTCGGCGCGACCGCTTTGGCGAAGCGCCTTGCGAAAAAGCCGCTGCCCGCGCCGATGTCGGCGATCGTGTCCCCGTTTTTGATATTCATCTCGGCGACGACCCGGTCCGGCTTCTGTGATTCGATGCGCCCGGGGTCCTCAAAGCGCTTTACATAGTAGTCAGTATCGGCGAATTCGTGATCGCGTTTCTGCGCGAAGTGCGGGTCGTGGGCGCATCCCGCGTCAAGCGAGAGTATGGCGACCGCGACAAGCATGATACCGGGCGCGAGCCGTACAGCGCGTTTTTTTACGGTTTTCGGATAGATGGGTGCGGTGATCATGGCATTTCCCCCGGGCGATATATGCGGGCGCCGCGCCGGCATGCGCGGAAGGCCTGCTTCCGGGACGAATGGTGTGAGACAGGCCCGCGTCTGTCAATTCTTTACCGTTTCAGCGGCCGGCGCGCGGATGCGGGAATGTCCCGTCAAGAGAGCAAAATCCCCCCGTATCCGATAAAAGAATTGAAAAAAACGGATATTTTTTGCCATGTGTGTATTCTATGAAACGGTTTCTGATTCTGATGATGGCGCTTTTCCTTCTCGCGGGCGGATCGCTCCTTGCCGATGACCGACCGGTTGAGCCTGTTGTGGTGGCGCCGCAAACTGAGCGGCCGGCAGCCGAAAAGAAGGTGCCGCAGTCGAAGAGCATGAACATCGACATGAAGGTCATTTACGGGCAATACAACAGCATGCTCTCGGCCATCAGCCTTTCTCAGGAACAGGAAAATTTTGTTTACCTGCTGAGTTCTTCATTCAAGCGGTCGAACGATTTCGGATATAACGGCGAGATCTACGAAAATTCGAGCTATTATCAGAACAATCTCGGGTTTACGGGAAACCTGCAGGTATCGGACAGGTACCGTTTCGGGTTTGACGCCGAGGTAAACGGGGAATCACGGGGGATGTTCGATAATCCCGTGTATTCGCGCGAGGAGCAGGAAAAGGCCAAGCTTTCGGTCAAAAACACGTTTCGCTTCTCGCCTTCGTTCGAGGGTTTCTGCAATATCGGCGGCGCGCAGTACGTGCACCGGCTGCGCCCCATCGGGACGGTCGAGGACGGCAACAGCAGGCTCAACCAGGCGAACGTCGAGGCGGGCGGCGAGTATATCTGGTCGCCGACGAACCGCGTCCGTTTCAATTCTAACTTTTACGGCTATTTCTACTCCGATCCGCGGGTCAGGAACGACCGGTTTGTGGACTCGGAGATCATCGATGATTTCTATATCACCAGAAATATCGGTTTTTCTCTGGGGGCCAATTTTGACTATAATCGGGACGATACGTATCTGTTCTCACCGATAATAAGCTTTCTCATCAAGGATTACCAGTCTGCATCCATCATACTCAGTTACCGGTATGACATGGTCCCGTTCAGGCCCGAGGTTTTTTATCTTCAGCAGAAGTATATAATGCCGACCTACGACCTGCCGCCGTCACGGGTGCATCACGGCGACCTGCGGATGGAATTCCGCCTGAACAGCTTTCTCGATCTGAAATCGGTGTTCATGGCCGAGCACTGCAGCGCCTTTTACAATTACTATCCGGTCACCGGCAACCTCCTGAGCGCCGATACGGTGCGCCTTACCCTTTATCAGTCGAAGATCGATGTCAACCTCTATCTCTTCGACCGTATTTTAGAGTGCTCGCTGGGCTGCGAATATTCACTGTATGATGTCGATGTCAATATTACCTACCACCCGGTTCACATGCTTACCGGCGGTATCCGCTATAATGGTGATGCGTGGAAGATCCTCTGGATGAACAGGTACAGGGGAGAGGTGTATGTCGATCCGGCCAGTGAGCGCCAGATGGGCGGCTCGATCGTCGGTGAATTCAGCATACAGAGAAAAATGCTTGAAAGCTTTTACGGCTATATAAGAATTGAAAATCTTTACAACAGCAGGTATTATTTGCGCGACGGCTACCCCGAACAGGGCATCAGCGTTCTCGGCGGGGTTCGTATCCTGATATAGCTGTCTGCGGCCCTTCATGCTGATAACGCGTGAACACGGTGCCATACCGCAAAAAATATGCTAACATACCGCGCGTATCTCACTCTAAAGAAAAGAGATGTAGCAGGGCGGATTGAACTGAATTTTCTCGAAGTGTGCGGGAGGCCGGGAGGGCGTCAAAAGCCCGGCGATCGGGGCTCCCGCGCAGCAGATTGCATCTTTCAATACCCGGCAGCGCTTTGCGGCGGTGACTTCAAACAGGTGGAACGGCTTGCGTACTATGAAAAGAATATGGCTCTTATTCGGCGTGCTGGGGATTGTGCTCTCCGTCCTTGCGGGACATCAGGGCGGGTTTTCCCAGCCGTCGCGCTACGAGGGGAAGACCGTCAGAAAGATTGAATTCACCGGTTTGAAGAACAACGATGCGAGGGACCTTGTCGATGAGATGTTCACCGTAGAAGGATATCCGCTCAAGGAAAAGGAGATCAGGCAGGACATCAAGTCGGTGTTCAAGCAGGGCCAGCTTGAGAATGTCGTCGTCGAGGTAGAGGACTTCCGCGACGGCGTCGCGGTGAAATTCGTCTGCAAGGAGCGGCCGCTTATCCGGCAGATAGAATTTCTCGGGACCGAGGAGATCAACGAAACCGAGCTTACCAACCTGATTCCCGTCAAGGAAAACGACGTGCTGCGCCGCGATCTCCTCGAAAAAAGCATCAAGCTCATCAAGAAGAAGTACAACGACCAGGGACTTTTCAACGCTGTCGTGCGATACCAGGTCAAGAAGGAGACGAGAGACACCAATTCGGTCAAGGTGCTCTTCAGGATAGATGAAGGCGAGGAGATACGCATCGCCAAAATATCGATCATGGGCGCGCGGCTGGTCCCCGCGAAAAAGCTCCGCTCGGTCATGGAGACCGACGAGACCGGGATATTCGGCAGCGGCGGAGAGTTCAAGAAGGACATCTACGCCCAGGACAAGGCAAAGATCGAGGGATACTACAAGGAGCTCGGTTATCTCGATGCGCACATCATCGAGGACAGCGTCGAGTACGAATGGAAGGACCCGAGAAAGCAGGATGCCCGATCGATCTTTATCACCCTGAAAGTCCACGAAGGCGAGAAGTACTATTTCGACAAATATACTGTTGCCGGCAACAAGATATTTGAGACGAAAGTGTTCGAAAATAATTTCGAGCAGCGTACCCGCGGTGATATCTTCAACTATACATCCTTCCAGCGCGACATGCAGATGATCGCGGCGCGGTACGCCGAAAAGGGATATATCTTCGCGCGCGTTGTCCCGAAAAAGACAGTCGAAGAGCAGATAGTCGATATTAGCGGAAGAAAGGAAACCAGAAAATACGTAAAAATTGACTTCACCATTTCGGAAGGCAGCAAGGTCCGGATTGAGAATATCATCGTAAAGGGCAATAAAAAGACCAATGACCGGGTAATACGGCGCGAGGTGCTCCTCAAGGAAAACGAGCTCTTTGATTCCTTCAAGGTGCAGCGGTCGCGTGAAAGGGTCTATAACCTCGGTTTCTTCAAGGAGGTCAACGTCAACGTCCGTCCGGGAAGCCAGGACGGATACGTCAACCTTGTGGTTGAGGTTGAAGAACAGCCTTCCGGCACAATTTCGCTTGGCGGCGGTTACGGCACCACGACCGGATTTTCCATCTTTGCGGACGTCGCGGAGAATAATCTTCTCGGAAACGGCCAGCGGGTGGGCACGCGGGTTGAGTACGGTCCCTACCGCAGTGCGGTAACCTTGAGTTTTCAGGACCTCTGGTTTGCCGACACCTGTTTCCACAACAATCTGCCGCTCGGACTGGATGCCGATGTCTTTTATCAACTGAATACCATCTACACTTCATCGATGTTTGCAAATTCAAGCAGCAGGGCGACATACCATCGTCAGCGGGTCGGTTACACGGTGGGAACCAGCTACCGGTTCTGGGATTACTACGGTATCGGCCTGCGATGGACGCATTCGTTCAGCAGGTATGTCGATCCTACCGGAAACTGTTCCGATGATATCTTCATACAGGAAGAGCGCGGCATTCAGGAAAAGCGGACGGTGACGATCTACGGCTTCCGCAACTCGCGGGATAATTACATGAACCCGACCAGAGGTATTTTCACGCGCCTTGCTGTCGGATTCACCGGCGGCGTCCTGGGAGGAGACAGCAACTATATCAAGTATTCGCCCGATATCTACATGTATTACAGCCCCTTCCATCTCCCGGCGCTGCGGTCGCACCCGGTGGTAGTTGAGCTTCGCGGGAACGCCGACTTCATGAGACCGCCTCTCGGAAGGGACATGGTAAGGGATGAGATAAGCCCGCTGACTCACCCGTGGATCGAGCCTGAGGACCGTCTTCGGATCGGCGGGCCTGAAACCCTTCGGGGATGGGATTATTACGACTCTTCGTTCCCCGACTCCTGGAGGATAGGACTTTTCGACCGGGTGCTCTACGGCGCCGAGCTTCGCATACCCGTGCATCCGCAGATACTCTGGCTGGTGGCCTTCTTCGACGCGGGATCGGTGTGGACCGACCGTTATTTCGAGAAAGGGCTCATTGAAGATTATGTGACTACCATCAACAGCGACAAGGCAAACGGCGATCTGTACGACATCCGCAACTGGCGCGATGTCAACCTCGCGTCATATTTCCGCTATTCGTACGGATTCGGCTTCAAGATACAGATACCGATGATGCCGCTGCGTTTCTGGTTCGGACGCAAGCTCGAATGGTCCGGCCGGGACAACGGCTGGTTCAGGCCGATCAGCGGCTTCAACTTCCAGTTCGGAATCGGTGACATGCGGTTTTAGGGGGACAGGTTTGGGGTCTTCGGCAAAATCCGCGGCGATCATTTTCGCGACGCTGGCAATCGCGGCTGCTCTGTCCGCATGTAAAAGCGCTGACCGTGTCGACGAGCGGGCGTTGCGGATACGCTACTGCAGCCTTTCGCTGGCGCTCGAGTATCTCGTCACCGGCGATCCCGAGGCGCGCGCGCTCAGAGAGCGCAAACGGCAGATCATATCCGCATCATCAGATATCGAAAGGAAGCTTCTCACCGAAAAGGACATAAAGGCGCGGGAAAGCATTGTCGCGCAGATCAGGGAATACAGGGACCAGGCGGCGCGGCTTGCCGCGGATGAAAACCGCTACAAGGAAAAATTTTACACTGAGATCAACAGGGCCATCGAGAGCGTGGCGTCAAGAATGCGGATAGACTTTGTCTACAACATGGGAGAGGGGCTCGTGTACTCCAGGAGGGAGTACGACATCACCGAGGACATACTCAAGGAGCTCGGCAGCGTCAGGAAGCGGAACGCGCCCCCTTCACGGTGAGATCAATGAAAAAACAGCTGATACTGTTCATGCTCGCAATCGTCGTTGCGGCCGCGTGCGTATCCTGCGCGGATGCGCGAAAGGACGCCGTGAAGCGCGCGTTTTCCGGGTTTCGCGGGCGCTACGTCTTCCTCGTCAGCAAAAAGGAGTTCGCGCTTTACGTGTATGACCGCAATCTCGCCGTGATGAAAAAGTACCTTATCGCCTACGGGCTCAATCCTGACAGAAAAACCAAACTGCATGCTGGGGACGACCGGACGCCCGAAGGCGAATACCATGTGGTCGAGATACTGAGCATGGACGCTGACAGGACATCGCCGGGATACCGCAAACTCCGTGCGATGAACGGCGTCTACTTCCGCGCCCGCGACGGCCACTACCGTTACGGCGACAGGAAAGCCGATCTGGGAGATAACGCGTACGGCCCGCGCTTTTTTCTTATCGATTATCCCGCCGCGCATGACAGGGCGCGTTATGACAGGGCGCTGGCTTCGGGGCTTATTCCGCTGAAAGGCGGCGTGCCGGCGCCGATAGGGCACGGGATCGCCATTCACGGCAACAACGACGCGGCATCGATCGGGCATCTGGCCACGAGCGGGTGCGTCAGGATGTATAACGAGGACATCCTTGAGCTTGACCGGTTCGTTGAAATCGGCACTCCGGTAATTATTTCATCCGACTGAATGTTAAAGTGTTGACATAATAGATAAATGTACGAGAGTGTGATGGCTATCTGTATCGGTTGACGGGGCGCACGCGCAGTCTTTTCCCCGACGTATTGCGCCGTACGAAACTCAATATGACTATTTCATCGGAGGTTTCCGTGTTACATTTAATCACTGCCGCATTCGCTCAGACCCAGACCGCCGCGCCGCAGGCCGGACAGGGAGGCTCGATGTGGACGAGCTTTATTCCGATCATCCTGATGATCGTAATTTTTTATTTTCTGCTGATCCGTCCCTCCCAGAAGAAAGAGAAAGAGCGCAAAAAGATGCTCGAGGCAATCCAGAAGGGAGACAAAGTGATAACGGTGGGCGGCATGTATGGTGTTGTCGTCAGCGTGAAGCCGGAAGAAGGAAAGGTGGTTCTCAAAATCGCCGAGAACACGAAAGCGGAGTTTTCCAAATCCGCGATCCAGTCAAAAGTTTCCTGAAAAGTAAAAATGATGAAAAACCTGAAAACCAAACTTAGTGTTGCCGTCATAGCGCTTGTGTTTGTGATGGCAGGATCTTTTTTATATTCCCAGGACGCTCCTGATGCGGGACCGTCTCCGCAACCGGAAGCAGCGAAAACCGATGACGCTCCCGCGGCGCAGGCCGTACCCGCGAAAGAAGTACGCCAGAACAGGCCCGCTCGCAGGGCAGCCGCCGACGCGCAGGCCAGGGGCGAGAAGAAAAGCGAAAAAGAAAAAAAGAAAGAGGAAAAAGCCGCGCCGCAGCCTGAAGAAACGGCGGGCGGTCTTCTCGAAATCACCGAAGGTGAATTCAAATATGCCCGTATTCCCGAAAGGAAATCCGTACCGATGATATCCGAGAGCATATCCATCGGCCAGGAGGGCGCCGAAACGGCAGCGCCGGCGGCGGGTGAAAACCGTCAGGGCCTTTTCGGGCTCAGTCCCGGCGCGTCAAATCGACTCGCGGTTGGCGTGCTCGTGTCGCTGATCGTCGTAATCTTTCTGCTTTACAGGATCAGGTCAAGATCGAGAAACAGCAGCGTATTAAAGCGGTTCCCCTGATATGAATCGACGCGAAGCACTGACGTGCAAATCCGATCGTTATATCATACTCTAAAATTATAGAAGAGGATTTTAATGACCCGCGGAATGATATATAAAGGAATTTTTATTGTCGCGCTGAATATCTTTGCGGTAATTCTCATGCTTCCGACCGTGGGTCAGCGTGAAATGAATATCGGGTTCCGGCCCGATGCGACGCCGGAGCAGATCGCGCTTGTAGCCGCGCGGTTCCCGGCGGAGAGGTACCAGGTTGAAAGAACGTCATCCGGAATGACCGTAACCGGGTACGGGCTCAATGACGCGATCATGAATGCGGTGAAGACCGTTCAGGGCGTTTCAGAGGTAAGGTTTGTCACGCACTGGTCGGAGCGAAAGCCGATATCGGCGAAGCGAATCAACCTTGGCCTTGATCTTCAGGGCGGCATGCAGCTTGTTCTCATGCCTGATTTCCCCTCGCTTGAAAGGCGTCTCGGCAGGAAGCTTAACAGCGAAGAAAAGAGTGACGCGTCGCAGCAGGCGCTCGAACTGCTCCGCGGCCGTGTCGACCAGTTCGGCGTTTCAGAGCCGCAACTCAGAAGGCGCGAGTCGGGCGCCATTGAAATACAACTTCCCGGCGTTCGCGATCCTGAAGGGGTAAAGCGCCTTATCGGTACGACAGGACGGGTTGAATACAGGATCGTGAATGAAGCTTTTACCAAGAAGGCTGAAGAGTGGTTCCAGAACAAAGCCGAATTCCGTGAAAAGGGACTCCCCGTTGACACCAAGGACCAGATGGACCTTCTTACCCAGATATCAAAGGATATTGAACTTCCCGATGACCACGAGCTTCTTTTCTTTTACGACAGGGACAAGAGCGCGAAAAAACTTGTTCCCACGCACCCGGTCGCTCTGCAGCGACAGGCGGCGCTCGCGGGCAGCGATATAAAGAAGGCATACCGCGGGTATGACGACTACAACCGGCTTGCCGTCCACTTCAACACAACCGACGAGGGCGCGGTCAAGTTTGCCGAAGCGACCTCGAAAAAGAACCACGGCAAGCGCCTGGCCATCGTCATCGACAACAAGGTGCGCAGCGCCCCGCTTATGAATGTGCAGATCACGACCGGAAGCGCGATGATCCAGGGCGACTTCAGCAAGGAGGAGCTTGATACGCTCGTCGGCATCATCAAAGAGGGAGCCCTTCCTGTTGACCTTGAGCGGATAGAGGAACGCAGTGTCGGTCCTTCGCTTGGAATTGACTCGATCAACTCCGGTATCAAGGCGCTGACCGTTGCCATGATCGCGGTAATTGTTTTCATGATCATCTACTATAAGCTTGCCGGCATCATCGCGTCGATAGGACTGGTCATGCACCTCATCTTCATGGTGGCGGTACTGTCATGGCTGAATTTCACATTGACGCTTCCCGGTATCGCCGGATTCGTCCTCACCGTCGGTATGGCGGTTGACGCGAACGTTCTCATCTATGAACGGATAAAGGAAGAGCTGTCCCACGGCAAGTCGCCGCATGCGGCCATCGTTACCGGTTTCGACAGGGCCTTCTGGACGATCTTTGACTCCAACCTGACCGCGCTCATAGCCGCGTTTGTGCTCACGCAGTTCGGCACGGGTCCGATAAAAGGTTTCGCGGTGACACTGGCGATCGGTATTCTTGCGAGTATGTTTACGGCGCTGTATGTATCAAAATATATTTACTCGCTTATCTCCCTGAAGAAGAATCTTCATAAACTGAGCATTTAAGAGGTGGATTGCCTTGAAAAAAATGATAAAATTTGTGGAGTACCGCTTCATCTCCTATGCGATAACGATCGTTCTTTTTACCGTATTCGGTGTGGGAACGTATTTAAATGGAGGATTCAACTGGGGGATAGACTTCATGGGTGGCATAAAAGTCATCGCGGGCTTTCCGCGCGGCGTCGATGTCCATAGAATCCGCCAGGTCCTGCATGCCGGCAACATCAATGCCGAGGTGCAGCAGTATGGCGATGAAGCGCTGAACCAGTATGTTATTTCCGCCAAGCTTACCCAGGTAAACGCCGCGGCCGTCCAGGAACCGAAAGCGGTCACTGAAACCCCGGGCGCCGCCCCCGGGCAGGACAACGTATCCAATGTACAGCGGTCGAACAGGCTCATTGTCCTGCTCCAGCAGGGATTTCCCGAGGTTTCGATAGTCAACTCCGAGGAGGTCGGACCTGCTATCGGTGATTATCTGAAAAAATCCGCGCTTTACCTTATCGCGTGGTGTATTGGCCTTATGGGTGTGTACCTTGCCTTCAGGTTCGAGTACCGATTTGCCGTTACGGCGATGATCGGACTGGTTCATGATGTTATGCTTTCCTTCCTCTTCTGCGGAATGATGGGAATTGAGATCAATATCCCGATCGTCGCGGGCGTCCTTACCATATTCGGCTACTCGATAAACGACACCGTGGTGGTGTACGACCGAATTCGGGAAAATATGACCAACATGGCGAAGAAGTCGTTCCTTGAAATCTGTGATGTCTCGATAACACAGACCCTGAAACGGACGATCCTGACGACGTTTACCACGTTGATCGGTACGTTCTGCCTTTACATGATAGGGGTGGAAATAATAAATGACTTTGCGCTGATGCTCCTGTTCGGCTTCTCGCTCGGAGTCTTCTCCACGGTGGGCGTGTCGACCCCATTGATATATGAATGGCAGCGGATCAGAGCTAAATAGCGTCAGTATGAACCGTTATCTTCTTTCACGGCGGCGCCTCCTTCGAATCGGTGGCGCCGTTCTGTCTTGTGCGCTCATCCTGGCCATTCTCTCCGCTCCGGCCATGCCCGGTCCGCTCGAAGAGGAATATTCTCCCGGCGCGATCCGCGGCTTTGCCGCGGGCCTGCTGTCGGCGCGGGAATATTACCGGGCGATCGTTGAGCTGCGGCGCCTGTCATCGCTTCATCCCGATTCATTGAGCAGGGAAAGGCTGTATATATCCGAACTCTATCTGCTGTACATGGGCGGGCAGTACGCCGCGCTGGATTCACTCGAGTATACGGGCGGGGACATATCTGTCGCCTGCGCGGCATCGCTGTTACGGACCGACGCGCTCTTTATGCGTGAATCGCCTCTTTCCGGAAATCCTCCCATCGTTTCGGCCGTCTGCGGCGATCCTCTTGACTCGTATCTCTGGAAGCGAAGGCTCATCTCGCGCCTGCTGAGCCGCGATCTCCCCGGCGCGGAAACGCTTTTCGCGACTGACCGGATGCCGGCGGGAGTGCGTAACGATCGTCAGAAATATCTCGATCTTGTCGCTTCCGCGCGCGAGCGTTCGTCCGCCTGGTCGGACCCGTACATCGCGCTCTGGGCGGGTATCGCCCCCGGCATGGGGTATGTGTACGCCGGCAATACGTCAACGGGGATCGTCGCGCTTATCGTGATATCGGTATTTTCCGCGATCACGGTGGCCTCATTCCGGACTGACAACCAGCCGCTCGGCATCGTGACCGGCGCGGTGACCGCTTTTTTTTACGGCGGGAGCATGGCGGGGGGATACATGGAGTCGCGGCGGCACAATGCCCTGATGATGTCGTCGCTTCGCGACCGGCTCTCCGAGGAGATGTCGCTCCAGGAGGACAGGGACGCGGTTTTCAGAAATTACGGCGCGGGACTTCCCGCGCCGGCGCGATAGAGGAGAAGATGCCGCATGTCTGATTCCGTCCGGTTCATGACGCGGGCCCTCGAGCTCGGATTTTCCGCGATGGGGATAACATCACCCAATCCGGCGGTGGGCGCGCTCATCGTCCGCGGAGCGGAGGTGATCGCCGAAGGGAGGACCGGGCCGTGCGGATCGGATCACGCGGAGGCCTGCGCGCTTAAAAACGCGCGCGCCGAAACAGCCGGCGCCGAGATGTTCGTATCCCTCGAGCCCTGCTGCCATTACGGGAAGACGCCGCCCTGCACCGACGCGATCATCCGAGCCGGCATACGGCGCGTGTATATCCCCATCCTCGATCCTAACCCGCTTGTGGCCGGCAAAGGCGTGCTTGCGCTGAAAAACGCGGGTGTGGAAGTCGTGACCATGAATGAGATGGCATCCGCCGCGTCCGACCTCATACGGCCGTTCAGAAAATTCATCATGAGAAAACGTCCCTTCGTCATCCAGAAACTCGCGGTGACCCTTGACGGCAGGATCGCGACGCGCACGGGCGACTCGCGGTGGATTTCATCCGAGGCTTCGCGCTGCCTGGTGCACCGCCTGCGCGCGGTCAGCGACGCCGTGATCGTCGGCAAAAACACCATGGAGCGTGACGATCCCTCGCTTACGGTGCGGCCCGGGGATTTTTCCGATGAAGCGCGCGTGAAACTTTCGGCGGCATCTGAACTCATAACCGGGTACGATAATTTTTTTCTTAAAATGCTGCTGCGCGAAGATGTCGGCGCGTCACGAAACGCGTCGGAGCGGATAGTGATAGGACTTCCCGACCGCATCGACCGGCAGTGCCGCTTTTTAGGCGATGAAAATTATCTTTTCTTTGCAGATGCGCGCAAAAGGGATCAGGTCGAAAAACGGGATGACAGCGCCTTCCTCCACGAATGCATTGAGAGGGAGAAGCTTGTTTTTATCAGCGGAGAGAACCGTGCCGAGCAGGTTGAAGCGGTGCTTGCCGAGCTGTACAGGCGGGGAAGGATGGTCCTTCTCCTTGAGGGCGGCAGCGCGCTGTCCGGGAGTTTTTTCGACGCGGGCGCCATCGACCAGTATCTTTACTTCATCGCGCCGAAGGTGATCGGCCATGGCACCTCCGCGATGGAAGGGCGCGGAGTCCATTTGATCAGCGACGCGGTCTATCTGCGCGACGTGTCGACGGTGCGTATCGCCGAAGACCTTCTGTATTCCGGCTATGGAGCGCCGTATAATTTTGAAATGATGTGAGGCAGATGTGTTTACCGGATTGATCGAAGAGACGGGAACGATAGGAAAAATCGAAGCCGCGGGCGAGGGGAGGTATCTGACCGTACTCTCGAAAATGGTGCTGGAAGGAACGAAGGTCGGCGATTCGATATCGGTCGACGGCGTGTGCCTGACGGTCACCGCGCTCTCGCGTGATTCCTTTACCGCCTTCGCCTCGCAGGTGACCTGCTCGCTTACCACTGTCGGCAGGGCAAAGGCCGGAACGCGGGTCAATCTCGAGCGGGCCCTCTCGCTCGGCTCGCGCATGGGCGGGCACATCGTGCAGGGGCATGCTGACGGCACGGGCGCGATACGGGGCATCGAGCGCGACGCCAACGGCATCAGGATAAGGATAGCCCTCCCGGGCCCGCTGCTTCATCAGGTTGTGCCGAAAGGATCGATCGCCGTGGACGGCATTTCCCTGACCGTAGTCTCGCTCGAGGCGGACGGTCTGGAGCTCTATCTCATTCCCGAAACCATGAGCAATACGACGCTCGGCGGCAAAAAGATCGGCGATCAGGTGAATATCGAGACCGATATCCTCGCGAAATACATAGAGCGCTTCATGCAGGGGCGCGATGAATCCGGACGGGGAAATGATGAAAGCCTGATGAAAAAGCTGGCGGAAGGCGGGTTTATCTGACCGGTTACGAGCGCTTCCTTTCGAGAAACTCAGCTTTCCCTGAAATGGTGAAAAATTTGTCGAGATAGGCTATCTTGAAAACGTTGTGGATATCGGGCTGAAGGTCAAGAAGCACCAGCTCGACGTTGTTGTTCTTGGTGATGTTCATGGTTTTGATGAGCGAACCTATGCCGGACGAGTCGATATACTTCAGTTCGGATAGATCAAGCCCCATCGTCGGTATCTTCTTCTCGATGTATTCCCGGCAGGCGTTCTCGAAGTTCAGCACTTCCTCAATGTTGAACTTTCCCGCGAGCCTTATGATAACGGTGCGGTCGTCTATCTGTTTGACGGATATATCCATATAAATTCCGGCAAAAGTCCTATTCTCTATTTACTGGCTGTATTTCACGCATGAGCGTTTGCGGTCACTTCCAACAGGAATCCAATATTGTTCTTACAACTTGAAAATCGAACGCAGATCAATAGTAGCAGGTTTTACGGGTAAATCAACCCTTTTTCGCAAAAATGAGGATAAATAAAGCGCATGGATTGCTTCAAGCGCCCGGTACCCGTCCTCGCCGGTTGACGTGATCGTCGCTTCGCTCCCGTTCCAGAGGGAGCTGACTTCGGCATATATCCGTTTGAAACAGTACATCCCGGCCGGTACCCTGAGCGGCTGCTCTTTCAGGTCCCTGAAATTCGCGTACAGAGTGGATTTTTTTGAGAGATAGAGCCGCTCGTATCCGTTGCCGATCACGATCCTTCCGTCTGAGCCGGAGATGTCGAGCTCGAACTCGAAATAGCGGCGGTTGCCTCCCGCTTCGAGGAAAACATCGACATCCGAATCGGTCCGCAGCCAGCCGACGGCGCGGTCTTCAAAGCCTTTCTTTCTTCCGACGCGTTCAATTGACCCTTCGACGGAGCGGATATCGCCGAAGAAAAAACGGATGATGTCGATCAGGTGGGTGCCGTCGTGAAGGAGCGGGCCGCCGCCTTCGCGGATATGCGAAGGGCCCCGGTATCCCCCCGTGAGCACCGAGGCTCGTACCGTTCGCACTTTTCCTATCTTTCCCTGGTCAATGAGCCGCTTCACCTCGCGGTAGCGACGGTCGTAACGCCGCTCGTGGTTTATGATGAGCTTTGTGCCGTGCCTTTTGCAGGTTTCGATCAGCTTCCTCGCTTCGGCGAGGTCCGGGGCGACCGGTTTTTCGCAGATGATAATTTTCGCGCCACGCCGGGCGGCCTCGATGCCGATTTCAGAATGGCTTTCCGTCCAGGTGGCAATGATGGCTATATCGGGCGCCGCTTCCTTGAAAAGCGCGCGGTAATTATTGAAACAGTTTTCGGTCGGGATGCCGGCGTAATCGCTGAAGCGCTTGAGGCGATCGGGGTTGCTGTCGCATGCGTAACTGACGGGAATGCCGGCGCTGCGCGCGCCGCCGTAGTGCGTACACGGCTTATAGCGCAGAGGATCGGATTCAAGCAGAAACGCGATCCGTCCGCAGCCGATCAGGGCGGTCCGGGGCTTTGTCCCCGATGGGGGCTTGGTCCCCTGTGGGAGCTTTTTTGACGGCATCAGAGGATTGGCAGATATTCGTTTATCTCATAATCGGTGATATATGAGTTGTATTTTTCGATCTCCAGCATTTTGTTCTCGATGAACTTGTCGACGATAAAGTCGCCCAGCGCTTCCCGCATGAGCGCGCTGTGGTCGAGGTGTTGTATCGCCTCGTTGAGCTGGCTCGGTATAGGGTTCAGGCCGAGCTTCTGCATGTCCCTGCGGTTCTTGATGGTCTGGTCAAGCGATACCGGGTCGGGAAGGTCGTACTGTTCCTCGATGCCCTTCAGGCCGCTCGCCAGAATCGCCGAGAACGCCAGATATGGATTCGCGGATGAGTCTGGATTTTTCAATTCAATGCGCAGGGAGTCCGGTTTGTTGGGCCTGCACGAGGGAATGCGCACCAGGTCGGTGTGTCCGCCGGTGCCCCATGAGATGTGCAGGGGCGATTCAAATCCGAACTGCAGCCGCTTGTATGAGTTGATCCACTGGTTGGTGATGGCAAAGAACTCCGGGCAGTGCCTCAGTATCCCCGCCACGTAATGCTTTCCCGTTTTTGACAGGTGGAGAGGATCTTTCTTGTCGAAGAAAATGTTGGTTTCGTCTTTGAAGAGCGACTGGTGAATGTGCATTCCCGATCCGTTCTGCTTCGAAAGCGGCTTGGGCATGAAGGAAGCGTAGACGTTGTTCAGGAACCCGATCTCCTTGGCGATGATCTTGAACGTCATGATATTGTCGGCGGTCGTCAGCGCGTCCTCGTGTCGCAGGTCGATTTCGTGCTGGCTGTTGGCCGCTTCGTGATGGGATGATATCACGCCGATTCCCATCTCCTCAAGCGTGAGGACGATCTGGCGGCGAAGGTCACTTGCCACATCGAGGGGCGTCAGGTCGAAGTATCCCCCGCGGTCGAGTATCTCGGGGGTCTGTGAATTCTTGAAGAAGAAAAACTCGATCTCGGGGCCGGTGTAGAATGTAAATCCCTTCTCCGAAGCCTTAAGGAGGTTCTTTTTCAGGATATATCTCGAGTCTCCCTCGAACGGCTTCATGTCGTTTGTGTAGATGTCGCAGAAGACCCTTGCCACAGAGTCCTGTTTCGGCCGCCAGGGAAGTATTTTGAAAGTCGACACGTCGGGAATGGCGAGCATCTCGCGCTCGTTTGCCCTGATAAACCCGAGCGTGGTCGTGCCGTCGAAACGGACTCCTTCGACCAGGGCGTCCTCGAACTCATCGATGGTAATCGCGTAGCTTTTCAGGAAACCGAGAATATCGGTAAACCAGAGGCGTACGAACTTGACGTTGTTGCTGTGCGCAAGCTTTAAGATAAATTCCTTGTCTTCCTGCATTTATCGGATTCCGTTTTTCCTTATTCCGTGTAGTATCGCCGCTTTTTCAACCGCCGAGCGGTATTCGATGCCTGATATTCTGCCCGACAGCATTTCCTCATGCAAAAGTCTCAAAAGGAGATAAAACATGGCGCACCTCCTTCATTCCCTTTTTCTTTTATTATCGGAATGAATGCGCCTATTTATAAGAGCATTTGAGCCGGCCGTTTTACAGGCTGAGATAGATGAGAAGGACGAAAATAACAAGTATCAGCGCAAAAAGGCCTATTATCAGATAGGTTGATTTATTAAAGCCGCTCGATGGCTCCGCCGCGGCCTGCTCGGCTTTTGCAACGGCCTTTTTTGCCTGGCTCGCCTTGACGGGCGGCGCGTCGGTGCTGGGGTCATATATCCTGAGTTTGACCTGTTTTTCGTCCTCGCTGCATTTTCCGTAAATGCCTGGCCCGATCTGGGTCAGGATTTCGATCGGTGAGTTTTTGCCGGTCGATTTAATGTCAATGACTTCACAGGGTGTCGGCCGTATTCCCCCGTCGTAGCGCAGGTCGAGAAGATCGATAAAATAGTTCGCACGGTCGGAATTGGGGATTATTTTTGCCATGATTTTATCGCCGATCTTGAGTTCGAAAATCGGCTTGCCCTTGACCGGCGAGAGGATCGGTTCAACGGGCAGAATGGCGGACCCGTCCTCCACGGGGGCCTCTCTGGGCTCATCGGGGGATTTTGAGCGCTTTTCCTTCACATCACGGAATTCTTCTGGCGTAACTTCCTGTATCCCCACCTCGAGAATCAGGTTTTTGTCATGAATAATGCGATTGATGGCGTCAAACATGAATGTCTCAACATTATCATAGTCATAGTTGTTGAGATAGTCATAAAGCTGGTTTTTCATGTTCACGTCGCGGCCGATTGTGGAAATCTGGTTCATGAGTGAAGCGGTCATACTGTTGTTAAAATTCCCTTTCCACTTGAGCTCCATGATGGCTTCTTCGAATTTTTCCCAGCCGATATGCGGTTCCGTTTCATAGATGGTTGAATAGGTCGATACAACGGTATTGAATGAGTCAAGATCCTGGCTCCGGTTGAAGATCATCAGGAGGATGCCGTAAAGGCTCATCGAGTTGGACTTGAAGCGGGACTTGAGAATTAGAATGCTGTTTTCCACGAGAGGAGTACCTCGTTTTCTGGTTTTCGGGATACCGTTCGACTGGAGTCAGGTTCGGAGCGCTACGCCGCTTTTGGTTCCGTCACGGTTGTCGCCGGTAGTTACTCGATTACTTCACTGCTGTTTGAACATCCCTGCCGCATTGCGTTAAACGTCATTGATTCAGCGTTGTCAGCCGCATTAATGAAATCAAGAATATTACATATTGTATCAAAATTTGTAAATAAAAAAACATGAGGTTGTCAAGAGAAAAAAGGGCATGTCGCCCCGGGAAACATTTTTGTGTTATTAAGGTATTTTCGACGGGTTGTGGATTTTTTGAGAAGGGTGCGGTGAAATAGTTGACTTTTTTAACGGGAAGGAGGACATTATTTGGACAGGAATTACCATATAAAAACCGAAATTTAAATAAAATCTTTTAATGATGTAATTTCTTCTTTCAGGGGGCTTCCCGTGCGCGCCATCATTTATTCTCTGTTTCTGCTGGTTCTTTTTTCTTCGTCCCTTTTTGCTTTTTCCGATCAGACGACGACCGAGAGAATTGTAGGGGAAAACAAGGAATTTATCAATTTTCTGAATATCTGCGTGACCAATTTCGGAAAGGACCAGATACCCGACGCGGAGAAGCGGTTCAGGGAAATTTATCAGACCCATTTTAACGCCCAGGTTTCATATCTTCAGGGGGAATACAAGAACTCCTTCTACAATATCCGCCTTTCACAGGAGAAGCAGGTGGCGTTTTCGGGAGATGTGCTGAAAAAAGTGTATCTCGAGGAAGCGAAGGTCATGCTCGATAAACTTGCCCCCGAAATAATCCGGTCGAAGAACGCCCGTGCGAGGCTTTATCTCACGCTTGGCTATCGCGACAGGGCCGTCGGCAGGAATTTTGAAACGGTCTCAGACGCGTCAAATCCAAAGCTGTTCTCATATAAAGTTTACCGTTATCTTGAGGGTATCAAGCTGGCCAGACGTGCCAAGCGCTACGGGATGCTCGCCCTTTACGAAAGCCGTGACGCTAAGGTTAAAAAGGAAATATTTGACAATCTGTTGAAGACCGAAAATGAGGGAGGAAACAAGTTCTTCGCCCGCTTTGTCAGCAAGTCGGAACAGGATATTTTCCGTGAGCTGAACAAGACCTATGAGGAGTCGGAGGCGGCGAAAAAGACAGAAGGGCAGCAGCCGAAAGACGCCCAGCAGGCGGCCGCGCAGGCGCCAAAGGAAGCCGCCCAGGCCGCAGCCGCCGAACAGCAAAAAGCGGTCAGCGAGTATGAAAGCAGGATAGAACAGCGGGTCCGGTTCAGGAAGGAAAAGACGGCGATGCAGTTTCTCCTTCATGCCGAATATGACAGGGCGGAAGAGGTCATCAGGGAATACATTGATGATTTCAATTTCAAACTGATTCTTTCGACTTTAAAGGTCCTCTCGGGAAAGAGCGGACAGGAAACACAGGGCCTTGATCTGGCAGGATATGTCGTGCATCATTATGATAATTACAGCCGGGTATATAAATCGTATGACCAGCCCGCGGATAAAGGCGCACAGCCTCAGCCGGGCGCTCCGATTGTGCCGAGGACCATGCTTGACGTGATCTCGGAGAGCGTTAAAGTCACGAGCGACATTCCGAAGGGTAAAGACAGGACCGCTCCTCCCGAGAGCGCGGCGCCGGTCCGGACAGAGGAAAAGAGTGGCAGCCAGACGGCTCCAAAATAATGATCGTTGAGAGAATAAATGGATAATTCCGATCTGTTGAAGCGTGTACACAACCGCATGGTGAGCGAGCTCCTGAAGGCTCAGGGCAATGACGCTCCCAATGCGGTGATTCTGAAGCAAATTATCGACAAAGACCAGAACCTGAGGAAGGCGATTGCCGAACTCTACTTCTCGCTCGAAAAAGTAAACGACCCCAAACTCGCGGTCGAGCTTCTTGCGGACCATATCGCGATGATGGTTGACATGCTGAATCAGCTCAAGGGCGGTTCTTCCCGCTGATCCTGAAGGAGCGTGTTATCCGCAGGCCTTTTCCAGGTCCTCCGCCAGCTTCTTCGCTTCTTCTCTGGTAAGAGAAACGGTGACCGTCCCGCCGCCGGGATGGGGAAGTTCTATTCTGCATCCGTCAGGGTTTTTATTCACGGCCCATTTTCTTCCTTCCCGCATCCTCATCGACCGGGCGATCCAGTCATCGGGCCTGAATTCCGCGATCTGTATCAGCACGCCGAACGCGTCTCTCGGATGGATGAACAATTCCTTCCACGCGTCGCCGTATTCATGAAATCCGAAATACGGAATGCCGTGCTTTTCCAGGTGCACCTTTGCTTTCCGTATATCCGGCGTCTGGAGGGTGATATGATGCGCGCCGCCATCACGGTTTTTGAGGAAATTGTCGAGGAAGCTGCCGCTGCCGGTCGGCGTGAGCAGTTCGAGCCGCGTGAGGTCTCCAAGCGCGAGATTCTGCCAGTAGTATTTCATCCGCTCATCGGCAGCGCCCGCCCCCTCGACCGCGCCGAGAATGTCCTTGAAAAATCCGAGCGCCGCTTCATAATCCCTGACCGCGATCGCGATATGGTCTATGCGTGAAATCATGGATCAACCTCCATCTGGATGGTTCAGCATCCATGAAATATTCCGCGTGCGGGTAATATTTGCAAGAGAAAAAACAGCTGTATCCATCATGGTCCCGAATCGCGTTGCGGATAATGAATTTAAAAATTATTCTTGCATAAAATCGCGTCATGGAAATGTATGCACGAGTACAATAAATACCGGCGGTATGGAGGAAAACAGTGAACGACGTGGTTGGCATCGGATCGGCGCTTCTTGATCTTACCTTCGAGGTAAAGGAATCTGTTTTATCGGACCTCGGGCTGAAAAAAGGCACCATGCACCTTATCGACGAGGCGCGCAGCAAAGAGATCCTCGATCACATGAAAGGCTATCCCGTCCAGATCACTCCGGGCGGAAGCGCGGCAAACACGATGGCCGGCGTGGCCAACCTCGGCGGGAGCAGCATGTTCGTTGGAAAAGTCGGAATTGACCCCCATGGGAAGCGCTATACCGAAGATACCGCCAAAACAGGAGTAGTGCCGCGGATAGTAACCCATCGTTCCATGACAGGGCACGCGATCACCTTTATCACTCCCGATTCCGAAAGGACCTTCGCCACCCACCTGGGCGCCGCGCTTCACCTGAGCAGCGAGGATATCGCCGAGGATGATATCAGGCAGAGCAAAATCCTGCATATCGAAGGATATATCCTCGAAGGCGAGCTGAAGAAAGCAAGCGTCCACGCGATGGAAATCGCGAAAAAGCACGGCGTGAAGATTTCGATCGACCTTGCGGACCCTTCCCTCATCACGCGCAATCTCGGAGAATTCAAAGGTATCGTCCGCAACTACGCCGATATCGTGTTCGCCAACGAGGACGAAGCGCAGGCGTTTTCCGGTGAACGCGGCGCCGACGCGCTCGAGTACCTTCACCGCCTCTGCGAAGTGGCCGTGGTGAAGCTGGGCGCCGACGGAAGCCTCATCAAATCCGGAGATCAGGTCCACGCCATTCAGGCATACAAAACAAAAGTGATCAACACCAACGGCGCGGGCGACATGTACGCCGCCGGAGTGCTGTACGGCATTTCCCATGACCTGCCCCTCGACAGGGCAGGGCGTATCGGAAGCTATGCCGCCTCGCTGGTGGTCGCCGGTGTCGGGGCGAGATTCGACGGCAGGATCGATATCAGCGCGGTGTGATGGGGGATATATCCCCGATAGACTACGAAATCCGGTACGTGCCGTTTTTATCTCTCACGACGAAACCTTCTCGTTCCAGCTCATCCAGAATGCCGGATATATCATGCTTCCCGCCCTGGGGGCCGGCGGCGTGGCAGAGCTCATCTTTGCTTCGCGCCGATTCCACCAGCGCCGCGATAATTTTTCCGCGCAGCTGCCGCCTCGATCCGCTGAATGATGACTGCTTCCGGTACCGCGCGCTCTTTCTCCCGGGATTCGTGTGGCGCTTCTTGAGCATCACGCCGTAGTCCATCAGCGCGTTATACCAGCGAGCCGGATGCGCGCGGTCGAGCATCTTCCCTCCCGTCTCAATGAGGTCGCTGTCCTCCACCATCTCCCGGTCCCTGAAAAAAAAGAATATGAAAACAGTGCGGATATTGGTCTCCAGAAAAACAACGGGTTTATTGAAGGCGAACGTGGCGATGGATGCAGCGGTTGCCTTGCCGATGCCGGGAAGGAGGGCGAGCTCATCCGGGTTCTGCGGAAGCATGCCATCGTGTTCCTCGACGATTGTCCGCGCGCATTTTTGCAGGTTGAGCGCCCTTCGGTTATACCCGAGGCCCTGCCATGCGGTCAGCACATCGTGCAGCGGCGCGCGTGCGAGCGATTCGAAATCAGGAAACGATGCTGTGAACCTCTCGTATTTTTCAGTCACCCGCTGTGTCTGGGTCTGCTGCAGCATTATCTCGGACACGAGGATATGGTACGGATTGTCGGTGTTTCTCCACGGGAAGTCCCGCCCCAGCGTTTCATAATGATGATAGATCAGCCGGCGGAACCGTTGTTTAACCTTCGATGGATTTTCGCCGTTCCGGATCAGGTCAAGAAGTGATGCCTCCTCGGCAATAATCCGTTGAAGCTCCTGAGAAGGGCTGTTGGCCGTATGTTTTATGGTCACCATAATGATTAACGCAAGGTCAGGATCAGTCGTACCTGCAATATAATAGATTGAAATAGATGTTTAATGAGACAGAATCAGGCGCGAGGGTCATTTTTTCAACAATAAGGCGACATTTCACGTCTGTTGTGCTTCAAATGGGGGATAAATTTCTTGACAAAGTATTACAATATCATAGTATAACTTCAAATACATTTTTTCCCGGATATGTTAATCGGCCCGATGGCGATCGGATTTCATGGAGGATGAGGTTCGCCCGGCCGGGGAGGAAGGCGGCTTTTTGGCAGGGGTGGAGATAATTATAGTTAATTTTTTACGCTATACCACCGATAATTAATTATAGTAGATTCTCAGGCGTACCGTAGTGATCTGCTCCGATACATGAATATCCATGAGGTCGTGTAACGGATGCACTCTAGGAAGTTGCCAGGGCAGCAGGTTTGATTCAGGTGCATTATATTTTTAATTAAAAGGAGTTTACTCATGAAAAGGGAGGTCAAAGCCGTAATATTGTCAGTTCTGGTCGTCCTGATGATTTTTATGGTGGGTAATGGGAATATTAATATATCCGCACAGACACAGGATCAAGCGGCCAAGGGACAGCAGGCCGAAAAGCAGAGTACACTGGCCAAAGAGGGACTTGTCTGGGACTGGATGAACGATTTTGAGAGCTGTGAAGACTGGCGAGCTGTTGCCACCTGTCCCCTCGGCGAGACTAAAATAAGGAAGATTGACGGGAGGCCGATTACCGTTGACGATAACGGAACGAGTCAGACCGTTACGATCGAAGACCTCGGGCTGCAGAAAAACAATGAAACCAGCGGCAAGGACGAAAACGGTTACGATCATGACGTGAAATATGTACTCGGCGTACGTACCTATTTCATGGACAGGGGATTTGATCGCGTGGAAGTTTTCCCGCCGAACGAATATGTGGTCCGGGGAAAAGCGAAGGAAATACGGGTATGGGCGCTGGGAAGAAAATTCAGGCACACGCTCTATGTCAAATTGAGAGATTACCGCGGCGATATCCATAAACTGAAAGTCGGAAGGCTCGATTTCTGGGGATGGAAAGAATTATCGGTGGTTATCCCGGGGTGGTTGCCGCAATCCACACGATACGCGTTGCTTGATAAGAACCTTCATTTTGTATCTTTCTTCGTTGAATCCGATAATTATGAGGTGCCCGGAACGTTCTACTTCTATCTGGATAATTTCAGAATACGGACTGACCTCTCTGAGTTTACCGGGGATGAATCGATCAGGGACAACTGGTAAAATTTGAGGAAACAGGAAAGAATGGAGGCTTTTATGAAAATGAAATATACCGCATTTATAATTATGGTGTTGTTCATCACGGGATACCTTCTGATTCCCCAGCGGGGTTTCTCGAGGATACAGACAAATGTGGCGCCTGATATCAGCGCTGATCAGTTGAAGGCTTTCGTCGTTGAGGATTTTGAAGATGAAAGCAAAATCGGTTCTGAGGACGGATGGCGCCTTACAAGCGTGCCACGCCAGTTAAAAGAAGACAGCAAGAAGATGAAAAATCCTGTTCCGGTGCTAGAACAGAAAATTATAGCCGGACGCCCCAATGATATGAGGCCGGATGTATGGTCCGCTAACGAGAAGGGAATCAAGAACGACCGCGTTGATAAAGTTCAGAAAGTGTACGGAGTACATTTCAGGTTCCAGTATCCTGGCGACAATTCGGTTCATTTTGAGCCGCCGGTAAATCCCGAGCTCACTCCGGCCGGAAGCAATGAAAAATTCAGAGGCATCAAGCTTCCGGGACGTGCTCGTGCTCTGTCGATGTGGGTACACGGAAGAGGCAACGATTACAACCTCGAAGCGTGGATCAAGGATTATACGGGAAGGGTTCACATCATCTCGTTCGGTTCCCTCAACTTTGTCGGTTGGAGACCGATGAGGGCATATATCCCGGTTAACATCCCGCAATCGGTTGATTCCTATCCTCAGACCAAGTTCCTTCGGGTAGAGCGTTTTGTCCTTCGCGCGACGCCTAACGCGAGTACAGAGGATACCTACTTCTTCTTTGACCAGTTGAAGCTGCTTACCGACGACTTTGAAGTCAATTTTGACGGTCAGGAGCTTGACAAGGCGTTCAGGGGCGACACCGAAAGCAAGGCGGGTGCTCAGCAGAAGCAGTAATCGCAACAGTGCATAGGCAGATGACAATACCCCCTGAAAATTCAGGGGGTATTTTATCAAAAAGGCTGTCTGAAAGGTATTCGAGCGGCCGGGGTCAATAAATAATCAATAACCGCTCCCTTATCATATCCATAAATAAATTGCTTGCAAAATAAACAGGATATGATTGAATAACGCCTTACAGTGGCATTTTCCTTTCTCCCTTGCCGTTTCAATTCTTCCTTGTGTCAGCGTGGATGAAATGTCTGGTGCGGTTAATTATCCGGCGGATTGTTCCGGTTGCGGCGGTAATTAATAAGAAAGGAAATAATGACGCTTTTGCACTATATTTTATTGTCATAAAGTTTTCTTTTAAATAGAAAAATTTACTTATGCCTGAAAATACATACAGTCAAGGCGTTCAATACTTTTGAAGAATTGTACCGTTTTCAAACGGCATTGCGTTTATAATTCGTATGGCTAATGCGCCGCACCAGTGTCGTACAGGGATTCCATCCGTTCGAAGACAGCACCCCGCATATCGGAGCGCCGCTGTGCGGTTGAGGGGAGGGCCAGGTCAGGGCCTTGCTTTCAGAGAAAATACCCGTGATTACAGGATGCTGATATGAAGAAAGAAAAAATTCTCGAAAAGCTGAATTCTCTTTTTAAAGAAGAATTATGGGGCAGAATAGAGCCGAAAGATGTCGGTATCTCGAAATTCAAGATCCTTGACGACCTTTTTAACGGGATCGTGAGCGAGGGTATCTTTCAGGAGACGCTTGATGTATGCAAAAAGCACCTTGAGGAGCATCCTAAATCGGTATGTTCGGCGTATCTTCTCGGCACTATCGGCTATCAGACAGGCGCGATCGAGCATACCGTTCAACTCCGGAAACTGATAGACCTCTTCGCCGAGCACCACAAATGGGCGGTCGTTGAGCGGATCGCCGAGAAAATCCTTGAGTACGGCGAGAACAGGGTCGCGCTCAAATCGCTGGCGATAAGCCTGGAGCGACTGGGAAAGAACAAGGAGGCGATTCCTGTCTGGGAAAGCCTGCTCAAGATCGACCGTTTTGACGCCGAGGTTGCCAAGAAACTTGCCTATGCGCTTGTCGACGAGGACAATGATAAAAGCATTCAGTATATGAAGCTTTCAATAGAAGGCTTCATTAAAAACGGCGATTTCAGCGAAATCCAGCCGCTCTGGAACAAGCTTGTATCCATCACGCAGGATGATATTCAGTTCTTTGAAAGGATAGAGCGGATGCTGGTGGACGCGAAACAGCTTGAGCTTACGGCGACTCTGCTGAAATCGCTGTTGCACAAGTATCGTGACGAACAGAACCCGGAACAGTCGATCGAGATACTGAAGCGGATACTCGAGTACATGCCGGACGATAATTCGTCACGGCGGGAGCTTATCCGGTTTTACGAGAAGAAGTACGGCGAGCATTCCCAGTATCAGCAGTTTCTCAAAATATCCAAACTTAACAACCTGAAAAGCCATGTCAAAACGGCCATTGTCAATTTTGAACGGAACATCGTCTTCGACCAGGGGAACTATGTGTTCCACCGCTCGTGGGGAGTGGGGAAAATCGCCGATATCAACAGCGAATTTATCGTAATTAATTTCAAGGAGAAGCCCGAGCACAAGATGTCGATCCAGATGGCGCTCCAGTCGCTCCAGCCTGTCAACAAGGACCACATCTATGTTATGGAATTCGAGGATCCCGATACGCTGAAGGACCTTTTTGAAAAGGATTTCAGGCAGTTCTTCGAGCTCCTCATCCGCTCGTATGATTCGCAGATTACGCTTAATGATGTGAAAAAAGAGCTGATCCCGAAATTTATCGATGCGAAATCATGGGCGAAATGGTGGAGCAGGAAGCGCACCGAGATCAAGAAGGACCCGCATTTCGCGTTTTCCGAGAAAAAAAAGGACCTTATCTACATGCGTGATAAGCCGGTAACCTTCGCCGACGAACTTATAGACCGGTTCACGTCCGCGACGTCATTCAGCGAACACCTGAGCCTTGCGATCGAATTCGTCAATAATATCGAGCCGGCCGAGGGCGAGGAGTACGCGCCTTACTTTGTGGACTACTTCACCGATCAGCTCAAGGAGAGTTCGGCGACGAAGCAGGTACTCTCGTATTTTATCCTCCGGAGCCTCTCGAAATTCGTCGATCCGAAGAAGCTCAAACTTGATTCGATCAGGGGAAAAATCATTGATCTTATCAAGGAGAGGAATCAGGACCTGCCGATGATTTCCTTCAAGATCAGCTCGTACGATTATAAAAAGGACTTTGTGGCGCTCATCGAGGAAAGCCGCGAGGACTGGCCTTCGGTCGTTGCTGAAATTCTGTTCGAAACTCCGGTGCGGATACACAAGTATATCGTCAACGATCTTATCCGCGCTCACGCGTATAATATCATCAATAATTTTATCGACCGGGTAATCACCGGCGCTAAGCAGTACCCCGAAATATTTTTCTGGGTCGCGCGTAATATCTTTTCGCGGGCATGGGACTATGAATGGATTGACTATTCGAAAGAGATGCTCGTGCTTGCGTTCTTCAGGGTCATGAACGAACTCAAGAAGATCGAAACAAAGGGCAACCGCCTTAAAAACATGACGCTTGAAACGCTGTTTGACAATGACGCCGCGGTGCTGCGCTCGATCGTCGATGAAAGCTCGCCGGTATTTTTAGGCAAGCTGTATGATATATTTGCCAATCTCCCGTACGTTGAAGATTCGCACCGCGACAGGTTCTATTCGATCGTAAAGAACAGGTACAGCGATTTCAGGCAGGCGGAGCAGGTGAAAGAAGGCGAGGAGTGGGAAGTCGTCGCGGAAAAACTCATTGTTACGCAGGCCGGCTACGCGCGGATGCAGGCAGAGCTTGAGCACATGACCGGCGACCTCGGAAAGCTTTCAAAGGAATTGAAGGATGTGGCCGATGTATCGGGCGATCCGCGAGAGAATGTCGAATATAACCGCCTTATGGAAAACCAGAAGATCCTTGAGATGTCGATCAAAAAGCTCCAGGATGAGATTAAGAAGGCGGAGATCCTCAACCTGTCCACGGTTTCCACTGAGGCCGTTAATATCGGAACAGCCGTCACGTTTGAGGACATGACAACCGGTGAGAAAAACCATTATGTGATTCTCGGGCCCTGGGACGCGGATTTTGAGAAGAAGATACTCTCATACCGGTCGCCGATAGCCCGTGTATTTCTCGGCAAAAAAGTCGGCGATGAGGTTGGCATGCTGGTGGGAGAAGAGAATAAAAAATTCAAAATACTTTCAATCGAAGAGTACAGGCAATGAACAGTTTTGATACGTATTTTTCATACCAGGGAGATGACCTGACCTGCGAAAGAGTGCAGGTGAAAAAGCTGGCGGATGAGTTCGGCACGCCGCTGTATGTGTATTCAGAGCGGGGCTTTCGCGACCGCTTCGCTGAAATTGAGAACGCCCTGCAGGGAGTTCCGCACCTTGTGTGCTATTCCATTAAAACAAACTCAAACCTTTCAATTATCCGGCTCATGCGCGAGCTCGGTTCCGGGTTCGATGTTGTTTCCGGCGGCGAGCTCTACCGGGCGCTCAGGGCGGGCGCGGAACCGTCGAAGATCGTGTTTGCGGGCGTCGGAAAAACGGCGGAGGAGATAGGCTTTGCAATCGATTCGAAGATACTCATGTTCAACTGCGAATCGATACAGGAGATTGAATCGATCGACGCTATCTCGCGCGAAAAGGGGGTTGTGACCGATATCGCGATCCGTATCAACCCCGACGTCGACGCCGACACCCATCATTACATCACGACAGGCAAAAAGGAGAACAAGTTCGGCATTCCCATCGACCAGATCCAGCAGTACCTGAATGTCATCAAAGGGCATTCGGGTGTGCGTCTGAGGGGGATACATACCCACATCGGTTCCCAGATCACCACGGTTGATCCTTACAGGAAGACGATCGCGAAAATCGTGGACCTCATTACGGACCTGAAAAAGTCCGGTTTTGCCGACATCGCCTATTTCAATCTTGGCGGCGGATACGGGATTATCTATAACGACGAGAATCCCTTTGACTTCACCGCGTGGGCCGATGAGATCAGGAAGCGGATCGTGCCGATGGGCCTGACGCTCGTGATCGAGCCCGGCCGCTTCATCGCCGGAAACAACGGGATATTCATCGCGCGCGTGCAGTACCGGAAATCCGGGGAGAACAAAACTTTCATCATTACCGACGGCGGAATGAATGACCTCATCAGGCCCTCGCTGTACGGGGCGTTTCAGAACGTATTGAACTGCGTGCGCCGCGCCGGCTCCGAGAAAGTGGATGTCGTCGGACCGGTCTGTGAGTCGGGAGATTTTTTTGCCAAGGACCGTGAGATCACCCTTACGGAAAAAGGCGACTGTGTCGCGGTGATGTCGGCCGGCGCCTACTGCATGTCGATGGCGTCGCGCTATAACTCGCGGCGGCTGCCTGCCGAGATCATGGTGGCGCCGGACGGATCGTACCGTGTCATCAGAAAGCGCGAGTCGTGGGACGATATGATCGCGCATGAACTGGTTTAGCTTTTTTCAAAAGCTAAAAATTTATTTGACAAAATACCGGTATCACTCGCTTATACATACTACGTTCAGCAAGCCGCGATGGCGGAATTGGTAGACGCGCCAGGTTCAGGGTCTGGTAGGTGTACGCCTGTGGGGGTTCAAATCCCCCTCGCGGCAGATTGCTGAAATCACCACTTTTTATGAGCGCTCAGGTTTATGTTGTACTGCTCTTCGCCTGTCGAGAAAAGGTGGTCCCTTCCGAAATACACGTTGATCTCAAACTGATCGAAGACAATGAAATGTCCCCCGACGCCGTAGGCGATCCCCTGCTGTGTTCCGGTAAGATCGTATCCTGATCCCTCAAATGCCGTGTAATCGAAAAAAATACCGGTGTAGATATAGTCGCGGTACACCGATATCTGGTATTCGTTTGACACGCGCGCTATCCGTCTCGAGTGATAGCTTTTCCCCATGAATCCCTTGAAGGTGTCCCCGTCGACAGCAACCTCATAATAAAACGGGCAGTACGGCCAGATGAGCGTTGAATCAAAATTGAGGGAATATATATCGAAGTTGGGGAATTCGAAATCAAGATTTCCTGTGACCTGGAACACGTTGAACGACCTGCCGTTCCGGTAATGGGCATACACGGTCTTTATATTCCGCGTGATCGGCCTGATGCGGTTCCACGGAATGAGATCGAGCACGGCGCGCACTTCAAAGAAATTCCAGTAATCAACCTGGGCCTCTATATCGGCAATATACGAAGCGCCTGTATCCACCCTGCTGTTGTATGTTTCGACCCGCTCGCCGCCGTATCCGGCGTATATCTTCAACTTTTTGAGAAGTGTAACGCCGGGCTCCAGCGTTCCCCGCAGTATCAGGTATTCGTATTGCTCGATGCCGATATCGCTTCGGGAGCTCCATGAGCGGTAGGCGTACCCGCGGACCATCGGAGTAAAGTAGTTCTGGAGCGTTGGAGTAAAACTGTAATTCGAAGAGAGTTCCATAAAAGTCCAGTGAGGCGGTCTTGCGAACTTAAGATCGAAACCGTAATAAATGCCGGCCGAGACTTTGGTGGACAGGAGGTCTCCCTCGCTGATAAGAGAAGGGTAGTCATATGCCACATAGGGAATGAATCCCTTTGAGTAGCTGGTGCGGATCCCGTAACGAAATCCTTTTTTCTCCTGCGGCGCATAAGTTTCAAAGAAGACGTTCAGGTCGTACCGCGGCGGATACTGTTCAAAGAACGGAAGCTGGGCCTTCCCGAGCAGGGGGATTTCGAGAGGGCGGTTGATCTGAAAGAATGACTTGTCATAATCGCGCACAGGCCGGACTTCGGCATACACCCTTTTGAAATCAAACCGCTGCCTGATGAATTCCAGCCTGGCTTTGAACTCCATTTCATTGTACACGTCATGATCAAGCGAAAGGCGGTAACGCATTTTCACCACATCAATCGCGTTTAATCTGCGGTAGACAATTTTTTCGATCCGGCCTTCGTCGACAAACAGCTTCAGGGATTTCGGCGTCTCTTCGATAAGAAAAGCTTTTGCGAGCGTGTACCCCCGTGTGTGGTAATAGTGTTCGATGGCCGCTGTAACCGCCCCGGTTCGCTGCTGCGCCGCGGGGAGTTTGCTGACACCGGCCTCGGCGATCACCTTTCCCGGTTCGTAGATTCTGAGGCCGAAAAGCTCGATTTCCCTGTGCGCCTGAGCGTTTAAGGCGCCTGCGGTAAGAAATACCATGGTAAGGGCCAGCATTGCTCGCCGGCGGGGATTTCCGCTATTCATCTTTGCAGAAAAGTTCTTTCATTGTCTTCATGAGGACTTTCACGTTCTTATCCTTTATTGAATAATACATGAAATTCGCTTCCTTGCGCCTCGTGATGACGTTGGCCTTTCTCAGGATTGTCAGGTGCTGTGAGATGTTCGAGATCGTCGATTTGAACTGCTTCTCAATTTCACTCACATTCTTTTCATCATCCATGAGAAAGCAGAGTATTTCAAGGCGGATCGGATGGGATATGGATTTCAACAGTTCCGCGGTGGAATGTACCTGTTCCTCAGAAAATAGCATAACCCCTCTCGTAAGGATAGTGCGGCATTATCATTTCAGTATTAAACGAATTTATGAAACTGTGTACGTAATGTCAATATTTTTATCATGATTTCGGCAGGAACTCCAACACTGTTTTTCCTGCCGAAGCGTGCGGATCACTATTGAAAGGCAAGCTGGGGGGCTGAATCTACATTCAAATGTTTACGTGTTTCGCTCTTTTCTACTTTAAACGCGGGTGTGAAATAATCCGCAATTTTCATCATTATGAAAAGACGGTGGAGTGAAGGGGATATTTTGAGAACAAGGGTTCCTCCCCTCTCATCAACAAGTCCTTTTACATGTATGAGAAATCCGATGAATGAGGAGTGTATTTTCTCTGTTCCTGTCAGATCGAATATTATGACCTGGGGGGCCGCTTCCCTTTCAATCCTTTTGACGTACTGGGGAACGAGACAGAAGTCTATTTCTTTCGGAAACGTCCATGTTATCTGGTTCATGTGAACTCTCGCTATGGTTAATTCACTCAGCGCAACGTCCTTTTTGCGCTTTCAGGATATGTTTCTTTATTTCCTGATATTATTATTATCGAATGTTTTTTAAAACGGATTAAGACTTTTTTTCTGAAAAATGCGGCGATAATGTCAGGAATGGCGGTATCAACTTTTTAAAATTTAATATTTAATTTTTGTAGTATTGTATCAAAAATAGTTGAAAAAAAAGCTTTCCAATAATTATTGGATTTAGTGTTCCCTAAATGCTATCTTAATGGTAATTCTCTCTACGCGAAGGCCTGAATATGAGACTTCTTAAGCCCAGGGAAATAAAAAAAGAGATGAATGTCGTTGCGGACCTTGAGCATTTAAGGAAGCTCTTTATCATGCCCGATTCGCCCGATAAATTTCTCCAGTTCGGGCATGAACTGCTTGACCTCATCCACAATTTTTTCAAGGAGAAAGGCGGTATTCACAGCGAGATAGCCCTTCCCGAGCTCGCGAAGCTTTTTTCCAATATCGACATTCCCGACCAGCCGCACCTCTGGAAAGACATTCTCCAGGAAATAAAAAACAACATCATCGCGCATTCCGTGAAGGTGGGGAGCCCCTATTATGTCGGGCACATGACGAGCGCAATACCGTACTTCATGATCCTGCTTGAGATGATCATCGCGGCGCTCAACCAGAACCAGGTCAAGATCGAAACGGCCAAGGCCTCGACCTTCCTGGAGCGCGAGTTTGTTTCGTGGATACATCGCCTGGTGTTCAACAGATCGGAGCGTTTTTACCGGCAGAATATTCAGAACCCGAGGATCGCGATAGGCAACGTGACGACCGACGGGACTATATCCAACCTGACCGCGCTCATGGTTGCGCGCAACAGGGCGTTCCCGGCCGACGGCCGTTTCCCCGGTATCAGGAAAGCGGGGCTTTTCGAGGCGTACCGGTATTATAACTGCGAGAAAGCGGTGCTGATCGTATCCAAACGCGGCCACTATTCAATCGACAAGGTGGCGCGGATACTTGGGATCGGTGAAAATAATGTCATCAAGATCCCCGTCGATGCCCACAACAAGATCGATATCGAGAAGCTGCGCCAGACCTGCAATGATATCCGCGAACACAACCGCAACAACGCGCAGAAGATCAAGATCATCTCCCTGATCGGGATCGCGGGAACGACCGAAACCGGCAATATCGACAATCTCCTTGAGCTGAAACAGGTAGCCGACGAGCATGACGCCTACTTCCACGTTGATGCGGCGTGGGGCGGATCGCTCCTGATGGTCGAAAAATACCGGCACCTCTTCAAGGGAATAGAATGCGCCGATTCGGTAAGTTTCGATGCCCATAAGCTGCTCTATTCGCCGCTCTCGATGGGCGTGGTGATATTCCGGAAGGAGACGGACTGCTATTACCTGAAGCACACCTCGAATTATATCATCCGGCAGGACTCTATCGACCAGGGCCGTTTCACGGTTGAAGGATCGCGGCCCTTCTCCTGCCTGAAACCCTGGGTGACCGTCAAGATGTTCGGGACCGAGGGATTCAAGGTGCTCTTCGACCACGCGTTCGACCTGACCTACGTCCTTCGGGGTCTTGTCGAAGCGCACAATAACTTCGAACAGATGAATTACCCCGAAATTTTTATCTTCAACTACCGCTTCGTGCCGAAAAAGGTCCGCGAAAAGCTGGACGCGCTCATGCGCGACAGGGACAATACCAACGAGAAAAAGCGCAACGCGGCCGAGATCCGGATCAAGCGCATCAACCACGCGCTCAACCAGCTCAACATCGAGCTGCACAGGGCCATCCGGCAGGAAGACAACAGCTTCGTGTCGAGAACCATTCTCGAGTCAACACGGTACGCGCCGCAGAACATCGTGGTGCTGCGCTCGCTGACCATCAATCCCCTGACGACGCCCGATATCCTCAGGGAGATTATCGACGAACAGAACAGGCTGGGGATGAAGATCTATAAAAATGAATTTGAAAAGCAACTCGAGAATCTGTAGCGCCGCCTGCTTTTTCCTGCTGTCAGCCGTTTCATTGTTCATCTCCGGTACGCTGTCCGGCGCACAGCCGGAGGGGGACACATACGTTCTCCACGAAGGCAGGCTCTATCATCATACGCCGGATTCGGTCACGCCCGTCAGGATAGACGGCAGGGTTGACGCGTTTTACTCGAAAGGCAAAACCGTTGTATACCTGCGCGCGTCGAATGGCGATGAGCGTCGGTATTATATCGGAATAAAAAAGCCTGTCGATCAGCGCCCCGCCGAGAAGGAGTTCGCCTTCGATACCGCTCCCGCTGATATCAGGAAATTTGCCGCAAAAGATGACGCGGCGTATATTCTCCTCACGGAAAAGAGTGGTCCCGAAAACGCGCCTTTGCTTTTTACCGTTGATCTCGCCTCGATGAGTGTCACGCGGCTCGCCGGTATTGCAGATTTTTACCTCGCCGGAAGTTCTCTTATCCTGCTCGAAAAAAAAGGGAGAGGCTATTCCGTCAGATCGGACGCAGGCAGCATGCCGGTGAGCGTTTCAGGTGTCCCGCGCTTTGTAGACTGCGCGGGGGGCAGGCTTTTGATGGTTTCCGGCGGTGATGAAATTGAAGCGGTTGATATCATCCGGATGAAAAGCGTTTACCTGTATTCGTCGGCCAGGAGGGTAAAGGAGCCGAAAGACCACAATCTGATCATTGAAGCGTCGGATACGGCCGGATCCCGCCGGATCGAAAAAATGGTATTCTACAAGGTCTTTATCGACGGAGTGAACGCCGGCAGGACCGACAGCGGCATCGCGCAGCTGCCGGTTTCGTGCAGGTCCATGACGGAAGCCGGCAGGGACCATATTGTGCGCATCGAGCGCTGGGAGCTGAAGCGCGCGCTGGAAAAATATGAGCGCGTTAACAATATCCATCAGCCCGAATCCGTGAAGCTGTATATTCCCGTGGACCGGGTTATAAAATTAGGGTTTGTCTTTGACGGAAAGAAATACGCCGTTACACAATCGGTTGTCTTTGAGGAAGAAGGAGAAAATAAATGATCCGCCGTCGGAACGGCGGATCATTACGTTGTTTCGATCTGATGCTTACTGGTAATCGTTAAGCCTTTCAGTTCTCATCTCATCCCGCTCGACCACTTCTTTTATGTGCTTGTATTCCGGAGATTTCACCCCATATTCGATCTGGACGGCCATCAGCAGGTATTCGTTCTTTTTCTGGCGATGGTGAATGATCTGATCTTCCGAAACGCCGCGTGAGCGTGAGAGCACGCCTTCGAGATAGCCGTAGCAGCTGGCGAGATACTTGTATGCCCACACATCGTCCTTGGTTTTTGTATCGATCGCGATGTAGCGCTCGAGTATCGGGATACACGGCCTGTAGTTTCGTATATCGTGCTGGGTAGACACGTAGACCTGATAAAGATGGACCTTGAAGTTTTTGAACGCCGCGTTTTTTGTAATATATTCTTTGTTTACTTCCTCGATCTCATCAATAAAATTGATCGATTTGGTAAGGTAGGTCACGGCCTTCGTTTTCGCCTCGTCCTTTCTCGCGACAATCCTGCGCCGCATCTGGTTCAGCCTGTCAACTTCCTGCCAGTGCCAGCGCTCGCTCAGGTGTTTTCCTTTTTTGTTCTGCTCGATCAGGCGCTGAACATCCTGTTCGGCGTCTTCAAGGAGATCAATGGCCTTGGCGTATTCGTCGCGGGCCAGCTGAAGCCGCTCATCGGCGTATTTAATGTTGAATCTCTCCAGGTCTTTCATCGCCTTGATGTAGGGCTGAAAGTCTTTGATCCTCCACCCGGCGATTCCGTTGGCTGATTCATCCAGGTTCTCGGTCTGTTTTCCGGGTTCCTTGGCGGTCTGGGCTTGCGCCTGGGCCTGTGCGTAGCTCTTTATCGGCAGTATGCACATCGCGATAAAAAGCGCGCATACTGCTATTCTCGCGATATTAATGAGCGGAATTAGATTTTTCATAAAAAATAACCCTGTCCTTGAGTTCTGGTAATAGTACTATCATTTTTAATTTTCGGCAGATCAAGCATAAAAATTGATTTTTTTATTGGATACCGGGGCAAATTAGGCCCGATATCAGGCCCCGGCTTTTTTTCATTGACATACCTGTTATTTGTGGTAAATAAGAAAGTGAAATTGGATTCGTGTACAGGGGCCCAGCATGGACGAGTTACGAAAGGCGATAGAGGAGAACAGGCCAGTCCGACTCGTCGCCTATTCGGTAAGCCCGGCGATTGAGGGGAAAATAAAGGAAATTCTGCTTCTTCACCTGAGCATACACCGGTGTGAGGTGCTGCATGATTCCCTTTATACGGCAATAAAGGAGCTTCTTATTAACGCGGTGAAGGCGAATTATAAGAATATTTATTTTGAAAACTATTCGCCTAAAAACAATCTTTCCGAAAAATTTGACTATGCTACGGCTCTCGAGCTTTTCAAGCTTGAGCTTGCCAGAAACGAGGGGAGCTATCTCGCCGAAATAGCGAAGAAAAAAAACCTGAACGCCGAAATCGTCTGGAGGCTTTTTGAAGAAACGCTTTCGGTCTACGTCATAAATCCCGTTTCCATGACAGAAATAGAGTTGCGGAATGTCCAGAAAAAGCTTGAATTCGCGCGGAACTGCACGGATATAAGCGAATACTTCCTGATAGAAGAAGAAGATGAAAATCAGGAAGGCGCAGGGCTCGGGCTCATTCTCATCATGATGATTTTGAAAAGCCTCGGCGGTGGCGAAGAAAATTTAAACATCAAATCTGCGAACGGAAAGACCGTGGCGGCGCTCACCATACCCCTGACCGAAACCACGCTGTCGCATTATCGCAGGAAGACATCTAATTAAATACCGCCGTTGCGCGGGCAATGTACCGGGGTTCACAAAAGAACGGAGTACGGGCCGCTGTGGCGGGGGATACGATTCTACCCATGACTGAAATGATTTCCGCTTTTTCCTCATGTCCCAATGATACCTTCATTTTTCACGCGCTGCTGCACGGAGCGGTGGATACGGGGCGGTTTCGCTTTGCTCCGTATATCAGCGATGTTGAAGAGCTCAACGCGTTTGCCGCGCGCAAGCGCTTCCCGCTTACCAAGCTCTCCTTTCACGCGTATCTTCGCCTGAAAAGCGAGTACACGGCGCTCGACGCGGGATCGGCCCTCGGCTTCGGATGCGGCCCGCTCCTCATCGCTCCTGAGGGCAGCGATCTGATCAGGCATCCTGATGGAATCGTGAAGGGAATTGTCGCGGTGCCGGGCGAATACACGACCGCGAACCTCCTGCTCCGGCTCTGGAACCCTGACGTCAGGACGGCCAGTGTGCGCTTCGACCGCATCATGCCGGGCGTACAGGCGGGAGAATACGACGCCGGGGTGATAATCCATGAAGGGAGGTTCATCTATCCTTCGTACGGCCTCTCGAAGATCATAGATCTGGGCGAGTGGTGGGAGCGTGAGACGGGCCTTCCTATCCCCCTTGGCTGTATCGCAATCCGTAACGACTTTCGTGAAGCGTATGGTGAGCTCAACAGGATTATGGGCGATTCGGTCCGTTACGCGATGGAGCACCCGCTCGCGTCGCGTGAGTTCGTGAAGACGCACGCGCAGGAGATGGATGACGCGGTGATCGACGAGCACATCCGCCTCTACGTGAATGAATTTACGCTGCGGCTCGGGGATGCCGGAATGAAGGCCGCTGCGAAACTCGAGGAGATGGCGCGATGCCGCAGGATAATCCCGTAGGCCTTGTCATGGCAACTTCGCTTGAGGCGCAGCCGGTAATCGAAAGATTTTCCCTGCGCGAGGAAGCGTCAAAGCCGTTCCGCGTATACGCCGGCGACGGTGTCGTGCTCGCCATTTCCGGTATCGGCAAAGCCTGCGCGGCGATGGCGTCCTCCTTTCTCATCTGGCGCCATGATGTCCGCGTCGTGGTGAACGCGGGCGCGGCGGGATCGACGGTCGATGCGGAGCTCGGGGATATTTTTCAGATCGAACGCGCGATCGAGTTCGACCGGCCGACGCTTGCGAACAGGGGGATTCGGGTTCATCTTCCCGATACGATCGAAGGCTTTCGAAACGCGGTCCTTGCCACGCAGGACGTGCCTGTCGTGACGGCGGAAGAGCGGGCGCGCGTGGCGGTCCATGCCGCGCTTGTGGATATGGAAGGCGCGGCGGTCGTCCAGGCGTGCCGTCTTTCCGGCGCGAGGTGCCATCTATTCAAAATAGTCAGCGACACTCCCGCGCACCGCTGCGACCGGGACATCGTGGAAAGCATCAGGTTCGTCAGGGGGACGCTTGCCGACTTTCTGGCGGACGGTCTTTTCGCGCGCCATATCGCGCTTCTGCGCGGGGATGCGGGACAGGTCTGAATGCCCTTTCTCTGCGTATGGCTAATATAAGATCAAAAAAAAAATGGAAATGTTTTATCCTTGACGGATCAGGGCCCCGTTTCTAATGTCTGTAAGTGAACAGCGCGCCGAAAGTGTCAGGCGGGCGTGGATATATCCGCCGCCCGTACCCGGGGCCGGACGCGGATGATATGTGCCGTCTGTCCCTGCCTTGACGGGTGTTCCTGTACAGCGCGCTGCCGGCCGCCAGCGGCATATCGGGGATGCCGCTGCTTGTATCCATACCTCTTTAAATGTGGACTGCCGCCATGAACGACCATGAGAGGACACAGGACCTGATCATTAAAAGGATAGGTAAAACGCCCCACATACCGGGCATGGTTGTGGAGCAGATCGTCGGGATGATTGCCGACGGCATCCTCAAGGCCGGCGACAAACTTCCCTCGGAACTCGAAATGACAAGGCGGTTCGGCATTTCGCGGATATCACTGCGTGAGGCGATGAAGCTGCTCGAGGCGAAGGGGTATATTGAGTCGCTCGGGCGCAAGGGAAAGAGGGTGCGTTCGGTCGTTGAAAACGCGCTGATCACGCCGATTGCCGGTCTTATTTCGAACGATCCGGGAAAGGTGTGGGAGCTTTTCCAGGTGAGGAAAATAATCGACTCCGAGGCGGCATATATCGCCGCGTATCACGGAAGCGCCGAGCAGTTCGAACGCCTTCAGGGCATGATGGAAAACTGCGAGCGTATCGGAATTGACCATCTCCTCAACAAAAAAGAGAGCGGCATACTCTACTGCGATTTTTACAAATGCCTGGGAGAGGCGACGAACAATACCGTGTTTGCTCATCTCATGCGCTCGGTCTCGTCGATGCTGCGCGCCGCGCTTCCCGGCGGCAGAACCATGCTCGGCGGCATTAACGGCGGCTCGCGGAAAATCTACGAACAGCATATATCCCTCGTTGCGGCCCTCCGGAACAGGCGGCAGAAGGAGGCCAAGAACGCCATCATCGACCACATCGACTGGCTTGAAGCTGCCCTGCGCTCCGTGGTGAAGTAAAAACGCCGACTGCATGGCCGGTTTTACGCTTCCACGCCCTCTTCCTCCAAAAAAGCTGTTTTTAGTATTGACTTTTTGCCGCGTTTCTATAGTTTTGCAACAGATTTCATAGAGCCCATGATTGTTGTATACCGCACGTCCGGCGGAGCATCCCTTGAGTGATTGTAATTTACTGGTGATCTGATTATGCAATGTAAGAAAGTGAAGGTCTTCCTGGCCGTCGTAGTGTGCTGCCTGCTGTTGCCTGCCTATTCCGGAAACGCCTATAATTTCGATTTCGTTACCGTGACCGATATCGTGAAGAAGGTAAAAAAGCGATTTTCGGAAATCGATTCATATCAGGCGGATTTCATTGTTAATTCCTCCAAGCTGGGGCGCCAGCTGCGCCAGACGGGCATGGTGAAATACAAATCGGCAAATAAGATGATGGTGGATTTTTCCTCGCCGCAGCAGCACCGTATTGTATCCAACGGAAAGACGATGTGGATCTATATACCTTCGATGAACGTGGTCGCCGAGCAGTCGCTCAAGTCGGATTCCTCATCGATTTTTTCCTCCGGCACCAAGAGCGGCCTGCGGAGGCTTTTCTCGAAGTACCATTACAAGTTCGCGAGCAAGGACCAGCCGGTACAGATGGCGGACGGATCCAAGCGGTACATCCTCGACCTGAAACAGAAGGAAGCGAGCGGCGGATTCAGGACACTCAAGCTCTGGATATCGGAAAATTTCCTGATCACCAAGGCGGCGGGCCAGACCGCGGCGGGCAAGGATGTTGAGATCGAATTCAATAACATACGAACGGACGTCTCGTTCCCCAACAGCATGTTCAAATTCGACATCCCCTCGGGGGCGCGTGTGATAAAAAATCCCATGATATCAGAGGAGTAGAACGTGGAGAGCATTGGAGAAAAGCTGAAAAACGCGCGGGAGGCGAAGAAGCTTTCCCTCAAGGACGTTGCCAAGGATTCCAATATACCGCCGAAATACCTTGAGGCGCTGGAGGACGAGGAGTTCGACCGGTTCCCCGGAGAAACCTATGTGATCGGCTTTCTTCGCTCGTATGCCGATTTCCTGAAACTTGATTCGGAAGAGATCATCCAGTCGTACAAGGGATACAAGATCGGCGAGAGCGCGACGCCAATCGCCGAGCTGACCAGGCCGACCCGCTCACCGATGATGATCAATATCTCGACATTCTATAACAACTACAAGAATTATATCTACATCGGCGGTATCGCCGCGGCGGTGCTGTTCATCATCATCCTTTTCAGTTCGATCTATTCATCCAACGTCCGCGTCCATGACGGCGACGCCCTTTCCGACGTCAAGAACGGCGCGGGGAAAAATCAGAACGCATATATCGGGAATTACAACAAGCTCATTCTGCAGAACGATGTCGGATACGCAATCGTAGCCAAAAGCGAAGGCGTGTTCTTCTCCGTCGATCAGCGCGACGCGATGTTCATTCTCCGCGAGATCAAGGACCGCAACACCGTGGTACTCGAAATATCCCCCGGCAACATGATGGAAACGATAGTGAAGGACCAGCCGAAGACCGTTAACATCAAGGGATGCCCGCGTGAGGTCGAGTTCACGCTGAAAGCGGTCGCCGAAAACAGCGCCAACATCAAGGTGAAGCTCGGCAAGGGGCTGGCCACTGAAGCGGTGGCCACCGACGATGAATCGCAGAAAAAGGTCGAGGCGAACGCGTCGCAGGTGATCGCCCGCAACGAAAAGAACCTGAATATCGTATTCGACGCGGAGTTCGCGCAGAAATCGTTCATCGAAGTCTATCTTGACGGCATGCTCAAGCGCAGGGGAATGGTACAGCAGGGCATCAAGGAGCGGTGGGAGGCGACAAGCCACATCCAGGTGCGGATAGGGAACGCCGGCGGCGTGAAAGTCAAGATCAACAACCAGGACTACAACTGGGGCGGCCCGGGCGCGGTGGCAAACAAGATCATAACCTGGAAAAAGGACGCGGCGAACCCGAACGTGTATCATATCGTAGTGAAAGACTGGTAAGCATTGTTTTTTTCGCAGGACCTTTCGTTTTATATCATCTCGCTTGGCTGTTCAAAAAACCTCGTCGATTCCGAGTATCTCAACGGAGCGCTTGTTTCGGCGGGGTTCCACCCGGCCGAATCCGGCGAAGACGCCGATATCATCATCGTCAACACCTGCGGTTTTATCGAGGACGCGAAGAAGGAGTCGATCGACGTAATCTTCGATGTCCTCTCGCGGACCGCGGACGTATCCGGAGGGACGAAGGTTCCTGCCGCCCGCGGCGCTTCCGGCTTTACGAAAAAATCAGTGGCGCTCGGTTGCCTCGTATCCCGCTACGCCGGGGAAATAAAAAAGGAGATCCCGGAGATCGATTTTCTGTATGGCCTTGTCGATGAGGGGTTCGTCCCCGCCCTCTGCCGCGCGCTCGACATATCACCCGGCCGGCGCATCGGCTTTGAAAGAAGGCCTCTCGACGCCGGCGCGCCGTTCTCTTACATCAAGATCGCCGACGGCTGTTCCAACCGGTGCAGCTACTGCGCCATTCCGCTGATCAGGGGGCCGCAGCGCTCCTTCGCGCCGGAGGCGATCATCGCCGACGCGGAAAGGGCCGTCCGGGCTGGCGCGCGCGAGCTCATAATCGTCGCGCAGGACATCGCCTCCTACTGCCACAGAACCGTTGACCTTCCGGAGCTCGTAAACGGCATCAGCCGGATAGAAGGCGTCGAATGGATACGGCTCATGTACTGCCATCCCGACCATATATCCGACAGCCTGATAGAGCTTCTGCGCCGCAACGATCGCGTGGTGAAATACCTGGACATCCCGTTCCAGCACGCAAGCGGGAGGATACTTCGCTCGATGAACCGGAAGGGCGACCGCGCCTCGTACACCGCGCTTGTCGAAAAGCTTCGCGACCGCGTGCCGGGGATACATATCCGCTCGACCTTCCTTGTCGGATTTCCCGGAGAGACCGAGGAGGATTTCCATGAGCTTGCCGGTTTTCTGAAAGATGTCAGGCTTGAGCGCGTCGGCTGTTTCGCCTATTCCCCCGAGGAGAACACTCCCGCCGCATCCCTCGGCGATGCGCTGCCGGCCAGGACGAAAAGAAAGCGCTACAACGCGGTGATGACCCTCCAGAAGAAGATATCGACCGGGCGGCTGCGCGAAATGGTAGGCTCGACGGTAAGGGTGCTTGTGGAAGAGAAGGTCGACGCGGACACATGGGCGGGGCGCACCGAGTTCGACGCGCCTGAAGTGGACGGTATTTTTTACTTGACCGCCCATAACGTCTCTGTTAATACCATCGTCAACGCTCTGATCACCGATGCCGTCGAATACGACCTGGTTGGCGTACTGGCCGGCCGATGACCGGGGCCCGGTCCCGCTTCAAGCGGGAACGCGGGCGCGCCGGGGTGGTATATCGGGCGTATCTTCTCTTCCCGGGGGACGGATTTGTTCAATATACCAAACATGCTTTCGGTGCTGCGGATCATCCTTATCCCCCTGTTTATCTATCTGATTGCCCGCAGGACGAGTGGCGCGATCATCTGGGGCATGGTTGTGTTTTCGATCGCCTCGCTTACCGACCTTCTCGACGGATGGAGCGCGCGCAAGCTCAAGCAGGAGACCGACGTCGGGCGTTTTCTCGACCCGCTGGCGGACAAGTTCCTGGTCATTTCGACCTTCATCGCGTTTCTCTACCTCGATCCGCTCATTCCGTTCTGGATGATTGTGGTCATCATCGCGCGCGACCTGCTCATCACCCTGATGCGCTCCCTTGCGCTGAAAAAAGGGATGACGCTCCGCACGAGCAGGTTCGGCAAGGTGAAAACGGCCTTCCAGATGGTTTCCATCCTTCTTATCCTCATGGTGTTTTACGTGCGCCACACCGGCGTCACTGTCGTGCATAACTATGAGACGGACGGATATATGAAATTCGATCTCATATACCGCATACTGTTATCGGACGATCCGAACAAATACCTTGTCGTAACCCCGTATTTCCTGATGCTCATAGTCACGCTCCTGACCGCCTTTTCAGGGCTGCGCTATCTTTTCACGAACTGGCAGACCCTTATGCCGCCGTATAATCTGCGCGGCCCGAAGGGGACGAACTGATGTGGTGGCGTGAGGTTTTTTTTACCGCCCTCTATACGGGATATGTCCCGGTTGGCTCCGGTACGGCGGGCGCCCTGCTCGGCATGGCGATTTATCTGGCCGAATTCCATTTCTTCGGACGCTGGTCGTGGGCCGTGAATCTCCTGGTAGTCCTTGCGGTCCTGTATCCGTCGATCAGGCTGTGCGACGACGGGGAGCGGTTTTTCGGCAAAAAGGACCCGAGCGAGGTGGTCCTTGACGAAGTCGTGGGATACTGGGTGACGGTGCTTTTCTATCCGTTCAGCTGGAAAATCGCGCTTATCGCTTTTTTTCTGTTTCGCGCTATGGATATAGTGAAGCCGTATCCGATCAGACGCCTGGAACACCTGAAAGGCGGGCTCGGGATCATGATGGATGACTGCATCGCCGGGGTGTACGCCAACCTGGTCATCCTCCTGCTCCTGGGAATGTCGAAGCTCTTGCATTTTTCACTCTATTAAGGAGCTCGTTATGGGACGTTACCGGATTTTTGCAGTCGCGATTCTGTCCGTTTCACTCTTTGCGCTCACGACGCGGTCGGTTCACGCGCAGAACAGGGGAAATCCGGCGGAAATCCCCGCGGCGATGGTACCGGCAAAGGCGGACCAGTGCGTGATCTGTCACAGGACGCTCAAGGGTCAGAGCGCGCTTGCGGTGCTGGACTGGCAGAAGGGGATACATTCGAGGCACAACGCGTCCTGCAACATATGCCACGGCGGCAATCCCGACTTCAGCGACGCGAAAAACGCGATGGATAAAAAGTTTCTTTTTATCGGAAAACCTTCGCCGAAGGAAAATACCGAGTTCTGCGGAAGGGGGGGATGCCATCAGCCGATACTGAACGTTTTTGAAAAGAGCCCCCACTACGCCTCGGTGAAGGATAGAGGCGAGCCGAACTGCATTTCCTGCCACGGCTACCATAACGTTCAACCCTCCACGGTTTCTATGATTTCCGAGAAGGGGTGCACGCAGTGCCATCCGGCCGACACCATCAAGAACATTATCAGCGCGCTCGTGGCGATCGACAAGGATATCAGGGAGATCGAGAAAAACATTGAATACCTGCGCCGGAAGAACGCGGAATCGGGCGACCTCGCGGCGCAGCTTGCCGACGCGAAGATCCTTTTCAGCAGGATCGTGCACGCGTTCTCGTCTGAGGACGTGCAGTTCCGGCGGAAAGAGATGGAGATCACCACATCCAACCTGAAAAATACGATCCATATGCGTGTGATGGTCGCCAGGCGGCTTGACCTGCTGTATCTTATTACCGCGGTCCTCGGCTTCGGGATGATCATATTCTTTTCTCTCTATGCTTTCAACATGTACTCCAGGCGCCGGAAGTAGAAGCCGCGATTGTGCCGGTCGGTGTTTAATACCGCTTATTTTTTATTGACGTCTGTCGCCCTGCCGTTATCGTCGATCGTGCGATCATGCGAACACTATTTATTCCATAAAGAGGACTTATGATTAAACTTGATTTTGAAAAAACGGACGGACTCATCCCCGCCATCGCCCAGGACTTTAAGACCGGCGATGTGCTGATGGTGGCGTATATCAACAAAGAGTCGTGGGATCTGACGCTGAAAACCGGCATCGCGCACTACTGGAGCCGGTCGCGCAACAAGCTCTGGAAGAAGGGAGAAGAGTCGGGGAACGTCCAGGAAGTGAAGGAGATCCGCGTCGACTGCGATAACGACTGCGTGATTTTCAGGATAAACCAGATCGGCGACGCGGCGTGCCATACCGGGTACCGCAGCTGTTTTTACCGGGTCGTAAGAGGCGACGAGCTGGTCGTGGACGGCGAGCGCGTGTTCGATCCCGACAAGGTGTACGGAGGAAAGAAATGAGCGAGAATCTCCTGAAACTCGGCATCCCCAAGGGGAGCCTTGAAAACGCCACAATAGATCTCTTTCAGAAGGCTGGATGGCGGATATCGGTCTCGTCGCGCAACTATTTCCCTTCGATCGATGACAGCGAGGTGTACTGCGCGCTCGTCCGTGCGCAGGAGATGGCGCGCTACGTGGAAAGCGGCGTGCTCGATGTCGGGCTTACCGGCATCGACTGGGTGCTCGAGACAGGCGCGGACGTTGATATAGTATCGGACCTGATCTACTCCAAGGTGAGCACGCGCAAAGCGAAGTGGGTGCTGGCGGTACCGGAGAATTCAGGCATACAGACACTTGAGGACTGCCGTGGAAAGACTATATCCACCGAACTCGTTGAGTTCACCAAAAAGTATTTCGCCGAACGCAACATCGACGTGAAAGTCGAGTTTTCCTGGGGGGCCACCGAAGCGAAGGTCGTCGAAGGGCTTGTCGACGCGATCGTCGAAGTGACTGAAACCGGCTCCACGATCAGGGCGCACGGGCTGAAGATCATCCACACGCTGCTTGAGACCAACACCAAGCTCATCGCCAACAGGAAGAGCATGCAGGACCGGTGGAAACGCGAAAAAATCCAGCAGATCGCCATGCTCCTGCGCGGCGCGCTCAACGCTGACAAGCTTGTCGGCCTTAAAATGAACGTGCCCGGCGACCGGCTTGACGGAGTGGTGAACCTCCTGCCGTCGCTCACGGCGCCAACCATTTCACAGCTGTACAAGTCTGACTGGTTCTCGGTTGAATCGATCATTAGCGAGGCCGTGGTCAGAGAGATCATCCCCAAACTCATCGATCTGGGCGCTGACGGTATCATAGAATACCCGTTGAACAAGGTAGTCAGCACGAATGATTCGCTGAAGCGATGAGCGACCCCGTATTCGCCGAACTGCGCCGGAAAGCAGGTGAGATTGCGCGCGGGGCCCGGTTGCCGCGGTTCTATGCCGACATGGCGATGGAGATCGGGCGCTCTGAGCGGATGATCGGCGAGTGGGCGGATGTGGGATATGCGCGCGAGATCGTCATCGGCCGCGGCGGGGTGATGGGCCACGGGTTCCGTCATGCCCACAGTGTCGCGGTCGAGGCGGGCGCGATCATCTACGCTGAACGGGGCGCTGATCAGAAAAGCGACCTGCTTGTCCGCAACGCGCTCATTGCGGGATACCTGCATGACATAAGGCGGGATGAGCGCGACCATCCGGAAAAGGCCGCCCGTGAAGTTGAGGGCCTTTTTAAGGAGCGGCTGGCGGAGCGCGACCTTGCGATCGTTCTTTTCGCGATCAGGAACCACGAGGCGTTCCGCGACCACCAGGTTGTCGGCGAAGAGGAGATGATGCTCTGTTCAGACGCGCTCTATGACGCCGACAAGTTCCGCTGGGGGCCGGACAATTTTACCGATACGATCTGGAACATGGTCGAAAGCATGCATATAAGCCTGAAGTCACTGGTCGATCACTATGAGCGCGGCGTAAGCGGCATAATCAGGATAAAGGATTCCTTCAGGACGCGCACCGGAAAAGAGTATGGCCCCGATTTTATCGACGCGGGGCTTGAAATAAGCAGGCAGATCTATGAATTATGTCTCAAAAAGCTCGGTTGACCGCCCGCACAGCGGCTTTTTTTTGAGAAAATATTTGGTGTGATCTAATGAAGCAGGATATTTTCTTTAATGTGTATAAAGATGTACAGGACAGACCCTTTGCAGCGTACCGCGTATAATGGATAAAAGAAAAGTTAAAATCCTGATAGTGGATGATGATCCTTCAGTCCGTAATGTCATTAATGCCTATCTCGAGGATGCGGGATACGAGATCGGCTGCGCGAGTGACGGCAATGTCGCCCTTCAAATGCTCGCCGCGGAACCGTATGACCTGGTGATCACCGATCTCAAGATGCCAAATATGGACGGCCGGGCGCTGCTCCAGATCATGGCCGACCGTTTTCCCTCTATCCCCAAGCTCGTGCTGACCGGATACAGCACCGATGACGATATCATCCACGCGCTGAAGACCGGCGCTTCCGACTTTATCACAAAGCCGATCATGGATTTCGCCATTCTCGAACATTCGGTCGAGAAGGCGATCAGTATCAAAAAGCTCAACGATGAGCGCAACCGCTATTTCGAACAGCTCACGCAGGTAAACGACGTCATTTCCATGCTCAACCGCGGCATGGAGACCGAGGAGATCTTCCGGATGCTGAGCAATTCGCTCAAGAAGACGATCCCGTTCAACTGGCTCGCCCTTGCGATGATCGATGAGGGCGCGGGCAGCGTGACGATTAAAATGATCGAATCGGACGTCGAGGGGTCGCGGCAGACCATCAAACATTTTCCGCTCGATGACTTGTCGCTGAAGTCGGTTGCCCAGAGCAAGGAAGTGCTCCTCGTTCCCGATCTGAGGCAGCACTGGCTCGACAATCCCGGCTCTAAGGGATCGAAAATGCTGATCGATATCGGGATGTATTCATCGATAATATTTCCGCTGATCATCAACAACAGGACGCGGGGTTTCCTCATCTTCGCGTCGATGAGGCCGCACGTGTTCAAGGAGGAGCACTCGTTCCTGCTCAAGTCGCTGAGCGGCCAGATATCCTTCAGCATCCAGCGCGGCGAGCTCCTCTCGGAGCTCGAAATGCACACCAAGCAGCTCGAGCAGATGGTGAAGGTGCGGACCTTCGAGGTGCTGAAAACGCAGAAGACGACGATTTTCGCGCTCAGCCGCCTGGCGGAAAAGCGCGATTCCGATACGGGCGAGCACCTGGAGCGGATCAGGAAGTACAGCGTGCTGATCGCGCAGATACTGAAATACTCCGGGCATGAAAACGAGATCAGCAACATCTATCTTCGCGACCTGTACGACTCCTCGATCCTTCACGATATCGGCAAGGTGGGCATCCCCGACAGCATTCTGCTCAAGCCCGGCCCGCTCACCAGCGAGGAGTTCGAGATCATCAAGACGCACACGACGATAGGCTTCGACGCGCTGAAGGGGGCCTCAAAGGACCTCGGCGAGGATTCATTTTTGAAGATGGCGATGGATATAACCCGCTATCACCACGAGCGTTGGGACGGCGGCGGATATCCTGCCGGCCTGAAAGGCGAGGAGATCCCGCTTTCCGCGCGTATCGTTGCGATATGCGATGTGTACGATGCGCTCACAACCAAGAGGCCGTACAAGGAGGCTTTCCCGCATGAGAAATCGATAGCGATCATGCGCATGGAGGAGAGCCGTTTCGATCCGGAGCTGTTTAAGATATTTCTCGAAAACGAAGCGGAATTCAACCGGATCAGAATTGAATTCCAGTAACAGGCAGGGAGAGCAATGTTACAGCAGAACATACGGTTTGGCGGCCCCATAACCCCGGTGGTCAAGAAGCTCATGATCGTCAACGTCGCGGTATTTTTGCTCCAGACCGTCGCGGGATGGATATGGCCGCATACGATCGAGTACCAGTTCGGCCTGAGCCACGGGGGACTGGTGCACCAGTTCAAGCTCTGGCAGCTTTTCACCTACATGTTCCTGCATGGCGGCTTTCTGCATATATTTTTCAATCTATTCACCCTCTGGATGTTTTCCGGCGAGCTCGAGGAGTACTGGGGAAGCGCCCGCTTCCTGCGCTACTACCTGATTTCAGGTGTCGGCGCGGGTTTGTGTATCGCGGGGATGAATTACTTCATCTACCTGCGCTACGGCATGAGCCCGGTGACGCTGGGCGCGTCGGGAGCGGTGTACGCGATCCTTCTCGCGTACGGGATGACCTGGCCGAACCGGCAGGTGCTCCTTTATTTCCTCTTCCCCATCAAAATGAAATACCTCGTCCTGATATTCGGGCTTTTTGAATTTTTCGGCACGATCAACAGCGCGGGCGGTGGTAGCAACGTAAGCCACATAGGCCATCTCGGCGGGCTTTTATCCGGCTTCATCCTGATACAGCAGATGCGAAGCCGCGCGTCAACGCGCGCGCGAAACGGTGCGGGGCCGATCGACAGGCTTCTGAAAAAAATAAGGATCAACCGCAAGAAAAAACAGATCAAAACGCGGATAGAGGCAAAAGAGATCATCGATACGCTGCTTGAAAAGATCGCGAAAAACGGGATGAGCTCGCTGACCCCGGAGGAACGGCGAAAGCTCGAATGGGCGCGAAAGCACTACTATCCCGGAAGGGACGAGACCGTCCACTGACCTTACAAAAGCCCCCTCTTCTTCGCCATGAGCGTCATCTGTTCGCGCGTGTCGGCCGGGACATTCCTGCGTTTCGCCTCGGGTTTCATCTCCATCGTTATCGCGTCGGCGGGACATTTCATCGCGCACAGGCCGCAGCCGATGCAGCGATCGTAATCGATGACCGCGAATCCTTCCTTTCCAACCGAGACCGCTTCCATCTGGCAGCGCTCCTCGCATATGCCGCAGCCCGTGCAGGCGCCTTTGTCGATCACGGCGATATGGTTTGAAAAAATGATCTCGGCGGGGCGCGGATGTTTTTTCAACGCGCCGATCACGCCGCAGCAGTCTCCGCAGCAGTTGCACATGCCGGCGGGGTTTTGCGAGGTCGACGGCTGCGTGATGAGTCCGGCCTCCTGCGCTTCCTTTAAGATTTTAATCGCCTCATCGGAGGTGACCTGTCTTCCGATTTTGTTATCGATATAGTAGCTTGCCATCGACCCGAACATGAAGCAGGTCTCAAGAGGCTTGCCGCAGTTGTGGGATACGAGGCCCTTCTGTTTTCTGCAGATGCATTCCGCGACCGCGATGGTTTCGGTATGCTTTAATATCTCGCACGCGTCGTCAAATGACGCGACCTGCTGCGGGGAGGAAAGGTCGTGCTGAACGGGGACGACCCGCAGGAAGAGTTCGGCGTTATCCGCGATGTTTTTCTCGAAACCGTCATGGAAAAACTGCTCCATCATTGTCGCGAATTCACTGTCAAACCTCTTGACCTGGAACTCCATCAGTCCGTGCATGAACGGTATCGCCCCGTAAAGCGCTTCCCCGCCTTTGCGCAGCCTGAAAAGAAGGCCCCTGCGCGCCATTTCCTCAAGGCGCCCGGCGATTACGTCAGGTTCCGCGCCGATCCGCGCGGCGACATCGGCGGCCTTTTCGAGCTTCGGGCTCATGGCAAGAAAGAGGTCGGCGTCCTGTTCGGAAAAAAGTTTACGGAGCAGGGCGTATTCTATCCCCGATTCTGTCGAAGGAAATCCCAGAGAATACATGTCGAGCCGTTCACGGAGTTTTTTGTAGATGTCGTTCATCATGGAGATGGCCTCCCGGTGTCGATTTATTCAGCACTACCGGATATCGGAAAAAATGCAATCCAAAAATTCCTTTGCAGGCGGACCGGCACTGCGCCGCAATTATTCGCTTGACACTGCCCCGATGCGGCCCTACATTCACTTATCGGCCTCTGACCGAATATCCCCCGTGCGGAGGATCGCATGAAAAAAATCGCAGTTGCCGCGTTTGCGCTCGCGCTTGTTTCACTCACCGCGTCCGATGCCCAGCAGGAGCGACGGGATGTTGTCATACGGAAAGGGTTTATCAACCGCAACTCGTATCTGATCGTCTGCAAGGGCTATCCCAAGGAGGGACTTGCCGGCGTCCAGAAGGACGCGACGGCGCGGGAGGCGGCGCTCATCAACGCGCAGGTGATCGCGCGGGATTTTTTCAACGATACCGTCGATCCGATACGCAATGGCGAGGCGATAAAGTTCGAGATGAAAGGCGATTACGCGGTGGTCCATTACCGCGTCCAGAAGGCGAACCTCAGGGCGAGGCAAAGGAGAAGATAGCATGATCGATCGGGAGCGGGCGCTCGCGCTGCTGCGCGGGCATGTTAAAAACGAGAACATGATCAAACACTCTCTTGCCTCCGAGGCGGTGATGCGGGCGCTTGCCAGGGAGCTCGGTGAGGACGAAGCTGTGTGGGGGACAGCGGGGATCCTGCATGACATAGACGTCGAGATCACGAATGCCGACCTGGCCGTACATACGAAGATGGCCGTAGAGATACTCAAAGCCGAAGGCGTTGACGAGGAGATAATAGAAGCGGTGCGGCTCCACAATGAAACCGCCCACCCCGGAGAGCGCCGCGCCACGCGCTTTCAGCACGCGCTGGCGGCCGGCGAGACGGTGACCGGCCTTATCACCGCGGCGGCGCTGGTGCTGCCCGACAAAAAGCTTTCGAGCGTCAACCCGAAATCGGTCGAGCGTCGCATGAAGGAGAAGGCGTTCGCGCGGTCCGTCAATCGCGAGCATATCCTGGAATGTGAAAAGATCGGTATCGACCTGCCGAAATTTATCCTTCTCTCGGTCGAGGCGATGCGGTCGATATCCGCTGATCTGGGGCTGTAAGAAAGGAGCCGTTCCCGATGTTTTTTTATACCGGTTTTCATTCGAAGAGTGTCCGATCAGCAATAATTGGATTATATTTACTCCGTCATGCCGGCTGACAGATCACCGGCGTGAAAGTGAATGACAGATTATGATGTATCGGGTTCACATGAAAATATTTTTGTACTGTATATTGCTGCTCGGCGCACTGGTCTTTGTATCGCAAGGATGCAGCCGCGCGGACCTGTACGACCGTGCGAGCCGGGATGTGAACCTTATTTACGCGGTGAGCGGGGACGCGTCGACCTACTCTTCGCTTCTGGTTTCGGACGGGGGCGATTTCCTTGACGAGTTTTCCATGACGGTCTGGCCGGTCGCCACCCCGCCGACCGCTCTGTATGTCGATCAGGATGACAGCCGGATTTTCGCCGCGCAGGGGACGACAGTTTACTATTCCACGGATCGTGATCCCTCGCGGGAATGGAAATCGCAGGCGATCGGAAGCACGGTGATGGGTTTCGCGCGCTATCAGGGAAGCACGGTGCTGCTTACTTCCACGCTGACGGATTGCATCTACAGATACGATGAGAGCCTTCAGACCTGGTCTACCCAGAGCAAGCAGGTGGCCGAATCGCCGCAAAAGCTGTTTTATGACAGAACGACCGGCGCGACGCTCCTTATGACCGAGGGCGCTTCAACGGGATATATTTACGCGGTGAACACCATGCCGACGGGAAGCACGGCAACGGCCGCCGCTTCATATTCGGGATACACTATCGGAACGACACGGTTTTTCGGGCGTTTGGGATTGTATTTTTACGCGGGCAACGCGGCCTATCTTTATAAGGGATCGGCCTCTACGTTTTCTCAGGTGAACGCGACGTCGCTCTCTTCGGCCGCGTCGTATGCGGTGACATCTTCCGGAGACTGGTTTGCGGTGTGCACATCGCCCAATCTCAGTATTTACAGGTTCGACGGCACGAATTTTATTCAGAAGCAGGTGTTGACATCGACGGTCGGATCAGCCGTAATGGCGGTCGTTGATGACGATACGCTCGCTGTCGGGATCGCGGGTGCCGGTGTAAGTTCTGAAAACGGATTGTATGCGTATTCCATAAGCGGCAATACGCTCAGGCAGATATCGGCAAAACCGGTATATGCGCTTTTTGTAAGGTAGCAGTAATCTGTGACAGAGGAATTTTCAGGTAAAGCGACGAAAGATCGTCGCCTTTTATTGTCGAGCGAAGAGTGAAGTGGAAAGCGAAGATTTACATTTACGAGAGAGCGAAGATAACAAGCGGTTTAATACCGCTTATTTTGAAAAACATAAATTTGATCTATACTTTTAACCTGTATGATAAAAATTCAGAAAAAAATTCAATTACCCGCCGAGTTCGAAAAATCGATACGGCGGATCGTATCAACCTTCGCAGAAAAAGGGTACGAGTGCTTCCTTGTGGGCGGGTCGGTGCGCGACCTCTATATGGGCGCCGGCGCGTACGATTTCGATTTTGCGACCAACGCCAGGCCCGAGGAGGTGATGCGGCTTTTCCGACGCGTGGTGCCCACCGGCATCAAGCACGGCACGGTTACGCTCCTTGACGGGTCACACTCATATGAGGTTACGACTTACCGCTCTGACGGCGAATATATTGACGGCCGCAGGCCCGAAAGCGTGGCGTTTTCCCACAGCCTGGAGGAGGATGTCACCCGGCGCGATTTTACGATCAACGGACTTGCCTACGATCTCGAGAGGGAGGAGATCATCGATTACGTCGGGGGGGTGGCTGATATCGATTCACGGATCATCCGCACCATCGGCGATCCCCTCGCGAGGTTCGGCGAGGACGGGCTTCGCCCCTACCGGGCCTGCCGGTTCGCAGCCAGGCTCGATTTTGAGATCCATGAGGAAACTTTCAGGGCGATTGCGGATGCGCTCGGCGTGGCGCGCATGGTATCCGCCGAACGCGTGCGCGATGAACTCATAAAGCTCCTTGAGGCCGCTCGCCCGTCAATCGGGTTTGAGTATATGCGGAAATCCGGGCTCCTCGATCTATGCCTCCCCGAGCTCGCGCGCTGTTACGGCGTGGAGCAGAATAAATATCATCTTTTCGACATCTATTATCACAGCCTCTACTCCTGCGACGCGGCGCCGGCGGGAAACCACGTTGTGCGAATGGCCGCGCTTCTGCACGATATCGGCAAGGTGCCCACACGCCGCGAAGGTGCCGATGGTGATTACACCTTTTACAACCACGAGGTTCTCGGCGCGCGGATGGTGAAGAAAATCCTCGCGCGGCTGCGGTTTTCAAACGATGACACCGCGCGCATCACCAATCTTGTATCGAACCATATGTTTCACTATACCGACGACTGGACTGACGGCGCGGTGCGGCGCTTTATGCGCAAGGTCGGCATGGAAAACCTGGACGATCTCTTCCTGGTCCGCCTCTCCGACCGCGAGGGCAACGGCATGCGGGGCGGGCTTCCCGCTCCGATCGGACGGCTCATGAAACGGATTGAAAAGGTCATCGAGGACGAGAACGCGATGACGGTGCGCGACCTCGATATCGACGGATACGTGATCATGCAGGAGTTCAATGTCCAGCCGGGGCCGATCATCGGCATCATCCTCAACCAGCTGCTTGAGATGGTGCTCGACGAACCGGACATGAACGCGCGCGAAACGCTTCTCGCCAAGGCGCGGGAAATTTTTGCGTCCAGGAGTGCGGGAGCGGACAAGAGCCCTGAATGATCAGGCTTTTCTCATGATGAAGAGATAGTTGAATCCCCGCAGAAAAAAATTCCCGTCTTCAGCGGCTTTCCGGTAGTTTCCCATTTTCAGCGTCTTGTTGTGCCGGACCACCGCGATGGTGTCAACCGGCGTAAAATATCTGCACAATATTCCGAAAAGGTTAAACCCCACCGGCACAAATCCCTTTTTTTTACTGTGATAATCGCAGACATACAGGGCCATGTAGCGCTTCGGCCTGAGGATGCGCGCGATCTCCTTTATCACGTCCTCCATCGCGTTGAAGTATTCCATCTCCAGCGCGCTCAGCCGTCCGATGCACTCCTGCGCGTCTGAATACACAAGATTATCACCGTAGGGTGGGTCGATAAATACAAAATCGGCCTTTGCGTTTTCGAGCGGAAGTTTGCGGGCGTCCGCCCTGAAAATGTCGTCGCGTGAGGGGTTCACGTCAAATCCGATGAACCTCCTGTCAATGTCTCTGCACACGTCAATTGTAGTGCCGCTCCCGCACATCGGATCAACGACCAGATCACCCTGCCGCGTGTAGCGCATCAGAAGGTTCCATATGATGTAGGAGGGGGTCGCTCCGGCGTAATTCTGGTCGCCCTGGGTTCCCCTGCCGTAGTTCTGTGAAGGGTAATCCCAGAGCGTGGTCGGTTGAATTCTCAGAGGAGGTTTTGGCATGGTTACCTTCGGTAAAAAAAATTGACCCGATACAGTCGGCAATCGGGCTGATAAAAGCAGTATAGATACGTATATCCTTCCGTCAAGGCAATCAATTTTTATTTCCTTTCTTTTCTTCCGACCTGAGCTTTTGATACTGATACAGTACGGAACATCGAAAAATACAAACGTGCAGAAATCGCAATAAAAATCGCCATAAATCATGATCTGATATGCAATGGATACGTGTTCCCGGTTTAGCTATGGTAAAAATTATTTGACTTAAATTACAGGTTGACTACGATGGCTGAAAATAAATGGAACATGTACAGGAGTGTCTTTTCTGTATAATTGATTCCTTTTGTTGTGTTATTGTTAACCTTATTTATCGTTCTTTACAACTTATATTCAGGGGGATTTTTTTCTGAATCCTCACGATCTCAATCATGTTGTTACAGGTATAACGATTCAATAAAAACGGCAGGAGGGTTTTATGCCTATAACCAGAAGAGATTTCCTGAAGCTGTCAGGGGTGACAACCGCCGGAGCGTTTTTGGGCGGCGTGTCGTTTCTGACCGGATGCAAGAAAACACCCGATAAGCTTCGGGGAACAACGGAAAGCTCCACAGTCTGCCCGTATTGCGGCGTGGGCTGCGGACTCATTGTTTCTACTCGCAATGGACGTGTCGTAAACATCGAGGGTGATCCCGATCATCCAATTAACCGCGGCTCTCTCTGCTCAAAGGGAAGCGCAATTCACCAGATCGCGGTCAACCCGGTTAACCGCAGGCTCGATAAGGTTCAATACCGCAGGCCGGGCGGGGCTGACTGGGAAGAGATTACCTGGGACAGGGCGATAGATATGATCGCCGAGAGAGTCAAAAGGACCAGGGATCAGTCTTTTGTCGCCCAGGAGAACGGTGTTACCGTAAACAGGGCCGCCGGACTGGTAGGACTTGGCGGTGCCGCACTCGATAACGAAGAGTGTTATCTCTGGAGCAAGCTCGCGAGGCTGTTCGGGATAACATATCTTGAACACCAGGCGCGTATTTGACACAGCCCCACGGTCGCCAGTTTGGCGGCTACCTTCGGACGCGGTGCGATGACCAATGGCTGGAACGATATCGAACATGCCGATGTCATTCTGCTGATGGGAAGCAATGCCGCTGAGAACCATCCGATTTCATTCAAATACGTTACCAAAGCCCAGGAGAAGGGCGGAAAACTCATTGTTGTTGATCCACGTATCACCCGTTCGGCATCGCTTGCGGATTTATACGCACCGATCAGGCCGGGTACCGATATCGCGTTCCTGAACGGGATCATAAACTATCTCCTTCAGAATGACAGGATCCAGCGTGAGTACGTCGTTGAGTACACCAACGCGTCGTATCTTATCGATCCGGCGTACGGGTTTAACGATGGCGTCTTCTCCGGATATGACGCAGCCAAGAAGGAGTACAACAAAACCAGCTGGAAGTATCAACTGGATTCAAAAGGAATTCCGAAGAGGGATACCACGCTTCAGGACCCCAATTGTGTGTATCAACTCATGAAGCGTCATTTCAGTCGTTATACGCCCGATCGGGTGTCGACGATCACCGGATGCCCGGTTGACACCTGGCAGAAAGTTACGGACCTTATCGCGTCGACTCACAGGCCTGATAAGGTGATGACGATCATGTATGCGATGGGAATCGCGCAGCATACTGTCGGAACACAGAACATCAGAAGCTTCGCAATTTTACAGTTGCTTCTGGGCAACATCGGTCTTGCAGGAGGCGGCATCCAGGCGCTCCGGGGTGAGTCCAATGTGCAGGGTTCCACTGACTATGGTCTGCTGTGGCACCTGCTTCCCGGTTACAATCCCATACCGATGCAGGCGAAGCATCCCAACTTCAAGGCCTTCCTTGAGGATACCACTCCCAAGACCAACGATCCCAAGAGCATCAACTGGTGGTCGAACAGGCCCAAGTATGTGGTGAGCATGCTCAAGGCGTGGTTTGGCGATGCAGCGAACAAAGATAATAATTTCTGCTACGACTGGCTTCCCAAAGCAGCGAAACCCACGCCCTATATCACACTTTTTGAGGACATGTACGCCGGCAGGCACAAAGGCGCTATTTTCATGGGAACCAATCCCGTTGTGGGTGGACCCAATGCCGACAGGATCGCCAGGGCGCTGCAGCGTCTCGACTGGCTGGTTTGCGCTGATCTTTGGGAAACCGATACTTCGGTTTTCTGGAAGCAGCAGGGAGTGAACTCCCGCGCGATCCAGACGGAAGTCTTTTTGCTTCCCATGGCGTCTTCCGTAGAGAAAGAAGGGAGCGTATCAAACTCGGCGCGCTGGGCGCAGTGGAGATACAAGGCAGTCAATCCTCCCGGAGCCGCGCAGTCTGACCTCTGGTTCTTTGACAAGCTCTTCAGGAAGGTGAGAGATCTGTATCAGAACGATGTCGCCAATAACAGGCCGTGCGCGTTCCCCGACCCGATTATCAGGGCAAACTGGAATTATATCCACGGCCATGAGGAAGAGCCCGATGTGCATGCCATTGCGCGTGAAATAAACGGCTACACGTGGGCAAACAAAAAGCAGTTAAAGAACTTCACCGAGCTCAAGGATGACGGTTCTACCGCCTGCGGCTGCTGGATCTACAGCGGCAGCTACAACGAGGACGGTAATAATATGGCCCGCCGCGGCTCCAAGGATGTGGGCGGAAGAGTCGGCCTCTATCCCGGATGGGCGTGGTCATGGCCTATGAACCGCCGTATCATTTACAACAGGGCGAGCGTAAATCGTAACGGCGAACCCTGGAACCCCCGCAAGTGGGTCGTCAAATGGAACGGAAGCGCCTGGAAGGGCGATGTGGTTGACGGCGGCGCTACGGCGGGACCCGCGGCCAAAAACCCGTTTATCATGAATCCGGAAGGAGTGGGAAAGCTCTTCTCGCAGGGGCTTGCCGACGGTCCGCTGCCTGAACATTATGAGCCTACGGAAAGTCCCGTAAGGAACCTGATGAGCAGCAGGGATCTCAATCCGGCGGTGAAGATTCTCGATTCGGTTCGGGCTGATTTCGGCAATGTAGGACAGTTCCCCTATATCGGCACCTCGTACCGCGTTACCGAACACTGGCAGGCTGGAGCGATGACGCGAAACCTGCCATGGCTTACAGAGCTTGTTCCCAGTATGTTCTGCGAAATCAGCCCCGAGCTGGCGGCGCAGAAGGGAATTCAGAACGGGGACAGGGTGCGAGTCCTGTCGAAGCGCGGTAACATCGAAGCGCGGGCTTTGGTGACCAGAAGGGTAAAAGCCTTAAAGGTTAACGGCAGGGATATGGAGATGGTTGGATTGATCTGGCATTTCGGACACGGATGCGCGGCGAGCGGTGACAGTTGCAACACGCTGACGCCGAGCGTTGGGGACGCCAATACCAACATCCCCGAATTTAAAGCATTCCTTGTCGACATCAGAAAGGCATAGGGAGGGGGATCATGTCAGATAAAGCGTTTTTACTCGATACAACAAAGTGTATGGGCTGCAGGGCCTGTCAGGTTGCCTGCAAGCAATGGAATGATCTCCCGGGCGAACGGACAGATTTTTTCGCAGGTCCGGAATATACCAATCCCGCGGAGCTTTCAGCCGATACATGGAACCATGTTAAGTTTTTTGAGGTCGATCGGACCAATGATGAACATCCCGTATGGCAGATCATGCATAAAAAATGCTATCACTGCGAAATCGCAAATTGTCTCAGGGTTTGCCCGGAGAAAGCGATTTCAAGGCACGAGGGATGGGTGGTGATCGACCAGAGGAAGTGCATCGGCTGCGGCGCCTGCGTTAATGAGTGCATTTATCATGTACCTCATATCAGGCGGGCAAACCAGCGCACTTACAAGTGTAATGCCTGTACGGTCAATGAGCGCGAAATTCCGGCGTGTGCGTTTACATGCCCCACCGGCGCGCTCACATACGGCCAGCGGCCGGCATTGCTTCGCGAGGCGCATAATCGCCTGAGGAAATATTCACAGCCGAGAAGGGAAGGCGGAGTGGAAATCGCTCCCGCGTTTCCGAGGGCCTCGATATATGGTAAAGATCAGTTTGGTGGACTGAGGATGATTGTGATCCTCAAAGATCGGCCTTCGCGTTTCGGTCTTGAAGAGAATCCGCGTCCAATAGAAATGACGAAAGTGGAGCAGATACACGACACGTACGCATTGCTTTCAATGTTTACGTTCGGCATGCCTTCGCTCAAGCGAATCGCATACAGGATTTCAAGGTCGTTGTCTGGTTCATCATCAAAAAACAGTCAGATTTCATAATATGATATGCAAAGGGGCTGATATGCGGGTAATTTCGCATATCAGCCCCTTGTTTTTTTAATTTTTTCACGAAGTACAATTTTTTTTAGTTTCTTTTTTTTTCAGGGGTACGATAATTGGCATGTGGTTGTGAGTGACGCCTTTCCGGTGTTGCGAACAGGCCGGTAAAGATTGTTTACTTTTTTTTCAATAGGAAAATAAAATTAAAAATTTTCTAGCAAATTGAAAAAAATTAAAAAATCTAGTTGACATAAAATTACCGGTTGAATATATGTCATCCCACGTTCGACGCGATGTTCTTCGATAGTCGAACGGCTTCATCGGAACCTTTTTAAAAAAATTTAAAAAATCGATGAAATAAAGAATAAAGGGTTGACGTAAATAACCCCTGTGGCTATCTTTGTTCCATAACGGAAAATAAGTCGTAGGGCGTTAACCGATTCCCAGACGATCTGGGAATTTTTAGGCTCTAAGTCATGGTTCTTTGAAAACTGAGTAGTATCGAGCGGAAACTCCGTAAAAATTTTTACAGGAAAATGAATAAACTCTTTAAATAGATTTGCTCTATCACGGAGAGTTTGATTCTGGCTCAGAACGAACGCTGGCGGCGCGTCTTAAACATGCAAGTCGGACGTGAACCTCGGTGCTTGCATTGAGGGGAAAGTGGCGAACGGGTGAGTAACACGTGGATAATCTGCCTTCGGGTTGGGGATAACCACTCGAAAGAGTGGCTAATACCGAATAAGATGGTGGTTGCATAAGCAGCAGCCATTAAAGGTGGGGACCGCAAGGCCTACCGCCTGAAGATGAGTCCGCGGCCCATTAGCTAGTTGGCAGGGTAATGGCCTACCAAGGCGACGATGGGTAGCCGGCCTGAGAGGGTGAACGGCCACACTGGGACTGAGATACGGCCC
>CAZVKE010000009.1:0-256974 GCA_964627815.1 uncultured Leptospiraceae bacterium
TTATTATTATTTAATTTAATTTAAAAAAAAATAAGCAATGTTGACTTTCATAACGGGGAAACGGCATCCAGGATGCCTCTTCCATTTCAAGACTCCTCTTCCCGCACACGCCCTGAAAGCTATTACCGTCTGTATAATTCTCGCCTTTTATTTAATGCGATTTTTATGTAGTTACTAACTTTTCAACTCCGTTTCCTCCCGTCAGGTATTTTATTTGACATATTAACATAACGGTTTTTAAATAACAATAATCATATCATGATCATCCCTCAGGAGATTAAAAATGAAAAAGTTCATGATCGGCTTCTCAATTCTGCTGATAACGGCATGCACTGTCTTTGGCGACCAGTATCTCACGCCTTCCACATCTGATCTCCGCCTCAGGACTGAACCTTCAACGAAGGGCAAAATGATTCGTCTGCTACGGAAAGGGGAAAAGCTCGTGCTGGTTGAAAAAGGAAATAGTGAAACAGTCGGAGGGAGTCAGGGAAACTGGGTCAAGGTCCAGACAACCGGCAACGAAACCGGCTGGTGCTTTGATCGTTTTCTTGAAAACTACAAGGCACCCGCGCTTTCCTCATACAGCAACCCGGAGTTTCGTATCCGTTTCAGTTATCCCTCTTCGTGGGGAAAAGCACAGGCTGAAAAATATCCCAAATCCGACATGCTTGCGGTCGATGAAACCGACGTAACATTTGAAGGACTTAAACAGGGATATGAGATACGATCGGTGGTCCTCACCAGGCTATCTTCTTACGGCGCAGACTGCAAAGCGGCCATAGATAACATAAAGAAAGTGTATTCACAGCGGAACGTCAACGGTGTTCCGGTAATTCTGCTTCCCCCGCCAAATGCTGGCGTGGCAGCACACACCTCTCCGCGCTATATCGAGAATGCCGGCGGATCATTTCGCGGCATGTATTACTTCGCTTCAATCGGTCAGGATGTGGCAAGCTATGTTGACAGTATGATCATTCTCTTCAACGGCAGGGATGATATCGTTACGATCCATATTTCAAGACTCTCCGATAATCCCGCGTACTCTTTCCAGAAGATCCAGAATGAAAAGACTTTCCAGGCATTCAAAACTCACATAAAGAACCTGACCGAAACCTCTCCGGAAACCACCGCCAGAGAGTTCAATGAAATATATAAGGAAATCGCCCGAAGCGTAGAGAAATACTGAACGATGCCGCAAGCATCCTCTCATTCCTTCCGGGTCTCAATTCAAAGAAGCTTGTGATCCAACCGTGCAGGTCCGCCTGCGCGGTTTTACTTCGCGTATCCGACCGTCTGGGCGAGCGTTATCTTCTGAGATGATTTAAGGTTCATCTCTTTCGCAAGGCGGTCCCTGTCCACATAGCCGCGCACAACGGTTGCGAGCCCCTCCGAGGCGCAGAAGAGATACACGTTCTGGGAAACAAACCCGGTGTCGGTTCCTGAATAGAAAACCTTTTCAGCCTCGCTGCCCCCCATGCGCGAATAATCGGCGACGTAGACAAGATTAATGGGCGCTTTCTTCACAAACGGCTGTTTTCCGGTCATTTCGCGAAGGTCCTTTCTCACCACAAGATTCAGGGAATGCCTTTTCGCGTCATAGAGATACAGCCCCTGCTCCATCGCCACATAGACATCAATCTCCTGCTTATTCATTGCGGTCGGCGCGGTCCGTTTTCCCGAGTCAGGGCGGTTAATTCCACAGGCGGCCCAGAGAAGATTTGAGAGCACCTGCTGATTGAGTTTCCTTTCGGCGAAAGTGCGGTTTGTCTCTCTATCCTTAAGCGCCTGCATAAGAGGCTTTCCTCCTCCCGTCTGAGGAGCGGGAAGTGAAATATTCTGCTGAGAATGCGCGCTGCTGGCGGATGCGACCGTCATCACGCCTGCGATGAGCAGCGGCGCGATTAATTTTAAAGTACCTTTCATTTTCATGATATGACTCCCCCGTTCAGCCTGATATATCCGTCTAATATTCAGCTTTAAGAATGGCGGCGCTTCGCGGAACGGTCAACAAGAATATATGCTTCACATAATTAAAAAGCCGGCAGGTTGTGCCCGCCGGCTTTTATCATCAAAAAGTAATTGAGGGTAATTCTAATAATCGGTTGGCTGATTCTGTTCGCCTTGATTTTGATCCCCCTGGCGCTGATCATCTTTGCTGTCATCATCCCGCGAGGATCTGGATCCGGGCTGGATGGTGATCGTATAATTACCAGAACCGTTTGCCGACCAGACCTTGATTTTACACTGCCCCGGAACCTGCCCCTGACAGCATGTGCGGGTCCCCGTCTCGACATTACTGCACACTTCATTATCATCATTATAGACTGCAAAGTCAAAGTCAACCCCGGCAGCGTGCTGAAGACACACTGTGGGATTGGTCCCTTCCTGCCCGGAGAGAGTCAGCCAGTCAACATCATCGGGACCGGTCATTACCCCGGAGAACCTTAATTGACTCACGTTATATTCCGCCGCAATAACAACTCCCGCAATGACAAGCATAAAGGCAAAAAGCGAAACAAGCATCATCCTTTTTGACATATTCCACCTCTTCACAAGAAATCTAATCCAATGATCGCAACATTAATCTTTTTACACTGAACAGTATGAATGTCAATGCTTATTTTGAATTCTAATAATTAATAAATATGATTCAAAAGGAATGGCTCCATCATTATTTCAACATGTGAAACGGTATCTCAACGGATTCGCATCAGGATTTGTACAATTTGCGCATCATTTTAGGTTTACATGTTTGCCAATATGTTATCGCTTCATGATATCAGATAAAAATATTCAAACAGTCGCCGGCAAATTCTTACATCCCCTTCCTGTCCCGAATACAAAGGAGGCACACATGAGAAAATCCATGATTGCAAACATCTTCTTCGCGGCCGGGCTTTTCAACATAGGAGGCGTCCTGCTGTTTTCCGCATTCTTTACCAACAGATTTCTTGTAAAGTACTACCCTTCCGTGTTTTCAGATTTCGGGCTGATCTCGGTCATCCTGTGGGGCATGACGTATATGGCAGCAGCGAAGTTCTATCCGAGTGCCAGAAAGCTTATGGCGGTATTTGCGCTGGAGAAGGCGGTCTATGTGATCACGTGGATACTGTTTCTTGTCAAAGGGCCTTCTCTTTCAGCTGTTTTCAGTGAATCGATGATGACCGGACTGTTCCTCGCCCTTTACGGGCCGGGTGATTTTGCTTTCGGCTGCTTCTTTGCATGGGTAGGACTGAAAGGCTACAGGATTGTTTCCTGAGCGAACGAACGGTCGCTGATAACCACTTTCATCAAATAAGATGACGCAACCATGTCCGGTCAGGCTTTTCCGGACCTGATAAACGACTCGTTTTTAACAGGGGTCAGCTTCCGCAGATCCGCTACGGAGAGCAGCGATTTCTTCTCATCGTTTCTGACGTATTCCTCGCTCATCCGGTCGATATACAGAATGCCGTTGAGATGGTCTATCTCGTGCTGAATGCAGCGCGCCATCGGGCCCGATCGCTCAATGACTGCCTCTTTTCCGCTCCTGTCCTGGAATCTGACTTTTACCTTAAACGCGCGTTTTACTATCCCCGAGAAACCGGGCAGGGAGAGGCAGCCCTCCCATGCCGCCTCCTCTCCCTCCATCTCAAGGATCTCCGGATTTACCATCTCGATATACTCGTCCATATAATCGATGACCGTAACTCTTTTCGGCACCGATATCTGAGGAGCCGCTATTGCCGCCGCATCGTCCATGTTTTCGAGAGTGTACTGTATCGAGTCTATAAGCAAATGGAGCTTTTTATGAAACACCTTCACGGGTGAGGAAATCTCGCGCAGCACCGGGTCCCCGAAAAGTGTGATCTTCTCTTTTTTCATGAATTCCTTTTATACCTTCATTCTTTTTCCCATTTATGGAATATGTTCTCCATATCCTGAAAACCGCTTCATTCACCGGCGCCATGGGATCATGTCTTTATGCTCACGTTTCGATTCATTCGGTGTCAACACCTTTATCATAGTTTTAAAGCGAGCCGGACAATCTCAGGTTCTTTTGAAAAAGAAACGGCACCCGAACATGCACAAGCGACGATCTCATTCCCGCCCTGCTCTCTTTACTGCGAAGCGCGGAGGATCTGATAATTTCCATCGTGTGTTTTCTTCTGATGGCGTGCCTGATTGTCAGATGCAGTGAATCTTCCGTCATAGTGTCCTTGGTGAGATAGTTCACCGCCCCCATGCGCATCGCCGCAACCGCAATCTCCTCACTACCCTGCCCGGTCATGATAATGACCGATACTGTTTTCATATTCCCGATCTGCCGTATCCTGGAAAACACGGTCAGACCGTCCATGTCGGGAAGCTTATAGTCGAGCAGAACACAATCCGGTTTTATATCTGAAATCGCCTCAAGCGCTGATTCGCCGGTGCTGAATTCATGAATGCTGTAACGCATAGAACCGTCAATCTCGAGAAGGTTCCTTATCAGTTCACGGTCAGGCGTCAACCAAAAAGAGATTTTTAAAATGGCAGCAGCGTCAGTCGTATTTTTCTGACCGGAAATCCCGGATATTCAAACAGCCTGGAGGATTGAAGACTGTCACCCCACCTTTCCTTTCAATGGGGAGCGGCGGGGATGATAGCTGATGAGCTACTCCATACTTCAGTTATCTACATCGCTGATTACCACCTCTTCGAGGGGCACCGGACGACCGATGTAATACCCCTGGGCAAGGTCGATACCCAGACGCCGCACATGCCCGAGAATCCGCTCATCCTCAACGTACTCGGCGACAGTCAGCTTCTTCATCCTGCCGCAAAGGCCGGCAATGCTTTCAACCATTATCATCGCGTTTTCATCGTGCACGATTCTCCTTACCAGCGCCCCGTCGATTTTGATAATGTCAACGGGTAGGCTGAGCAGGTTCGTGTAATTCGAAAACCCCGCTCCGAAATCATCAATCGCGATCATGCACCCGGCGTCTCTCGCTTTCTGCAGGAACCTGATTGCCTCGTCAAGCTCGACCAGGTCATCCTTTTCGATGATCTCGATAACAAGGCGGCCCTGGCGGTTTTTCGTCCTTTCACAGACTTCCTCGATCTCGCGTATAAAACCGGGCCGCAATATATCCGAAAGAGTAATGTTGATCGAAACATTACCCTCCAGCTCCAGAAGCGCATCCTCGGCTTTCTTTAAAACCATGGTGGTGATGCTGCCGTACACACCGGTGGATTCGGCAAGCGCAAGATAAGGGTATATGGTTTCATGGGTTCCATAATCATTTCTCAATCGAAGCAGGCTCTCATATCCCCATATCCCCCCCGTGGACATCTCTTTTATTGGCTGGAAAAAGGATTTGAAAGTTTTATCCTCAATATTCTTTGAGAGAAGGTTAAAACGATACGCGGTATCGATAACTTTTCTCTTCTCTTTCTCGGCATCAAACAGCACGGTAACCGGCCGGTGTTTCCTTCTCCCGGCGATGAGCGCCATGTCTGCCTTGGACAGCGATGCCGCCGCCTCTCCCGGCTGCACGATAACTCCGCCAATGCGGTAATTGATATGTATCTCAACCCCGTCGTGCATCAGAGGCTCCCTCCGCAGGGACGACCAGAGTGAAGAGAGCATACATTCAACGCCGGTCTCATCGATGAGTCCTCCCGACACCCTTTTTAATATGCCGAACTCATGATACATCAGCTTGTACGTCCTGTAGCCGAATTCACTTTCGCGCGCGATAACCTTATCGGACGCAAACGTGATGAGTTCATCAGACAGCTCATAACCGAAAAGGCCGGTCAGCTCATTGAAGTTGTCCACGCTTATTATCGCGAGGATACAGGTCTCGTCTTCCCGGATGCTGTGTAACAGCGCCTCTTTGTTCAGAAGCCCCGTGGTCGTATCGAAAACAAGCCTCTCAACAACGCGCCGCAGCTGTTTCTCATGCTGGCGCTCCCCCGATTCAACAAGCACGGTCATAAGGACATATCCGAAAACGCCCATTACTATCTGGTCATTTGAAAAGACCCTGTTGAAACCGGAAATCAGTCCCGACCGATTCAACAGGACGGTACCGAGGATTGAGACAAGAAACGACAATGACCATATCCTCCCCTGTTCGATTCCCTTGAGCTCGTAAGCAAGCGGGACAAAGGCCATGAATACAACACGATACACCCCCCTGCTTCCCGGAAGAAACACCGCGCAGTAAAATCCGACCGCGGCCAGGATGAGGCTCAACGAACTCATGAGGGTTATATTCTTTCTTGCAACAAGATATATGATCAGCAGGAGCATTATGACGAAAGGAATGATGTAATTGATGAGCAGGTCAGTCCTTCCGGACGCGATATCGATAGCGAAGAAGAAAACCGGGAACAGAATTCCTATACAGAAAGAGGCGAGCAGTATCTTATAATGATAAAGTGAGTACTCACTCTTTATCTGTCGATACCATCCGCTCCTCCAGTACGCGTAATCATCAGGCAGATTCTTCAGAAACCGTTCTATATACATTTATCCATCCCTGGACCACTATAGTGCATTATTTCCGGCACCGGCGCCCGTCCCTCCATGAGAGCGCAGCGTACGGAACGCATTATGCTTTCCCGGCCGCCTTCTCAAGCGCAACAAATCTGGATCAAGTACACAGAGGGAATCTATTGTCAAGAAAGAATCATCCCGCAACGGGAACTGCTTTTTATATAATGCGATGTACTATATCGCATGAAATATTGACCCGGCATTGCCTGTCATTGTATATTAAAACAGCATTAATTATCAGGCATCACATATCCAGGGAGACGACAATGAATAAGATAAAACTCATCCACCTGTATCATGCGCTCAACCTGCTTTTTCTAGGGCTTACTGCCGGATATGCCGTTTCTTCATGGGGGAGTCTCCCGGACAGGATACCGGTACACTTCGGTTTCAGCGGAGCTGCAAACCGGTGGGCCGACAGGGGGTTTGAACTGATACTTATCTATTCGATTCCTTTTATCATTACACTACTGCTCTACACCATTGCTTTTCTTCTTGTCCCATGGGTGGCGGAAAAACACCCCGAATACCTGAACATACCGTACAAGGAGAAATTTCTCGCGCTCCCCGCCGACAAGCGGGCCCCATTATGGCAGATGACCGGGGAAATGCTTTCGGCAATTGCAGCCTGCGTGAACGGCCTGTTTTTTTATCTTCTTTATAACATGATTCAGTCCGCGGTCGGCATGACCGGCCGCCTGCACGCGCCATGGATGTTCCCCCTGATCGCGCTGCTCATCGCCGTTATCGCGGGTTATGCTTTGAGAATAGTATGGCTGAACAGGAAGCTGACATCCCGATAACGGCACTGACAACCGGATCACGTTCCATTTTCAGCTCTCAAAACATTCCGGCATATTCATCCATCATATGACTGATCTGAATAAATGCCTCCACGACATCAGGGTCGAACTGTGTCCCTTTCCCCTCGATAATGATTCCGCAGCTTTCACCGTGGGGCAAAGGCGATTTATAGCTGCGCCTGGAACGCAATGCGTCATACACGTCGGCAACCGCCATGATCCGCGCGCTCAGAGGGATTGAAGCGCCCGCAAGTCCGTCAGGATATCCGCTTCCATCCCATCGCTCATGGTGCGATCTGGCCACCTCGATTCCCATCGCAATGAACATGTTCCTGGGATAATGCCTCCTGACCGCTTCAAGCGTCTCCGCGCCTATGATGGTATGCCTCTTCATTATCTCGCACTCCTCGTTTGTCAGTTTTTCCGACTTGAGCAGGATGGAATCACGGATGCTCACCTTCCCCACATCATGCAGGGGGCTGGTCTGGAAAATAGTTTCAATAAAACGCTCGGTGATTATAGAGGAATACGTGGGATTCTTACTCAGCCGTGTGGCAAGGAGGCGGCAAAACATCTGTACACGCTCGAGGTGCCCTCCCGTATCATCATCCCTCGATTCTGAAAGCTTTGCCAGCGCGAATATCATGGCAATCTGTGCTTCTGAAATTTCGCTGACCTGCGACATTACGATATCTTCAAGATCCCTGTTATACTCCCTGAGATCCTCCTGAAGCCTGTGAAGTTTCAAATGTGTCTCGACACGCGCATTGACTTCTTCGAAGTGAAACGGTTTGGTTATATAGTCGACCCCACCCACGGAAAAAGCTTCGATCTTGTCGAGAGTCTCATTGAGCGCGCTGATGAAAATCACAGGGACCTCGATCGACCTCGAATCAGCCTTCAGCCGCCTGCATACTTCATACCCGTCCATGTCCGGCATGTTGATATCGAGAAGAATGAGGTCCGGCGGGTCATTCTGCGCGGCCTGCAGCGCGAGCTTCCCGTTCAGGGCGGGCCTGACTTTATATCCTTTCTGTTTCAGCATCCCGGCAAGGAGCTCGAGGTTCGCGGGGGTATCGTCCACGATAAGTATATTTTCTCTTCCGTTTGTATCATTGTTCCGGACCATAACTCCCTCTCTTTAAAAGATTGATCAGCAGGTCGAACTGGTACCTGTTAACAAGGCCCGTTATTTTCCCCCTGACATGCGGCGAAAGCGGCTCAGCATTCCCGACGAGCTCTGCAAGCAAATCCTGATCTAGGTTTATCGCGGCCTCAAGCATACGAAGGTTCAGCTCATCAGGAAGTTTTGCCAGTTCCGCCTGAATGTCATGCCTGCTGTCCGGTTTCTCATCCTGAGGCCCATCCTCATAACAGTACTCGACATTCAAATGTTCTTTAAGAATCTCATAAAGCTCCTCGGCTTTGAACGGCTTCCGGAGATATCCATTGGCGTTGATCTCGAAGACCTTTTGCCTGTCTTCCTCGAACGCGCTCGCCGTCACGGCGATAATTGGCAGGTCGCCCCCCTTCTCCATTTCCCGTATCCGGATGATCGATTCGTATCCGTTCATCACCGGCATATTGAGGTCCATAAGAATAATATCAGGAGACCATGCCGTAAATTTTTTTATCGCGTCCAGCCCGTCAACCGACTCCTCTACACTGAAGCCCGCGCATTCAAGAAGTTCGACCAGGAAGGCCCTGTTATCCTCCTTGTCATCCACCACGAGAACCCTGTATGGCTTCTGTCCCGGTTTGAGTTTTGTGGCAAACCGCTTTGGCTGGATGACCCGGGTCTTCATCTCCTCGCCTGATTCTACCGGGACCCTCATTGTAAAACAGGACCCCTTACCCACTTCGCTTTTTACCCTTATATCTCCACCGAGCAGCCTTGCGTAGTATACGCTTATAGCAAGGCCAAGACCGGTGCCTCCCGCACGCATTCCGGCCTCGGTCTGTTCGAAGACATGAAATATTTTCTCTACATCGTTATCATCAATGCCGATTCCGCTGTCCTCGACTTCAATTATGATTGAACCGCCGGCTTCTTCCGCTTCCTCCATCATCGCCCTTAAAATAATCCCCCCCTCGTGAGTGAATTTCACGGCATTTCCCATGAGATTGATAAGTATCTGACGGAGCTTGCCTTCGTCTGATTTTATAAATCTCGGCAGGGCATCAGACCATTCGATAACGAGATTCAATCCCTTTGCGTCAGCTCTTATCCTGAACATCATGTCAATGTCACGCAACAGGGAATGCAGGTCAAACCCCGCCCTGTTGATAACGACCTTGCCCGCTTCTATTTTCGAGATTTCGAGTATATCGTTAATCAGCGAGAGAAGATGTTCGCCGCTGCGGTTTATCGTATTCAGGCGTTCCATCTGTAAAGGGGTCACGTCGGGGTCTCTCATCATGAACTGCGTAAACCCGAGAATGGCGTTCATCGGTGTGCGGATTTCATGGGACATGCTGGAAAGGAACGTGCTCTTCGCCCTGTTCGCCGCTTCAGCGGCCTCCTTTGCCTCCTGTAATATCTTTCCGGCGTTAATAGTGTCGGTTATATCCCTGTTGATTCCAACGATACCGATAACACCGCCATTGCTGTCCCGGAGAGGCACCTTGTTAATCGAATACCATCTCATTCCGACATCAGCCAATGCAACCGACTCCTCTTTGTTGATAAGCGGAATACCCTCATTCAGTATCCGCTGTTCTTCCTCAAAGGATTTATCGGCCTTCATCTCAGGGAAAAAATCGTAATCCGTTTTCCACAGAACATCATAGACACTTTCCCTGCCCAGGGCGTTGACGACTTTTGAGTTCGCCAGAATAAACTTACCGAATCGGTCTTTGGCATAGATCTGGTCAGGGACGCTGTCAATCAGCGTTTTCATCAGGTTGCGCTCGTCCGCCAGCGTTTTCTCCGCCATCTTGCGTTCTGTAATGTCCCGGAACACGACAACCGCCCCGACCGCTTCCCCGTACTCGGAGATCGGAGTGCTGGTATATTCAACGATAAAACTAGAGCCATCTTTCCTCCATAAGACATCCTCGTGTACATGATACTGCTTATTATCGATGAAGGCCCTGTATATGAGACAATCTTCAATCATGTGCGGCGATCCATCCTGTCGGGTGTGATGAAGGAGCACATGGGCAACTTTCCCGACAAGCTCGTTCTGGCTCCACTTCACCATGGTTGCCGCCGCGGGGTTGATAAAGGTTATTCTCCCCGCCATGTCGATTCCGTATATTCCCTCACCCGCTGAATTCAGGATCAGTTCATTTTTTCTGATGGCGTACTCAAGCTCTCTCGTGCGGTCGATCACCATATCCTCGAGCCTGGCACGATACTTTTCAAGTTCCTCCTCCGCGATTTTCCTTTCGGTGATATCAACAAAAGACACATGGACCCGTCCCAGGTCCTTTTCATGTCCCGATACGACTGACAGGTACAGTATCATCTGCGCGAGCTCGCCGTTCTCTTTCAGGACAGGTGTTTCTGTTTTGAAGTAAGTTTTACCTTCAGCGAGGGCTATCAGCTCCTCCCTGAAAACCGAGAATGATCCTTTGATAAATGATCCCACAAGGCCGTCTCTCGGCCCGGTGTCGTTAATGCAGAACTGCCTGGCCGTTTCTCTGTTGATCGCAAGCACCTTCACAAGGTCCGCGCAATAGAAAACCGCATCGGGCCTGTTCTCAAAGAAATTCCTGAAATCGCTCACACCTGCAGTTCTGAGTTCATTGAAATAGGCGCAGACGGAAGAAAAATCCTCCTCCCATATCGAAACCGATGACTCTTCGAACAGGCTCCTGTAGCGGCTTTCGCTTTCATGAAGCTCACTCTCCGCCCGTTTGCGTTCTGTTATATCAAGCGACACATTGGCCAGGTAAAGCAGTGCGCCCGTATCCTGGTCTTTTATGGCAAACGTTGTCGCGTATACATCGGACCGCCTTCCGTTTTTCCTGTTGATATACTGGAGCTCCCCGCTCCAGAACCCCCTGCTGAACAGGTCAGGAACGACTTCGCTTCGCAGGATCGTCTTCGAAAAATCGGAAAGCACTTCAATGACAGAAACGGTTCCGAATTCATTCGGGTAAATACCCATCATTTCGGCACCAGCGTCGTTTACGAAAATAATATGGCCGTCGGGATCAGCCATGCTTATACACTCACTCGAATACCTCACGACTGACGCGAGCTTGATAAGCTCACTCTCCGCCTTCTTCCTTTCTGTAATATCCCGGATGGCAGCGACCCTTACATTCTTCCCGTTGTAGATAATATTCTTGCCGATCGTCTCCACGGGAAATGTCAGACCGTTTTTTTTGCGCACCATCAGCTCCAGCGGGCGCTCATACCCTCCCCTGAGGTTTTTTACCACACGATCCCGATATCCCTCCTCAATGTAGGTAAAGACGTTCTGTCCATATATCTCTTCAAGCCTGACGCCGAACATCACGGCAAGCACACTGTTGCCGTCCAGGATGGTACCCTCATCATGGATGATTATTCCCTCAAATGAAGACTCCGCGATCTGCCTGAAACGCTGTTCGCTCTCCCTCAATGCCCGTTCAGCCCTCTTGTTCTCAACGATCTTCCATACCGAATCCATCATCTGCGCAAGCTGCTGGACATCAAAGGGCGTGTATTCCTTCTCCTTGTTTGCAACGCCGGCGACCGCCACGATCTCTCCCTCAAAAAAAACGGGTACAGCCATGAATCTCGTGACCCGGGCACGCCCGGCAAGCATCGCATCGTTTACAACAGTGTTGATGACGACCGGGGTTTTCTCAAGTACGGGCCTTCCCCAGACACCGGATATTTCCGGCGAACGGAGAAACTGCGCCTGCTCGATCATGTTTTCCGCCCCGTTGCCATCGAAAAACATCCACGAGGTAAACATCATCAGCTCCGAGTCATAGGAATACAATCCTGCCAGAGAGCTTGAAGAAAGGCCGGATACCGATTCAAGCGCAAGCCGGAGCACATCACCCTCGGATTCATATTTCTGCTGAGACAGTTTGAAAAGGCAATTGATCCTGTTTTCATTGATCTTCGCCTCCTCTTCGAGTATCTTCCTTGCCGTGATCTCCCTTGACAGGCCCTGCAGACCGATCATTTTCCCTTCCCCGTTCCGAATGGCGGAAACGGTGCATTCGATGACCGCTATGGTTCCGTCCTTCCGGTAGAAATCAAGCTCCATCACAACGGTCCTGTCGGGATCGCTTCCGGGCGCTTCCATCGCCAGCTCCCTGGCGAGGATATCGTAAGCCCGCGCGAGCGATTCCGGAGTGAGCATCTCATCCAGTTTCTGCCTCAACCGCTCTTCCTGGGTAAATCCGAGCACCCTTTCCACCGAAGGGCTCACATAATTTGTCCTCAGCTCCATATCGGTGGTCCAGAGTATGTCGCTCATCCGCTCGGTCAGCGATTTATATTTCTTTTCACTGAGAACAAGCGATTCCTCAATTACCCTTCTCTCAGTGATGTCCCTCGCGATAACGATAACGGTGCTTTCACCGGAATTTTTCCGTACCAACGTAGACGCGCAATCCATCCACCGCCATCTTCCCTCTTTATCCCTGAATCTCCAGACGTCCCTCAAAGAACTCCGGTCATCAGTAAGCTCTCTATACCGCTGTTTCGCCAGATTAAAATCTTCAGGGTGGATGATTACACCGGTCTTTTCCCCCACCAACTCGTCAGGATCATACCCCAGCAGGTTTTTACATACCGGGCTGACATAGTCATAAACCCCGTTCATGTTGATTTCGCACAATACATCATTGATATTCTCAACCATACTTCTGTAACTTTCCCTGCTCTCGACAAGCTCCTCTTTAAGCAGGTTCAGTTCGGTCACATCAGCGAACGTCACAACCACATGCCGAAGCGCCCCGCTTGAGTCAAATTCCGGAAACGCGTTGACAAGCACAAACACGATATCGCCCGTAACCGGTCGCACTATTCTCATGAGGAAATCATACAGCGGCTCTCCCGTCGACATCACCATGTTGACCGGATAGTTCTCCAGTTCCAGTTTTGATCCGCCTTCAAAGATATAACGCCAGCCGGAGCCGACTGCGGTCATCCCGGCCATCTGCTCCCTCGTCAGGCCCAGGCACTCAGCCGCGTACGCGTTCGACATCAGTATCCCGGAGTCGGGGCCGTGGACAATCACGCCCATTCGCAGGTTCTCAACCAGATGACGGTATTTCTCTTCGCTTTCCCGCAACGCTTCCTCGGCATGTATCCGCTCCGAAATATCGCTGTCAAAAGCCAGGCAGGCGGGCCTTCCCTCCCAGGCAATCAGCGCGACATGCCTCTCGATAATCCTGGTATTTCCGTTTTTATCAATACCCCTGAAGCTGTAGACATCAGGGACTTCTTCCCCGTTAATTCTCCTGCGCCTGTACTCCGTCATCAGTTCGCGATCATCCGGATGTATAAACACGGAAATATTCTTCGATACCATCTCTTCGGGAGTGAACCCCGTGATCTTCTCCGTATTGCGGTTCGCAAACACGATGATATCATCCTGTATTACGGAAATCGCCTCACCCGCCCCCTGTATCAGCGTCCGGTATTTTTCCTCGGATACCATCAGATCCTGCTCGGAGATGACCAGCGCCTCATTGGTCGCCTCATATTCTTCATTCATTGCCTTCAGCTCCAGAATGGCGACTTTCAGCAACTCATTTGTTTCGGCAAGCTCCCTGTTTATCCTCAACACCTCCGCTTCGGCGGCTTCCTTTTCGGAAATCTCCTCTTCAAGCGACCTGTTGAAGAGTTGAAGCTCCAGCGTCCTTTCGGCGACACGCGACTCGAGCAGCGCATTGCCGGCGTTCAGCTCCCGGTTCGATGTCTTCAGTTTTCTGTTGAGGCCGAACGAAAGCGCCGTCATCACAAACGCAAGAGTGAAAAGGCCCGACGAAAGAATGATCCACCAGCGATACCGGGCGATAACGCACTGCAGTGTTATCCTTCCGTAATCCCGGTAGCCCCCCGCCCGCAGTTCCTTCATCAGCGCATGAACAGGCTCGTAGGTCAGCGGCGTTGTCCATCCCGCAATCCCCGCTGATCTGGCTGCCGGATCGCTCTTTTTCATCTGATAGAGCGCGATGGCCACCTGTCTGGACAGAAGTTCGGATACATGCCGTGTTCTCGCGAACGGCCATTCCGGATAGAGCCTGGTGGTGACATGAAGAGGAAACGCGGCGCCCTTCCGATCATTAAGGATGGAGAATTCCCTGATATCTATCCTGCCCGCGGCGGCCATCTGTTCCAGCACGCCTGCCCATACCACACCCGCATCCGCGGCGCCGCTCTTCACGCCGTACACGACATTGTCGTGCGGAAAATCAACAAACCTGATGCCGGCCAGGTGGCGATGTGGATTGATCCCATGATCCATGAGCTCCTTTTCCGCCACCCACCATGTCAGCGCCTGTTCATGGGCGGACATAAAGGTTTTTCCCTTCAGATCCTTAAGCCCGCGGATATCGTGCCTGCCGGCCCTTGTAAAAATGACAGCGCCGAGTTTATCACACTCACTATCGCCATAAAGGTTCACACGCGTCGCGATACGGGTAACGCCAGACTGCATCTCAAGGGTGGTGTAACTTCCGGGATTGGTGATCACAAACTGGACTTCGCCCTTTTCCACGGCGGAGGTTATAGTATTGTGGTCCAGGGGGACTATTCTGAATTCATAACCCGGTATTTTACGGGAGAGGTACTCCGCAAGGGGCCCCCAGGTCGCAATGGCCTGCGCCGGCCCCCTGACCGCCAGCACCCCGATGCTGATGGCGCTTCTCGGCGCGGAATACAGGGAAGGCAAAGATATACTGAATAGAACTATACACAGGAGCAGAGGAAAGGAATTCTTTGTTCTCCTTTTTAAGCGCCCTTCAGCTTTCCCGAAGGCCGAGCGGTATTTCGCGGGACAACAGCACCAACGCCATTTCCGCACAACGCACGAAAGCACTGTCAAAAACAGTTTCATTGCATCTCCCCGGAAGGAAGACCGTGCTTGTTATCAAAGGCCCGCGATCGATGAATGAATTTACAGCGTTCCGCCCTTCAAGGAGCATTTCCGACGACAGGATTCCTCTCTTCCGCGCAGGGCGGCGATATGCATTAAAATAGATAAATAACGGGAATGAATCAACATTTTGGCATATTTTTTACAAAGCGCAGACAAGGCTGGAATCGCGTGCACCGTCTGCCGCACTCACGATCCGGGGAAGACCATGAAAGGTACGCGCATTAAAGGGATAGTTTTTTCAGCTGGTCCATCGGAAACGGCCTCCCGTGTCCGGGATACACGGTCTTCGCGTCCAGCGTTTTAAGCCTGCCAAGGCTCTCCCGAAGCTCTTTTTTATTCTGGATGAAAATGGCCGTCTCGGGCCCGGCAAAGTTAAATACGGTATCGCCGACAAAGAGATCGCCTTCAGGAGTCAGTATGACTATCGAGCCGGCCGTGTGTCCCGGAACGTGATGGATCACCGCGTCAGCTCCATACTCCTTCAGGTTCTGCCCGTCGGCCAGGAAGACGTCAGGCGTAAAGAGGGGAAGCGCGTTGCGGCCGCGCGTTAGTTTTCCCAGAAGATAGATAATCCATCCTCGAAAGGTCTTCACTTCACGGACGGGCCTCACTCCCTTTTCCACCATGCCGGCATCACCCCGATGGATCGCGATCTTCGCGCCGTATGTATCCTTCAGCTTCGCGCAGTTGCCGGAGTGATCAATGTCGCCGTGCGTCAGCACGACGAGCTTCAGGCGGTCGGGCAGGCAGCCCGCCTTTTTCAGGGATTTCTCGAGCATGTTCCACTGACCGGGCATCCCCGTATCGACAAGGATGAACCCGTCAGAGGCCTTCAGCAGATACGCGTTGACGCGGCCAAGGTCGACAGTGGTAATCCTGTCGTTCTCTTTCACGAGGCCACGTCCGCCTTCACCCCCCTTCCCGCAGGAAAGCGCGGCGCTGAATACGATAGTCGCGGCCGCGCAGATGATACCTGTCCGAAGCCATACTGATTGTAATCTGATCATGGAAACCTCCCGCGGCAATCAGCCGCCATAGAACAGCAGATCAACCAAAAAGATACCGGACGCACCGGGACGACGGCTCATCGTCCCGGGATTTACATGCGGCCTCTTGCCGGTACTGAAGGCCTGTTCGCCGCGTACAGCGGCTCCTCGCCCCGCGCGTAGCGCAAAATGTTTTCGGAGCACACGGCAGCGTTGCCGGCATACGACTCGTCGGTCGTTCCGGCGATATGGGGCGTGGCGATGACATTCTGCCTGAAGAGCGGGTGGTCAGGATCGGCGGGCTCTTCCGGGAACACGTCCAGCCCCGCTCCGGCAAGGAGTCCCTCTTCAAGCGCAACGTGCAGGTCTTCAAGGTTGACGAGGCCGCCGCGCGCGACATTGACAAGGAAGGCGCCGGGCTTCGCCAACGCAAGCAGGCCGCGGCTGACGAGATCACGCAAGCCGGGATGGTAGTTGATGCAGAGCACGATATAGTCGGCGTCTGTAATCGCTTTTTTAATGTCGGATAGCGGATACACTTTTTCTATCCCAGCCTCAGCTGGCAGTTCGCGCGCCATCTCCTCGACCACCGCGGTCAATCGCATGCCGAACGAGCGCAGCCTGACCGCGACCGCCTCGCCCACGTTTCCCATGCCGACGATGCACGCCGTCTTATGCAGAAGGGCAATTCCCATCGGCTGGCCTACCATGCGCGACCGGAACGACTGATAAATCTGTGCCTGTCTGCGCGAAAGCCCGATCATCAGATAGATCGCAAGCTCCGCGACCGAATCCGCGTTGCCCGATTTGGAACTCGGCACGCGCGCGACCCACACGCCGGAACGGGTCGCCTCGTCGATATCCACCGTATCGAGCCCGACGCCGAACTGCTGCACGAGCCCGAACCTTCCGCGCCGGATAACATCCGCGTCGATGCGCGCTATGGTCGGGATGATCGCTCCAACGCCGTCGAGGTGCGCGATGATATCGTTTTCCGCGCAGGCGACAAGCTCATGTCCGGCCGGGACGAGAATTTCTTCCACCCTTCGCCGCGCGTCGGGAAATCCTGTTCCGCAAAACAGCACTTTCATTGCATTACCTCTCCTTCCGCGATAACGGCTCCTGATTTTGAATCATGATCTTTTGTTTTGTGCTGATCAGTCAACCAGTATTCTGCGGCAGGGAGCAGCGGCGCAGGTATGAGAAAAGGCCCCGGACACGGCACCGCGAGGGCAACCGCGTCCGGGCATGGGATTATGAGGAAAAACTCAAAATGCGGTACGGTACCGCATTGAAGCGCGGCCCCGATCCGCTACCATCTACGGCCCTTCGGGGGCAAACAGTTTCTTATTATCGATAAAGATGGTTTTAGCGTTAAATGTTTTAGCATCGAACTGGCACAGTATCTTACTTCCTTCCTCGAGGTTGCCGAAGCCTCCACTGATGGTACGGTTCGCGTTGTTTTTACGGGTGATCGACGTCTTCGGGGTAACTTTTATTGAATGGCTTGTTTCGCTGTCACGGCATACGAGCACCTCGCTCGCGCCGCGAGCGGACATCTCGCAGGTCTGCTGGTTGACCGTTATCACCTTTTTCGCTTTGTCGACAGAAACGACCCTGTACCATGTCTGATCCGACTCGGCGTTCTGGCCGTTTACATGTGCGAAAAAGCCGCACGACAACAGAACCACAACCGCGAGCATTACATACCTTTTCATCGCTTCCTCCGTTTTTATAGTACTCTTTCTGTGAAAGCACAGATGAATACTATACTACAAAAAACAAAGCCGAAGCGTCCGGACACGGGCTGTCATGACAGTAATTGTCATAATGTGAGCAATCACCGGTACCCGGCGGGATTCATTTATTGAAAACGCGGTTGAAATTACGGAGGGTTCCGAAGAAGGAACCTCTAATTGGTTCAGAAGAACTTCCCTCTTCATTGCATTAGCCATACGACAGAGGCGGCGATCATGATCGTCGCTTTTGATAAGGTATTGGTGCAAATAGTATGTATAATTATCGAATCTATGTCATATCTATTATTACTAAGTCAATATGGTTTTATAAAATCCATAATCCAATAATATTTAGACTGACCTCATCCTATGAATCCTCTCTACTTTTTCTCCGGTCATTCGCCATTGTTAAATTGAATTATACACTTTGCTGCAACGCCAACACGAAGTTGGCGGTGAGGCGTACATCATTCCCTCACCCAACTTTCAGTTCGCCCTCTCCCGGAGGGAGAGGGCTTGAGACAGAAAATCAAATGCAGCAGCCTAAGCGTGAGCCGATAGGATGTCGGCGAAATGGGTCTGCGACTCAACAGGATGTTGAGTTCGCAGCCGTATAGAACATACTTCATGACAATGCATATCTCCAAGCCCCCGTGGCGTTTGAGCGGCGGGAGAGGGGGCTACGGGGAGAGGGCAGAGCCCTTTACCCGTGAAAATCCCGGTTCATGTCATGAACAACTCCTTTCAGGATTAATAAGGTCCTTTCCCGCATAAAAAGACTAAAGCAAGTTTCATGCCAAACCCTTCCCGGGGCTTTCTCCATCCTTTGTCCAAGTATTCTCCATCCTTTCTCCATCTTCAGACGTTCCGATTTTTTTGAAAAATTTTACAGATTACAGGGATTTTTTACAAATTCCTGAGGTTTCGCGCGCGAAAAGCCGTAAATCCGTCGACATACGGAGGCAGTAGCGGCAGGCAATCAGGGCATCACAGCAACAGGCTTTCCCCGAAATTGCGTGAATGCGTCTTGAAGCGGATATCTTTCATATCAGAACTGGAACAAACTGAAGAATAGGAGAAGGCCCGGACACGATGCCGCACCAATCGACCACCGCGCCCGGGCCTGTGACAATGGAAACCGCTCTGACTTCTTGAAGTGTTGGCTATAACAGGGCATTCTTTCGCGATCCATGCCGTGCAACAGACAGAACATTCCTCCTTAGAGCCGTACGACTTCCCCCAAATTACTTCATGTGCATGGCCGCGAAAGTGCCCTATTGATTAATATTACACAATGACGGGAGATTTGTCCGGACAGGCGCTGTCAGGACAGAAATTGTCATGTGGCGCGGGAACGCCTTCCCGCACGGCAGTCCCCCGGTATCGGGAAGCACTGCCGGTGGAAAAGCGATCCCCGCTGACAAAATGCCCGTTTCAGGGACATTTCGCCGTTTGCCTGTACTACGGGCCGCCGGGTTCGAACCGTCTGACCGAAAGGGTATACTGCCCTACCTTGTTGCCGAAACTCGATGCAATGATATAGTATCTGCCGGGCTCCAGATTCCTGATCATTTTTGCGAAAGGCGTGTTGCCGAGGTTCTCGGTCTGTTCGATAATTTTTTTACCGGAATCCTGCACTACTATTATAGGATCGATTGCCGGCTCCCCCTGGGCGTTCATATCGAATGACACGGTTGCAGCGGCCCGCAGTGTCAGCATGTACTGATGCTTTGCGTTCGCGTCGAGCCTGCCGGTTTTTGTCTGTCCGAGCGCGATTGCGCCTTTATCGGAAACCTTCGCCTGCGCAGCGCCGCCCTGTGCGAACGCGTTATCGGCTATAAAGACAGGGCCATTCGCGTTGACCATCATGCCTGCCAGCAAAACAGCAACTGCCGCAAGCACTGTGTACTTTTTCATTGTTTCCCCCCTCTCATATTTTTTTGCAGCATCAAAACCTGACCTGTTAATTAATTCATAAAGGTCAATTTATAAATTAACCTTTATCGAACCATTTAAAAAGTATCGGGATGAATAATACCGTAGAGTGGGGCCATGTGTCCTGACATGAACTGTCAGGACAGGATTTGTCCTGCTTTTTTTGCCCGGCGGTATTCGGAGGGATTCATACTGTATATCTTATTGAAGACGCGGTTGAAATGACGGAGGCTCTCAAATCCCGTGTCCATTGCGATCGAGAGCACGGTTTCGTCGGTTTCCAGAAGACGCTTCGCCGCGTCGGCGGCGCGCAGCTCGTTGATGAACTCGTCAAGGCGCTTGCCGGTCACGCGGTTGAACATGCGGCTCAGGTAGTCGGGGCTCATATCCACCGCGGCGGCAAGACCCTCGCGCGAAATATCGGCCGTGTAGTTCTCGCGGATGAACTCGGTCACGGTGCCGATCTTCTCTTCAATTTCCGGGTTCGGCAGCGGCTCCCCGGTCTTGCCGTTTTTCTTCAGCCTGCTGTACAGGCGTTCGTTCGACCGCTCCAGCCGGTCACGCAGTTTCTTCATGCCGAGCTGGGCGTTGATGCGCGCGATGAGCTCGCGGCCGCTGAACGGCTTCGCGATGTAATCGGTCGCCCCGGTCTCAAGTCCCTCGATCTTCATGCTTGTCTCGGCCTTCGCGGTCAGAAGTATCAGGGGGATACCGTCGAACCGCGGATCAGAGCGTATCCGCTCCGTCAGCGCGTACCCGTCCATTCCCGGCATCATCACATCGGAGAGTATCAGGTCGGGAGGCTCTTCCATCGATTGAAGGAGGTCGAGCGCGGACCGCCCGTCCGTCGCGCCGACAAGCCTGTAGGACGGCGAGAGCACGTCCCTGAGAAGCTCGTGCATGTCGGCATTGTCATCGACCGCCATGATCAGCGGCCGGTCATCGGATCCGGGCGCGACACCAACGGACGCCGTTTGCGTATCGCTCTTAGCGACCGCGCCGAGAAGCGTGTTCCTGTACCGCGCGCCCTGTACGCCAATCTCGTCGCTGAACGCAACATCGGCGCGGCCCTCGAAGTGTGCCTTCCCTTTCGGGAGTGTGATGCGGAAGCGCGTGCCGTGATCGTCCGGATGCTCCTCGACATATCTGCTCTCGACGGTGATATCTCCCCCGTGGAGCGCGAGGAATTCCCTGACCAGCGCAAGGCCTATCCCCGTCCCGCCGGGCCTCCCGTCAGCGCCGTTTCCGGCCTGTGAAAACCTGTCGAATATGGAGCCGGTTTTATCCGCCGGAATGCCGCGGCCGTTGTCCTCGAAATCGATCGTGACGGCCTCCGCGCCTTCCTTAATGCGCACGCTGATCCTTCCGCCCTGGCCCGTAAACCCTATCGCGTTAGAGAACAGGTTCGTGAACACGCTGTCCATTTTCTCGGGGTCGAAGTAAAGCATCACCGGTTCCGCCTCAAAGGCCGTTTCCACGGAAATACTTTTCAGGTCGCAGGCCGACTTGACCGCGGCGGCGTGGTCGCGCACGACCCGCTGAATATCGGCATGCGCCACGCGCATTGTCATCCTGCCGGCGTCGAGCTTCGAGAAATCGAGCAGGTCGTTGATGAGCCCGAGGAGCCGCGAGCCGTTACGGTCGAGCATCCTGAAAAACTCGATGTCCTGCTGGACGCCCCGGCTTCCGTCGATGACGGCCCATATCGGCGTCAGCATGAGCGTGAGCGGTGTGCGGATCTCGTGCGAGATGTTGGATATAAACTCGGATTTCACCCGGTCAAGCTCCCTGTAGCTGTCGTACTCCTCCTTCTCTTTTCGCAGAATGTTGATCCGGTCGCCGAGCGCGAGCGCCAGCAGGGAAAGCTCGATCGCGGTGCTGATCTGCACGGCGTGTTCGGTCACCACATTCCGTGGGACAACACCGCTGTGGCTCAGCGCGTAGAGCAGCGATCCCGCGACCAGGAACGACCATGCCGCGAGGAAGTACCTGGCCGGGCGGTATCCCTGGCGCATGGTATACACGCCCGCGATGATGACCAGCGGCAGGAACAGGTAGCTCAGGCCTATATTGACACGGATACAGTACCGGTACGGCATGAACAGGGCGCCCGCGGCCCCGATTGCGGTAAGCGCGGCAAGGGCCTGGAAAACCCGGTAGAACGGAACTGAGTACTTTTTTATCCGTAAGAAATTAACCGAGAAGAGGATGGCGCACAGCAGCGTCGTGGCGGTGAAAAACGGGTGGCTCCTGATCGCCCACTCCCCCGCATTCGGCCATAAGAATTCATACGCCAGGCCATGTATGGACAGGGAAAAGAGCGTATTTGACAGCGTATAGAGCACATAGAAGAGATAGCTCCGGTCCCCGACCGAGAAGAAAAGGAAGATGTTGTAGAGCATCATGATCAGCAGGATGCCGAAGAACATCCCTGTTATGAACTGTTCGACGTAATCCCGCCGCTGAAATTCAAGGGGATCATAGAGGTTTACCGTGAAATTGAGCGCGCTCGATGATCTGATCCTGACATACACTTCAGTCTCCTTGCCGGCCTTGACGGGGATAAGGAAGAGCGAATTCCGGTGGCTGATCTCACGCGCCGTGAACGGGACCCGGCTGCCGCTCCTTTTCTGCAGGTATCCGCCTTCTCCATCAGGAATGAATACTTCAATGCAGTTGAGCGCGGGATAAAGGACTTCAAGGATCCGTTCGATATCATCCCGCGAGCTGTTGGGAGTTACAAACCGTATCCAGACGGCCGAGCGGGTAAACCCGTAGTTGGGGATTTCATCGGCGGGAGCGAATTTTGCCCTGCCGGAAGGCGATGCGACTTCCCGTATGCCGAGACTGCCCGTGGTGTCCTCGAACAGGCACAGGTTCCGGATCAGGATGCCGTTATTTCCCGGAACGGCGTCCTTCACGCCTGCGGCATGTAACGGCGCAACCGTGCAGAGGAGAATCGCAAGAATACTCAGCATGTACGGAATATTCGGCATTATCTCGACCCGTTTTCCCGCCTGTCCGTTCAGGGTATGTGGAATAATTGCATCATGAGAAAGCGGGCGCTTCTTTCTGTCAAATACTATCCGAAGGAGATATAATAACCAGAAACCGACGCTCATCTCCCCGGCTTCTTTTATTTCCCACGTGCAGTCTGGCTTTGATCATGCCGGGTATCGCGGTTTTATTTTTTAAATTCGACATACTCGACTATACCGCCATCACCGTGCCGCACGGTCATATTCCAGCCTGTAGGGACTTCCTGAATATCATTAAGCACCTCGGCGCCGTCGGCAACAAGAAATTCCCTGAATTCCCGCAGCGAATCAACCAGGAACGTGGCGTTTGTCCTCCTGAATGGCTCCAGATCCTTTTCCGTTCCCGCGATTATAAGGACGGCACCCACCCGGGCAATCTCGAGGTTAAATCGCGTATAGGCGAACCTTGTTGTGCATTTTTCACCGAAGAGCCGTTCATAGAACCTGATCGCTTTATCCATATCATTCACATAAAAACGCACGAGACTCTCCAGAACTTTCATGCTGTTGACCTCCTCTTTCGATGGGCGATTTACCGGATTCACCGCCGGAATTATATCCATTATACCACATTCATTACAGACATATAATCGTGTTTTATGGCCCCCGGGAAGCAGTCCCTGTATCCCTCCCCTCAATTCAAAGGATAATTAGTTCTTGTGTTTTCTGATCATGTATTTTACACTTACAGGGGCATGCTGGAACCACAGCTTTTTTTCAGAGAGGTAATCATCGTGAAGAATATCATCACATTCATCCTTGCCATACTGTGCGCCGCCGCGATTCCCGTCCTCGGCGATGAGTTCTGTTCGGAAAACAAGGTATGTATGATCATGGAACGGGAGGATTCCCGGGTGAACGTGCTTTTCAGGAACACGCTTCCGATCGAAGACCAGGTAACCACCGTGACCTTCGAGGTAAGGCCAAAGCTTGAGAACCTCTCCTGCCCTGACCGCTTCCCTCTGACAAGGACCGTGAAGGGCCCGCAGGCACAGCCGGTTACAACATTTACAGTCATCGACCCGGCACAGAGATGGAACACCAACCTCTATTTCTACTGGCAGTACGGCTCGCCTTCCGCCGGAAAGGAGAAGGAGGTGAGCTACCAGCTCCCCTTCGAACAGGGCAAACGCTACCGCGTCTGCCAGTCGTTCAACGGCAAAATCACCCACTATGCGGAAACGCGCTACGCCGTTGATTTTCTCATGCCGATCGGCTCGCCGATACATGCCGCGCGGGACGGCGTCGTCGTGGCGACGGAAGACCGGCACGGCGAAGGAAAGCTCGAGCCCGCGTACAGCACGAAAGTCAACCTCGTTTATATCCAGCACGACGACGGCTCGGTCGCGCGCTACTTCCACCTGGTCAAAGACGGGGTGAGAGTCACTCCCGGTCAGCGCGTGAAGGCGCACGACCTGATCGGACTTTCGGGGAACAGCGGCTACAGCGATGTTCCCCACCTTCACTTTGAAGTGTCACGGCCGGTGAACGGAAAATCGAAGACCACCGTCCCGTTCACCTTCGTCACCGACTACAGCGATCATGACATACCGGTGGAAAACGGAGTGTACAGCTACAGCGGCCTTGCGGCGAAGAGGACCATCCCGGTATCAGCCGATGAAATCGTGCTGTGCAGAACGGTGAAAGATTTAAAGCCGGTGGATATCATTGACACGCTGTCAATGAACGAGTCGGCGAACATCTATATCCCGATCGACCTGCCCGGTGTCCATTCCATAAAACTGCAAATCTACAACGAACGCAACAGGAATCAGCCGTTACGCGCCGCGTGGCAGACCGGAAAAACCTGGTGGTATACGAACTATGAGATAAGGGGAAGCACTCTCTCCGGAGGCCCCGGAAAATGGAAAGCGGAAATCTCGATCAACAACATTCTCGCGAAGACGCTTGAGTTCACGGTGAAGTGACGCAAAGCTGAAAGGCAGACCCGAATCCGGTCTGGCAGATATCCGCCAGACCGGATTCGGGTTGAAAATTAATTTTTCCCTCAAAACCATACGGAGTAGTGCTTTTTAACAGGCCGTTTGTCCGCTTCTCCTGCAGTGCCTGTTCCATTTATGATCACCTGATCAGTGTAAGCGAAGCAATCACCTTCTTCTTGAATACATCAACGCTCCTCATGTAAATTGACGGTCCCGTGGAGAAAAATGCCTGCTGCGCGCCCTTGTCGGTCCTGAAAATCGCGTAATAGGTATGCTGGTTCGGGTTCTGCTGGTAGTCGTATTTGAATTCCCCCGAACATACTTCGATGCTGTTGACCTTCGTGCACGATGCCTTCCGGATCACCTTAATCTTGAGCTTTTCCGCTCCATACATCTCGTCAAAGCTCGCGAAATTTTCAGAACGAAAGGACGCCGGCAGGTTCTTTTTCGCCGCAGCGTAGTTGCCTTTCAGCGGTGCGAAGTAGCATATAATATACTCATCACCTGCCGCGGGAACATCCAGCGCGAGTTGATTATTCTCTGATGACGATTCGGCATTCACCTTCCATGAGGAAGGAACCTGGATTTTAAACCCCTGCGATTTCGACTCCACGCTTGCCATTTCGCCACTGGCATGCCCGATTGCCACTGCCACAAGGACCACAAGACACAAAAAGATACACTTTTTCATGTTCTACTCCTGATTCTATGATTTTTCTCACCCGAACTGCGACTCGTAATAGAATACAGGAACTGTACCAACAAATCAAGACACGGGCTGTCGTGACAGAATTTGTCCTGTGGTACAGATATATAAGAGGGTACACCTATCCGAGCCAATATCCTCGCGCGGATGTGGGATAACGCCACAGACCATTTAGAGAGCGGCCATTGCGCCGGGTTAATGCTTCGATATCCGCTCTTCGACGATACTGCTCTCCGCGGCTTTTCTCACGTCGGGCGGAAAGTCCTCGATTCCAAATATCGGCCGCACTTCAATCACATCGCCCTCCAGCGCGGGACAATGCTTCGCCCACTCAACCGCCTCATCGACCGACGCCACGTCCAGTATCCAGTATCCGCCAACCACGTTTTTAGATTCAGGAAGGCCCCTGCCGGAAACCCTGCCCCTTCCTTTCGAGAAGTTGATACGAACCCCTTTCGCGGGGGGACGAAGCCCGTCAAGAGATACAAGCACTCCGGCCTTCGCGAGCTCCTCATTGTAGCGCGTCATCTTTTCGACTATATCAGCATCGGGAGAAAACCCCTCACCGACTTTTCTTCCTTTCGCTCCCTGATACACCTTCGGGATCATGAACATCATACATCTCATACTACACCTCCTTATTGAAGGCCTTCCGGAACGTCAACGCGATCCGTTACACGGCCTTCTCTCCACATCCAGCCGGTGAAAGCTCCCTCGTAGATATTCCCATGGCCGTATACGGTATGACTGTATTCTCCGCGGAAGCCCTCCGGTGGAATAGAATAATATAAATGAAACAGCGGGCGGGAACAACAATTAGTGGCGAAAAGGCGACGACCGCGAGGCGCTCCGGAGAAGTGAATGTATAAATGAGAGTATACGACGGCCTTTTTGCACCGGAGGATTATTCGATTGACACCGCGCCACTGTATGCGAAAACGAAGTCAGGCGATACCACGAATGCAATCGCACTTCACCCGCCAGAAGGAGGCCGCCATAATGCGCCGCGCATCGCACCGTCCGTTTTTCCCCCTGATACCCGTGCTCTGTTTCATCGCGTGTATCCTGCAGTTCGCGTCTTTTCCGTATTCGCTTCGCGCCGAGATTCCCTCGCGTAACATGTCATTGGAGGACACCGCGAGACTTTTCCTCGATCTTGTTCATTTCAACAGGGCAGTATTCACAGGCAATGAGTGGGTTATAAGCGAAAAGGACGGCGCGAAGACCGTAAGGCCCCGCAGCATTGACGCAATGGAACGCGACGTCACCTATACCATCGACAGGCGGAACTGGTATTTCAGCGAAATCGATCAGGACGCAATGACCGTCACAAGGGAAGCGGGGCTCTACTTTAAAAAAGACAGGACGCCCGTGGTCGCGGTCAGCATGATGCGGAACGATGGCTACAAGGAGTGCGGTTCAGTCCTGAAATTCTTTGAGGTAAAATACGCTTCCAGGTCCGACGGTAAAAGCTGCGATCTTAAAGACGTGACCGGCGATATTTTCCCGGCCATCGACATCGCTTCTTTAATCAACAACGGCCCGGCAGTAAGAAAACTGTTTCCGGAAGAACTGCCCCTTTCCAAGATTAAAATCCTCTACAGGATCCCGCGGATCGGCACTACCATCACGGCCACCGTCGCAACGACCGGGATCGCCCTCAGGTGCAGGGAGGACGACTGCAGGGTGAAGATAAAGGCGCTCTCCAAATTCGGGAGCGTCAGGATCAACTGGATGAAGGATAAGGGAAAATTCGAGATCGGGAGCAGGGATCCGGGGCTCATCACGCTCTACGAAAACTGAACGGCCCCGCCGCTTAATACCTGGCAGCCAGATCTCCTCATCTCCCGGCAGGCACATCACCTGCACGCGGGAGAACGGAATCATATCCTGAATGCAATAATGAATTTCGCGCCGCCGTTTCTTTCAACAGCTATCGTGCCACCGATCTGCTGTACGAGCAGGAAAACGAGCTGCATCCCGAATCCGGTTGAATTTTCGAAGGAAAACGATTCCGGCAGTCCGATGCCGTTGTCACTGTACACCAGGGTGACCAGGGGGCCGCTTCTGGAAACATTTACAGTGATCAGGCCGCCGGAAGTGCCCCCGAACGCGTACTTTATCGAGTTGGTGATAAGCTCGTTAACAATGATCCCCAGCGGCGAAAGTATCCTGGCGCTGACGATGAAATCCTCGACAGCAACATCAGTTTTCACCTTCACCGTATCACGAAACACAGCGACGATCTGATCGATAAGCGGCGTTAAAAAGTCTTTGATGCTCAGCTCAAGAAAGCTTTCGGAGCGGTACAGTTTATCGTACAGCACCGTCATACTCTGGACACGGCTTGCGGCCTCATTGAGAACCGCCCTGACGGCGGGGTCCTGATTCGCTCCGCTCTGGAGAAGGAGCAGGCTGTTGATCACGCTCATATTGTTTTTGATGCGGTGATGGGTCTCTTTCAGCAGAAGCTCTTTCTCCCTGAGCAACGCGTTTATCTTTTCCTCGTCACGCTTGCGCTCGGTAACATCGTTCACACTGGAAAGAAGGCACAACTCGCCGTTTAAAACGATAGGGTCCGCCGAGAAAAGCCCCGTAAGCAGATCGCCTGACTTTTTCCTGAACCGGAACTCCTTTTCCCGCACCCTGCCTTTCTCCGAAAGTTCCCCGACTATCGCGTCACGGTCATCGGGCCTGTCCCACATATGCAGTGAAAAGGTAGTTTTCCCCTTCACTTCACCGGCTGAAAAACCGCTGATCGCTTCAAAACCGTCATTGACCTCGACAATAGTACCGTCTGACATCCGGGATATGATTACCGCGTAGGGGGAAGAATGAAATGCCTTTGAAAATTTCTCCTCTTCGGTGCCGATATCATTGAGCAGTCGCCGGTTAAGCATCAGCACAAGGCTGTAGGTTAGAAGAATGAACATAACCTCGTAGGATATGAGGATAAGCTTACTGAACAATCCTGAATGAAAATAATCGGTCGCGGGATGTTTGAATAACAGGAATTCGATGATACGAAAAATATTGATCGCGCAGTACACGGCAAACACAATGCCCACTCCCCGCGTCAGCCGCCGGGCATCGCGTCCGACACGATAGAGCATCAGCCATGCGCACTGAAGGCAGATTATCAGGAAGCCGACCGAGAAATTAAGGTCCCGAAGAGCCTGACTTGGAGCAAAAAATGTGAAATACGTATGAACGGCGGCGAAGACCACGAGGAGTATATAGTTGTGGATATGACGACCCTTCCTGCCGACGAACCGCTCCAGTCCCATATATCCCAGAAGCGCGCCCGAAATCACCATTACGTTGGCAAGGATATACGATATCCAGTCCGGAACAACTCCGCGCAGGATAATAAGAACGAGTGCGGATATCTGTAAAAAGTAGTCAACAACCCAGAAATTGAAGCCGGGATAGCGATTACGCCCCTGACGCCACAACTGTATGATAACGTGCATGCAGACAATGTGTATCAGCACATTGCTGAATACGATCGTCCTCATATCCAATTCAAGCATATCATTTCATCCTGCTTTCTTTGATCCGATTTCGCATATCGGCAATCGGATAGACACGCGGCTGGATTTCCCGCGCCATGAGCAAATGCCTGATGTCAGCAGAATCCCATTAGCGCGCCGGCCTGTAGCACAGGAGCACCACTCCGCTTGAAAACGTTCGTGCCGTTACAAGCTCGAGATCCAGCCTGCGCTTCAGTTTTTTAAAGAGCTGCGTCCCCTCCCCCAGCACAACCGGGTCCACCATGATCTGGTATTCATCGATCAGGCCGGCATCAGCGAACTGCGTGACGATGGAGCCGCTCCCCAGGATCGTCATATCCTTTCCGGGGGCCTGCTTCAGATCCCTGACCTCCCCGACAATATCATTCTTTATCACGCGCGTGTTGCTCCATCCAGCCTTTTCAAGTGTTCTGGAAAAGACAATTTTCTCCGCACGGTTCATCCCTTCGGCCATGGCGGGCGAGTTTTTCAGCGCTTCGGGCGAAGGCCAGTATCCGGCCATCATCTCGTAGGTTACGCGGCCGAAAAGGAGGATGCTGTCCGACCGAAGCCCCTCCATCGCGTATTCATTCTCCTCCGCGCCATGCCGGTGCCAGCTTATGTCCCTGTTTACGCCTTCTAAATTACCGTTAAGGGTGACGAAGTTGAACATCGAGAGCTTTCCCATGTTTCCCTCAATAATCCTTTTTTCAGATAAAGGAATCAGCAGTCGTATGCACTAGCCTTACAGACAGCAGAAAACCCGGCGGCACACTGTTTCATCAACGCTCCCGGGCATACGCTCCGGGTGAACAACCATGAGATTACCTTCGACGCGATTTTCCGCATCATCTGAATTTTGCCATCAATTCAGCCGGTAATTCCTTCTTCTGCATTTTGATAAAACCCTTTCCGGTAAACCTGTAATAATCGGACGTTTCATCACCAAATGTGCGCTCCCTGATCCAGACATGCGTGAATACCGTTCTATCGCTTGATTCGGCCAGCTTCACCACAGCATCATATTCAGGAGGGGGCCCGCAACAGGGATTATAGAAGTTGTAATAAATGCTATTTTTCCCAGTATCTATTTTTGCGCTTCTCAGAACATCGCAGTCAGACATTTTCACCGTATAAGCGCCTTTCTCGCTGCTTATTCTGCCCCTTACCACTTTCTGATCAGAAAGGATGTTGAAATAGTCGGTAATATTTTTCTCTTCACTGACCCTTGCCCCGGGACTGGATGCACAGGAGAGGAGCACACCGGATACAGGTAACGCATATACCATACCACACAACATGAGACTTGCTATTATTCGCGGTTTCATCCCGGCAAGGTCTCCTTTCACTCAGTTGAGATATGGGTAACAACCGGGGATCTTCCTGATCCGTTTGCATCGGCCGTCTTCAGCATAACACCGAACACAGTCCTGCCGAACATGGAAACCGATAATCCGATTCGTGAACGATTCTGAAAGCGATCAGGCAACGCTCACAAAAATGCGCACGGACAGCATCTCCCCGGAACAGCATATTGATTGAGTTTACTACACTGAATAAGTATGGAAAGCAAGAACATTTCCGTTAAGCGTGAGGGAAAGGAGTAAAGAAGATTGATCTCCCGGACCATCAGATCCCATAAGGCAGATTTTCACTTGTCGGCCTTTTCAGCGTGATAATAACATCATTTATAGTGCCCGAAGCGAATCCGGCCTCGCAGACACTCAGATAGTAGAGCCACTTCCGCTGAAAGGCCCCGTCATATCCTAGCGAGAGCAGGCGCTCACGCGAGGCGATAAATCTGCTTCTCCATTCACGAAGCGTCCTGGCGTAATGGGGACCGATATTCTCAAGGGCCTCGATATAGAGCCTGCTGTGCTTCGCCATCGATTCCGAGAGCGCCGTAAGGGAAGGAAGATGCCCGCCGGGGAAAATGTGTTTCTGCACCCAGTCGATACGCCGCGAATACTCGCTGTAGCGGTAATCCATGGTGGTGATCACCTGGAGCACCGCCACGCCCCGCGGTTTCAGCAGCCGCTCAAGAGAAGCAAAATATGCGGGGAAGTTCTCATGCCCGACCGCTTCGAGCATCTCTATCGATACGATTTTATCAAACTGACCTTTAACATCCCGGTAATCGACCAGTTCGACGCTTACTCTCGAGCCGAGCCGCTCGCGAGCGATGAGCTTGCGCACATAGTCATATTGCTCACGAGAGAGGGTGATGGTCGTAACATTACATCCCGTGCTCCGGGCGGCTTCAACTGCGAATCCTCCCCAGCCCGACCCGATCTCAAGCACGCAGTCACCCTTGCCGATTGCCGCTTTTTCAATGATGGCGTGGATCTTGTTGGTCTGCGCCCGCTCCAGGGTATCGGTTTTCTTTTTATAGATACCGCACGAATACACAAGCCTTCTGTCGAGGAACATGGAAAAGAAATCATTTCCAAGATCATAATGCTCGCCGATGTTTTTCCTGCTGCCCGAGAGCGAATTCTTCCGCTTTCGATTGAGAAGGCGGTTAAGCAGCCATCCCGCGGTTTTCAGTATCACATGGTTCTCCTCATCCATGCCGAGGTGCCTGATAAAAAACCGCAGGAGGCGCACCGGATCGGACGAGTCCCATCCATGTTCCATGAACGACTCCCCGAACCCGATTTCACCGTTGAAAAAGACCTTTGAAAAGAACGAATACCCGTTAACCGTTATATCCGCGGTGTCAGAAGAAGATCCATCGCCGAAAACGCGCACTTCCCCGTCAGGGTATGTCATCGAAAGCCTCCCTTCTTTTATCCCCGAGAGAACCCTCTCAATGCCCCGGCGGGCGATCCTCTGCGTCAGCGTCGCGGGGAGCCTTCCGACCGTCATCGCGCTTGACGGTTCCGGTTTCGGGTGATAGCCGAGCTTCCTGAAAAAGAAGAGCTTGAACGCCTCCCGGTAGATCCTCGAAACGGTGAGGAGCGTGGTCAGAGGATAGCGGCGGATAACGGCACCGAGATTTTGGGACGTGAAGGGGACCGCCTTTCCTTCAAGCAGCGCGGTCATGATCTCGCGGCCCTGGCGATGCAGCACAATCCTGACTCTGATACTCTCTCCGGTCAGGGAAAACCTGAAAGCGTAATAGCCGTCAAGATTATTGAACGGCGATACATGAAACTCCTTGTCGTGCCGGTACTCCACCGCATCTTTTCGAGGCCTTCCCGGGCCGGAAAGGAGATACAGGTGTTTTTCGCCAAAAGTGTTGTTGACCTCGGCAACCACGCATTGCACCGCGCCCCCGGTGTCGAAGCAGAAATAAAAGCTCACCGGATTGAAGACATACCCGAAATAACGCGCCTGCGTGACAAGCTCGACCCTCGCCACTCCTTTGTCCCGGCCCATGCGCTTCAGGAACGCAAAGAGCTTATCCTTTATCGCCCCCCCGCCTTTCAGGTAGTCCCGGTCGCGCAGCGAAGAGACATTGAAACGGTTGTGGCTGAACAGCCTGACCCCGGAATCGAGCCCGGGAAGCTCGTCAAGATCGAAAGCGAAAAAATAAAGCGGATACTTGAGGACATGCCGCGCGGGATGGTTGCGCACATGCATGACCTCGCCTGTGAATATCCTGGACCTCACCATTCTCCCCCCAGCAGCTTTGCCGCCTCGACGCCCGACCTCACGGCATCTTCATGGAAGCCGTAACCGAAATAGCTTCCGCAGTAAAACGTATTGTTTACGCCGTTCAGCAGGGTTAGCTCGCGCTGCGTGTTCATCGAGCTGAAAGTATAGGTGGGGTGATAATAATCCATCTCTGCGATGATTTCAGCTTCGGGGATTTTTCTCGCGCTGTTAAGCGTTACGTAATACTGCCCGGAGGTCTGAAGGCCCTGAAGCCTGTTCATGTGGTAGGTCAGCGAGAGCGAGTCGCCTTCATCGCTATCACCGCGGATAAAATTCCATGAGGCGCACGCGTTCGGATTGCCCGGCATAAAGGACCCGTCCGTGTGAAGGACCGTATGGTTCCGCTGGTACCGCCATGCGCCGAGGAGGCGTTTTTCTTCAGCGGTTGGATCGGCCAGCATCCCGAGTGCCTCGTCCGCGTGGGCGGCAATTACAATCCTGTCGAACGACTCCTCCTTTCCTCCCGCAATCCTTATCCTGACCATGTTCTTTTTCCTGCTGACGGATTTCACCGCCCTGCCGGTGAGCACATCCGTCTTCAACGATTCGCGTATTGCCTTCACATACATATGGCTTCCGCCGACAACGGTCCTCCAGACCGGCTGCCCGGAGATGCCGAGAAGCCCGTGGTTGCTGAAGAAACGGAAGAAAGACTCGGCCGGAAATTCCATCATCTTATCATCGGGAGTGGACCAGATCGCAGCCCCCATCGGCAGTATGTGGTGGCGAATGAATATGTCCGAAAACTTCCGTGAAGAGAGGTACTCCCCGAGCGTACTATTTGCCGCCGCCCCGGTTTCGAGGTCCCGATTTGCGTGGCGATAGAAGCGAAGAAGGTCGAACACCATTCGCTGGAACGAAGGCTTAAGGAAGTTTGCTCTCTGCGCATAAAGCCCGTTAAGTCCCCTGCTCGAATACTGAATCCCGGTCTGCAGGCAACTGTAGCCGAACGACATGTCGCTGTCCCTGAGATCCACCCCCAGCCGATCGAGAAGCTTCGTAAACAGCGGGTAATTGCGGTGGTTCATCACGATAAATCCCGTATCCACCGGCGTTCCCCGGTCCGGCCCCCTGTCGATGACAATGGTATGGGTATGCCCGCCCGGATAATCGTTCTTCTCAAACACCGTCACATCATGGATCCTGTTCAGGATATACGCTGCCGTAAGGCCGGCAACACCGGAACCGACAACCGCTATCTTCAGCTTTTTCCGGGCCATGTATCCTCCTATGAAAACAGCCTGATAAGGTAAAAGACATACACACCGGCAAAGGCGCCCTGTAACGTGCCCCACGCGATGTCGATCGCCGAAACAAGCACCGGATACCCCCTGATGAATGAAAGGTTGGTCAGGTCATAGGTCGCATACAGGGCAAAACCCGCCGCCGCGCCCGCCGCCGTTGAAGCGATAACGGTATCCGCCGCGTTCAGCGCCAGGACAATAACGCCGGTCAGCGCGCACGAGATAACGGCCTGTGCTGCTATCCCCGCATATAGATTGAAGACAATACTCCCGTTTTTTATTTCCGCGAGGTAACTGAAATATTTGAAATACAGACGGCGCGCAATGATCGCGAGCCATAGCAGGTCAAGCGCAATAAAGACAACAACCGACACAAGCCCGGTCAAAACCAACACCGGAAACGTAACCATAAGCCCTCCCCCGGTTCAGCGACGAACCCTCGCGCTCAAAATTAAACTTGCCCTGTCTCTCGTTTTTTATTATAATAAAAATAATTTTTAGTCAACATTTTAATAATATGATGTTTTTAAAAAAACTACACTTTTTCATTGTGCCGCTGATTTTCATGGCGCTGCATGCCGGCCCGGCGCTTTCCGCGCAGATAGACGGCGTGACGTTTCCCGACGAATACAGGGCGGGAGATGGAAGGCTCGCCATCAGGGGATACGCCATTCTGAACTATATGCTTGTTATAAGGGCCTATGCGGGTGCGCTCTACCTCGCTCCCGCGGTACCGCGTTCACACGCGCTTTCGGATACACCAAGGATCCTGGAACTGCATTACTTCCACGCGATAAGCGCTGAAGAATTCAGGACATCGACGACAGAAATGATCAGGAGGAACACCACTCCTGAAACATTCAACGGCATCAGGCGTGAGATAGATGCGATGAATGCCCTCTACCGGAACGTGAGTCCGGGAGACAGGTACCGCGCCGAGTATATTCCCGGGAAAGGCACCACACTCTACCTGAAGGGGAAAGCCCTGGGGACTGTCAGTGGAGAGGTGTTTTCAAAGGCGTTCTTCTCGATATGGATAGGGAGTAACCCAATAGACCGTTCATTCAGAGACCGTCTCCTGGGGATGCGCTGATGCGTGCTAAACTGTCCCTCTTCACAAAGATCAGCTATGCCCTCCCCGCATTCCCCCTGGCGGTAATCGGGATTCCGGTATATGTGTACATCCCGAAATTCTACACCGATACGCTGGGTGTGCCGATCGCGGCGGCCGGCATAATACTCCTTTCAATACGACTTTTCGACGCCGCGACCGACCCGCTCATCGGCATTATATCCGACAACGCGATGACACGGTTCGGGAGGCGGAGGCCGATGATCCTGGCGGGCGCCGTCTGTGTGTCAATCTCCATCCTGTTCCTTTTTAATCCCCCCCGGACAGGAAGCGTACAGGCCACGGTATGGTTCGGCGTCTGGATATTTCTCCTCTTTCTCGCATGGACGATCATTACCGTACCTTACGAATCACTCGGGCCCGAACTCACCTTTGACTACAATGAGAGAACGTCGCTGTTCAGCATGCGGGACGGGTTCCTGCTCGGAGGAATACTCATTGCGGCGGCGTCCCCCGCGCTCATCAGGTCCATTTTGCCGGACAATATCGCGGCAGGAGGCGACGCGCCGCTCTTCTTTATCATGTCAGCGCTTTACGCTCCCCTCATCACGGCAACCGCGCTATGGTGCGTCTATTTTATTCGTGAGAACCCGGCCCCGCAGGTTGAGAAGCGGCGCGAATCCGGCTTCAGAGGCGTCGCTGTTAACCGGCCGTTCATTATCCTGCTCGTATCCTACACGATAAGCGCGCTCGGCAACAACCTTCCGGCGACTCTGATCCTTTATTATGTGGAACATGTGCTCCAATCCACCCGTGCCGACTTTTTCCTCATGATCTATTTTGTCACGGGGATCGCCTTCCTCCCCGCCTGGATTGCGATTGCCGGCAGGTTCGGGAAGAAGAACGCGTGGCTCGCAGCAATGGCCATCAACACACTCACCTTCTCGGGTGTCTTTTTTCTCCGCGCCGGAGATGAACTCATCTACGGCATACTTGTTTTTCTTTCAGGCACCGGCTTCGGAGCCACAATCGCAATCCCCTCATCGATACAGGCCGATGTGATCGATTATGACGAGCTCATCACCGGCAAACGGAGGGAAGGGCATTACATCGGAATATGGTCGTTCGCAAAGAAAGTTTCAGCTGCCGCGGGTGTGGGGATCGGGCTTTCCGTGCTGGGAGCGGCCGGATACAGGCCCGGGCCCGGCCAGAATGAACATGTGCTGTTCATGCTCCGTGTCCTCTACGCGCTCGTCCCCTGCCTCTGCAATGCCGCCGCGATTCTGATCGCCCTAGCCTACCCGATCAGCGCATCCAGGCACACGTTAATTCGCGAGGCCATTGCGCGGAAAGCGCGGGACGGTGAAAGCGAAGACCCGCTGGTGCCCGGGAGGTTTTACAGGCGGGATAATTCAGAACATTCAGATGCCGTCATTCATGGCGGCCATCAGGGAGGTATATGATGTACGAGCTGCTGGAAATCATGGCCATCAATCTCGGAGCGGTGCTGCTGATGCAGTTCTGCGGATGGTTTATCAGCCTTCACCGTAAAAATGTCACGATCGCCGACAGTCTCTGGGGCGCGGGGTTTGTGCTGATCGCATGGCTTACTTTCATTCAGTCTGACGGATTTACAGGACGGAAACTCCTGATCGCCGGCGCCGTGACCGTCTGGGGGATCAGGCTCTTCATCCACATTACCGGGCGCGGAATAGGAAAGGGAGAGGACCCCCGTTACGCGGAATGGAGGAGGAAGTACGGGGAACGGTTCCCGCTGATAAGCCTCTTCCGGGTATTCCTGGTGCAGGCGCTTTTCATGTGGCTTATCTCGTTATCTCTCCAGGTTGGACAGGCCGCTATCTTCCCCGCCCGTTTCACCTTTTTCGACCTGGCCGGAATTCTCGTATGGCTCACCGGCATCATCATCGAGTCGACGGCGGACCTCCAGCTTTCCCGCTTCCTTGCCGATCCCGCCAACAGGGGGAAAGTGATGCGTTACGGGCTCTGGAAGTACAGCAGGCATCCGAACTACTTCGGGGAATCGACCATCTGGTGGGGGATATTCATCATCGCCAGCCAGGTTGAATACGGCCTTTTCACGGTGATAAGCCCGCTGCTGATCACCTACACGCTCCTGAAGCTCACGGGAGTGACACTCATGGAGGAAACGATCTTCAAAGGAAACAGGGAATACGATGAGTACAAAAAGGCAACCAGTTCCTTTATTCCATGGTTTCCGAAAAAGTGATCCGCGGCCGACGCCCTTACCTGCCGGCCGGCAGCACGTTCGTGTTGAACCTGCGCAGGTAGTTTCCGGGAGGGTTGTAGTTGCATACGATGTAGGTGCCGCCGCGCCGCGACTTCGCCTTTCCGCAGCCGAGCTCGGTTGAGCCTATCCACACCACCTGGGTGAAGTGCCCGGTCCCCGAGGTGAATCCCGGACTGCTGAAATTGTACATGCGGATCTCGGAATACCAGGAATCCACGGGGGCCTCGCCTCCCGGCTCTCCGCCCGAAATCCAGTAAATATTCTCGCCATACCTGCGCTCGGTGCGGTGATACATCCTGTCTTCATTCGCGAGCCTTTCAGCCCACTCCTGCGCGTAGCGCCTGATCTCCTCGCTCCACCGCAGCGGAGGTGCGCTGTGCTTCTGGCGGTAGAAGTTGTGCCGCTCGGTAATGCTCCTGCCAAACGGATCGGCACCATCGCTTTTCGTTTCAGACGGGGCCGCCGAAGGGCTCCCGCCGGCAAGCAGCGACGGTATCGATCTCGTGAACGAGTCGAGATTGTCAATATTGAAGTACGGGGTTCCCTTCACGACCACCACCGGCAGGGTAATCGAGCGCCCGGAAAACTTGCCCGACGAGCGCAGGAGCTCCGTCATCCTGTAGCTGTTATTCTTATCCGAAACCGAATACTCGGTATACGCGACCCCCATTGAGGTGAGCTGCCTGATAGTATAGGCACAGCGCTGATCGCCAGGCAGAGTATAGACCGAAACGTCGGACGCGTTGTTCGCGAAAAGGGTGATCGCACACGCAAGCGAAATGGCAAACGCAAAAACATGTTTCATGCCGGTTCTCCGTAGATGTGGGATAAAAGCAACCGCGTGTCATTTGACCACGTCCGTTCCCGTTTGTCATGCACAAAACAGGCAATCATCCCGGCTACACGCTCATACCTTTCGAACAGCGATTTAGAAACCGGTTTCACAACAGCGCCTGCTTCCATCATGCCGGCTGCAATCCCCGGCCGGCACTGCACGACGAAATAATATACAATCATTCTTATACAAATTAATGCTTTACATGTTTTCTATATAATGCCGCTATTATTCATAAAAATTTACATAAACTTTACAGGCACTATCTTGCAGCCTGGAAAACGCATGGTATATTTGTAGGATAGAAGATACACCTGTCCCGCAATCCGGGGTAATCATCGACATAAATCCAGAATGGAGGCTTATTGCGCATGTTCACTCTGAAAAAGAAGCAGGCCGCCGCAAAGGAAGAGACCGTTACGCTACAGAACGACAGCGCGGCCAAGGGTAAGGCAGAGCTGATCAAAAACATCAGGACCGCATCCGCAGATGTAAACGCCGAACAGATGAAAGGGCTCTATTTCGGCGAACGGCCTCCGGAGCTCGTCATCGGCTTTATATCCCCCCATATTGATTTTAAATCTGTCTCTTCGAAAATACGGGACTCGCTCCCCGGCGTTAAAACTATTGTATTGTGCACCACTTCCGGAGAGCTCATGTGCGACGGCGCCGCGCCGTCTTCCGTATATCACAACACCGGCGAGAACTGGGACAACATCGTCCTCCAGAGCTTCAGCGGCGATCTGATCGAGCATACGCATGTAGCCGCCGTGCCTCTTTTTTCAGAAGATATCAGGTCCGGTAAAGTTAAAATGACGATACGAGAAAGGATTGACCTGATAACAAAAGAATTGAACGCGCTGCGTGTCCCGTTCCGGATACATTACGAGGATACGCTCGCGTTCACTCTTATCGACGGCCTTTCCAACAGCGAAAGCTTTTTCATGGAGTCGGTGTACAACTCGGGTGCCCTCCCCTGTCTTTTCGTCGGCGGATCTGCCGGGGGAAAGCTCGATTTCAAAAACACCTATATCTGCTGCAACGAAAAGATTTATGAAAACCACGCCATCATCACGTTTATAAAACTGAAAAAGGGTATGAAGTTCGGGATACTCAAATCGCAGAACTTCGAGAAGACCGACAAAAAGTTCATGATACTCGAATCGGACACCGCGCTGCGCTTTGTGAAAACCGTGTATGATCCCGGCTCGAGACGCGTGAGCAACATTATCGATGAGCTTTCGGCTCACCTCAGGTGCCGCCCCGAAGATCTTGAGGGGAAGCTCAACGATTACTCATTCGGTATCGATATCAACGGTGAGCTCTATGTGCGCTCCGTTTCCGGTATCGATATCGAGGGAGGCCGCATCAATTTCTACTGCGACGTATCGAAGGGCGACGAACTCTATCTTATCCGCAAAAAGGACTTCATCGAAACCACGGCGCGCGACCTCGCGGCTTTCATGAACGAAAAGGGAGGTTCCGCCGAGCCTGTCGGCGCGGTACTCAACGACTGTATCCTGCGCAGGCTCAACAACGAGAAGTCCCTCGGCGGAATAACTCATTTCAGCAAACTGCCGTCAGCCGGCTTCTCAACGTTCGGAGAGCTGCTCGGTGTGAACATCAACCAGACGCTGACCGCGGTATTCTTTTTCAGGGAGCTCGAGGAGGGAAAATTCAGGGACCATTACGTCGATACATTCGTCCACCAGTACTCCTGCTTCAAGGACTACTTCAACAGCAGAAAGATCACCCAGCTCGAACAGATCAACATTATCAGGAAAAACATGTTCGACACGATCGATAAGAGAATGTCCGTGGTGCGGGGCAGCGTCGACAGCTTCAGCAAGATCACGGGATTTTCCGAGAAAGTCAACCGCGACCTGGCGTCGGTCAACAGCGGGTTCATCGAATTCCGCAACGGCATCGCGAAAAGTTCAAGCTCCTACGCCTCGCTGGCTGAAAGTTCCGCCGCCATGGAAACATCCGCAGACCAGGTCAAGTCCATCCTCAATGTGATCGCGGAGCTCTCTGACCAGACCAACATGCTTGCCCTCAACGCCGCCATTGAGGCCGCCCGCGCCGGAGACCAGGGCCGCGGCTTCGCGGTGGTTGCCGACGAGGTCAAGAAGCTTGCCGACAGCACGCAGCTTCAGCTCCGGCAGAGCGGCAGCGTCATCACCGGCCTCATGGAACAGATCAGGATGATCGGCGGCGGGATCAGCTCCCTCAGCAGCGAGATGCAACAGGTCGCCCGGAACAGCTCTTCCATCGACAGCAGCATTACCGTGCTGCTCGAAAACTCTGTCAGCGTCCGCGAGGAAACGGCGAAGATACTGGACCTCCTCAACGGGCTTCTCGAAATGATCGGCGAGATGGAAACCATGAGAGACCTTGAACAGAAACTCATGGGCGAGTAATCATTCCCACAGGATCAGCGCGGCCCGAAATAGCCTAAAACAGGTCATTTTACTCTTGACACTTTGTGAATACCGGTTTTCATATTCACACCCTGCCGTTTTTCGCTCCGGCATTGGAATTGCTGAAAGCGTGAATACACGCTCGAACAAGGAGCCGCAATGCGAAAGATATGCATATTCATCCTTTTCGTCCTTAACCTCTCCTGCGCCAGGAATGCGTGGGATGAACACACCTTCATGTACGTCGTAAACGATTCGGACAACACTATCTCCCGCTTCGCCATCGACCTGAACGGCGCCGTCATGCACAAAGAGACGACCGCCCTGCCCGCCGCGGGCACGGTGGGGTCGATGTACATGAGGATCCACCCGAACGCAAAATTCGTCTACGTCCAGCTGACGGGCAGCTACGCGGTGTATACGGCAGAGGATGACGGCGCCCTGACAAATCCCCGGCTGTACACCAATATCACGCGGGCTTCCTCCAGCTTCGGGATTTGGTATGATGACATGCATTTCTTCAGCCCCGATGGCAGATGGCATACGGCGGTGAACGGATCCGACAGTACTGTCTTTTTTGATTCCGTAAACCAGGACACAGGCATGCTCACCCAGCTTTCGTCCACGGGAACAGGCTTCTGGCCGAGATGCCCCATATTCAATCCAAACGGCAAATACTTTTATGTATTCACCGTCTCGGGAACCGGCTATTATGTCTATTCGTTTTCAGACACCGGCACCGTGACAAGCGGCGCGGCATGGGTCGGGTGGGCAACCGATTCCCCCACAAGGACAGTGATCCACCCTTCGGGAAAGTATATCTACGGTACTGATGTATATACCCATATATGGATGATCCCGGTGATCAGCAACGGCGCCGATATCGACCACGCCAACGTCATCCTCTATCCAACATCTTCGAGCACAAACTATGGAACCTACCTCCATCCTAACGGAAAATTCGTGTACGCGATGAATACGAACTATATTGACTGTTTCAGCATTGACCAGACGACGGGACAGCTTACGAATATTGGCACCTTCACGCTCTCTGCGACCCCGTTCATGGCCGCGTTCAACCCCTCAGGGAAATGGCTGTACGTATCGCACCCGGCCTCCAACAAGATAACAGTCCTGAACGTCGATGGTGACACCGGGGCAATATCGTGGAACTGTGAGATTCCCACAGGCACATCGCCCAGATATATCGACGTTGCGAAGATTTCTAATGAAAACCGGTGAGACGACGTGCGGGCTGCTTATCGCACCTTACGAAAGTCACTCATTTGATCATTCATTTAGAAAATATTATCTGCCTGGAGGATTTTATGCATCATTTTCAATATTTTACAAGCATTGTCCTGCTTGCTACAGCGCTTGTCTTTACCGCGTGCGACGATGGCGGAGGTGACGATACAGGTGGATCTTCACTTTCCGCTGGGGACAAGGAAACCTACACCGCAGATGGAGTATCTTTCGCCATGGTCTATGTTCCCGGAGGATTGACGTTTCCTACGGGTTTGAACGATGACGGCACAGCAACAGTGACAAACGCTTACTGGATAGGCGAGACCGAGGTAACCTACGAGCTGTGGAACAAAGTGTACACCTGGGCGACAGATGCAGCAAGGGGAGCGAACCGATACTATTTCGCCAACGCAGGGACGATGGGTGACGGTAGCGGCGATACAAATCAGCACCCGGCGACAAATGTAAACTGGCGAGACAGCATGGTGTGGTGTAATGCCCTGACAGAATGGCTTAATGCTCAGAAAGGGACGAGTTATGAGTGTGTTTACACTTATTCAAGTGCAGTAATTCGCGATTCCCGTGACAGTAATGCCACGGCCTGTGATGGAGCGGTGACGAGTTCAACGGCAAAGGGGCTTCGGCTTCTAACGAACAAAGAATTTGAGATGGCTGCGCGATATCGGGACGGCAACCAATGGACCTATGGAGACCACGCGAGCGGAGACGACAGCGGAGCCTGTTATAATGACGGTAGTATCCTTGGCGGGTTGGGCATGTCTTCAGTATTTGGCAATTACGCGGTATATGGCAATAACTCCGGTTCGTCAGTTGCAATGGTTAAAAGTAAAACAGCTAATGCTCTTGGCCTATATGACATGAGCGGCAATGTCTGGGAGTGGTGTTTTGATTTGAGCGGATCCGGGCGCCCTCTTCGGGGTGGCGGCTGGAACTCTACTGCTGACGGTCTGGAAGTAGGCGTATGGGGAAGCCACGACCCTTCTGGTGAATACACCATTGCAGGCTTCCGCTGTGCGAAGACGCAGTAACTTTCAAGGGTGCCGATTCGACCTTCTGGTAAATTTATTTACAACACCGACGTTTACACCAAAATGTCGAAGGAATCCCGTACCCCACGTCAGGTCGACAGCGGAGAATGCCATTTTATCATTATCCTTTTACATTAATTTAAAAGGGCCCTTCATTTCGAGGGCCCTTTGGGTTCACTTTACTCTTCAATCTCGACTACCGGCGCGTCCGGCGCATTCTTCTTGATTGATTCGATGCATTTCAAACACGCGGCTTTCTGCGGATAGCTCTCACCGACGGCGATCACCTCACCGTTCCCCGCTTTCAGCCTGAAACGATACTCGCCCTTTTTGTCCTTGTAGACTTCAAATTTTGCTGCCATCGATTCCCTCCTGAGATTATTTCTTTAAATGGCGTGAATGATCTTTATATGCATCAATCTATCCGCTATCGCGATCATATTGCAAGCATTATTCCGCCGCTTTACCTCAATCTGTGCGGGGAGAACATAATCGCGATCTCAGCGACCGCCTTCAGGGAGGTTTTTTACCATCGAAAGGCCCCGGCTCACCTCGGTCCGGCTGTCCAGCATCGTTGTAATTCTCTGAATGGAATCGATTTTCATCCACTCCTGCATGTTTCTCAGGGGCTGTATATTGTAATGGTATGGCTTTTCAGGAATCAGTTCCCCGTCCGGGAATCCCATTTTCTTCGCTCCTATCGAACAGGTGCGGATCAGAATACCTTTTTCATCCACAGGCAGGTCCAGAATATTGCGCCGGAATTCCTGCGTATACGATTTGAAATAATCCTCCGCATTGGAAGTATACATTACCCGTAATGGAATTTTAAGTTTCCGGAAAGCATGATTGATGCTCATAAATGATTTCGGCCCGTTGAGATTGCCCGGTACGGCCTGTATACGTCCCTGCTTCACAAGGGTTCGTATATAGTCATAGTCCGCGGGGTAATTAACAAAGGTTTTCAGTTGATGCCTGAGCGCCAGGCCTTCCAGAGATCTGAGGCGTGACGGAACCGGCGACCAGTCCCCCGTGGCGACATGATAGGCCTCTATGATCGCTTTGCAGTCCGGATCCCCCCGAAAATGGTCAAGAATTACTTTAAGCGGAGCGTTTTTATCCTTCGGAATCCATAAATTGCGGAATGCCTGATAATCCGGGGAAATAGCGATGAAATGAAGATGAATCCTGTTTATGCTGACCACAACCGGATCAAAATCCATAAGGTACGCGTATTCGCTGCGGGCCCAGGCGATAAAGGTGAAATTCTGGTCCGTCCCGACCCCCACATAGCCGCCTCCCAGGTCTTTGATAAAATCATAAAAAAGATCAATCCGATTTTCATTGGAAGCGGGATAATGCGGAGCTGAAAGACCGCGGACCTGCGGCAGGACATCATATTCCCTCAGTATCAGGGAATTCCATTTAATAAGTATATCGATGAAATCTTTTCTCAAAGAATGATCAGGGACATTCTGTCGTTTTATGGAATCAGCCCGGCAATGATATCTCATCTCCAGGGTTGAAACGGAAAAGTGGAGGAAAATCCAGAAGAGGAAAACAGCGTACACCATCCATGATCTGCTCATATGTTCCCCGCCACCTGTCCTGAAATTTCTTTTATAAGTCTATCCCGCACACCGCGGAAGCACGATAAAAACCGGAAAAATTGAGGGATTCTTACTGGGGCGGGTACTATTTCTTACAACCGGGTCATCATCGGTGACTACCGGTTGGACATACAGGAACATGTATACCCGAAAGAAGGGTCTTTAGCGGCAGTGGATTATGACAGGATAGCATGCTGCGGCGTCAACGGAATATCTGAAAAGTATCAGTATGCTCCGTCCGCAGTTCCCGGTACGAAAAACTTACTGACATGTTTTTTCAGGTCTTTTTCGCTGACATGATAGATTACAGCGCACGCTCCCCTCCTGTTGCAGGCCGAATCGATCACTTTCCCGCGGTTTATGACCGGCATGAATTCCGCAGTTGCGCCGCGGCGTATCGCCTTGACGTCAGAAAAATGGCCGTTATAGTTCACTGTCAGGACATAATCGGTGACAAGTTCGAGCATCCTCCGCTTCGCCCTCTCGGTCGCTTCCCTGATGGCGTCAGGCCTCCATGATGCGCTTTTCCTGCGCGCCGACACCATTGAGCTGATGCCGATGGACCGCAGATCATCTTCTCCGATGATTCCCTCGTAGACGCACGCCCCCGACGCGTCGCGCGCCTCGTTGTTCTCGTCGAGCACAAGGCTGGCGCCTTTCACCACGCAGCCGTTGATCCGCTCCGGCAGCGACGCGCACCCGCTCACAATCAGGATCAGTAACGTAACAGCATACAGAGATATGATCGGTTTCCTCATGGCAGTCATTCTTTCCGATAAATTTTTTCGTAAGGGGGGATAAATCCCCGCTCACGGAGCCTGCCGCACCGGTTCCGATCCGTCAGGCCATCACTCCGTAGAGCACAATAAACCAGTCACCGTTCCTCATCCTGATCTCCATGACAAGGAACGCCCTTCCCGGCGGGCTGACCGGGCATGAAAAAGAAAATCCTTCCGGCCTCGTGTCCGTAATCACGCAGTCACCGGACCGCAGCGCCACGGGAAGTATCTCCAGGAAAAATCTTTTGACATCGTTATCGCCTCGTTCACGCAGGCGCCGCTCAACATTCACCGGCACCCTGCCAAACGAGGGCGAATACATCGAGACAATCTCCGGGGCGATATGGGAGATCAGCCTGTCGATATCTCCCCTCGCCGTGATGGAACGCAGCTCACCCAGGACCGCCTCAGGGCCGGAAAGCCTCCGTTGCGGCGCACCGCAGCCGGAGATCACGACCGCAATTAATATGACAGGAAGGAGATGCCTTTTCATGATGATCAAACAGTACACCATGAAAGGAAAGAAAGTCAATAGAATTTCTGTCAGTTCTGCTCCCTGAACTCCCTGATAAGAGATTCCGAGAGCCGCACGAGGCCGTCCGAGTTTTCCCGCAGCTTTTCGGTGTTCTGCGAGTTATTCTGTACGAGCGCGCTTGTAAGCTCGATCGATCGCGCCACCTCGCTGATTGCAGTCTGCTGCTCCCGCATGATGTTGTTGATAAGCTCGGATTTTTCATTCACATCCGCCACGCTCCTGTCCATGGTGTCGCGCAGGCCCTTCTGGTTGTTTATCTCCTTCAGGGTATCGCGTGAATGCTGCTGCAGCGTGCCCGCCTTCTCTCCCATCAGTTTCAGAAATTGTATGATGTCGCCGATGATCCGGTTCCCGGACTCGGCATCCTGCTTGTTTTTCATAATGAGATTGGTAATCTGCTTCAGCTCGTTCGCTGAACCGTCGGCGAGCTTCGATATCTCGTCGGCCACCACGGCGAAACCCCTGCCGTGCTCCCCGGCGCGCGCCGCTTCGATCGATGCGTTGAGCGCCAGGAGATTTATCCGATCGAAGAAGTCGTTCATTATCGCCGCGATGGAGAGAATGTTCCCCGAGTTTTCCAGGAGCTTCCCGTTCGTTTCGTCGAGCGTGGCAGAAGATCGTTCCCCCTCCTTCACGCGGGCGGAGAATTCGTCAAACAGCTCTGATATCTTCTCCCCGTAACCGTTCAGTGTCACTATCGACTCCGAAAGCCGCTGTATGATGCCGATCAGGTTCAGGACGGATTCATTCTGCGAGCGGGTGGCATCCGCCGCGTGTATCGATCCGGCTGATATTTCCTCGATCGTCGCCGAAAGCTCCTCCATTGACGCTGCCTGGTTCTGCGAATTGCCCGACAGCGTCTGTATCGCGTCGCTGGTGACGAGCACAGACTGCTGGAGGTTGTCAGACGTGCTCTTGATCGTATTGAGGAGGTTGGATATGAACCCGATCTGCCGGGTGTTCTTCGAGTTCTCATCCCGCATGAGCTCGATAACTCTCGTCATCGTCTGTATGATCATCATCGATATGATATAGGTGGTGATGGTCGCCATCACGCAGTCGAGATAGGAATTCTTGATGGAATCAGCAAGCAACGGGTCGAACTTACCTCTGAGAAAGATGAACACCGCGGTCTGGCAGACAATGAAATACAGTGTCAGAAAGGTCACGATTTTCCTGGTTGAGAACAGGGCCCCTATGACGATGATGGGCATTGAGAAATACGCGAGGGCAAGGCTCGCATGAGGCGCGAGAATATATTTCCCGGCAAGCCCCACCCCCACCACGAGCGCGTAGGATAAAATTGCCGAGTTGGCAGCGTGATTCAATCTCCCGTAAAGGATGAAGATAATGCTGCTGATCGCCCCCACGCCTATAGTTCCGGTGAACGGGGTAAACTGGAGAAACCGTTCGAAGCTGATGAACACCGAGCCGAAGGTAAGCAGGCCCATGAGCAGAAAAAGTATGACGCTCCAGAAGAAAAGCAGGTCCGCCTTTCTTTTTGTCAGCAGGTCACTTTCGCTGAATTTCCTTTCAATACGTTTCTGCGCGACTCTGTACAGGCCCATACTCGTATCCACCTCTCGCGTTGAAAGTGTGCCGGGGCATACCGGCATCGCACGGTCAACACCCGAATTACCCGGGCGCATTCCGTGATAGATCACTCATCGTATCGATATCCTGAAATTCATTCCCGCGACAGGGATGAACGTCGAAAGGCCATTCAACGCGACGGTACTTTTTTTATGTACACAAAATAGTACAGCGTACTTCCTTAACACCTTCAAATCGCCGCGTTTATTTGTCTATATTTATATCTCCATGATATTTATCATGTACAGCAAAAATCTTATACTTAATTGTGTCTGTCAATTGTATTTTTTCAGAACAATTATGTTCCAGGCTGTAGGGCGTGCAGCACGGCATGAGTGGATATCGCACGATTTGATGAAATTCAATATTCGGGAACCATGTCAGGAATACCGTTGCGATTAAACAGCGTGTACGGAAGGCGCGTCGGGCAGGCGAAATTTCTTCTTTTTATTTTTTATACGAACCGATCACTTCTTTCGTGTGGGCCAGCAGTTCGATTCCGCCGAATTTTCCGTGACCCGGCAGCACGGTTTTAGCGGCAGGATATTCGGATATCAGCCGCTCGATCGTCTTCGGCCATTCGGATATATTCGCGTCGGAGAGGTTGCCCGGCTTTTTTGAAGCGAGGTCTTTGACCATGCACCCCGCGAACAGTACTTTTTCCGAAGGGGCCCACACGACAATGTTGTCACCGCTGTGCGCCGGACCGTGATAACGGCAGATAACCGATCCGCTTCCCGCCTTCAGCGTCAATGAATCCCTGAATCCGTGCTGGGGGACCGGCAGGCGCTTTTTCTTCGCGATCGCTATCGTCCTTTCGTTCGCGTACGATGGGATTTTCAGCGCGTGAATTTGCCGCAGGCCGCCCATGCAATCATCGTGCCAATGGTTGGGCACAAAGCCGACGATCCTCACACGCAGCGCGGCGGTCATCCACTCCGTGAGCTGTCCGGTGATCGCGTCATTGACCGGAGTGTCGAACAGGAGCGCCTCGCCGTTATCGGTGTAGATATATCCGTTTGAAGCGAACCTTCCGAAGCCGGGCATTTCTGCATAGGAGATGTGAACGTACGAGTGCCCGGAAAGCTTTATGATCTCAAGATCATCCGAAACCCTGATCCTGTCACGGCGCTCAAACGATCCGCAGTTTACGGAAGCGCAGGCGATGATGATTGTAATGAGTAACGCGAGTTTTCGCATATCGTGATCTCTATCACACAAATCAGATACAGGATGATATTCCCGCACAACGGCCGGATGTCTGACTTCATCCGCCTGATCGGATTAAATGTCAATAGAGATTTGAGGCATGCCTGTACACGGACTTCCTTTGCGGCAGGCAAGGCTATCCGCGCACATCCTTAGAATTCAAATATCCACACCGACCCCTGGTCGGAGTAGGAAATATCATCATTAGGCGAACCGACTACCACGGTAAGGCCGTCTTCCGACACTGCCACCCATGCTCCGAAACCATCACCTCCAGCGCCGTCACTCGCGACAAGCTTAAGCGTCTGATCATATGAGGAGCCGTTCCAGGTGTAGACGTATGCCGATCCCTGATCGGTATAGGTTACATCATCTCCGGACGCTCCCACCACAACTACACTGCCGTCAGACGACACCGACACGTTGCCGCCAAAACCATCGCTTGCGGCGCCATCGCTCGCCGTGAGCTTCTGAAGCTGAACATACGAGGACCCGTTCCAATGGTACACGTACGCCGCTCCCTGATCGGCATAGGCCACATCGGCGCCGTGAGCTCCCATCACTAATGTGCTGTAGTCAGCGGAGATTGCCACCCTGACGCCCAGTCCGTCACTTGCCGCGGCATCGCTTGCCGTGAGCTTCTGTATCTGGTCATACGAGGAACCGTTCCAATGATACACGTATCCCGCCCCCTGGTTGGCATAGGTTACGTCACTATTAGGCGACCCAACGAGTATCATAGTGCCATCACTACTCATCGCCACGGTGATCCCGAACAGGTCACCTGCCGCGCCGTCGCTCGCCGTGAGCTTCTGTATCTGGTCATACGACGTGCCGTTCCAGTTATATACATACGCCGCGCCCGAATCGGTAACGACGCCGTCCCCATACCATGCTCCCGCCACTATCCTGCTTCCGTCATATGAAACCGCGACACCCATACCCAGAAAATCACTGTTCTGTCCGTCGCTCGCCAGGAGCTTCTGCGTCTGGACATATGATGAGCCGTTCCATCTGAACACCCACGCCGCCCCCTGATTGGTGTTGGCGCCGTCCGCGTAATCCGCTCCCGCCACCACAACGTTGCCGTTACCCGAAACCGCTATGCTTGCGCCGAGAAAATCAGTAGCCGCGCCATCGCTCGCCGAGAGCTTATGCTGAACCCATGATGAACCGTTCCACCGGCACACGTACGCCGCCCCCTGCTGGTTCTTTCCGCTTATAGCGGCATACGGGGACCCCACCGCCACCACGCTTCCATCCTCCGACACCGCGACGCTGCGCCCGAACGTGTCACTCGCCGCGCCGTCGCTCGCGACCAGTTTTGTACTGCTGATCCATTTCGCGTACAGGGTTGTGTCCGTGGTTACGGTATCGGTCCCGAACACCCACTGGTTGGTGCAGGAAGCTTCTTTATACCAGCCGACAAAGACATGGCCTGACCATGTCGGCGCAGTCGGCACGGAAACCAGCCCGCCGTGATTCACTGTCTGGGAACTGACCGCGCTTCCGCCCTGTGAATCGAAGGTCACTGTATACTGGTTGATCGCGAATGAAGCGGTAACCGATATATCCGCACTTACGCTTGAGTCCGTGCGCGTGGCGGTTAAAACTCCGTCGCTCCACTGCACGAAATGGTAGCCGGTATTGGCAACGGCCGTTACCGCCGAACCGCTCGAACCGTAGTTCACTACCTGGGTCGTCGATCCGGACAATGAACCGTTCGCTCCCGCCGTGTAGGTCAGGGTGTACGTGTTGATCGCGAACGAAGCGGACACGGATATATCCGCGCTCACGCTTGAGTCCGTACGCGTCGCGGTTAAAACACCGTCGCTCCACTGATCAAAATGATAACCGGTATTGGCCACGGCCGTTACCGCCGAACCGCTTGATCCGTAATTCACTACCTGGGTTGTTGATCCGGATATCGAACCGTTCGCTCCCGCCGTGTAGGTCAGGGTATAGGTGTTGATCGTCCACCCCGCGTAGAGCGTGATATCTCCCGTCATGGTATCGCTCGCGAACACCCATGGCGTCACGCAGGCGGGCTCTCGGTACCACGCGTCAAAAGTATATCCGGTCCGGGTCGATTCTGACGGCACCGCGAGCAGATCGCCGTACTCGACTGTCTCCGGATCGACACTGCTGCCTCCCATCGAATTGTAGGTCACCGTGCACGGGTTGGCGAGCCACCGGGCGTAGAGGGTGATATCGCCATCCACTCTGTCGGTGGAAAACTTCCACTTTTCAGTATAGGCGCTGTCACGGTACCAGCCCCCGAAGGCATACCCGGTGCGGATCGGCTCGGCGGGGGCGGTGGTGCAGCGGTTGTAGCCGGTCGTCTGCGAGGCCACCGCGCTTCCCCCCTGCGAATCGAAGCTCACCATGACGGTCAGGTAGTTGCTGCTTTTCGGGTCGTACTTATTGTCCCTCTCGGCCGAACAGCCTCCCGCCAGCGCCATGACCGCCAGAAACAGTGCGCCAATTACCCTGCCTTTCATCGCCCACCGATCCGTTATCACAGAGTAAAGGATTAATTGTTCAATTATATACCATGCACTTTAAAAATGCAAGAAGGATAGAATGAACTGTGCGTCAAAATTGATTTTTTTCAACGCGTGCCTCATCCGGGAACGTGTCCAGGCAGCACGGTTTTAGCGGCATGAAATTCGGATATCAACCTCTCGATCGTCTTCGGCCATTCGGATATATTCGCGTCTGCACGCGGCCTACGGATTCAAGACTGTCGTTACAAACACGTCCGGATTTCCGGTAAGCGTCTGCCCGTCAAGATTCCCGGCAGTGTACCCGGTGACACAGGTAATCCCGCTCGAGTCAACATCTATATCAGCGGAATTAGTGGAAGCGCCCGAGACACCGAGAAGTATTGTCCAGAGCCTGGTGCCCGACGCATCATACTTAGTAACAAAAACATCCCCCGCTCCAGTAAGCGTCTGTCCGTCGAGATTCCCGTATGTCGTCCCGACAAGATAGATATTTCCGCTTGAGTCGACGAATGAGCTGCCGCCGTTTGTGGCTTGACCCGAAACTCCCAGGAGCCTTGTCCATTGCCTGGTGCCCGATGTATCATACCTGCTGATGAAGGCATCGGTTGTACCTGTCAGGGTCTGGCTATGCAGGTTGCCGCTTGTTGATCCTGTAACATAAACGCGGCTGTTTGTGGAATCATAGGCTATACCGCCGACTCCCATACCCGAGCCCGCAACTCCTATGAGCCTCGTCCATTGCCTGGTGCCCGATGTGTTATACATGGTAACAAAGACATCCCAGCTTCCGCTCAATGTCTGCCCATCAAGGTTGCCGTTCGTCCCGCCGGCAATATAGGTATTCCCGCTGGAATCGCCGCATATCGCCCACCCGTCGGTCATGCTACTCGCGACACCGAGGAGTCTCGTCCATTGGATGCTCCCTGCCGAGTCGTACTTGACGAGAAACATATCCCGCGAACCGGTAAGTGTCTGTCCGTTAAGATTTGAATATGACACCCCGGTAGCATACACATTCCCGCTCGAGTCACCGGTTATAGCGTAGCCATATGTTGTGCCCCCCGCGAGCCTTGTCCATTGCCATGTTCCCGATGTGTTATACTTGGTTATGAACGATTCATAACCTCCTGAACCGGTCTGCCCGTCGAGACTGCCGTCAGTCTGGCCGACGGTGTAGCTGTTCCCGCTTGTGTCGGCGTATATACCGCGTCCAATAGTATCTGACGATCCCGATCCTGTGAGTCTTGTCCACAGTTTGTTCCCGGAGGTGTCATACTTCATGACAAAGGCATCATTTGAACCGTTTAATGTCTGCCCTCCAAGATTGCCGTTCGTCACCCCGGTAACATACTGGTATCCGCTCGAATCAGAGTATATGCCATATCCCCGTGTGTATCGTGACGCGACACCGCTCAACCGAGTCCAGCGTTTCCAGCATGCGTAGAGCGTCACATCCCCGGCTCCCATGGTGTACGATGCCCCATCGGCATACGCGACAGCGCCTCCTGACGTAAGCGACCATCCCTTGAAATCAAAACCTGTACGCGTAAAGGTGTTTGTCGACAAGCTTGCGGTCGAACCATAGGTCATGCTCTGCGTCGACATGCTTCCAGTCCCGCCGTTTGAATTAAAGGTTATGTAGTAGGTATTAACCGCGAATGAAGCGGTCACGGACTTATCCGCAATTACGCTTGAGTCCGTTCGCGTGGCGGTTAAAACTCCATCGCTCCACTGCACGAAATGATAGCCGGTATTGGCGACAGCCGTTACGGACGAACCGCTCGATCCGTAGTTCACTACCTGGGTTGTTGATCCGGATATCGAACCGTTCGCTCCCGCCGTGTAGGTCAGGGTATAGGTGTTGATCGCGAACGAAGCGGTCAAGGAGAGGTTCGCGGTAACATTGGTATCCGTTCGCGTTGCGATTAATCCGCCGTCGCTCCACTGATCAAAGTGGTAGCCGGTATTGGGCACCGCGGTCACCGTCGTGCCGTTCGATCCGTGGTTCACATTTTGGGGCGTCGTTCCGGATATCGTTCCGTTCGATCCCGCCGTGTAGGTCAGCGTGTAGGTGTTGATCGCGAATGAAGCGGTAACCGATTTATCGGCGCTGACGCCTGAATCGGTCCTCGGGTTCGCAGTCGAACCATCGCTCCACTGCACGAAGTGATAACCGGTATTGGCCACGGCCGTTACCGCCGAACCGCTTGAACCGTAATTTACCACCTGGGTCGTCGATCCGGATATCGAGCCGTTCGACCCCGCAGTGTAGGTCAGGGTGTAGGTGTTGATCGCGAACATCGCGGAGACGGATATAGCCGCGCTCACGCTTGAGTCCGTTCGCGGGTTTGCGGTCGAGCCGTCATTCCACTGCACAAAATGGTAGCCGGTATCGGGTATCGCCGTCACCGCCGAGCCGCTCGTATTGTAATTCACCACCTGTGATGTCGTTCCGGATAGCGAACCGTTCGAGCCAGCCGTGTAGGTCAGCGTGTAGGTGTTGATCACCCACCCGGCATACAGCGTCATATCTCCCGCTATTGTATCGCTCGCGAATACCCACGGCGTCACGCAGGCGAGTTCGCGGTACCAGGCGTCGAAGGTATATCCGGTGAGCACCGGCTCTGACGGCACGCTGATCAGGTCGCCGTATTCGACCGTCTCAGGACCGACACCACTGCCTCCCTGCGAATCATAGGTAACCGTGCACGGGTTGGCAAGCCACCGGGCGTAGAGGGTGATATCGTTATCCACCCTGTTGGTGGGAAAATGCCACTTTTCAGTATAAGAGCTGTCCCTGTACCAGCCCCCGAAGGTATACCCGGTGCGGATCGGCTCAGCGGGCGCTTCCGCGCAGCGATTGTAGCCGGTCGTCTGCGCGGCCACCGCGCTTCCCCCCTGCGAATCGAAGCTCACCATGACGGTCAGGTAGTTGCTGCTTTTCGGGTCGTACTTATTGTCCCTCTCGGCCGAACAGCCTCCCGCCAGCGCCATGACCGCCAGAAACAGTGCGCCAATTACCCTGCCTTTCATCGCCCACCGATCCGTTATCACAGAGTAAAGGATTAATTGTTCAATTATATACCATGCACTTTAAAAATGCAAGAAGGATAGAATGAACTGTGCGTCAAAATTGATTTTTTTCAACGCGTGCCTCATCCGGGAGCGTGTCCCGGCGCGCCGTGGCGCGCCCGCTTATTCACTGTTTTCACTGAAAGTTCCCGTTCGCGTCAAGCTTGACGATCCAGTAATCAGAATTGCCGTGGTTTCCCGTCACGTCGCCGTTGTTGGAGTTAGTATACCCCGCCACGATATACCCGCCGTCGGCGGTCTGCTGGATGCTATAGGCATAATCATAACCCGATCCCCCAAGGCATCTCTGCCACTGAATGTTCCCGGAGGCGTCGAGCTTGACAATCCAGCAATCCGCACCACCGTGGTTTCCCGCCACGTCGCCATCGTTGGAGTATGTAAACCCCGCCACGATATACCCGCCGTCGGCGGTCTGCCGGATACTGTAGGGAGTATCATTACCCGATCCTCCGAGGCATCTCTGCCACTGGATGTTCCCGGAAGCGTCGAGCTTGACGATCCAGCCATCATTACTTCCGTGGTATCCCGTCACGTCGCCGTCGTTGGACTGTGTAAACCCCGCCACGATATACCCGCCGTCGGCGGTCTGCTGCATGCTGAAAGCAGAATCATTATTTGATCCGCCGAGGCATTTCTGCCACTGGATGTTCCCCGATGCGTCTAACTTGACGATCCAGTAATCAGAATTGCCGTGGTTTCCCGTCACATCGCCGTTGTTGGAGTTAGTATACCCTGCCACGATATACCCGCCGTCGGCGGTCTGCTGGATGCTTCGGGCATCATCAGAACTCGAACCGCCAAGGCATATCTGCCACTGAATGGCACCGCTCGCGTCAAGCTTTACAACCCAGTAATCCGTACCGCCGTGGTTTCCCGTCACGTCACCGTTGTTGGAGCCTGTATACCCCGTCAGGATATACCCGCCGTCGGCGGTCTGCTGGATACTATTGGCATATTCAGAACTCGATCCTCCGAGGCAACTCTGCCACTGGATGGCCCCCGCCGCGTCGAGCTTGACAACCCAGAAGTCAGAGATGCCGTGGTTTCCCGTTACGTTGCCGTCGTTGGATCCTGTATACCCCGCCACGATATACCCGCCGTCGGCGGTCTGACGGATGCTGATGGCATAATCATAACTCGATCCCCCGAGGCATCTCTGCCACTGGATGTTCCCGGATGCGTCTAACTTGACGATCCAGTAATCGGAAGAGCCATGATTTCCCGTCACGTCGCCGTCGTTGGATTGCGTAGAACCCGCCACGATATACCCGCCGTCGTCGGTCTGCTGGATGCTGTAGGCTTGATCCTCGGCAGAGCCGCCCAGAACCCAGCCACTGATCGCGAATGTGGCGTTCACGGCCATGTCGGCGGTCACGTTCGTTTCCGTACGCGGATTGACCGTCGAGCCGTCGCTCCACTGCACAAAATGGTAGCCGGCATTGGGGGCCGCCGTCACCGCGCTACCGTTCGAGCCGTGGTTCACCACCTGGGTCGTCGATCCGGATATCGAACCGTTCGAGCCAGCCGTGTAGGTCAGGGTGTAGGTGTTGATCGCAAACATCGCGGACACCGATTTATCCGCACTGACGCTTGAGTCCGTACGCGTGGCAGTTAAAACTCCGTCGCTCCACTGAACAAAATGGTAGTTGGCATTGGCCAGTGCCGTTACCGCCGAGCCGTTTGAACCGTGGTTCACCACCTGCGTCGTCGATCCGGATATCGAACCGTTCGCTCCCGCCGTGTAGGTCAGGGTGTACGTGTTGATCGCGAATGAAGCGAACACGGTTATATTCGCGCTTACACTTGAGTCCGTTCGCGGGTTTGTTGTCGAGCCGTCGCTCCACTGATCAAAGTGATAGCCGGTATTGGGCACCGCGGTCACCGCCGTGCCGTTCGATCCGTGGTTCACATTTTGAGGCGTCGTTCCGGATATCGTACCGTTCGATCCCGCCGTGTAGGTCAGCGTGTAGGTGTTGATCGCGAACGAAGCAGAGACGGATATAGCCGCGCTCACGCCTGAATCGGTCCTCGGGTTCGAGGTCAAACCGTCGCTCCACTGCACAAAGTGATAGCCGGTATTGGCGACCGCGGTCACCGCCGAACCGCTCGAACCGTAATTTACCATCTGGGGCGTCGATCCGGATATCGAACCGTTCGCTCCCGCAGTGTAGGTCAGGGTGTAGGTGTTTATCGCGAACATCGCGGAGACGGATATATCCGCGCTCACGCTTGAGTCCGTTCGCGGATTCGCGGTCGAGCCGTCACTCCACTGATAGAAGTGATAGCCGGTATTGGGCGCCGCAGTCACCGCCGAGCCGCTCGTGTTGTAATTCACCACCTGTGATGTCGTTCCGGATATCGAGCCGTTCGACCCCGCCGTGTAGGTCAGCGTGTAGGTGTTGATCACCCACCCGGCATACAGAAACATGTCTCCCGCCATGGTATCGCTCGCGAACACCCACGGCGTGATACAGGATGGCTCACGGTACCAGGCGTCGAAGGTATATCCGGTGAGCACCGGATCGGATGGGACCGCCAGCAGGTCGCCGTATTCGACCGTCTCAGGACCGACCCCACTGCCTCCCTGCGAATCGTAGATCACCGTGCACGGGTTGGCAAGCCACCGGGCGTAGAGGGTGATATCGTTATCCACCCTGTTGGTGGGAAAATGCCACTTTTCAGTATAAGAGCTGTCCCTGTACCAGCCCCCGAAGGTATACCCGGTGCGGATCGGCTCAGCGGGCGCTTCCGCGCAGCGATTGTAGCCGGTCGTCTGCGCGGCCACCGCGCTTCCCCCCTGCGAATCGAAGCTTACCATGACGGTTTGATAGTTGCTGCTTTTCGGGTCATACTTATTGTCCCGCTCGGCCGAACAGTCGCCCGCCAGCGCTATGATCGCCAGAAATAGTGCGTCAATCGCTTTCAGTCTCATCGCTCACCGTTCCGTTATCTCAGATTCAGGCATTAAGCGGACATTTATATACCATGCACTTTAAAAATGCAAGGGGCCGGGAATGAACTGTGCGTCAAACGGAATGAACTGTGCGTCAAAGTTTAATTTTTTATCGGGACAGAGGGGAAGAGGACCTGGCGGGATGAATATTCAGGCCTTCACCGCTTCTCCGGAGTGATGAATAATGCTTCGCTGAAAAACCGAGTGCATAAAAAATGATTGTGTAAATGGCCATAGAATGTATAAAGGAACAATGAACATTTATATTTGCCCTGTGGCTTTAATCCTTTTATTGGCGATCTCACTGTGCTGCGCCGACTCCCGCATGATAAACCAGATCGACCGAACCCCGTCCGGATCACAAGGTTTTTTCGATGATGCTACATTGTGGATCAAAAGCGGTGCGGACCCGGATGGCAACATCTCCGATCAGGCAAAAAGAAAGACTTCGGCCAGGGGAAAGGCCGTTCTCGCGGCACAGCGGATGGCCATTGAATACCTGACCGGATATATTGTAGAAGGAGCGTACGGCGCGTTTGACATGAAATATATTTCCCGGTGCATGCAGACACGTTTCAATGCAACTGTCAGGAAGGGCACCGTTATTCGGGAAACATACGGCAAAGACGATTCATGCGAGATCATATATATTGTGCGGTCTCCCAAACTGAAGCGGGAAATACACGAATGCATTTGTGAAGATAAATAATGTGTATCGCCGGGGGGTGAGCCATGAAAACGATAATCATGCCTGTTATACTCATCGGGATGATGGCCTGTCAAACACCCGAACGCGCCGGCGCCCCGGCAGGATTGAACACTCCCGTATGGATCAATGATGACATACTCGAGATTACCGTCTCCGCTGACGCCGATCAGGCAGAGAAAAGAAAAGCGATCCGCCGGGCAAAGACCAGGGAGGACGCGGTGAGGAAGGCGCAAAACCTGTTATACGACGCGACCCTCGGCCCTTCATCAGGAAATTTCAAGAAACATCTTGAGAGCATAAACAAAAATCCGATGATGGTTGTGATAGAGAGGACCCCGGAATTTCCGGCGGGCGTTATTACGGAAATGAAATATGACAGTGACGACCGGTGCACAATCCGCTACCGCGTACACGCGATCAGGCTTCATGAGATAATCAAGCGGATTGAAGAGAAGTATCGGAAATGAGGCATTAACCATCCGCCATTAGCCATGAGTGATCCGGCGTATATTCCGTGTCAACAAATCCTGTTCCATTCCCGATGGCATTTTTCTCTTAAAGATTTTTCATACCCGCCTCTGAAGGTGCTCTTTTCAAGCAGGACTGCCCTTCCCGACCGGATACATGCTTGACATTCAATCGACAGGATGCGTTATAATTCAATCGGTACGGCCTTCCGCGTGTGCACACTCATGCTTCCGGAGGCCGAAACGCCGATGCACGGACACGCGTGGGGGAAACGGGCACCGGCTTCAGAAATATTCATTTATTACAAATGGAGGAACAGATGCATAAAAAGATCATGCTGCTATTCATTATTGCCGCGCTGGCGGCGCTGCTTCCATCCTGTTCTAAAAGAGAAGGCACAGAAGGCAAACAGGGTGAACAGGCCGCGGCAATAACTCAGCCGGGCGAGGCCGAATTCGCCCTTGTCAGGAACAGGCTCGCGGCGACACCGCCTTCTAAAGAAGATGTCAGGATGTTACAGGCGTCGGGGGGAAGCACCTCATGTATCGACCCGAAAACAACGCCGGTCGCTGTTTTCCAGGCGCAGGGCAATCTTGCCGTGCTGCAATCGGAAAAACTTATCATCATGCCGGGCAATGTGGATTGCCGTAAAGTGTACTTCCTGCTGAAGTTCTCGGAAGGCAGGTGGCAGCTTCTCGATCTGCCCGACAGGAAAGACGATACCCAGCCGCGCCTCGCCGACATAAACAACGACGGCTTCCAGGACGTTATCTTCTTCCGCAATTTCGGCTCTGACGGCCCCGGCCCGCTGGTGACCGCCGTCTACATGAGCGGCAAAGACGGCGCGCTGTCGAAGATCAGAGAGCCGCTCTTCGCGGGAGGCAAATGCGAACGGACGGATGATATAAGGGAGAACGAATACCGCGACATGAGGCCGTGCGCCCTCGGGCTGCGCTGCCAGGACGGCGATGACGCGATCTCAATTGAATACGACTGCGCCGCGGGAAAGTTCGTCAGGAAGGTCGTGCAGAAATAACGGCAGGCCGCTTCACTTCGGCCTGAACTCAAAACAGGGGTACCTGTCGCTGCCGACGGTGGTGAGCTGCGTTAAGCCCGAGCCGTCGGCATTCATTTTATAGAGCGTATAGGGCGCCGGACCGCGCGCGAAGATTATTTCATCATTGGATGGCGACCAGACAGCGTCCGTCTCATCATTGGATGGCGTGTTCGTCAGCATTACTTTTCCCGTGCCGTCCGGATTGATTATGGCGAGATCATAATACGTGCCGGTATCTACCTGATAAAGGATCCTTGATCCATCGGACGACCAGGAGGGGAACGCGTCGTCACCCCCGGCATTGTTGGTAATATTTACAGCATTCGACCCATCGGCATTCATAACGTATATATCATACTCCGAACCATTAGTACGGGAAAACGCGATCTTCGTGCCATCCGGCGACATCGATGCGTCGAATTCATCATAGGTACTGGTAGTCAGTCGCACAAGGTTACTGCCGTCGGCATTAATGATATAGATATCATAATTGCCCGAGCTGTTTGAACTGAAAAGGATCCTGCCATCCGGAGTCCAGGTGGGAGTATCATCTCCCACGGCGTTATTTGTAAGCCGCACCACATCGGTACCGTCGGGATTCATGGTATAAATGTCATAACCGGTCCCCCCGCGGTCCGATCTGAAAACGATTCTTTCGCCGTCAGGTGACCACGAGCAGTAAATGGAATTATAGCTTCCATTTGTGATCTGCACTAGATTGCCCGCATCATAGTCCATAACAAGTATCTGGTCATAGGTGCTTATATTTCTGCTGAATACGATCCTGCTTTTCTCGTTGTATGTCCTGGAACAGGAAATCAAAAAGAGTATTGTTACAGAAAGCAGTATCAGTTTCGAGTTCATTTCGTTTTCCTCCCTTGTCATGCAAGATGTAGCCGGGCCGGGGATCGGCCTTCACATCCCGAACAGGTACCCCGCTCCCAGATTTACCGTCGAGAAGTACATGGCGCCGTCCTGTTCCATGATCGCGCCGAACCGCCCTCCCAGACGCATAAAGAACCGCTGCCCCATCGAGAAGTTCAGGTCGAGCCCGCCGGTCACCACAGGATCGATGCCCGTTTTCGTCTCCGCGTCCGCGAGTATCGTCTCTCTGTAGCTGACGGCGTTCCAGGCATATCCGAACGAAAGCATGGGCTCCACTGACATAAAGCTGAATACCTGCAGGCTATACGACGCGCCTATCGCAACCGGCACCATAACGAAGTAGTCCACCCGGTCGTTTGCGCCGCCGCACCTGAATGCACCTGTCTCGATAAAGGCGTTCAGGTTCGCGATATCGCAGAAATCATTCATGCCGGCGCGTACGGCAAGGCCAAATCCCGGATCGGCAAGGTCGGCCAGATCGCCAATCGGCGCGAAGAATGCCGCGCCCGCCGAAACCGCTATCCCGCTTTTCCTCGTGGTGACGATGCTGCTGTCTTCCGATTCATCGCCCCGGTCATCCAGCGCACGCACGAGAAAACGATTGTTCGCTTTCGGGTCGAGGCCTGGAACAGTGTGGCTCGTGGCCTTCGTATCGGCAAGCCTGCCGAAGCCCCTCTCGTTCTCCCGGTAAATCCGGTATCCGGCCACCGTGCCGTCTATGTCGGTTGATGCCTGCCATGAAATGTCCGCGCTGATCTTCCCGGCTGTCCCGTCTTTCCTGCTCTTCAGCACTATTCCCGCAGGCGCGGAAGGCGGCGCGTTCAGGGTGGTGATGCTGATCTCGTCGCTCGGCAGGGTTTCCTTATCCTCCCTGTCGATAGCGGTCACGTAGAGTTTAAACGGCGTGTTGCTGCGAAGCCCGGTAATACGGTAACTCGTGCTTCGTGAAGTTCCCACTACCTTGAACTCCTTCTCCGTCGCGGCACGCGCGTAGATGTTGTACGATTTCGGCGCCACGAACGGAGGACTCCACTTCAGGGCGATATACCGCCGGTCCGCCTTCCCTTCGAGATCGGTCGGGTTCGAGCGCACCAGGAACATCACCTTGCTGCGCTGAAGGGTGAACTCTTCGGGGCGGTAGAGATCCTTGCGGAAAGTATAGGTGTCCTGGTCCTCATCAACCATGTAGCCGTCGAGCACCTTGCCCGTCGTCAGGCGGATATAGACCTTTCCCATATAGAGCTGCGTGTAGAGGATACGCATCAGGTCGGAGCGCTCCACCCGCTCCACTTTCCCGTCCGCCTTCCTGATTGTCACATTCTTCGCTGATTCCCCCGTGATCTTCCCATGGATGATCGAGCCATCCTTTCTGAAGAGATACTCCGAGCGCCCCTGCCCGGAAACAAGCACGATAGCGACAACTAACGCCACCGCGCAATAATGCCATTTTCTCATTGATGTCTCCGCCACATTATAAAATCATCATATCGTTCTCGTCATTGAGATATATCGCTATATATTCCGAATGCCCATTGACAGTCCGCGTCGTCGGCTCTTATCGCCTCGTATACAGGAAAATAGAATTTGCATAACCGGGCTGGTTTGAATCGAGCACCGGGAGGTCCTGCCGCTTTTCGCTCACCCAGTAACAGGGAACGGATATGGAACTGGCGTTGATACTGTAACCCGCGACATGACAGATATCGCCTGCGCAAGCCATTGCCAGCGCTTCTACGCCCTTGGAATCAGATAACCTTGACAAGTCGGTTCGGACTCCGTTTTCCCACATGCATGGCACCATGATATTTGAACTGTTTTTGCTCATGCCGGCAAGGTATATAGTATCATCAATATGGATTGATGTTAAACGTGAGCCTTTACTGGGATCAGCAAGATCAGTAATATCGGTACGCACGCCGTTTTTCCAGTAACAGGCAATAGTAATGCCTGCCGTTCCGTATCTGTGGCCGGCCACATACACATCGCTTCCGGAAATCTTTATTGAGTATCCATACCCCTCGGTATCGCCGGCCTCATAGGCGAGCGGAATACGTGTACCGTTTTTCCAGTAACATGGCCTGCCGACAGTACCGCTCTCCCTGGAATAGCCCGAACAGTACACGTCCCCGTTGTCCACAACGATTGAATACACGTATGAATCATACGAAGAATTAAGTACATCAGTGATCACGTTTTTTACCCCGTTTTTCCAATAGCAGGGAAACTGTACGCCTGAAGCATCTCTCGTCACGCCGCCGAGGTAGACATCGGCATTCGCGACAAAAATAGAATAGCAAAACGAGCTTTGCCCTGCACTCAGCACATCGGTGATGACTGTCAGCACGCCGTTCTTCCAGTAACAGGGTACAAGCTTATCGGAACTGTTCATCGAATGCCCTCCAACGTACACATCGCCATCGGCCACAAATACCGAATAAGCGGCATGAGTCGCTTTTGTACTGTCAATCACCGGGAGGTCGGTGCGTACCCCATTTTTCCAGTAGCACGGAATTGATTTTAACGAACTGTTGGTCGTATATCCGCTAATATACACGTCGGTATTGACCGCGTCGCGCGCGTCGTTGAGCACATTGCTGCACGCGAGCATGGCACAGAGAGAAATTATTGCCGTGAGGATAAACTTTTTCATAACGCACCGCCTCTGCTCCCATCTGATTTCGAGCTTATGACTCTATCCCGTAATAGAGCCGCCGCCCCGTGGTTCACCATGGCATTATGGCAATACAATAATTACCGGATCCGGCCTGCATCCTGTTTGAGAACCAGGCTGCGTATTTTATCAATTATTTACGCCCCGGTTCAAGAACTTTTTTGTAAATAATTCATGGACAACACAATACATAATGGCGTGCTGTACAACACATCAAACATGAGGAGGGGTTTTACGGGGAAAGGATTCGACTTCCCGTTGCCCATCGGGCGCGGTACTGCCGGATACATTTTCCTTATCTGCCGGGCTTTTTCCTGACGGGCTCGAACGGACGTAGTATATCCCTGAGCATCCGTTCAATCGCCCCGTCAATATCATCTGTCATGTATTTTATCAGGTTGTTGTTGTGGATCGTGACAAGCCCGATCATCTGCGTGATGATGCTGAATGTGTGGTACTCAATATCCTTCTTCGGGAATGACCGTTGTGATTCGGATATTTCCGTTACTGCCTCCGCGAATATATCCCTGCACTTGAGCGCGTTTGACAGCTCCACGCGCATGAAAGGTTCATAGTCCGTTTCAAGGTAGTCAAGGTATTTGGGAGTATCGAGGATGAGCATTATAAATATGAGATCGCGCTCGCGGATACCGAAGGAAAAGGCCGCCCTGCAGAGCTTCCGAAGCCTGTCAACAGGGTCCTTCCCCGAATCGCGGGCGCTCTGCAGTTCCCGGTAAAACAGCTCGAAACCGTAATTCAGCACATAGATATAGATCTCGTCGCGGTTCTTGAAATAATTATATATCGTGCTCTGGGAGATGTTGAGCTTTCCCGACAATTTCCTGATGCTGAGGCTGTCATATCCTTCCTTGACGATTATTTCCAGGGCCGCTTTGCTCATCTGCTGCTTCTGGAAATTAATCATTTCCGGCGATCTCGTCTTATTTGCCATGCTTCCTGTTCTTCCTTACTGATAGATGCCGGGAGCGCCCGGCAGGGGCAGGACCATATAAATGCGTTTCCTGTCATTCACACCTGTTCCGTGCCGCCGCCCGTCCCCTTCTTTGAAACAGCAACGGTTCAACCTTCTTAATTTGCCATCAGAATTTTAATTATTTTGCGATTCCGGGCCATTAAAACCATTGACAATATTTGATACAGTGTTACAAATAATCAAAACATCGTTCCATTTTACTGTTGTAATCTTTTATATGAGCAGTTGTCAACAGCAAAAAAAGGAGGCATGCGGTGAAATTCAAATTACTATTATTCATACTGGGGCAGAAAATGAAGCGGGCGGCAAAGAAAAATGACGCCTTCAGGAATTTCATCAGGGGCAAGAACATCAGGATAGTCATGAAGACCGCCGACGGGAGGCAGGGGAAAGCCTTCATCATGGCGGACGGCGGTGTCCGCACATCGGCGCGAGACCTGGCCCGTGCGGACGCGGCCCTGGTATGGTGCGACGGCGGCACCGCCTTCAACGTCCTTTCGTCCGGGGACGACGAGGCGATCATAGCCGCCATGACCGAAAAGAAACTGCAGTCCGAAGGGGACTACAGGGAATTCATATGGTTTTTGACCGCTCTGGGCAAGCTCGCCGCGCCGAAGGGCTGAGAGGAGCAATCCGCATCATGAACGCAATAATCACCTTGAAGCAACAAGGATACCATCAGGCAGGAGGGCTGTCATGCAAAATGTAATGGAAAGACCGTCTGTAAACACGATAACGCCGCTTCCCGTCGAACCGACCGACAGGGAATGGGGAGTGGGAGTCAACGCGCCGGGGGATACGCATTCCCCCTTCCCCCGCGTGAACCGTTTCCGCAGGTTCGTCTTAGACAGCAAATTCACCGTTGATAATGAAAGGGCGTGCCTTGTGACCGAGGCATATACAATGTACAGCGATTCACCACAGATCATCAGGTGCGCCCGCGCACTGGCGCATGTGCTGCACAATGTCGCCATTCGCATCCTTCCCGATGAGCTCATCGTCGGGGAAATGGCCGCCCCGATGAAGGCCGCTCCCATCTTCCCGGAGCATTCGTACGCATGGGTCATTGACGAGATGAAGAACCACCCGTGGGACCGGAGGCTTCATGACAAATACTTCATGACCGGCGCGTCAAAAAAGAAGCTCCTGGGAATTGAAAGCTTCTGGCGGGGCCAGAGCATCGACGAGAAGATCGCGGCGCAGATGACCGAAGACCAGAAGAAGGGGACCAACCTGGAGCGCGGCGTGTATCTCCTGAACCTCTACATGTTCGGCGGCGTCGGGCATCTCCAGTTGAACTATGAAAAGCTTTTTGCAATGGGGTACGGAGGACTCAAACAGGAGGCCGGCAGAAAACTGCGGGAGCTCGATCCGTCCGATCCCGCGAACAGCGCCAAGCGCGACTTCTACCAGGCCGAACTCATCGTGCTTGAAGCCGCAACCAATTACCTGCTGCGCTACGCTTCACTCGCGCGCGAGATGGCGAAAAAGGAAAAGGACACGGAGTGGAAGGGCCTCCTCCTGAAGATCGCAGAGAACTGCGACTGGGTGTCGGAGAACAGGCCGCGGACGTTCTGGGAGGCGCTCCAGTTGCTGTTCATGGCGACGACGATAACGCTCATCGAGACAAACGGGCATTCCGTCTCCTTCGGCCGTTTCGACCAGTACATGCACCCGTTCTACAGCGCCGACATCAGCTCGGGCGCCGCGACCAGGGAATGGATACAGGAGCTGATAGAGATATTCTACATGAAGGACCTCTGGTGGACCAAGCTGCGCGACAGGCTGACGGTCATAGCCAACTCCGGCAGGGGGATGGGCGGCGACTCGCTGACCATAGGCGGCGTCGACAAAGAGGGAAAAGACGCGACCAATGACCTGACCTACATGTGCCTTGACGGCATGGCGCATACCCGGTGGGGAACACCCTGGCTCGCCGTACGGTGGCACGAGAACACGCCGCGCGAGCTCAAGATAAAAACCGCCAATGTCATTCGCATCGGGTTCGGTCAGCCGAAGATATTCAACGACCAGGCGGCCATCCCCGCCTCTCTGCGTTCAGGCAGGAGCCTTGAGGACTCGCGAAACTACCATGTCGTAGGCTGTGTGGAGATAGACGCCGGCGGAAAGGAATACGGCTGGCATGACGCGGCGTATTTCAGCATCGCGAAGGTGTTCGAGCTCGCCATCAACAACGGCCGCTGCATCGGGTGCGGCTCCCATTGCGCGCGCTGGGACCGGTGCGGAGGCCAGGGAAAGCGTCTCGGTCCGGAAACCGGGAGCATCACCGAATTCACTTCGTTCGACCAGGTGCTCGAATCGTATGAAAAACAGATGAAATACTGGGTGGACCTGATGATTGAAGGCATCGAGATCATGGACAGGACGCACCAGGAGATGAAGCCCCTTCCCTACCTCTCGGCGCTTATCGATGACTGCATCGAGCGCGGCGTTGACGTGACGGCGGGCGGAGCGTTCTACAACTTCACCGGCCCGCAGGCCGTGGGCGTGGGGACCGTGGCGGACGGGATGGCGACCATCAAACAGCTTGTGTTCGAGGAAAAGAAGGTGAGCGGCAGGGAGATCCTCGACGCCTGCGAAAAGAACTGGGTGGGATACGAGCCGCTCTACGCGCTGGTAAACAGCGACAAGGTCCACCATTACGGGAACGACGACGATTACGCGGACAGCCTTGCCCGGTTTGCGTCTGACACCTACTGCAAATACGTGGAGAACAGACCCAACGCGCGTGGCGGGAAATACCTTCCAGGCGTCTACTCGGTTTCGGCGAATGTCGCGATCGGCCTCGTGCAGTGGGCCTCCCCGGAAGGGAGGAAAGCCCTCGAGCCGGTATCCGACTGCCTTGGCGCGGTCCACACGCAGGTGCGCTCGCACGACGTAAACGGGCCGACGGCGATGATCAAGTCGGTCGCGAAGATCGACCACATCCGGGCGGGGAACGGCACGCTCCTCAACATGAAATTCTCGCCTTCGGCCGTCTCGGGAGAGGCAGGGAGGGACAACTTCATCTCTCTGATCGATTCCTACTTTGACCGGAAGGGGATGCACTGTCAGTTCAACATAATCGGCCGCGAGACCCTCGAGGACGCGCTCGAACACCCTGAAAACTACAGGGATCTTGTGGTGCGCGTCGCGGGATACAGCGCGGTATTCGTGGAGCTCTCAAAACCCCTGCAATACGACATCATGGGAAGGACCGAGCTCTCTTTTGACTGATACAACGCGGAAAAGGACGCCGGCCGGACCGCTGAATAATCCATTCGGCGGTCTCTTCCGCGCCTGTTTCGCTGATCCTGAAACGGCAGATACTTCTCTATGCAACCTGAAGAAAAAATCCCACCCGGGGAAGGATGGGTATTCAACATCCAGCGGTATACGATCCATGACGGACCGGGCATACGCACGGAACTGTTCCTGAAAGGATGTCCCCTGCGCTGCCGCTGGTGCGGCAACCCCGAAAGCATGAAATCCGCTCCCGAGGTCGGCGTGTATTCCACGCGCTGCATCGGCGTCAGGGAGTGCGGCTACTGCATCAAGGCATGCCCGGAAACCGGCGGTGAAACGCTCATTGTTGAAGGGAACGCGATCAGCGGGATACGCCGCGACAACTGTACCGGCTGCATGAAATGCGCAGAGGCATGCCCTTCAAACGCGCTGACGGCCTGGGGCAGGAAGATGACCGTCTCCGACGCCGTCAGGGTGATCGAGTCGGACATTGATTTTTACAGGAAGTCCGGCGGGGGCGTAACCATATCCGGCGGTGAGCCGCTGGTCCAGTGGCAGTTCACGTCCGCGATATTGAGAGCGTGCAGAGACAGCGACATCCACACCTGCGTCGAGTCCTCGCTTCACGTGAAAAGTGAAATCGTGCGGGAGGTCCTTCCGCTCGCGGACATGATCATAACCGACATCAAGCAGATGGATCCGTCGAAGCACCGGGAGTACACGGGGGCCGGGAACGAATTGATTCTTGAGAACATCGCCGCAATCGCGGCGATGAACAAACCGCTCATCATCAGGATACCAGTCGTACCGGGCCACAACGACGATGACGGGAACATCCGCGCCACGGCTGATTTTATCACCGGAAAGCTCGGCAACCGGATAAAGCAGCTCCAGTTGCTTCCCTATAAACAGCTCGGCGTGGAGAAGTACGCGTCTCTCGGCAGGGAATACCCGATGGATTACTTCACCCCGCCGGAACGTGAGGTCTGGGAAAAAAACATTACACGCATCGCGGAACTCCTGCGATCCTACGGCATACCCGCGGTGCCGGGAACGGGCGCGAAGACCGGGTGAGGCCCCCGCACTACCCGCGCCGGGATCCGGTTTGAATCCCGATAGACAATTATTTTGCTTGCCGCGTTACAGCCCCTGTGATATCCTGAACCAGGTATACCAATTGGCATACAGCATAACCTGTCCGGAAAGGAATGTGAATGACATTGTAAAAATAAAAAGCGCCATCGAATCGATCGCGATAAAGAACGGCGCCATGTTCGCCCTCCTTTTCGGATCGTACGCGCGAGGCACGGCCACGAGGCACTCGGACGTGGACGTAATCTTCGTAGAGGAAACGAGTGATCCGTTTATTAAAAGACTCGGGAGGTACATGGATCCGCTGGTGGATGAACTCCATCTGGCCGCGGAAGTGTTCGTGTACACACCGCGCGAGTTTTCCGCCATGAAGGCCGGATTTTTTGTGAAAAAGGCGCTCGATGAAGGGGTGATTGTGTATGAGCTCGGAAAAAATGGCTGAAGAATCACGGCGATGGCTTCGCCAGGCGCATGCGGATCTCAGGGCGGCGCGATCCAGCCGGGAAAGCGGCAGTCACGAATGGGCGTCGTTCCAGGCCCAGCAGTCGGCCGAAAAGGCGCTGAAAGCCCTCTGGTACCATTCCGGTCACGATCCATGGGGCCACAGCATCACAAAACTGATCATGGATTTCCCTGCTGAAACATTGAAAACGCACATCCAGGCGTTCATCGATGACGCGAAAGCGCTCGACAAACTTTATATCCCCACAAGGTATCCCAACGGACTGCCCGAGATGATACCCGCCGAGGTCTATACCGCCGAAGAAAGCCGGGACGCCATCGCCCGCGCTGAAAAGATCATCTCCTGTGCCGTTTCCATTATTCCAGAATAACCGCACGTTCCCGTTTCACTGCGTATTTATTCTTTTTATGAAGAACACACTGCCGCAGGCCGTGATACCCCATTCCCGGCCCTTCCCCTTCAAAAGGGGAAGGGTGGCTGGAAGCCGGGAAGGGGTCCGCATATTCGACTCCCGCCGCACCGCTACAGCGTGCCGTCGTTCGCCGATACCGACATGGTGGCACCGAGCTAATCATTCGCCTACTTTCCTGCGCACTGCACCCATAGATCAGATCATTACCGGCATACGCGCCTTTTCTTTTACGCGTGATCCCGTATAACCGGCCGCAAGAGATTTCTACTTTTGCAGGCTTGTGAACGGGTTTCAGTTTATTAATACTATACTATCTAATAAAATATATTTTATTCTTAAAATATAATTGACACGCATACATATTAAGTATGTACAATTTGACATCCACTATTTTTCCCAGCAGAACCCCGAGGAGCGCTCCGATGAAAAAGAAAATCCTGATTCCTGTCATATTCATTATTTGCCTTCATACACTGTTCTCATGTTCAGGCGGCGGAAGCGGCACATCCGCTGACTCAGACAGCCCCGCAGTCAGTTCGGTTACGCAAACCGTAGGGACCGAGGGCGGCACCATCAGATCTTCTGACGGCAGCTGGCAGATGACGATTCCCGCGGGAGCGCTCACCGCATCTACGCAGATAACAATAAAATCCGGTGCGACGCCGGCCGGTTCGATTCCACAGGGTTTTACTGAGACGGGCGGGATTTTCCGCTTCGAACCGCACGGACTGACCTTCAGCAAACCGGTTACCTTCAGGTTCAAATACAACCAGGGCTCAATGCCGGAAGCGGGGATAGAGGAGCGCCTGATCTCATTTTATTTCATCAAGGACGATTCGACTGTTGAAAAAGCGGATGGCGTGGTCGACACCGCGAGCAACACGGTGGAAGTCGAAGTGAACCATTTCTCGTTCGGCGGTCCTCTCACCATGGCGATACGGCTTGTCAATAACGGGATCATCACGAATCCCGCCATTGTAAGCTTCATTTCCGACAGGGTGGCTGAAGAGCTGCGATCACTGCCGAACGACCAGGCGCGGCAGCAGTTTTATCAGGACAACGCGGAACTGCTTGCGCCTTTCATGGAAAGGCTGGATACCGTGCTGGGATCTAACCCGATCGCCACGGAATTCCCCGCCGTTGACTTCAGTGACCCGGGAACCGTGAGCACGAAGCCGTACGCGGTCCTTTTCGGCGAGCCATCGCGCTATACCAATAATAACGACTGTTATATTGAGATCGGCGGCAGCAATGTGGTCGCGTACCAGTATAAGATTGATAACGGGGAATGGAGCGCTGAAACGGATATATCCACACCAATCGTTCAGTGGGGATTTGCCGAGGGGAGCCACACCATTCGGGTAATAGGGAAAAACATCAGCGGGGAATGGCAGGACGATCCTACCGTATGGACATGGCACGTTGACTGCTCGGTGCCGACAGCGGGGGACGTGACGCTGACGGGCCTTCCCTCCGATCCGACACCGCTTTCATCGATAAATGTCAGTGTGGGCGGCGGTGATTTCGTAACCTACCGTTACAGGATAGACGCGGGCACATGGTCCGCGGAAACCGGTATATCCTCCCCGATCAAATCGCAGGGCCTCGGTGAGAGCAGGCACTCGCTTGAGGTCATCGTAAAAAACCCGGCGGGCAACTGGCAGGATATCACAAACCCGTTCAGGTATGAGTGGACCACGGACTATACGGCGCCCGGCGGCACGTTCGCGATCAATAACGGCATCGAAACAACAGCCTCGCAGTCGGTCACCTTGAACCTGAGCGTAAACGGCGCGGATGAAATGTGCTTCAGCAACGACGGGATCACCTATTCGTCATGGGAGCCGTACAACAGCACCAGATCGTGGTCGCTGTCGAATGAGTATGGCGACAAAACCGTATACGGAAAATTCAGGGATAGGGCGGGCCATGAATATCAGACTGCTGACGGAATCAGCTATGCGGAATTCGATCCCGGTTTGATCAGGGTGGTCGTGTGGGGGAGAGGCACAGAGGTGTATGGCAGGCTTATAAACGCTACCAACGGGACTCCATTGGGCGAGGAGTTCATAATTAATCCTTCTAATGCAAAACCATTCTATTCAGAATCACTTCGTGTTGTGGTTGCCGGGGGAAGGGCTCTTGTTGTATGGGCGACGGGATTGAACAGCTTACATGGCAGAATTTTTGACATTACCCCAACCGGTGCGGTAGGCGGTGACGTGTTTCTTATTTCAGGGAATGCGAGCACCAGTTATCAGGATATTGTTGTTTCAGGCAGTCGCGCTCTTGTTGTGATGCGCAATTCATCTGGGATTATTGGGCATATCGTTGATATCGCCAATGGAACACCTGTAGGAAATGATTTTGATATTGCCAGTAGTAGGTCATTCGCAAATGATAAATTCATGGTTACCGTGAGTGGCAACCGGGGGATTGTTATCTGGCAGGAAGGTAGCTCACAATATAATATATTCGGCAGGGTTGTCGATATGGACGCCTGCGCAGCTGCCGGAACTGTTTTCGGAGTGACCGGTTATGGAAGTGGTTTTACCGTTTATGACTATTCCGTTGTTCAATTGAATAACAGAGCTCTTGTTGTATGGGCGTATTGTATCAACCACTCGACGCCCTATTATATCCATGGACGATATATTGACTGCAGTTCATGTGCCCCGATGGGGGATGTTTTTGTTGTTGGCAATTCGGCTGATAGTAGTGGACAACACCGGCTGGTAATTTCCGGGAACGATGCCACAGTGGTATATCAAAACAGTACCGGATTAATACGGCGGTCATTTGACATTTCCAGTGCAAGCCAGACCGGGAGCAGTGAGCTCACTGTCGGCACTGGATATAACCTTACAGGTTTTACCGTTGTTCCATGCGGGAGTAAGGAGATTGTTGTATGGGAAGTTCGCCATTACGGCGGCACCAAATTGGAGGGCGTCAGTTATGACTGTTATAGCGTGTTCGGACGGTTTATAAATACCGAAACCAGTACCCTTCTGGGCAGTTCCGACTTCCTGATCAGCACAGGTGATCCCAGGCAGCAGGATACAATACGTACACTTAATACACACCATATCGTTACAAATGAAATAAACGGGAAAGTAATGGTCGCATGGATGTCAGGAGAATGGATTAAAGACGAGAATGAAACTTATTCTATTCGAGTATATTACAAAATCTTCGGGCACACCATCGATGTAAATACGATGCAGCCCGAGGCGGGAGATGATGTAATACTTGTAGATCCTTATTATCAAGATCCCGACTACATGCATGATCGTTTTGGTTTAGATCTTACAAGGTAGAACCGGGGTATTTGCAGTATCTGATTTGTGTTGGTGTTCATGAATTCATACTGTTCCTGATGATTCGACAGGCAACCTCCTTCGTTCACAACCAGTTGGTCTGCCGAATGACAGAGCACCATTAGGAATAGAATGGGATAAATTTCAAACTCACCCCCGCCCCGCTGACTCTCGCCTGCTGATCGGGATGATCGAATGTCGAAGCGGGACAGGAAATCCCGAAAAACTTCGACCGCCCCCTCTCTTCAAAGAAAAGAGGGGGCTTTATTGCAGTAGATTTATGCAATAGCGTGTACATGAGCCGACAGGGACGTCGGCGAAATGGGTCTGCGACTCAACACTATGTTGAGTTCGCAGCCGTATAGAATATCCTACATGACAATGCAACCAGCAAGCCCCGCGCAGCGGCGGTTTTTTCTTAGAGCTCCTTTCTTTTTCGCCGGTGAAAAAGAAAGGAGCTCTAAGCCACTTCAGTCCCTGATGAATCTTTGTTACTTTCCCAAAGTATTCAGTCAAAAAAAGCGTCCTTTGCGCCTCAAAACCCGCACTACTGTATAACACAATCAAGGAGAAAACCATGGCACACCTTACCTTAAACGTCGCGTTCAGGGAACTTCACGGCCGCATGGGGGGCCTCGTCTATGTGCACCGCTACGGGAAGCAATACGTCCGGATATACGCCAGACCTTCGAATCCCAATACACCCGCCCAGCGCCGGGGAAGGAACGCCTTCGGTGAAGCCGTCCGCGCATGGCAGGCGCTCACCGCGGAGGAGAAAGAGTCATGGAACGACCGCGCGCGGAGAAAAAGGCGCAGCGGCTACAATATGTTCATATCCGAATGGATGAAAGCGGATGAAGGCGCGGAGCGCGCGGACCTGTATCCCGCGCCCGGGCGGATACCATCAGTGAATTCGCAGGCGTTCCGCGTATCGTCTTCCGGCGCGCCGCTCCCTTCATCTTCCGATACAGCTCCGTTTCCCCGTATCGGGAGCCTATATCCCGCTCCCGCGCCCCGTATATCCCCGCCCCGGTAGCGGTTTCGGGGGCCGGGAAGGCCGTATCCGCAAGAAAAGCCGCAAACATCCGTTTTCCTGCTTGATTCCCACGCGGGATAATTGTATAAGGAACACAGACCGGTCCGGACCGCACTCACCGCCCGCGAGAAAGCTTCCGCACGAAGACACGACGACCCGCGAATCCGCGACCACCGGTGGCTCACCATAATTCAGGCAGAAAGGGGAAAGCGGCGGCCGCGCCGCGCAAAAGATAATGAGAACGATAGCCATATCCAACAACAAAGGAGGCGTGGGCAAGACCACCAGCACCGTCAACATCGCCAACGCGCTCCAGCTCCTCGGCAAGAATGTGCTCGTCATCGACATCGACCACCAGGCGCAGACGACCTACCATCTCGGGATCGACCCGAAGAAGGTGCAGTACTCGGTGTACGACATCATGAGCGGCGAGGTGAACTACAACGAGATCATCGTCGACCGCAACGGGATGTTCGTCCTCCCGGCCAACCCGACGCTCCGCAACATCGAGTTCCTGCCGATCCCGGCCAAGGAGTTCCTTCTGCGCGACGCGCTCGACGGGCTGAACGGCTACGACTTCGTACTGCTCGACTGCCCTCCCTCGCTCGGGATCCTGACGCTGAACGCCTTCTCCTACTGCCGCGAGGTGCTCATCCCCCTGCAGGTGCAGTTCCTCCCCTTCCACGGCATGTACAACCTCTTCGAGGCGCTCGACATGGTAAAGAAGCGCCTGAACAAAGATATCGAGGTCACCGGCATCATCGGAACAATGTTCAACGCGAAGAAGGCAATCAACCGCGAGGTGATCGAGGAGACCGAGAAGCGGCTTCCCGGCAAGCTCTTCAAAACGCTCATCCGCGAAAACACCGCGCTGCAGGAGGCCCCGAGCTGGGGGAAGACGATCTTCGAGTACAAGCCCGAAAGCATCGGCGCGAAGGACTACATGGCGCTGACGAAGGAATTACTCGGCGTCGAATGACGGCGGGAGGGCGGATATATCCCGCGTTCCGTCGTAACGATACGGATGCGTACGCGATGCGCGCTTCGTCTGACGCCATTTCAGGCCCGCCGATCTGACCGGCTCAGGCGACTTTTCGGATACCAGGTAGGTCATATGAGAATCGCGAAAGTAAAGACCGAAGGATCTCCCGGCGAAAAGCTCGTCGTCATAACATCCGAGGACAAGCCGGACATCTCCAGCGAACTGCAGGATAAATGGCAGAAGGTGCTCGACCTCGCCGCTAAGATCATCGGCGTGCCATCGGGGCTCATCACCCGGCTGAACGAAAATGACCTCGAGGTGTTCCTCGCCAGCAAAACCGACGGCAATATATTCAAACCCGAACTGAAGCTCGAGCTCGGGCTCGGCTGGTACTGTGAAAACGTCGCCGGCAGCAGCAAGCCGCTTATTCTGTCTAACGCGCTGACCTCCGACGCGTGGAGGGAGAACAACCCGAGCCTCCCGTTCGACATGATCTCCTACATGGGAATTCCGATCCAGTGGCCCGACGGCGAGGTGTTCGGCACCTTCTGCATGCTCGACAGCAGGGAGCGCGATTATCCTGAAATCTACCGCGACCTGCTTGCTTCACTGCGTGAGATAATCCAGGACGACCTGAAGTTCCTGCTACTGTTCAGGGAAGCGCGCAACGACGTGCTCTCCCGCGAGGCCCAGATCAGGGAAATTCATCACCGCGTCAAGAACCATTTCTGCCTGCTCATCAACTCGCTCAGCATGCAGTCTCTGCGTTCCGGCGACGAAAACGACATCCGCACGATCCTGTCGGACGTGCAGTCGAGGATCTACGCGATTTCCCTGATCCACGACAATCTCTACCGCTCAACAGATCCGGTAGCGATACCGCTTCGCGGCTACCTGACAGGTCTCGGCGAGCACCTCCTTTCCACCTTTCAGCAGAGGGCCGTGACGTTCAGGTGCGACATCGACGCGCTGACCGTTTCGCCGAAGGTGTCCGTCGCCTGCGGCCTGGTCCTCAATGAGCTGATCACCAATTCGCTCAAGCACGCGTTCGACGCGGTCTCCTCCCCGTCTATAGACCTCGCCGTGAAGCGCGAAAATGAAGAGGCCGTTTCATTTACCTACAGGGACAACGGCCCGGGTCTGCCGGGAACAATCGACCCGGCAAAGGCAAAATCGCTCGGCCTGCTCCTGATACGGCAGTCGGTGTCGCAGCTTTCGGGCAGTTACGAGACGTTAAATGATGGAGGCCTGGTGTTCAGGATGAAGTTCAAAACATAGCCGGCAGGCTACGGGTTTCGCGCTACGCGGAACCCGACCCCATTCTCCTCCCACCAGGGGTTGCCCCATCCCGAAGTTGAGCCTATAGGCAGGTAACCGCTGTGGCCAAACCAGTGTCCGCCGTTGAATATGCGCTCGCTGCCCGCGTATTTCCAGTCAAAGCACCATTCCCACACATTGCCGCTCATGTCGTACACGCCGAGTGCGTTCGGTGTTCTTGTCCGCGCCTGGTGCGTGGAACCGCCGCTGTTCGCGTCGTACCACGCCACCAGCCCCGTTGCCGTTCCGTCTGATGTGCTGGCAGTCGCGCCGCTTGCTGAATTGCCTCTTGTGAAATAAGGGTTCGCAAACCCGCTCACCGTATTGGTTGAATCGTTATTGCGCCACCTGGCCGCGAACTCCCATTCACTGCAGGTCAGGAGCCTGAATCCGGTTGAAGTGCAGTTGGCCATGCTGATATTTCCGCCGGCTGCAGCTTTTATATACGGATAATCGAAGCCGCCGTAAGCCGGATTGATCGATGATCCGTAGCTCCCGTCTGCCGAGCTTCTGAGCGGAACGGTGTAGCCCGCGTCAGTGTAATAGGTGCACGTAAAAGACGTTCCGCACTTTTCGTTATACCATTCGGTGAGCGCGTTGCACCATACGATGGCATCGCGCCAGTTGATGGTAGTTGCCGGATGCTGGTCGTTATCCCCCGACCCGTCTCCCATAACACCCGCATTCGAGAAGCTGTAGCCGTGCGTGACCGCCCAGTCATACACGACTTTCCAGAGCTCATAGGTCACCTCGCTTTCGCCTATCAGGAACGATGATGCCAGGGTAGCGCTGCCGGCATCATCGTATCCTTTCGGGAAGGTAACGCCCGCGGCGGGAACAGAAATCATGTTGACCTGTATCCACCGGGCATACAGCGTCACATCACCGGTCACGACATCACTTCCGAACACCCACACGTCAGTATGGCCGGCATCGGCGTACCAGCCTGCGAAGATATATCCCGGCCGTGTCGGCACGGAAGGTTCCGTTACGAAGCCGCCATAATTCACCATTTGCGGGCTGACCGCGCTTCCTCCCTGCGAATCGAAGCTGACCGTAAATGATGTAAGCCCGAACACCGCGGTCACGGTCAGATCGCCAGTCACGCCGGTGTCCGTTCGCGTCGCGGTTACAACGCCATCGCTCCACTGTTCAAAGTGGTATCCCGTACCGGGAACTGCCGTCACCGCTGAACCGCTTGAGCCGTAGTTCACCACCTGTGTTGTTGATCCGGATATAGTACCGCCCGTCCCGGCGATATAGGTCAGTGTGTAATTGTTAATATTCCATCCCGCGTAGAGCGTAATGTCACCCGTCATCGTATCGCTCGGGAAGACCCAGGGCGTCACACATGCGGGTTCCCGATACCATGCGTCAAAAGTATATCCCGTACGCGCCGGACTTGAGGGAACGGAAAGCAGATCACCGTACTCAACCGTCTCGGGAGAGACCGCGCTTCCCCCCTGCGAATTGTAGGCTACCGTACACGGATTTGCGAGCCACCGGGCATACAGCGTGATATTCCCCTCGACCCGGTCGTGTGCAAACATCCACTTCGTGCTGCAGGCGCACTCCCGGTACCATCCCCCGAAAGTATACCCCGTTCGCGCAGGTTCCGGGGGTTCCGTCGTACATCGTTTGTAGCCTACCGTCTGCGACGCTACGCCGGTGCCTCCCTGCGAATCGAAGCTTACAAGGACAGTCTGATAATTGCTGCTCTTCGGATCGTACGGATTGTCCCTCTCAGAAGCGCATCCGGATACTACCACCGCAATCATTATCGGTATGGCGATAATCAGAAATGTTTTCATTCACCTGCATCCTGGCTGAATCAGGATATGCCGGATTGCCCCGGAATCAGCCCCGTTCAAAATTACAATATCACATATTTATATGGTATAATATGGACCACACAAAAGGAGAAGTCAACAGCCCTGGAATAAACTGTGCCTGAAAAGGAATGATCTGTGCTTCCGGCGCGAGATTTCCGTCATTAAGGCCCGGATAGCATGGCGCAGGAGATATCATATTTTTATCAATTTATAACGCTATGCGTTGTGTCCCGGATAACCCCATAAAATATGGAAATTCCTGCTTTTTAAACATTAAAAAAACTTGACTGGATCGCCAATTACTTATACAAGAACCATCCGGTCGGTTTGCAATTCCGTTTCGCGGAGTCATCCGGGCATTGATAAAATGTCGTTATCGTGCTATACTTTACGACATACCGTCTGTGCCGAATCATTTCAGGAATGATTCCGGCTCGTGAAGTGCGGACGCATGCCGGCTCACTCCACAGTGCCGATACAGATGCCATGCATCCCTGATGAAAAACGGCTCAGGTTTCCGTAGCAAATAGTAATGCACTTAATAAAATAATAATAAAAGCAAGAGAGGCAACAATGTCAAAAATTGACTACTTCAACCTCCCATGGAAGGATCAGTGGGAATGGGAGAGGGTACAGCTACCCACGTTTACGCAAAGATATGTGGAGAATTCAAAAACCTATGCCGGTAAAGACCTGCAACGATTTAATGCGGCGCTCTACGGCGGCGACAGCAACGGGAAAATGACATGGGGAGAAGTGTATGCCAGGGTCGAAAACTATGCCTGCGGGCTGATGAGCATCGGCCTCGGCAAGCAGGACATGGCCGGTATAATGTCCGCAAGCGGTCCGTACTGGACCCACGCTGACCTGGCGCTTGCCTGTGCCAATGGTGTCAGCGTTGCCATTTATCATACCCTTTCCCTGAAAGAAGCATCATATATTGTAAACGACTCAGGAAGCAAGTTTATCTTTCTGAGAGGAAATAATGTTCTCGACATGATGCTCTCCGGCTTCGACCAGATGCCGAAACTCGAAAAGATAATCGTGATGGACCGCGAGTATAAAAGCAGTGATCCGCGGGTAATAAGCATGAAAGATCTGGAAGATGCGGGTATTGAGTGGAAAAAAGTTCCCGCAAATTACGACGCGTTTATTGCCCGAAGGGATGGAGTCGCGCTTGATGACATCTACACCATTCTTTACACTTCAGGCACCACCGGCCAGGGCAAGGGTGTTGTACTTACACACCACAACTGCACATCAAGAATGAACGGTGTTAATGAATTCTTTAATTACTGCGGAATGGGATTCAAGACCGAATACACCACCCTCTGCTTCCTGCCCCTCGCCCATATTTTCGACAGGGGCTCGTGCCAGGGTGCGGCTATTTACAACGGCTGTACGATAGCGTATGCCGATTCTCCGGGAACGCTTATTGATGACATGCAGAAATATAACCCTCACTGGATCAACTGCGTACCGCGCCTGTATGAAAAGATATACATCCAGCTTCAGCAGAAGATGGGTGAGAGCGGCCTGAAGAGGAAGCTCTTCGACTGGGCGCTGAAAGTGGGAGAAGAAGTCTTCATGCAAAGATACGACCCTGAAACGGATACCTACAACATGGGTCATGATTTCGATATAACAGGGAACCTTCCCCTGGGCCTCAAAATCAAATACAGGATCGCCGACAAACTTTTCTCTAAAGTAAGGGCCCTGTTCGGTAAAAATTTCAAACATTCGTTCTCCGCAAGCGCGTCGATATCGCCGGATCTCCTTAAATTCTTCTATATCATCGGCATCAGGGTAAGCGAGGGGTACGGTTCGACTGAAAGCTTTAACGCATGTTCTAACATGCCTCTGCTGGCATGCAGGCCCGGATCGGTAGGGCTTGCGTCAAACGGGAGCAGGCTGCGCGTTTCAGAGATCGGGGAACTCGAGATCAGCGGCGCCGGCATCTTTAAAAGGTACTGGAACAAACCTCAGGAGACAGCCGAATCATTCACCGCTGACGGATGGTTTAAAACAGGCGATAAGGTCGAAGTCGATAAATACGGATATTATAAAATCGTAGACCGGATCAAAAACATCATCTGCCTGGCCACGGGGAAAAATGTCGCCCCCGCAAAAGTTGAAGCGCAGTTCGCCACGAGCCCCTACATCGAACAGGTATTCACTATCGGCGACGAGCGGGCCGTTATATCCACCCTGCTGGTCCCCAGCTTTACCTATTTCAAGGAGAAGTTCGATGCCGAGGGAATAGCTTACGACAAGAGCAAGATCGTGATCGACAGTTCCGCCGGCGTTCCGATCGTCGTTAAAGTCGGCGATGATTTCATCGAGCAGGGGAACATTCGCGGACTCATCGCGGCTGAGGTTGAGAAGGCGAACAGGGAGCTTGAGGAGTTTGAACGGATCAAGCAGTATACCATCCTGACGGAACGGTTCACCGAGCAGAACGGCATGCTGACTCCGACCCAGAAAACGAAGAAGCGTGTCATCCTTGAAGCCTATTCGAACGAGATCGCAAAGATGTATGAGAGATAGACGCGATAAAGAGGGCCCGCTCCGGCGGGCCTTATTTATTTAAAACGGATCAACCGCCGCATCCTTTCACAGCTCCGCATCCGTTTTCATCACCGTCCTGTAAAAATCGATCCTGTGCCGGTACGACCGCTCAACCACCGCCTGATATCTCCGTGCCACGTCGGGGAATTGCCCCGCCAGGTTATTATTCTCCTCCTGATCAACTGAAAGATCGTAGAGTTCGGGCGCGCCCCGTGTAAAGTTGTACAGGTACTTCCACTTTTTGTCGCGCACTCCCATTATATGGTCCGGCGCATAGGTCTGAAGGAGCGCCATCTGTTCGCGGCGCGCGGCAAGCATCGAAACCCCTTCCTGTTCCGGAAGGGCCTTCATGCCCAGAATGTCCTGCACGGTCGGCAGGATATCGATATGCCTGGTGATGCCGTCGAACGTTACCGGCCGTCTGAAAAACCTTTTGCTGTACAGGAGGAGCGGCACGTGCACGTTCTCCTCATAGATGCCGGTGCGATGCCTGAAATTTCCCTTGTGCTCCAGGAACGCCTGCCCGTGGTCGGAGAAAATAAAAACCAGCGTGTTTTCGAGCAGCCCTTCCGCTTCCAGCCGGTCGATGAGCATGCCGAGCACCGCGTCGGAGTAATGGAGCGAGTTGATGTACTTCCGCTTGCAGTCCTCCTCGAAAGTCGCGTTCTTCTGCGGCGGCCCGGCAATATCGAATGCGGCATCGGGCACTTCATACGGGAAATGCGGGCTGAGCGGACAGTAGACCGCGAAGAACGGCCTCGATTGATCTTTCTTTATCTCGCCGATACCCGGTTCGATCATCGCGCGGTCGTCTATCCCGTAGCCGACCTTTCCGTTAAACTGCGAGGCGGGGCCGAGATGATACATCTCAAAGAGCGAATCGAATTTCCGCTTCTGAAGAAATCCACGCATGCCCACATACCCGAGTGTCCATGTATGGAAATAGAGCGTGCGGTATCCCCGACCCTTCAATATCTCCGACATCGTCATGAGCGGCATGTCGGGATGGTTCTTGACGACGAGCTTCAGCGTTTCCGAGTTCCGCACCTCCGCTCCCGCCTCAAACGGCTCTTTAAATACGGGATCGTACGCCGACGTGAACACCGACAGGAACGCGTTCGCGGTCAGTGGAAAGTTCGCGTAGTGGTTGCGCGCGACAAAGGCGTTGCGCGCAAGGCGGCGCCAGTTGGGAACGACTTCCTTTCCGTTCACCTTGAGGTCAAGATACTTCGCCGGAAACGACTCAAAGAAATAGAGGATTATGTTGTAGTTCTTTCCGCGGGGGATATCGTTAATCCGCGGGTACACGCGGCGGGTTTCGAGCGACGACGTGTCGAGGCGCAGAGAGCCCTGCACGTTCTCCGTGTCAGGCGATCTCCCGATCAGCCCTTCGTCCCACGATTTGACCCCTATCCCGATGACCAGCGCAACCGCGGCCGCGGCGGCCGCCAGCGCAGGCAGTGTCGATTTTTTCATGCCTTTCCAGTCCCCATTGCGAGCCGGCACGGTGGCCCGACTCATCTTTGAATTGTCATCAGGTAGAACGGCGGGCGGTCCGCGTCAATATCTTTTCCGTCGCGCATGAAATGTTTGCCAGGGTGAACAGTACGGGCGACAGTGGGGATACGATTCGCGGTGCGCATGAAAGTTTTCAGCCCTGTTCCCGGCGGTGTGTGATTGCGGATATATCCCCGCTACGAAGCGCCAAGGAGATTAAGCAGGTCAAGATAGACGCGCGCCGCGTCAGCCACCTCGCCGAAATCGACATGCTCTTCGTTGGTATGCGCGGTCTCCAGCCTTCCCGGCCCGAGGACCACCGGCTTGATCCCGTTCTGCCAGAGGTGCACCGCGTCGGAATCGCTTACGAACGCGCCGGTCTCCCACGGAATATTCCTCTGCGCGTACACGCTCCGCAAAAGCTCGGCGACCATTCCCTTCTCGGGAAGGCTGTAGCCGCGGTGGATCGTGTTGCACTCTATCCCGATCATGCCGCCGTTACCGGGCCGCGCGAGCGAGCGCGTGAGCTCCTCGATTTCCCAGATGAGCTCCTCCATCGGATAGCGCGAAGGCACGTGCAGATCGATCCACGCCTCGCACCGGTCGGGCACCGCGAATCCGGCGTGGGCACTGGTAAGGTCGCGGATGTTGAAGATCACCTCTCCCCGCTTCTCGCGGCAGTGGTCCGATATCCGCAGAAGCGCGGTGAGCATGGAGAAGACCGCGTTGTCGGCCCCCGATGCCTGCGAGGCGTGCACGCGCCGCCCGGTGGTGGTGAGGATGAACTCGAGATACCCGTAATGGTCGAAGCAGGGGCGAAGGCCCGTCGGTTCCCCCACGACCGCCCACGGGAAATGGTAATCCTCGAGAAGCGCCTGCGCTCCGTCGCCGGTCTCCTCCTCCCCCACCACGAGCGCGAGGGCGGCCGGAAGCGGCGCGTCCCTCCGTTCCCTGAAGGCGCAGAAGGCCTCAATCATTGCGGCGCAGCCGCCCTTCATATCCGACACGCCCAGCCCGTAAATAGCGCCGTCCTTCTCCTGGTATTCGTAATGGTCGAAGTCGGACGCGGACACCGTGTCGAGGTGCCCGATAAAAAGAAGCTGCGCGTCCTCAACGCCGGGAATGATGATGTTGCGCCGGGTCTTTTCCACGGGCTGGTAGACAACGTCGAATCCGTGCTTTTCCAGATACGCGCCCGTGTATTCGACGATCTCCTCCTCCTTGCCGGAGGGGCTGTAGATATCGACCATCTCCCTGAAAAGCGAGCGCAGCCGGTCCTCATGTATGCCGTTCGGTTTCACCGCTGCCCTTTCCCGCGCATCAGTCGTTCCGGTCCTTCACCCTGAGGTTGCGCGACAGGTAAATGTGGTTCTGCGGCGACTGGAATCCCATCTTCAGGAAGAAGCGGTGCGCCTCGACGTTCTCCGCCTCGATGTCGACGAGGAGCATGTTCACCCCTTCGCGCTCCATGAGCGACAGGTACTCCCTGAACAGCCGCGAGCCGAGCTTTTTCCCCTGATAGCGCTCATCTATCCCGATCCACACAAGGTAGCCGTATTTCCATGCCGAACGGCGCTTCTCGATCGTGGTGGCGAGCACGAATCCGACCAGTTCCTTGCCGTCCTCCGCGACCAGGCAGAGCTCCCGGTCGCCTGAATAGAATTCCACGATCTCGTACTCGTCCCATGTGCGGTAGAGGTTCGGCGACTCGTCGCTCGTGAAGAGCCGCTCTCCCAGATGGAACACCGGGGCGATATCGTCGATCTCCATCGTGCGTATCCGTATCTCGCGCTTCGTTTTTTTCTTCGGTTTTGATTTAGTCTTCTCGCCTTCCATCTATGCCTGCCTCATTATATGACTGCGCGGGGAGCGTCTGCATCGCGATACGCAGCGTACTGACAGATTCCCTCTCCCGCCGCTTTTCACGCGCCATTTCGCGGGTAGTACACACCAGGGGCAAAAAGATTGCAAGAACTATATCCGACATGGCTCCTGACGTCCGCTGATTTCATCAAACTCCAGTCTTCCCATCAGGAATCATTATTATTACACCGGTGTAATAATTTGTCGTATTCACAAATACCATCTTGCCGCACACCGTTTTTACACTATCACACCTTGCGGACCGGTCCCGGCGATATTACATTTTTGTACATAAATCATTCCAACCGGAGGAAGTTATGTACAGCGTTGAAGGCAATGTCGTAAAAAAAATACGATCACAGAAAAACTACAAATCGTGGAAGGACGAATATAAGGATAAGCTCTGCTCGGCTGACGAAGCCGCGGCGCTTATCAAGTCAAACGACAGGATAGCCATGAGCGGAGGGACGAGCGTTCCCTACGAGTTTTCAAGGGCATTGAGCAGGCGCGCCGGCCAGATAAAAAATGTAGGCATAAGCATGGGATACGCGATGGGCCTGTTCGACTATATGAAGCCCGAAAACCATGAGAGCTTTTACCTTGAGACCGTGTTCGTCGGCCCGATGGAGCGCATCTGCATGGAATGGGGCGTATGCCAGTACGTTCCGATACACCTCGGCAACACCGCGGACTACTGCCACGCTTCGAACCTCAACATCGCGGTCGCACGGGTCACCCCGCCTGACGAGAACGGATTCATGTGCAGGTCGAATTTCGCCTCGTTCCTCGACCTCGAGACCATACGGAACGCGGATTACGTCATGGTCGAAGTCAACTCCCACATGCCGAGGCTCGTGGCCCCTGAATTCAAGATACACGTGTCCGAAGTCGACAAAATCATCGAACATGAGGAGCCGATTTTCGAAATACCCAACATCCCGATCTCCGAGGCGGAACAGAAAATGGCGGACTACATCGCCGAGATGATCCCCGACGGTTCGTGCGTACAGCTGGGATTCGGCGGGCTTCCCAACGCGATCGGCTACAACCTGAAAAGCAAAAAGAACCTGAGCATCTACTCCGAGGTCGCAACCCCCGCGATGCAGGACCTCATTGAAGCGGGAGTCGTCAACGGCGCGAACAGGAGCTTCATGCAGGGCAGGAAAGTGGTTGCCGGCTTCTGCGTGGGCACAAGGAAGTTCTACGACTATGTGCAGAACAACAAGGACTTCGAGTTCAAGCTCATCGGCTATATCAACGATCCGCGCAACATCGCGAAGAACGACAACCTGGTGGCCATCAACAACGCCCTGATGCTCGATCTCACCGGACAGGTGGCTTCAGAGTCGATCGGCGTGAAGCAGTACAGCGGAACGGGCGGCCAGGTCCAGTTCGTCTGGGGAGCAAAATTCGCCAACAACGGAAAGAACATTCTGGCGATCAATTCAACGTACACGGACAAGGACGGAAACCTCCAGACCAAGATCATGCCTTCCTTCCCCGAAAACACCGTTGTCACGACTTCCAGGAACGACGTGGAGTACATCGTCACCGAGCACGGCGTCGCCTACCTGAAGTATAAGAGCCTCATGGAGCGGGCAAAGGCGCTGATCAGCGTCGCCCATCCCGACTTCAGGGACCAGCTCACCTTCGAGGCGAAAAAGAGGAAGTGGCTGTAACACACACCCGCTGCACCATTTTTTGAACATCCGCGTCACGGCAGGGCCGAAAGCCCTGCCGTGACGGATTCTCATCCGCACTCCCCGCTTAAGCGCTTCATCTTCCATTGAAAAATATATTTATTATTTGACCACATCACGGCAGTCAGCATATGATATGATCTGTTCTTCAGGTTTATGCTAAGAACATTATAAACTCTTTTTTCAGAGGACTGGCCGATGGACCATGGACGACTTGAATACAGCATCAAGGCCGGCAGCAAGTGGCCGATGTTTTTTGTTTTCACCGTGACCGGCGCGCTTTTTGTGATCATTATCATTCAGCCGATGGGCCCCGTTCCCGGGATCGGCACGATCTCGATTTTTCTGCTCATTCTGGCGTTCCTTCTCATACGGGCGGTGAAAAGCTCAATCAACTACCCGCGCTCCATCGTGTTATCGGACAGCGGCATAGAATACCGGACACGCAGAAAGGAATACCGCATCGGATGGAACGAAATCACCGCCGCGATGGAGCTTCACATCTCCACCCCGCGCTCCTCCGGCTTCAGACAGATCACCCTGATCACAGAAAAAGGTCCCGAGATAAATCTTGGCGAGCCAATGCTCAGATCGATTAACGGGAGAACCCCACAGGAGAACTACGTCCAGGCGCGGTCGTTCATCGCGGACCGCCTTCCGGCCGACAGGCTGGTTCTGATGAAATAAAATAACAAACAAAAACGACAATGGAGGGAGCATTTATGAGAAACCCCACGTACTTAAAACAGATCATGGCACCAACACTCATCGCCTGCGCGCTTTTCGCCGCGGCGCATTCCTGTTCAACAGGCGGCCCCGCCCCTTCACCGCGCGCTGGTGCTACCCCCTCAAAAGATCGCTGGGTTGTGGAAAAACAGGGGCTTCGGATACGGGAGACCCCCGACCAGAAGGGCAAAGTGATCGCGGTTATTCCCAACGCAGCGAAGGTGGAATTCGTCTCCGAGAAGGGAGAAACAATGAACATCTCCGGCGCCACCGGAAAATGGACCGAAGTGAAATGGAATGAAAAGAAGGGCTGGGTGTTCGGCGGGTTCCTGGGAAGCGCTGATCCGGCAGCTTCCGACAGGGAACTCATCGCTGCGGCCGGGCGCTACAATGAAGAGTTTTCGCGTAAGTCCTGGGGCGACTATCCCGACCGCCTGAAGGCGCTGATCAAATACGGCGCCCGCATCAGGGAGAAATCGGGAAATGTCGCGGTCGTCGAAACGGGCTTTTTTGAGGAGTTGGAGAGGATTGAGAAAACCTGTTCGCTCTGGGCAAGGACCACGGGCAGATGGCATCTGGTTGCCGGTATTGAAAGTAGCCGTTTCGGGCAGAACATAAAGCTGGTCCATCTCAACAATGACGACCTGATCGATGCTGTGGTTATATACAGCAGCGGCGATTGGAACGGCTTCGGGTTTTACGTCGCTAAAAGCGCCGAAACAATTGAAAAGGCCGACTCAATCCCGTCGATCATGGTACCGATGCCCGGCAACATCTCATTCGGCCGCTGCGGAAAGACGCGCATTTCGGGGCCCGTGTCGATGGAGGATTCGGACAAAGGCATGATCACAACCTTCACCTTCGATTGCGAGACAAACCGGCTGAAGAAGATTTATAAATAGAAAAAGCACTGACCATAGTAATTAAGACACATCCTGCTTCCGGACATCGGAACAAAGCCGCCCCTGAAGGCTGCTTTGTTCTGTCATTTCCGGCCATGCGTGCGGCGAATTGTTTTTGTCTAACATTTCTACTGGCCGAACTGCTCCCGCTGCCGTGTAAGGTCCCAGTGCCCTCCGCCGGCCTCGTTCTCACCCATGCCCCACGGGCCTGTCAGGCTATAACAGTCCGGAGAGATGGTCCAGACTCCCCTTCCGGTCGGCATATTAAACCTGTACCAGATATAATGAACCCTGCCTTCCTGAATGTTGCCATCAATGGTACCATCCCTCCACGTCCCGTGCACGACATCACCTTCCTGCGTCAGGGAAACGACGCCCCATCTGCTGTCGTACGTGCCGGTCACCGAGCAGTCAGATACCGCGGGCGTCAGGCTTCCGAAGACAAACAGCAGCGCCGCGACTGTCACTGAAAAAAAGATCTTCTTTATCATGGCCCACCCTCCTGTTTTTCGGACATCAGAAATTAAATCAGTCTGAAATATATGCTATATTCGCGCTCAAGTCAAATATATTCATCGCGGGAAGGTAATCGTTCACTCCCATTAACATCGGCTCACAACAGGCCGTGGTCTTTTCACTCCTGCATACTACATGATATTTTTATATTTTTATTGACTTATTAATGATCCATACATTATGATAAGATATTGCGATAGAGGTTCCAGCGCCGGATTGTGGAATGCGCTCCCGCCCACGTCGGGAATACCCGTACGAAACGCATGAAACAGTTCCGGGTCGCGGTTAAATCCATGTCATCCATGTGAGGAGGATATATGCTAACCATGAGACTCCGTCAGCACTGTACTACCGCCATCACAATCGGGATTATCACCGTGATCGGCATTTCGCTTTCATGCAAAAAAGGCCCATCAGAGTATCTCTACGTCTCCCAGAAAGAAGGCGTGAGTTATTACGTTCCGGGTGAACCGGGATACGCGAACGCCCCTTACGGACAAATCCCCTGCGGAGATAAGATAGGAATTTTCTCCCGGAAAACGGAAAAGGGTGTCGTATGGGTCGAGACCGAGATGTACGGGAAAAAGGGATGGCTTCCTGAAAGTGCCCTTACGGCTGACCAAGGATCGGTAAAATGCGCTCAGCCCGAAGCAAAGGGCGCGGCCATTACTCCCGGGCCGGTTATCGCCGCCCCAACTGTCGAAGAAGCGGCGAAAAAGTTTTATCATGAGCATTATAAAAAAGTGTACGGCGATCTCCAGAAGCAGTTTCCCGACAACTATACTGACGCGAAGATTGCCACGATTATCGGCAAAATCGATTCAAAGGGCATAACCGTCAGGTCAAAAGACGGCAATTACGCAGTCGTGACGCATGGCGCTCCCGTGGGAGACATGGAAGTTATCGAAAAAGCCGATGCGCTCTGGCAGAAGTGGGAGAACGGCTGGCGGGAGTACGTCTCAAGTGACGAGTGGGGGGATACCATCCATCTGGGACACATAAACGATGACAGCTTTCCTGACGCTCTTTTCGTGCGCTGCGTATCGGATATGTGTACCATAACGGTCTATCTCGGCAAGGACGACAGCTCCATGACCGTTAATCCTGAGCAGTTCAACATGCCGGAAACTCCCGGATTCACCGTAAAACTTGACCGGTGCGGAGGGAGTGCCATTCAGGGCGGCGGCAAATCTTTGGCCATATTTGATTGCGCCAGGAACAGGTTGATCGCCCCCAAATAGACAGCCTGTTTTTTTCCGGTAACGGCCAATAATATCATTTACCCGCCGGAAAGCTTTCTGTAATGTGGAACTGTTAACCATTTCCACAATGGTATCGGGCATCATGATACCCTTTTACGGGAGGCCTGATATGGATACGTCCACCTCAGCGGAAAGAAGCGCCGGGCCAGGCCCTTTCTCTCCCGCAGCGACATCGCTCCTCGAGGCGCTCGACGGCGCCATCGGAGAAGCGGTCTACCTCGCCGATATCGACGGCCGCGTCATCTACGCATGCGGGGCCGCTGACACTGAAACGCCCCCGGACGCGCGCATCCAGGATATAATTAAAAAAATCGGTCCGCACGGAAGCTACACGCTGAAGCCCGTTCCCGGGAGGAACGGCGCCGCGAACGGCACCCTGCTCGTGGTAAGGAACCTGAAAGAGAAACTGTATCCGGCATCAGGCGATTCGCGCTACTCGACCGCCTTCAGGCTGAGCCCCGAGGGGATCGCGATCCTCACCCTGCGCGAGGGAATATTCATCGAGGCGAACAGGAGCTTCCTCCAGTTCGCCGGATATTCGCGCGACGAAATCCTCGGCAAAAGCGCGCTCGAGCTCAACATCGGCCCCGAAAAGGAGGTCCGGCGAAAGATACACCGCAGGCTCACGGCGAACCGCACCATCCACCGCTTCGAGGTCGAAATCCCCGACCGCAGGGGTATCATACACAACTGCCTCCTTTCTGCCGGCGTCATCAACGTCGACAACAGGACCTGCATGCTCATGGTCATAAACGACATCACCGAGCTCAAAGAAATCGAAAAGGCATTGCGGGTATCTGAGGAGAAATATTACAAGGCGTTCCACGCGAGCCCGATCCCCATATCGCTGACCACGCTCCACGACGGCAGGTACATCGAGGTCAACGAAAGCTACTGCCGCCAGATAGGCTACCGCCCCGAGGAGCTGATAGGGCGCTACTCGCATGAGGTCAACCTTTTCCCCGACCGCGAGGAGCGAAGGCTTATGACCGAGCGGCTCGCGACGAACGGAAGGCTTCGCAACCAGCCGGTAAATTATTACTCGCGGGTACTCGGCCCGCGCACCGCGCGGGTCTCGGCCGAGATCATCGACCTCCAGGGCGTGCCGTGCATGCTCGCGGTGGCGCTCGACAACACCGAGGAGCTGCGGCTTGAAAAAGAGATACTGCACATCAGCGAGCGCGAGCGATTCCGCGTCGGCCAGGACCTCCACGACGACCTGGGGCAGCACCTGATCGGGATAGAGGCGATGAGCGCTCTTCTGGCCAACAGGCTTAAGCAGAAGCTCCCGGAGGAGTCGGCGATCGCGGATGATATGACAGCCCTCATCCGCGAAGCGACCGTCAAAACGCGCCGGATGGCGCGGGGGCTCTGCCCGGTGAGCCTTGATGAAACCGGACTCATCACCGCGCTCGCCGATCTCGCAAAGCAGGCGCGCGCCCTCTTCGGGATATCCTGCGAGGTGCGCCACAACGCGGGCTTCATCATCCAGAACAACACCGTCGCCACGCACCTCTACCACATCGCACAGGAATCGGTCAACAACGCGATCCGGCACGGGAAGGCGTCTTCCATAAACGTAGAGCTCTATTCCGACGCCGATCTCGTCGTGATGACCGTCACCGACGACGGGGCCGGGTTCGATCTTCCCGCCGCCTCCGGCAGCGGCATGGGGCTCAGTATCATGAAATACCGTTCGGAGATGATCGGCGCGACGCTTGACATCACGAGCGGACCGGGCGCGGGCACGAAGGTGGCGCTCCAGCTGCCCGTCATCAACATCACCATGATGAACAGGAAGGCAGAGCTATGAACGCATCGAAGAAGAAGATCCTCATCGTGGACGACCACCCCATTTTCAGGAAGGGGCTGGCGCAGCTTATCAGCGACGAGAAGGATATGACCGTCTGCGGCGAGGCGGAGGACGTCTTCAGCGCCACCAGGCTCATCTCGTCCCGCGCGCCGGACATGATCATCGCCGATATCACCCTGAAGGACACGAGCGGACTGGAGCTCCTCAAGTATCTCAACGATCACAACGAGGAGATCCCGGTGCTGGTGCTGTCGATGCATGACGAAAACATCTACGCCGAACGGGCGCTGCGGTCCGGCGCGCGGGGCTACGTCATGAAACAGGAGATGACCGGCAATGTGGTCAACGCGATCAGGCAGCTCCTCGGAGGCGGCATCTACGTCAGCAGGAACATTAACGAGAAGCTCCTTAACCGGATCTGCTCCGGAACGTCAGAAATATCAGGAATGCCGGTCGACCTCCTCTCCGACCGCGAGCTCGAGATATTCCTTCTCCTCGGGCAGGGGCTCACGAGGAAGGAGATCGCCGAAAAACTCAATCTCAACGTCAACACAATAGGCACCTACCGGGAGCGGATCAAGGAGAAGCTCGGCATCCGATCGTCCGCCGAGCTTGTCACCCGCGCGATCCTCTGGTGCCGCAATGAAAAAGGAGAATAGTATCCCCCTTCCCCGCCCGGGACCAGCGGTTACAGGAAGATGGCCGTATCGTCCACAGAATAATACTCTTTTCGACCACACGAATTAAGCCCATCCGGTGATTCCTTCGCCGCGCGCGATGTGGCATCATCCTCCCGTACAACACGAAACGCAGGGAGGGCGCCATGTCCATCAATCCATCGCTCATCGGGAAACGCTACGCGACCATCGAATACGACGTTACGCCGCGAAAAGTGCAGGAGTACGTGAAGGCCATCAAAAATGAGAATCCTTACTGCTCCGACGCGGCCTTCGCGGCTTCGACGAAATACGGGTCGGTGATCGCGCCGCCGCTTTTCATCGTGGTGCCGCACGCGGACCTGCTCGAAAGCATTCTGCCGGACAGGGAACTCAATATCAACCTCGACATGATGATCCACGGAGAGCAGGAGTTCGAGTTCTACACTCCGATACGTCCCGGCGACCACCTCGTCACGGAAAGCATGATCGAAAATATCGTGAACAGGAGCAAGTTCGACATGATGACCATAGCCCTGCACACGAAAAACCAGGAGCGACGCGACGTCTGCCGCGCCCGGTACACTTTTCTTGTGAGGAAATAATCATGAACGCGATACGAAAAGAAATGCCTTCCGCCGGACAGTCGCTCGGGGAGATCATCGTCGACCGATACCGCCCCATCTACTACGCCGCCGTCTCCAACGATTACAACCCGATCCATATCGATCCCGAATTCGCCCGCTCGCTCGGCCTGAAGCGCAACATCCTCCACGGCCTGTGCACAATGGCGTTCGTCGCCAACGCGGCAGGGGACGCGATAGGCGATCCCGGCCTGATCAAAAGGATGAAGTGCAGATTCTCGACATTCCTTTTCACCGAGGAGAGCATTTCCGTGTCGGTCGATTCGGTCGAGAGAGAGGGGAATACGACGCACCTGAAGCTGAATGTCACCAACAGCGATGAAGTGAAGATACTGGATAACGTCGAGCTCGATATCGCCCTGCCCGACTGAGGGGCATGCGGCGCTTTACAGGCTCCAGGCGTCACCGGCGCCCGGGCCGGATATAATCACGCTACCCGAAGGAGGTACACAATGGGCGGAAAAAAAATTACGCGGATGTGGCAGTTCGTGGAGAAATGGGCCGGCGAAAACCCGGACAACGAGGCGCTGATATTTGAGGACACACGCATCACGTGGAAGGAGTTCAGCGAGCGGGTGGACCTTGTCGCGAAGGCCTACCTGGAGCTTGGGATCGAAAAGGGAGACGGCATTGCCATGCTCGCCATGGCCAGAAACGAGTTCATGGAAACCTACATGGCGGCGGGAAAGGTCGGCGCAATGTGGCTCGGGCTTAACCCAAAGTTCACGCTCGACGAGCTTCGCTACCAGATCGGCGACAGCAAACCGAAGCTTCTCATCACCATACGCACGTTCCTTGACGCCGACCTCGCCGACACCATCGCCACGATCCAGAAGGAGTTCCCCTTTATCAAAAAGGTCCTGGTCATCGGCGAGCCGTTCACAGGATCGGAGAGCTTCCGTGAATTCGTATCCAAACCGAGGAAAAACCTTGATGAGGCGCTCGCGAAACGCGCGGCCACGGTCGGCGAACATGACCGTGCGCTTCTCATGTACACCTCGGGATCTACCGGTAAGCCAAAAGGCGTGGTGCAGACGCATTCGAGCATCGTGACCAACGTGACCGTGATGCTTGAGAAATTCAAGGCGACTCCGAAAGACAGGATGATCGTCCACTTCCCTATCAACCATGTCGCTTCCGACGTGGAGATCGGCTGCCTGTGCATCATGGGCGGCTCGACGTTAATCTTTATGGACAGGTTCGATCCGGTGCAGTCGCTCGAGATGATCGCGAAAGAGCGCGTGACCATCCTCGGCGAGGTGCCCGTCATGTACCTGATGCAGATGCAGACACCGCACTGGAAGAGCCTCGACTGGTATAAGTCCATCCGCTACTTCATCGTGTCCGGCGCCATTCCCCCCGCGCCGCTCATCGCCGAGCTGAAGCGGATCAAGGCAGAGACCGGCTGCCTGGTCAACAACGCCTACGGGAGCACCGAGGCATGCGGCCTGATCACCTACACCGCCGAAGACGACAGCCTTGACTTCATCGCGAAGTCGATCGGAAAGGTTCCCGCGCCGATGGAGTTCCGGCTTGTCGACGACCAGAACAGGGACGTACCGAAGGGAGAGGTCGGCGAGATGGTGTTCAGGGGGCCGTTCCTTTTCACCGAGTACCTGAACAAACCGGAAGCCAACGAAAAGGCGTTCGACAAGGATGGATGGTTCCACAGCAACGACCTCGCCTACGCCGACGGGGAAGGCAACCTCTTCATGACGGGAAGGAAATCCGAGATGTTCAAGACCGGCGGCGAGAACGTGTTCCCGCGCGAGGTCGAGGAAGTGATTGAATCGCATCCGGCCGTGATGTTCTCCGCGGTAATCGGCGCGCCCGACGACCTGTATCAGGAGGTCGGCTGGGCCTACATCATGACGAAGCCCGGGATAACGGTCACCCAGGAGGAGGTCAAAGACCTCTGCAAACAGAAGCTCGCCAATTTCAAAGTCCCGAAGCGGTATATCATCAGGCCTATGCTGCCGCTGCTTCCAACCGGAAAAGTCAACAAGGTTGCGCTCAAGGAAGAGATGAAAATGGAGCTCCTGAAAAACTGAAGCTTCAAAATCATTACAAAGGCCAGCCCGCGAGGGCTGGCCTTCTTTCAGGCGGACTTACGTCACTTCGGGCACGACGTGTTCACGCCCCCAGCCGGTGCGCCGCGGCGAGCACGTCATCATAATCCGGCTGTTCCGACATTTCGCTGACGATCTGCTGATAGGCTATCAGGCCGTCGCGGTCGACGATATGGACCGAACGGGCCACGAGTCCGAGCTCCTTCATGTAGAGGCCATAGGCATGTGAGAACTCCCTCTCCTTAAAATCCGACAACGCGATCACATTATTGACATTGTAGGAACTGCAGAACCGCGCCTGTGCGAACGGAAGGTCCATGCTTATGGTGAGTATCTTCGCGTTGAGCCTGGCCGCTTCCTGGTTGAACCGGATCGTCTGGAGCTCGCACACCTGTGTATCGAGCGAGGGCACTCCGCTTATGATCACGATCTCCCCCTTGAAATCGGAAAGCTTCACCGGCTTCATATCTTTGTCGAGCACTGTGAAGTCAGGCGCCAGTTCTCCGACTTTTCGAGCTTCACCCGCGAGCGTCAGTCCGTTCCCCTTGAACGACACAATGCCTTTTCTTTCCATGGTTTTCTCCTTTTATCTTCACCTGTATCAGGTAATATTCTGATTCGAATACTAAAATGTACTTAAACCTGGAAGCATGGTCAATAAAGGAGGATATAAAATCTTGCATAACGACAATAAAGCAGATATATTGAATAATAATCTGGAAGGCAATAAGATGAAAACAGGTGAAGCCGAAATCATGCGGCTGAAGTATAAATACCGGAAGCTCATTCTCGAGGGAAAGATCAGGCTGCGCCACGACGACGCCGCGAAACTCGTAGGGCCCGACTGCGCCTACCACCTCTATTTTACGCTGGAGACGGCCGGCAAAGACCGGAACGAAGATCAGTAATCGCCGTAAAGCGGACGGTTCCGGCCGATCACGTTGAGGCGCACACCGGCAAGCACCTGGACTCCCTGCACGTCGTAATCACTGAAGTCGCCCTGAAAGTACGAGTAGTGATACCCCGCCTGCACAAAGAGGCTGATTCGCTGAGTAGCGTCGTAGAGCATTCCCGCCCACGCGGCGACCCCGATGCCGTAATCGCGCAGCGTTTCCGATTCCGAGAAATCGATGTAACTGCCGTAATGCTTCGGCCGGTTGACATAGATATACGAAAGGCCCGCCCCGCCGGACAGCGTCCAGTAGAGCGGCATGTTCATGACGGGTTGCCGGTACTCAATACCGATTATCGTGGGAACAAACCCGTACACGGTTTCCCGGGGATCGTTCGAATTCTTCGTGGCGGTGGTATATCCGGTCCTCAAAAACGCGGCAAACTCTTCGGACATATTGACAACGACTCCCGTGGCTCCGCCCATCTGGTTTTCAGCGTCACCCGCGCCGGTATAGGCCCCGGCTGCATCGATCGAGATACGCGCCGACGCAGATCCCGCAATCGACAGGAAAAGCAGCACGCCTATCAGTTTCGTTTTCACCCGCAACCTCTCAGGATACAGAATTCGAACCTCACTGCAGGAAATACATGATTATACGGCACAATTTGTCAAACACATCACTTCGCATTCGCCAAAAAAAGGCCGCTTTTTTTAAAAAGCGGCCTTTTCTGTAATCATGTCCTGATGACCGGTTATCTGCCCATCATTCCGCGCTTCAGGCCGTTATCGATCGGGTTCTGCGCAAGGAACATCGCGAAGAACGCTTTCTTGAACTGAAGACCCGCGACATTTCCGAGCACCCTGCTCTGGCCGGTCTGCGCCGACTTGTACACGACGGTCAGGCCTTTGCCGGGCTCATAGTTCTGTGAGAACGTGTCGCCCTTGGCAATGGTAACGGTGTTGAAAAATCCGAGGTACTGCTCGACTGCCGGTGTGGTAAAGCCGTTGGCTGCCGATTTCTGGAAGCCTTCTCTAACCGCTTTGACGAAGCTGTCCTTGTCGACAAGGCGGGAATCTATCCTCATGATGATCGACATCGGAGCGTCGGCATCGATAATCTGGGCGGCCGTCGCGCCTTTCTGCTCCTCGGCGACGAAAAGGCTCGCGTAATAGACCGTAATGAACGCCTTGGTACGCGCGCCGGTGCCGAGCCTGTTCATCTCTTTTCCGCCAAGCTGCCACGCGAACGCGGGTGATGCGATGGCGCACGCGACGAATACCGCCGCTGAAAGCATAACGAGGTTGAATCTTCTCATGCATTTCCTCCTGAAAGTGTTAATGGGTATTGATTGATATAAGACCCGAAAAAACGACATTTTTCATGTTTCTTTATAAAAAGATTCCCCCGGTAAATTTTCAAGACATTTTTGCCGCACCCGGGCAAAAAAGATACCGGCCATCCGGTTCTTGCCGGAGGGGGGATACAATCCTTTCCACGGAGTAAATTTTCACGCCTTCCATTCCGACAGTATTAATGGCAGGCACAGGACACCATGCGAAGACATGTTCGGTACATTGCGCTGTTATTCATGATAACGGGCCTCGCCTCACTGGCGATATCATGCTCGCCGCGGTTCGCCCGTGACGGATACGGGGCGCGCTACGGCTCGGAGAAGCGCAGGGAGATCGTGAGGACCGCGAACCGTTACCGCGGCGCGCCCTACCGCTACGGCGGCAACACTCCCCGCGGGTTCGACTGTTCCGGCTTCGTCGGATACGTGTATGAACGCAACGGCATCCCCCTGCCACGCACCGCGGGAGAGCAGTACCACGAGGGAAGGCGTGTCCCGCAGGAGCGCCTGCGGCCCGGTGACCTCGTCTTCTTCCAGACATCGCGCGAGCGTATCTCGCATGTAGGCATTTACACGGGAAACGACCGTTTTATCCACGCGCCCCGCCAGGGAAAGCGCGTCGGCTACGCAAGCCTCTCAAATCCGTACTGGCACCAGAGGTACCGGGGCGCGGCGAGTTACCTTCGGAACTGAACGGCATCGCCGGACGCGATCATATCCTGAAATTCGCCTTTCTGTTGAATCGCCGCCACTGGATCCGGTACCAGAGAGGAGCGTTCGCTTTCGTTTTAGCGAAACGCCCTTTCATGTCGAGTGCGACCTCACGGTGCAGCGAATAGAAGGTCCTGCAATGGTCGGCGCACCAGTCCATCAGCTTCTTCGACGCGGATTTTCTCCATTTCGGCTCGATATCGGCGATCATGGCGCCTTCGATCACGTCGCGCGCCTTTATGAGTTCGGGAGCAAGCGACGGATAGTTCATCAGCACCCGCCGGTGGATCTCCTCTCCCGTCCACCAGAGCGAGTCGGCATCGTATTCGCCAGCCGCGCTTCCGTAAAGATCGATGCTGCCGTCGGGAAGCGTCGTCGCGCGGGGGAACGCGCCGAACATCGCCGCGTCGTTCACCACGAGATGTGGCTTGAAAATGCTCACGCACGGCGCGGAGGTCCCGGTGAAATAGACGAGCGGCGGTTTCTTTTTGCGGAGCAGCGCGACCATCGAGCCGGTCGTCTGCGACGACACCAGCCCTCCCGCGTGCAGGCAGAGGCGCTCCATCGGCTTTTTCCCCGGCCGGTACGGATCGGGCCCGTTGTGGTCGCGCAGGAACGCCATCAGGTCGGCGCTCGTCAGCTCGCCCTTCTTTGATTCAAGAAGGCTGTAGCTGCACGCGCTCCGTACCGCGCCCTTTCCGAAAAAGGTATAGAGCCTGTCACTGAAGGCGTCGGCGAAATGGAACGACTCGCCCTGGCGCGTATATCCGCGGGCCGTTGCGTACTCCTCAACGCCGGGAGAGGCGTGATCATACTCGTCACCGATCGAAAGCCTGTTCGATATGCTCGCCAGATCGTGCACCTGCCTGACCGCCCAGTATTCACCCGCGGTTTCGAGAATGTAGGCGTCCGAAGGATCGGCGATGATGAAGGAGTTGTGATAGTAGAGCCTGGCCCTGTATCCGCCATTCCCCCCCTGCCCGTACGCCCCGATGAGCCCCGTGATCACCGAAACGGCCTCCCATGCCGTAGCGGCGCGCTCGAGCGCCAGGCGGATCATATCCATACCGGTAAGCCCTGTCCTGGCGTATTCCTCTTTTGTGAAGACCGCCTCGTTGCCGATCGCCACCCCGCGCTCGTTAACGCCCATCTCGGCGCCGAACATCCAGAACGGACGGGAGAGGAGCGCGGCGAAGGTATGCCGGACCTGCGGGATTTCGATGTAGGTGCACCGCACGGCGCTTCCCGCCGGATAATCTTTCGCGGGAACGAAGGTGACGTTCTGGGCCTCGTTCGGCTCCCGGTCGGAATTCTTGGCAAGCATCATCTCGCCGTTGCGCGTCATTGCGGGCACGGCAACCAGGGTATCACACATATGCATCCTCCTTCATACAGACGATCATATCCACCCCCGAAAACGCGCCTTGCGCAGCGCCTTTCCGGGCAATCAGGGGTGATAGTAAACAACGCAAACCCGGAAACCGCAACAACAAAATCATGATATTTTTTGCTTTACTAAATTCTCCTCCGCCCCTTTTGTAACCATCATACGCCGCCGTTTCACGCAACCGACGCGCGCCATTCTGCCATTTTCGAGGTATCCCCCATGATCGTCAAACCTCCCGGAATTGAGGACATTTTTCCCGACCGCATCGACGCCTGGAACCGGATCACCGGCACCGCGCGCGAGGTGTTCCGCCTGCACAATTACCGCGAGATCGTCATCCCCGTGCTCGAATTCACCGAGGTTTTTTCGCGGGGCATCGGCGATGAGACCGATATCGTCTCGAAAGAGATGTTCACCTTTGAGGACCGGGGGGGAAGGAGCCTCACGCTTCGCCCCGAAGGCACGGCGTCGGTGGTGCGCGCCTATGTCGAAAACGGCGAATACAACCGCCTCTCAAGCTGCAAGTTCTTCTATACCGGGCCGATGTTCCGCGCCGAGCGCCCGCAGAAAGGCCGGCTTCGCCAGTTCAACCAGTTCGGCGCAGAGTTCTTCGGCAGCGAAGACCCGTACTACGATTTTGAGATCATCGCTATCATAGACGGGATCGCCAGAAGGCTCGGCATCTCCGGCTACAGGCTTCTCCTCAATTCGATCGGCTGCCCGGACTGCCGTAAAGAGTACATCGCCGACCTGGTGCGCTACTACGAGGAGCGCAAAAGCGAGCTCTGCGAGGACTGCCAGCGCCGGCTCTACAAAAACCCGCTGCGACTGCTTGACTGCAAAAACCCCCGCTGCGCGGCGCTGAAGGAAAACGCCCCGCTCATTTCCGAGAGGCTCTGCGGCAACTGCCGGACGCACTTCGACGCGGTCAAAGGCCACTGCTCCTCGCACGGCATCTCATTCCGGGAGGACCCGCGCCTGGTGCGCGGCCTCGACTACTACACGCGGACCACGTTCGAGTTCATCACCTCAGCCGAGGCGGGCCAGAACGCGTTCGCGGCGGGCGGGCGCTACGACAATCTCGTCGAGGTGTTCGGCGGAAAGCCGACGCCGGCGGTGGGATTCGCGGCGGGCATCGAGCGCATCATGCTCATCATGGGGGATACCACTCTCCCCGCGCCGCTCGACCTTTTTATCGTGCACGGCGGCGGCGACGCGCTCGCCTCGGCTATTCGGATCGCCGACACGCTCCGCGCGAAAGGCGTTGCCGTGGATTTCGATCCCGCCGGAAAGGGGTTCAAGTCGCAGTTCAAGAAGGCCGACCGCGAGAGCGCGTCCCGGGTGCTCATCCTCGGCGAGGATGAGATGCGGGAGGGATTCTGCACTGTCCGCGACATGAAAAACGGCGAGCAGGCGCGTATCGACAATAACTCCCTTGAAAGCTATTTTTTAAACTTGACAGGGGGCAAATAGATACATATAGTCACTGCATTGAAAAGAAGCGATCACAATGAGCCCCGACCCTAAAATCGATAAAAATCCTGAATACGGTTTTCTGACTGAATCATCCCTGCGGGAGCCGCATATCCTGGACATCGTGCGCGAAATCCTGCTCCTGCAGAACCAGGCGGTCAGGGACGATAGCAGGCCGCTTGCCACGCTCGACCACCTGAAGAAATCACGCAACATCCGCATCCCCTACACCACCGCGCGCGACCACCAGATCGAATACCTGGTCGACCACCTCCTTAAAAACTATCCGGGGCAGATGAAAACGCTCACGACTTTCAAGTTCGTCGTCGAGGAAGGAAGCAAGAAGCTCGACGTGGTGGAGATCCGGGAGTACCTCATTCAGCCCGGCGAAAAGGACTTCGCCAAACTCAGCGCCTCGCGCGACGCGGTTTCTCTTCAGAACCTGCTCGAATTTGTCAGCACCTACCGGCTGCTGAACCTGTCCAAGCTGCTGAAAAAAACGGTAAACAAAAACGACCTTTCAAGGCTCATCAAGCTCGAGCTCGGAAAATCCTTTTTCACCTTCAAGAACCACAGCCTTGACAAGAACCGTGTTGAGACAGCCGAGGATTTCTGTTTCCATGCCAGGAACTACGATTCGGTGAAAAACACCCTCGACCTTGAAAAGGTCAAAAACATTGTCAAAGCGAACTCCGAGCCCGTGCTGCGGCGCCTCAAAAAATACGGTATCCTGTCGGGCGATTTCTCGGACTACCGCGACTCCAAGCTCGAATATATCTTCCACATTCTTATTGACGACCTCGGCCCCTCGCTTGCTGAAGGCGACCTTATTGCCGTGAAAAACGCGAGCGCGCTGCGCAACTGCCTTTTAAAGGTGGATAAGATCCTCGACCCGGCCCTGACCCTCGCAGAGGACATCGTAAAGCACATCAGGGAATGCACCCTCTGCACCGAGGGAGACATATCCGCGCTCATCCCCGAGCTCACGCCGGACATACTGAAAAAATGGCAGACGCCCGAAACCCTCCGCAGGAACAGGATCGTCACACTGTCTGAAGCCGATACGACCTATCTGATCGACGGCGCGAAGTATATCGACCAGATAACCGGCCTCGGCCAGACACTGATCTACGCTCCCGAAAAGGCCGCGTCAATGCCGTACCTCGAACGCCAGAAAGCCGAATCGAACATGGAGATACTGGTCAAGGCGGGAAGGGGCCTGCTCGCGCAGAAGGAATCGTCGGCGGAACTGCTCGGCGTCGAGCCGGAAAAGCTTGAGGCCATACGCACGATCATCACGGATTACGAAAACTCGAAGAAACAGCAGTCCCTTAAAAAGGAGATGGGGAAAATAGAGGTCGCCGAACGCAGGAAGAAGCGGTCGATTATACAGGTAATACTTGATTTTTTCTCCTCACTCTTCGGAAAAGGGGGAGGGAAAACGGCTGACGGTCCGGCGGCACTTGCCGGAAAAGCAAAGGAGATGTCGGCGGAAACACGCCGGCTGGCGGAACGGCTGGTGGACAGGAACGCGCCTCTCCTCGCACTGTCCGACTTTGTCGAGCTCACTCCTGAAAATGACGCGCTTATTGACAGAATGATCGATGAAATGCGCGAACATAACGTGAAGATCGTAGTCCCGATCTACAGCGCGAGAAAGGTGCTCTATCCGAAAAGGAGCCAGAAAGTCATCATTCCGGACGTCGAATACCTCATGGTTCCGCCGGATACCATCGCATCGCCGGAGCAGGTGCGCACCTTTACCGATTCGCTTACCGGATACAAGCTCAAGGACGAACTCGTACCCGGCAGCGCGATCATGACAATCGAGAAGTACCTGTTGACCATTTACAGGCAGAAGCGCGCGCAGTTGTTAAAACGTGAGTTGTAACTATCAGGAGTGGCAGGATTCTCCCATGGGGCAGCTGGCGCATCCTCCGGTTGAGGAATTTGTGACTTCCTCAACCGATCTGCTCTTCTGGTCGTCCCGCTGGCCGCGTGAGCTCACACCGCTTGAATAATCGTTCTTATAGAAACCTGATCCCCTGAAGATAATTCCGGCACCGCCGTTTATGAGTTTTCTCACGCTCTTGCCGCACTTCACGCATTCCTTGAGGGGCTCATCCTTCATTGACTGGAACACCTCAAACCTGTGGTTGCATTCCGTACATTCGTATTCATAGGTTGGCATGAAAAATCCTCCGGGAAAAATGTTGATCATTCGCGATAGATACGCCTTGATCCTCGCATGCTGAAAATCAGTTGACCGCACGCGAAAGAATTGTGATACAGTATAGCCCTGTTTTCACGTGCAACCAAATTTTCTCATACTGTTCGTTTGTCAAGCAGAAATGCCTAAATCACAGGTCACCATCCCGATATTCATCCCCCACGGAGGCTGCCCGAACCGCTGTCTTTTCTGCAACCAGCGGCGCTCGGGCGGCGATTCGAGCATTCCCGACCCCGAATCGGTCCTGGCGAAGGTCGACTCATACCTGGCGACTATCGGTCCGGACATCGGGCGGATAGAGATCGCCTTCTTCGGCGCGAATTTCACCGGCCTTCCCGCTGCGGACCAGGAGTCGCTCCTGAACACCGCCTTTGCCTGCGTAAGCCGCGGCGCGGCGCACGGCATCCGCCTCTCCACACGGCCCGATTACATTGACGATGGGCGGATCGAGCTTCTGCGGCGATACCGTGTCGACACCGTTGAGCTGGGGATACAATCGTTCTCCGACGAGGTGCTTCGCGCCGCCGGCCGCGGCCACACCGCGGAAGATTCCCTGCGCGCCGTTGAGCTTCTCCACGGCGCCGGGATACACACCGTGCTGCAGATCATGGCGGGGCTTCCCGGCGACACCCGTGAGGGGGCGGTCAGAACCGCCCGCATCGCGGCGTCGCTGCGTCCCTCCGGGATACGCGTCTTTCCGACCGTCGTACTGAAGGATACGGGGCTTGAAGCGCTCTATCGGGCCGGCGGCTATGTCCCGATGGAGCTCGATGAGGCGGTCGATACCTGCCGCGAGGTCTGCCGCGTCTTCGAGGAGCACGGCATCCCCGTCATCAGGACGGGCCTTCATCCGCTGCGCGGCGGCGGCGCGGACGTCGTGGCGGGCCCGTATCATCCCGCGTTCGGCTTCCTCGTTAAATCGAGGGCGAAGCGCGAGATCCTGGTTCGCGCGGTGGCGGAGTTTCTTGCGAACCGCGACCCGTATCCCCCATCACTCACGCTCGATCTTCCCTCACGTGAAACGGAAGAATACATTGGCCTCCGGCGCGAGAATATCGCATGGCTCGAACGCCGCTTCTCTCCCCTCGCCTTTACCTGCCGTGTGTTTCCCGACAAGCGGGAGCTCGCAATAAGTTCGCCGTAAGCCGCGCGTTTTTGGACTTCACGCGTATTTTTATATGAAATTTTCTCACGAAGGATTTTTTCCTGAAAAATTATATGCTATATTTGGTGTGTATTGAGCCGCGGCGAGGCCCGATCCCACGAAACACAGTTCCGGAGGGCGTTTGATGGAACCATTTTTACGAGTACTGCACATTGACGCTTCATCCTCATACTACAAGAATGAGCGATTCCCTATCGGCAGCCATTTCGGCCCGGTCGACGTGGGGCTCATCCTCTCCGGGCAGTATAACAGCCTTAACATCGGAACCGGCGTTCTGGCGGGATCCATCTTCCCCGGCTCCAACAGGCTTTTCGTCAACGGTTTTTCGCCGTGCTGGGGCGGATACTACATCTCCTCGATGGGAGGCGCGGGGCTGGTCTTCGACAACCTCGGCATCAACATGATGTCGATACGCGGAAAGGCGCCGATGCCGTCGATCCTCTACCTGAACCGTGTGCACGGCGAAGAGATCGAGGTCGAGATCGTGCCGGTCGACCTGAAGCTCATCTGGCGCGAGGGGCGCACCGGCGTCTACTCGCTGATGGACTACACGCTGAACCGTTTCGGCGAACAGTACAAGACCGAACCGAGGATACTGGCGACGGGCCCGGCCTCGATGGCCACCGACTTCGGGGCGATAGCCTCAGCGCCGATAAAGAACGGCACGATCACCGCGGTGGATACATGGGCGGGCCGCGGCGGATTCGGCTCGAAGATGCTGCAGCAGCACGGCATAGCGGCGATCATCTACGGCGGCACCTTCATCGACGAGGACTTCCGCGACAGGAAAGTCGCCGACGAGTGGTTCATCAACAAGTACCAGAAGAAACTCGCGATGAAGGACATGGAGGCGACGACCAAATACCGCTTCGATCCGAACTTCGACACCGGCGGCACGTTCGGCGTCAACTTCGCCAAGCTCGGCGGCAAGATCATCGCGTTCAACTACCGCAGCATCTACATGAGCGAGGACGAACGGCTTTCCATCCACCGCGATTTCATCCTGTCGCACTACCTGAAGCAGTTCAACGAAGAAACCATCAAGACCAAGAATATGAAAACCTGCGGCGAGCCGTGCGTCGCCGTCTGCAAAAAAATGCACAACGAGTTCAAGAAGGACTACGAGCCGTACCAGACGATGGGGCCGCTGTGCGGCGTGTTCGACCAGCGCGCCGCCGAAAAGCTCAATCACCACGCCGACGCGCTCGGCTTCGACGCGATTTCGGTCGGAGGAGTGCTCTCCTGGCTCATGGAGTGTCTGGCTGACGGGACGCTGACGCCGCAGGAGGCGGGCGTTACTGGCGTGCCGGTCTTCGAAACAAAGGGGTTCAGCATCGAAGCGGACTCGATGCACAACGCGAACCTGGGCGTCGAGCTTCTGGACGCAATGGTCGAAGGGAAAGGCATCCTTGAATTCGGGGACGGCGCGCGCCGTTTCGCGCGTCACCTCGTCCGCGAGCGCGGCAAAAAGGCTATCGACACGTTCGTCTTTAACGCGTTCGCGCGAAACGGCTGGATGGTCCCCAACCAGTACTGGACACCCGGCGTGCTCTCCCCCATGCCGATCATGGGCAAATACTACATGCACTACGGCGACGAGTTCCGCCCGCCGAGGGAGCTCGGCAAGATGAACGCCGACAGGCTCCGCAAGGAGCTCATTATGGACAATACCGGCTTCTGCCGCTTCCACCGCAACTGGGCGGAAGAGATGATCCCCGAGATCATCGGGACCCTTTACGGCATGAGCAATGAGTTCATGAACAACATCTCGGTTACGGCCAGCAGGATAAACAGCCGCAACGCCTCTATCTTCTGGGAGTCCGAGCGCAACGTCGATTTCCTTTACACGTTCCTCGAGCGCAAACACACGATCGAAAACGACAACTCGAAAGAGCTTCTCTACTGGCTCGACAGCTTCAAGCGCGACAAACACGGCGCGGCGTTCGATTACTGGTTTGAAATACGGAAAGGAATCGACGAATCGCTAACCGAGTTCTGATGTCCGGGTTATGTTTTCAGTCCTTCGTGGTTAAAAATTGATTTTTTCCATAAGAGGCCGAATTGCACTTGACTTTTGCCGCAAAACGGCCGCATGCTTATGCATGGCATGTTAACCGTGATGGACAAACGACCGGCATGAACATTCTCTCCATTCTATCTTTTTTCACCACGATCATCTACCTCACGCTTGCCGCCGGCGTCATCATCAAGGACAGAAAAGGCGAACTGTACCGCACCCTCTTCCTTCTGCTGCTCTGCCTGGGGCTCTGGTCGTTCTGCCAGGCGTTTTTTCACGCGGCATCGAGCATCCGGGAATCATGGTTCTGGTACCGCATATCGGCGATCGGATGGAGCTTTGCCCCGGCGGCGTTTTTCCATTTTTCGCTTTCCCTGACTGAAAAAAGCGGAGCCCCTTTTTACCGTCAAATCAGGCTTTTCATGTATATTCCGGCGGCACTGTTCGCGGTCCGTGGCATAACGCGGTCGGTCACGGCCGATCACATCATCAGCACCGCATTCGGATTCGCAGTTCTGCCGGCGTACCGCTCTCCGTGGTTCCTGGCCTACCTTGTCTATTACGCGGGTCTTTCGATCTTTTCACTTGCCCTTACCGGCCTCTGGAGCCGCGACCCGGCCCCCCGGCGCAAGAAAAAGCAGGCGTTTATCATTATCGCAAGCTTTCTCGGGGCGGCCATCCCGGCGACCGCGATCAACCTTTTCATGCCGTATTTCGGGATATTCGAGATGCCGCCGATCGCGCCTTTCCTCTTCCTCGCTCCGGCGATGAGCGCCGTGTACGCTCTCATAAAATATCAGCCGGTCCTGATCACGCCGTTTTCAGCGGCCGAGCAGGTCCTTGCGCGGATAAGGGAATCCATCTTCATCATCGATCCCGGAGGGAACATATCCCACGTCAACGAGCAGGCGTCGATCATGCTCGGCCGCGAAAAACAGGAGCTTGAAGGAAAGAAGCTGGCCGAGATCGTTCAGGACAGCGGGACCATCGGATGGATCCACGGTCCGTCACAGGTCAAAGCGCCGCTCCAGGGAAGCCAGGAGCTGAATCTGCTCGCCGCCGACGGGACCGCTATCCCCGCCGAAGCGGCCTGCTCGGTACTCAATGACGCTGCTGGCGATCCTGCCGCCCTGGTGCTCACCGTCCACGACCTCAGGCACACGCGTGAGCTCATGAAAAAAGTTAAAATGAGCGAGAAGCAGGAAAGCCTCGAACGCTTTGAAACGCTCGTGACCAGCTCCCACGACATCATCGCGATCTTCGGGGCCGACGGAAAGATCAGCTACATCACCCCTTCCGTCGAGCACATCCTTGAGCACAGGCCGGAACAGCTGATAGGGTTAAATCCGGAAAAATATATCCACCCCGATGACGTGAGGCATGTAGTCCGCCTTTTTACCGTTATCTCGAGAAGCGATAAGAAAGCGTCCTCGCGAAAAATACGCATCATGCACAGGGACGGAAGCTGGCGACTCTTCGAAGTCATTATCAGAAACATGTTCGACACCCCCGGCGTGAAAGGGATTGTCGCCAACATGCATGACATTACCGACAGGAAGGTGGTCGAGGAGGAACTGCGGAGCCTGTACGCGGAGCTTGAGAAAAAAGTGGTAAAGCGGACGGAGGAGCTCGAGAACGCGAACCGGAAGCTCCTTACCGAAATTGAAGAACGCAAAGAAGTCGAGGCAAGACTGCGCCTCCACGGCAAATACCTCTCGGCGCTCCACGAAACGACGCTTTCGATAATGAACCGGCTCAACCTGCCCGAGCTTCTGCGGGACATCATCGACAAAGCCGCCGCGATGCTGAACGCGCAGCACGGGTTTGTCGCGATACTGGAACGGGACGGATCGGCCCTGGTCACGCAGACCGGCGTGGGCTGCTTCACCGCCCGGGTCGGCGACCGGATCCTCAGGGGCGACGGAGCCGCGGGGATTGTGTGGGAAACGGGCGACCTGCTGGCCATAGAATCATATCAGTCCTTTCCCCATAAGCTCTCCTGGCCGGGCCTTGAGTCGATAGGACCGCTCGTCGAATTTCCACTCAAGATCGGCGATGAGGTCAAAGGTGTCATCGGCCTCGGGCGGAATATCGGCGACCACCTGTTCGACCAGAACGAGATCAACCTCCTCACCCAGTTCGCCGAGCTTGCGTCGATCGCTCTCGATAATTCGCTGCTCTTTTCGCATTCCCAGTTTGAGCTCAATGAAAGGAAAAAGGCCGAAGAGTCCCTCTGGGCAATGAATGACAAATATCGCACCATCATCGACAGCATACAGGAAGGATATTTCGAGATCGACCTCGAGGGGAGGCTGGTGTTTTTCAACAACACCCTCTCTTCAATCACCGGATACACGGAAGAAGAGCTCCAGGGGCTCGCTTACGACAGCTTCATAGTACCGGCCGAGCGGGAAGCGGCGTTTAAAGCGGTTAATAATGTCTATTCTACCGGATCATCGATCAGCTCGATAGACTTCACGCTGCTGCGTAAAAACGGCGACGAGATTTCCGTCGAGGCGTCGACAAGCATCATCCGCGACATCAAAGGCAACGCGATGGGCCTGCGCGGCGTCATGCGGGACATCACACGGCGCAAAGAGTTTGAGAATTCGCTCAAATACCTCGCCCACCACGACACGCTCACTGATCTGCCCAACCGCATACTGTTCAACGACAGGCTCCACCAGTCGCTGGCGCTGGCCAACCGGAGCTTCTTTCTCGTGGCGGTGCTTTTTCTGGACCTCGACAATTTCAAGCAGATCAACGACACGCTCGGCCATGACATCGGCGACCTTCTTCTGCGTGAAGTCGCGGCGCGTCTGCTGAAAAAGATACGCAGCATCGATACCGTTGCGAGGTTCGGCGGGGACGAGTTCATCTTTCTTCTGCCGGAGATCAAAAACGTCAGTGACGCGAAAAGAATCGTCCGTCGGGTCCACGAGTCGTTCTCTGATGATTTTATCCTGCGGGGAGAAACGGTCCATGTCACAGCGAGCATCGGGATATCCTTCTATCCGGTTGACGGAAGCGACGGCGAGAGCCTCCTCAAACAGGCCGACGTCGCCCTCTACCGCTGCAAGGAAGGCGGAAAGAACAGCTTCCGGTTCTATAACGAAAAGATGAACAAGTAGCCTTTCCTTCGCGGCATCTTCAACCCATTAATCTTCCGATGAGTAACCGAACATGCCCTTTTCGATCATGAGATAGAGCGTGGGCAGAAGCAGCAGTGTCAGTATTGTGGAGGATACTATCCCCCCGATCACCACGGTCGCGAGCGGCCGCTGCACCTCGGCCCCCAGGCCGGTATTGAACGCCATTGGAACGAAACCGAGCCCCGCGACAAGCGAGGTCATAATCACCGGACGCAGCCTGGTCATCGATCCCTGCATAACGGCGGTCCGGAGTTTCGTGCCGCGCTCGCGCAGCTGGTTGAAAAAGCTCACAAGCACCATGCCGTCAAGAATCGCGATTCCGGTGAGCGCGATGAATCCCACTCCAGCCGAAACGCTCAGCGGAATGCCCCGCATCCAGAGGGATATGATCCCGCCGGTCATGGCGAAAGGAATGCTGTTGAATACGAGGAGCGTCTGTTTAATGCTTTTAAAAACGCGCTGGAGGATAATGAAGATAAGCGCGAGCACGATCGGGATAATTATAAGAAGCCGCCTTCTCGCCGTCTCCAGGTTTTTGAACTGGCCTCCCCATTCCGTGCGATAGCCTGCCGGCAGGGCGAGATTTTCGGCGATCGCCTTCTTCGCGTCCTCAACGAAACTCACGGTATCACGGTCGCGGATGTTGATCGAAATCGCCGCGTATCGCCGCGCCCGGCTGCGCGCTATCGTGGTCACCTGGTCACGAAGCGATATCTCGCCGAGTTTCGAGATCGGAAGCGTCCCGCCTTCAGGAAAACTCACCGGGATGCGCCCCACGTCCTCAAGATTTTTCCGGAACCGGTCGCTCAGCCGGACCACGATGGGAAAACGCCTGTCCCGCTCGTAAAGGAACCCCACCTCCATCCCGGTCATGGCGACCGCGAAAGAATGGTTTACGTCGCGGATGGAGATACCGTACCGGTTGATCCGGTCAAAGTCGAGCTTCACGTCGAGCACGGGGCTTTTGCGGAGCGCCGTGAGCGGGTCGAGCTCGACCGACTCCGCGCCCGGAACTTTCTCGATTATCTTCACGCCGCGCTGAACAAGATCGTAGAGCGTGTTGAGGTCGGGGCCGAAAATACGCAGGGTGATATCGGCCCTGCTCCCTTCAAGGATTTCGTTGAAGCGCATCTCGATCGGCTGCGTCATTGAGACATCCTGGCCGGGAACTTCTTTGTCGATCGCGGCGCTGATCGCGGTGAAAAGCTCGTCTTTGGTGCGCCGCCGGCCGCTTACGAGCGGCCACCGCTCCGCGTCCCTGTTCAGGATAACGAACGTATCGGCGAAATTCACTCCCATCGGGTCGGTCGCGGATTCAGGCGTCCCCATCCGCGAGAAAACATGGCTCACCTCACCGAAACCGGCGATGACCTGTTCGGAGCGGCGCTGGGCCTCGATCGAGCGGTCGATGCCGATGCTCGTATCGCGCACCAGGCCGATCACCATGTCGCCCTCGTCAAGCTTGGGGATAAAATCGGAACCCAGGCGGAAAAAAAGCAGGATTGACAGCAACGCGACGATGAGGGTGGGTGCGACCGTGATGAACCGGTGATCAAGCGAAAATTCGAGCACGGGGCGATAGGCCCTTCCGGCATAGTGGAAGAAGCGCCCTTCGCCTTTTTCAGCGGAAGGCCTGAGCAGGTAATATGAGGCGACCGGCATCAGGAAAATCGCGATCACCAGACTGGCGAAAAGCGCGAAGATCACCGTGGACGCCATCGGGCGGAACATCTTTCCCTCAATGCCCGAAAGTGAAAGGATCGGCACGTACACCATCATGATGATGAAGACACCGTAAAGCACCGGCTTGCCCACTTCAATCGCCGCCTCGCGCACAAGCGCGAGCTTTTCGCTTCCGCGAAGCGACCCGCCTCCCGCCTCATCGAGCCTGCGGATGATGTTCTCGACCATAACGACCGATCCGTCCACAATGAGGCCGAAGTCGATCGCCCCGAGGCTCATCAGGCTTGCCGATATCCCGAGCTGGACCATTCCCGAGAAGGCGAAAAGCATCGAAAGCGGGATTGACAGCGCGACAAGCACCGCCGCGCGGATGTTGCCGAGAATAAGGAAAAGCACCGACACGACGAGCAGGCCGCCCTCGAGCAGGTTTTTCATGACGGTCCGCACGGTGGCGTTTACAAGAAAGCTCCTCGTATAAAGCTGGATAATTTCGACATCATCGGGAAGCACGAGAGACCGGATGGCCCGTTCAACATCGAGCGCGACGCGGCGGCTGTTCGCGCCGATGCGCATGAGCACGGTACCCAGTACGGTTTCCTCCCCGCCAGCGGTCGCCGCTCCGAGGCGCTGCCGGTGGCCCTCGTTGACGTCCGCGATCTGGCTGACGCGGATCGGCGCGCCGAACACGTTCATCTTCACCGGCACGTTCCGCACCTGCTCCACCGATTCGACCCTTCCGAGGGTGCGCACGATCACCTGGTTGCCCCTCTCCTGGATGTAGCCGCCTCCGAAATTTTCACCAAGGCTTTCCAGCCCGGAGGTCAGCTCGGTACAGACGATGCCCTGCCCCTCCATCCTGACGGGATCGACGTCGATGTGGATCTCCTTCTGGTAGCCGCCGTTCGATTCGACTTCGGCAACGCCCGCGACCGCCTTGAGCGCCGGTTTTATCTGCCAGTCCTGCACGGTCCGCAGGTAGAGGAGGCGCTCCCGCTCGGGCTTTGAGGCGAGCAGGCTCCCCTTCTTCGCGTTGAGCGAATACATGAACACCTCGCCGAGTCCCGTGGAGACCGGCCCGAGCTCGGGAGATATGCCCGCGGGAAGCCTGTCGCGCACCGACTGCAGGCGCTCGAAGACGAGCTGGCGCGCGAAGTAGATGTCGGTTCCTTCCTCAAAGACCACGATTGTCTGCGAAAGACCGTACTTCGAAAGCGAGCGGATGTCCTCCACGCCCGGCAGGCCCGCGAGCTCGGACTCTATCGGGAACGTGACCGTCCGCTCGATTTCCTCGGGGGCGAGCGCGCCGGTCTGCGCGTTTACCATGACCGAAATGTTGGTGATATCGGGCACCGCGTCGATCGACATCCGTGACATCGCGAACGCGCCGAATATAATGACCGCCGCGGTTATCAGGATTACCCAGAGCTGCGAGCGCAGCGCCCACTGTATCGCCCGTTCCACCATCTAACGCCCCCTTACCTCGCGCTCCTCGGCGGCAAGGAAGAGCAGCGACGTGTAGAGGTTGACCAGGTCGAGCTGCGAAGCGTACATCATCTCAAGCGTCTCATGGGTCTGGGTGTCCATTTCAAGATAGGTCACAAGCGTCACCCTCCCCTTGCGGAACTCGCTGTCCGCGTAGCGCATCGACTCCTCCAGCGCCGGCACTCGTCCCATGGAGAATCGCTCGACCATCTTTCCGGCAAGCTCGTACTGGGCGTAGAGCTCGCGTACCTTCTGCGTGAGAAGGCGGGCGACATGCTCCTCCATCCGGCGCTCGGCCTCCTCCTTCTCCCTGAAGCGGTCGACGGCATGCCTGTTTTGCGAAAGAAGCGGAAGCGGGAAGGAAATGCCTCCACCGACGGTGCGCTCGGTTGCATCCACCCTGTCCTGATTAAAAAAGATCGACACGCCGATGTCCGGATACGGCTCTCTGCGCGCAAGGGCAGCCTCATTCCCCGTCGCGCGCACCGCTTCGCGCTGCATCCTGACCGCGAATCCGTTTCCGGCCGCGCCTGCGATGAGCGAATCGAGCGAGAGCGCGGGGGCCTTTGAAAACCAGTCGATCCTGATCTCGGGCGGCTCACGCTCATCAAGGCCGGCGTAAAGATTAAGCCTCGCGTATGACGCCTTCAGGTCGCTACGTATTTTATGCAATTCCTTCTCGAGGCCTGCTATCCTCAGCGTGATAATATCCTTCTCGACGATTTTCTGGGGGGATACAAGGACGCGGCCTTTCATGTATGAGTTGATCAGGCGCAGGCGCTCGAGCCGGTCCCTGATATGGCCGGTGCGCTCCCAGGCCTGCGCGTACTCGTATGCGAGCCGCGCTACTTCATAGCGGATAAAGAGACGCATTTCCTCAAGGCCGAGCTTCGCCCTGTTCTCCTCGAAGCGCGCGATTTCGGCAAGCAGGTTCCGCTTGCCGGGAAAGAAGATATTCTGGGTGATAGAGATGCCGTACAGCGGGCCTGTTGCGCCGTCGACCGATTTGCGGCCAAGTTCAAGTCCGAGTGAAGGATTGCTCCAGCGCTTCTCATGTTCAACAAGCGCTTTCTGTTCCTTTATCCGGTGCTGTCCGGCTGCGAGAGGCCCGTATACAGACAGCGCCCGCTCGACAAGCTGCGGAAGCGTATAGACGCGGACCGGATCCTCCGCAAAGGCAGTCGCATTCAATCCCGCCGCGGGAAGAACAAAGAGAATCGCCAGCCTGAAACCAAAGCCAGGGAGAAGCTTTCTCATACCGGAAGATGCCCTCGTCACAAACAGGATATATCCGCGCATGATACAACCTATAACCATATGAAGCCCGATGTCAAACCATTAACAACAGAAAGCAAATGGCGAACAGGCAAAAAAAACAGTCCTTTCCATTTCTGAAAAGAACTGTTTTTCGCAAATATTGCTATGCTTTGAAATAACTTACTTCGCAGCCTTGGGAGCAGCTTTGCCTTGTTTCGCAGCAGGAGCAGCTTTCGCATCAGCCTTGGGGGCTTCTTTCGCATCGGCTTTCGCAGCGGCTTTCGCATCAGCTTTCGCAGCAGCGCGGGGAGCAGCATTGGCAAAACCAAGAGCGATCGCAAAGCAAAGAACAACAGCAAGAACTAACATCTTCTTCATGTGATACCTCCGTAGAAGTTGGAAAAAATTAAATTATCTGAATGCAATCACCAGAACCACCGCACCTGTCAAGCAATAATTTTCAATTTTGCTTTTGGAAAAAGCAAAAATCGTCTCTTTTCTGTTTGACCGCGCGAAACCCTGGCAGATATAGTGCATTCTCTGAACGTTTGAATTAATACAACTGACACCACAATCCCGGTCACAATTTTGCTCTCAGAAGAAAAAATTATCGAACTTTACCGTTCCTACGGGAAAGAACTATATTACTATATTTACCGCTTCCTTGGCTCGCCGGACCACGCCGAAGATATACTCCAGAGCTGTTTTGAGCGGCTTATCCGCTTTTCACAGACAAACACCATTCAGATGGAGACCATGCGCGGCTTCCTGTACCGGACTGCCCACAACCTCTGTATCAACCACCTGAAAAAGGATTCCCGCATCGCCCCGGTGCCGATAGAAGACCATATCAACCTTAAATCGGACACCGACATATGCGGGGAATCGGAACAGAAAGAGCTCCAGGCGAAAATATATGAGTACCTTGACACGCTTGATGAGCTGTCAAAATCGGTTTTCATTCTGAAAAAAGACCATGGACTCTCGGCGCAGGAAATCGCAAAAATTACAGGTAAATCCGAACGCACGGTACGGCGCAAAATCCAGCAGACGACTGAGCAGATTATGAGATATCTTCAAAATTGCGGATTTTTAACACTTTTCTTGGCTGTAATTCAACTTACGGGTGTATTAATATATAAGTGGCTATAATGAAATCACACGCAGAAATACGAGAACTTATCTCGCACATAGACGGATCGGCAACCGAAAAAAAGCGCGCTGAGATCAACGAACACCTTGTGTCATGCAGTGAGTGCGCCGCAAAGGCCGCGGCAGTCAGGAGTATCCTGGCCAGATCGCCGGAGGAAAGCGTTCAGCCCTCACCCGCACTTGAATACCGAATACGGGCGCTGTGCCGGACTATCGCCGATGAGAAACCGGAAAGGCGAAGCGCTGCCGCTTTCCGGAGAATGCTTAAACCCGCGGCCGCGTTCCTGCTGATCGGCGTTACCGCGACAGCTTCGCTGCTGTATCTCAGGAGCAACAACGACACTGCCCCCTACCCTATACCTCTATCATCGAAGGTAATCAGCGGAAGCCTTACCATCAACGATGCCGCTTCACCACGGCTTTCGCTTCTGCGCAATAATTCAGTACTGCGGACCGGCAATCAATCAATCAGCAAAATATATCTGGGCAACCGCTTCGCCATCAGGATGGCCGAAAAAACGAACCTCGGAATAACCAGTTCCGTGTTCACGCCGAAGACCGGAAAATACCGTTTCACCTTTCACCTGCATGACGGGACCGTACACGCGTCGTTTCACAACCGCACGTCCAGAATGGAGTACACGTTCTCAACACCCGAAGCGAATATTGAATCCACCGGCACCGAGTTCCTGTTGACCAGCTCACACGGGAAGACCTCGCTGGTGCTCGTACGGGGCAGGACGAGAATCACCTCAAGACTAACCGGCGTATCGGTCGAAGCCGCGCCGGGTTCCATGTATACAATCGGTTCAACAATCACCGCCTCGAGGATCCAGCGGCACATGGCCGAAGCCGTCTATGCGCTCAGGGAAGTTGACGCACCCGGGATCAAGATGCCGGGATTCCTTTTTACCGGAAAGCACCTTAAACGGCATGGTGATAAAGCTGAGAGAATGATCGGCGAAGCCGAACGGTCCGATAAAATCCGCGCGCTTCCCGATGCCGCAGTTCAAAGCGTTGTCGGCCCGCGACCCGCGAAACGGCACTACAGCAAAGTCGAGGAAGATAACGGCGATAATGAGACCGGCACGCCCTGATCACTGCGCCATTCCTTTCCGTGAACCGTAAAACAGCGTCACTTACTTCTTAATTAGCAAGAGAATTCCTATGCACCGCTACATGACGGGTGGAGGTTTATTGTGAACCGCCCCCGGCTTTTATTCCGGGGGGACGGTTCGTTATCCGCGCTTCATCGACAGAAGTTTCAACTCATCAGTGCTCAAAGCACCGGCCGAGACAATTTTTGATAATCTTATCCGGTATCGGATAGAAAACTCCCGAAGGATCGAATTTAACCGCCAGGAACATCCCATCTTTCGCGGCGGCATCGAGTTTCTGACTGAATACCTGTTTTGTCCCGCATTGTTTCTGGAGCTTGCGGACCGCTTCCGCCGAAGCCGCAACCATCTGCTCGGGCGACATGCCGTCCTTTTTTACTCCGAACGCGTCCGCCAGCACTTCGGCATTGGGCAGATAGTGCCAGGTGTATTCATCCATCAGTATGGGGATAAGCACCGCGTTCGCCTCGCCGTGAGGGATACGCAACTGCCCGCCTACAGCATGAGCGACATTATGGATCGGGTAGAACAATCCCGACATCGCAAAACTCATGATCGCCATGTTGCTCGCCACCAGCATTTTCGTGCGGGCCTCGAGATCCTTTCCGTTTTCAACCGCTCTCGGAAGATATTTCAATATCAGCTTGATCGCCTGTATGGAAAGAGCGTCGATCATGCAATTATCGCTGGGCGAGCTTATCGCCTCCACCGCGTGCGAGAGCGCGTCAAACCCTGTATCGGCCGTCATCTTGGGGGGAAGCCCCACGGTGAGATCGGGATCAAGAAAGGCATAATCGGCGGGGATATAGGGATGCAGAAAATCTCCCTTCACCTTTTCATCCTCGTTATAAATAACAGCCACTGGAGATGACTCCGCGCCGGTGCCGGCTGTCGTTGCGATCGCGATATGCGGTACGCCGAGCGGTTTGCCCATCGTGTTGAAGTACGGGCCGATATTGCCCGGCATGATTTCCTTTATGTCCGTGACCTTCATCCCGAGCATGGCTTTTACGCCTTTGACTGAATCAAGCACGCTGCCGCCACCGACGGCCAGCAGCCCGTCAACCGCATTTTCACGACACCAGCGCGCGCAGTCGTTGATTACCCGCATCGCCGCGTCCTGCTCAATTTTATCATACACGCCGATAACTTTAGGGCTTCCCTGCGCCTCGAACACGCCCTTGACCATGTCGACGATCCCTGCTTTTACTATTCCCGGATCGGTGATAAGCCCAACACGCTTGCAGCCCATCTGCTCGAAACGCTGAGGGACAAACGTGCGGCAGCCAGATCCGACTTCCACCACACTTCGGTAATCCCAGATGAAATATTTCGGTGTCGTCATTATTAGTATCCTCCTTATTTATTGCAGCCGATAAGGGCATTCATCAGCTTTTCCGATCCGTCAGGCGTCAGGTCCTGGCAGATATGCTTGACTTCGCTGTACGCCAGCAGTGAATGATAACAGCACTCGCGGCCGTATCCGCTCTGCTTGTATCCGCCAAACGGCGCGTCAGGCCTGAGGACATGCCAGTTGTTTATCCAGACCGTTCCGGTGCGCATCCTGTTGGCAAGCCTCTGTGCCCTCGTGGCGTTTGTGCTGCATATCCCGCCGCCGAGGCCGTACATGCTGTCGTTGGCCATGGCGAGCGCTTCCTCTTCGTCATCATAGGGGATCACGCACTGCACAGGACCGAATATCTCCTCGCGGACCTGCGTCATCTTATTGTTGCAGTTGATGAAAATGGTCGGTTCGAAGAAGAAACCTTTCTCATACTCGCCGCTGGTCAGGCGATTTCCTCCGTACGCGATCTGCGCGCCTTCCTTCTTGCCGATCGCGACATAGTTCATAATGGTCTTGAGCTGATCCTCGTTGGCAATCGGGCCGAGATCCGTCCTCCATTTCATCTGATCGCCAATCACCATTTTCTTGATCTTGGCGATCATCCTTTCGACAAGCTGGTCCTGCATCTTTCGGGGAACAAACAGCCGTGTTCCCGATTCGCACACCTGACCGGAATGGAACAGGAACGCCAGAAGGCACATGTTCGCGGCCACTTCGAGATCGGCATCATCGAGAACGATGATCGGCGATTTGCCGCCAAGCTCGAGGGTGACCCGCTTGATTCCGTCCGCCGCAAGATGCGCGATCTGCCTTCCCACTTCTGTCGAGCCGGTAAAGCCGATCTTGTCGACTTCCGGATGAGCCGCCATATAGTTGCCGACTGAAGAACCGGGCCCCGTAATCACGTTGAATACGCCCGCAGGCAGTCCCGCTTCGAAAAGGATCTTCGCAAGCTCCAGGGTGGTAACCGGCGTAATACTTGCCGGCTTGATAACAAGGCTGTTTCCCATGGCAAGAGCCGGAGCGATCTTGAAGATCGCGAGAATCAGGGGAAAGTTCCAGGGAGTAATGCCCGCGCACACTCCTATAGGCTCGCGTTTCCAGTAGGTGTGCATTGGCGCCACCCAGGGCGGATTGAAAAGCGTGTGCTCGACCTTCGGGAGCTCTTTTGCTATCATTGAGGCGAGCAGGAGGGACGCGCCCACCTCGGCGGCGTCAACTGTCGTTGTCCGGCGGATGGTGGCGCCGGAAGTCAGCGACTCGAGATTCGCGAGGTGATCTTTATATGCTACCGACAACATCGCTGCCCTGAGCAGCACCTCGGCCCGTTCCTCAACGCTCTTGCCTGACCAGACACCGGATTCAAACGTCCTGCGCGCAGACCCGAGCGCTTTATCCACATCGCCTTTCGTTCCCCTCGGCACCCTTGCGACGACTTCCCTGTTGGAAGGGTTGATGACGTCCATCATCTCCCCCGATTCCCCGGGAGTCCAGGCGCCGTCGATGAAATGCTTGTATTCCAAAACATTACTCATACCCGAAACCTCCACAGCTAATGTAATATTTTCAACCGGTAGCCCGGTGAAATTCCCTGACCGATGTCGGATGTGGAAACAAACAGGAAGAGCATACAAAACGAGCAGTATCAGAAGCCGCTACAGAAGGGAAAGTCGATGTAATAGTCCTGGGGGGAAATACTGCCATATCTCCGCGCGCAAATTCGGGAGTTGTTTTCATATTTTTATTTGGCAGTTACAAAAGCGGTCTCCTGCGGATTATCTTTAAAAATAGACATAATTCAATTTAAAAAATATCAAATAAATCTGAATAATTACCGGAATTAATGTCAACTCCTATTTGTTATACAAAAAAATATTTTATGATTCCACCTGCCGCCCTCGGGGGAGGGAACAGTCGTGGCTTCAGGCAATTTTAATCCGACCCTGCGCCGCTGGATTTTAATACAGAAAATGCCGCTCTTTTTTGCTTCCCTTGTCAGAACAACGGAGGTATTACAATATGATAGCATAAGGAAGAAAGGAATACGAGAGAGGAACTCAGACGTATGAAGCGATGGCGTATGGCTCTGTTCTTTGCTGTTTTTGCACTCACAGGTACGGCTCTTCCCGCCGCAGAGAACCGTTTGGGAATTGGTTTCGTCCTCGGTGATCCTTCCGGGATCACGGGGAAATTATTCATTTCATCATCCGACGCAATCGACGCCGGAATAGGCGCAAGCCATGATCACGGAGCGTATCTATATGGCGACTATCTCAGGCATTTCAGCGGTGTGTTTCCCGTACCGTCTCTTCTGCTCTATCTCGGAATCGGGCCTGGTTTTTACGATCATGACAATGAAGGAAGGAACCATTCAGGAAGTGACGAAAACGGCCTCGAATGCCGCTTCCCCATCGGACTCGAATATCGTTTCACCACAATTCCATTGGCGGCTTTTCTGGAGCTTGTTCCGGCGATGACGGTCGTTCCCGATATCGACTTCCACCTGCGGGGCGGGCTGGGGATACGATATTTCATCTGGTAACCGGGTTGCGCGGGACCGTCATCTGGTCCCGTATACCCTGCTTACTTCCATCTGAATGAGCCTGTCAAAGAAGGCGAACGGCGGCAGCCCCGAGGGGAGGTCCCTGCCGTTGATGACAAATGTCGGAGTGCCATCGGGGCGGAACCGCGCGGCCTCCTCGATTTCCGCAAGCAGTATCTTCCTCGCCGCCCCTTCGCTCATCAGCTTCTGAAGCTTTTCGCGGGTGATGCCTGCGTTCGCGAGCGAGATCTCGATCAGCGGCAGAGAGAGAGGATTGTTGTTCCTCATAATTGAATCGACGAACGGCTTGTACTTGTCCGTGCCCCTCAGCGCGATGGATACAAGGGCGGCCTTGCACGCGAGCCCCTGGTCGCTGCGCGACATGAAACGGTTGCATTCCGAATCGAGGGGGAAATGCTTCATGTAGAAGCGGACCTTTCCCCTGTACTTGATCGCCAGGGACTCCATGACCGCCGATGAGCGGCGGCAGGCCGGGCAATCGAAATTGAAATATTCCACCACGGTCACCTTCGCGTTCGGGCTCCCGTACGCGAGCGGCACTCCTTTAAGGTCGATATTCACCTGCGGCCGCAGGTAAAACTGCGACATTATCTCCTCTTCGAGCTTCATCCCCTCCTGTATCTGGGAAACCTGGGAGCGCACTTTGAAATAAAGCGAAAGCGAAATAAGCGAGCCAAGCAGTATGAGAAAGACCATCATGACGACGGCAACCGGCGCGACATTGTCCTGCAGGATGTCGAAGAAACGCAGGTTGATGCCCAGGAATTCCCTGAAAGAAACAGATTCGACAGCGCTTCTGATCATGATTACAATTGACGCGAGGACACCGATATTGCATATCCAGGTAAACAGGCAGAAAAGACAGAAAGCCCTTATTTTAAAGGCGGATATATAGGCCAGAGGAAGGATGCACACCACTCCCGCCAGGGAGATCAGGAAAATACCGTTGTAGAGAAAATGCCGAAACTCCGTCTTTTCCGAAATCGCGCTGATCGCGAAAAGAAAGATCAGAAAGAGATAGAAAAGCAGCCCGTAACCGGCGACGGGAACACCGAGGAAAATAGAATACCTGCTCCCCGCCACCCTGCCGCAATCGAATACGCCGACCGAGCATATTTTAAAAAGCGCCGAACCATGCGTTGCCGCGTTATCATGAATGTAAAGAAGGTATCCGGCGAACAATGCCCCGATCACCGCGAAAACAACCAGCGCCGCGGCGCCCGCACGGAAACGCTTTTCATTTACCATCGTTTCTTCCTCCGAATGATCCATATCGCCCGTGAAGGCGCGAAAACGTTTTCGCGCCTTCACGGGCATGCAACCGATAACATGAAAGAAAGAATTCACGCAACGATTTTTTTACCGGCGCAGGAATTTCCTTTTAAGACATCAGACAAGATGCCGCCTCACGTTTCCCGGGCAGGCAGGTTTCACGCGCACGGAAGGCGGCGTAAAACAGATTCCTTCCCCTGAAAACATCTGATCTGTCGGTAAAAATGGATTTATCCATCCGGAATCGATGTATAGAATAAAAAAATTATAAAAAAGAAATAATATGTAATGCAATAACACCAATCGCCGATAATTATATCATGAGACATAAGGGCGATCAGCACAATCAGTCTCATTACAGCCATCCAGGGAGGAACACAGCGCCATGATCAAAAAAGATTTCAAAAAGCTCCTGAAAAAGTATCTCGACATCAAGGGGCTCGACATTGTACTGCATCTCAACGATGGTAAGGTGATCGAGCTTCACAAGAACAGGTCGCTGGTCAACAATGAAATTATTATCCGCGATAAATTCAATAATGAAATGAGGATACACCTCTCCAGCATAAAAACGGTGGAACTGTATGCCGCCTGAAAGGCGGCTTGCAGCTCCACCGCGGCGCACCGTCCGGATATCCCCCTTCTCCCTATAAAAATTCGCCCGTCCGAGCTATTTTCATTGACAATACTCAGTTTTCCTACCACAGTAGCGCCTGTAGCATGACCGGTTCAGGCGTATAGCGCTGATTCCATAACACCCCCGCCCCCGGCGGGGGTGCGAGTATAATGGCCGGCATAATCGGGCATTGACGTGGCGTTTTGTTGTATATTGTAATCGGGTACCGCAAACACCGGACGCGGCGATACCCTGATATTTTGAGCGAGAGTCTGGCGGAAGATGCAGAACATTAAATACCATCTCATGAACAGCGCGTCGGTTCTGATATTCTCGTTCGTGCTTGCGAGTACGGTCACCCATCTCTACCGCTATTCCGCCGAGCCGTCCCAGAGCCCCTCACGGTCAAGGACACGCGCGTTCGCCGCGGATAAAAAGATGGCAACCTTTGATGATTACAGGGGCATCATAACCTCAGGGTTTTTCAAGATAGCGCAGCCTGAAAGCGCCGTCACCGTCGGCACCTCCGCCGAGGGGGCCTCGGCCACCGACCTCAGGCTTCTGGGCACAATAAGCGGCCCCGCGCCGATCGCCAGGGCGCTCATAAAGAAAAAGACCGAGGCGGATGCGAAGATATACAAGCTGCGCGACAACGTGTTCGGCTTCAGCCTGACACAGATCATGAGCTCGAAGGTGCATCTGCGGCTCGGAAAAGACGTGGTGATACTCGACCTCTACGCCCCCGAAAACGAGGGAGGCATTGCACCGCAGTCATCGGCCGCGCCGGGCACAGCGGACGGCAAGATACAGCAGACGCTCAGCCGCGCTTTCCTTCAGCAGAAGGTACTCAAGAAGCTCGATAACGCGCTGAAAGGCCTGCAGGCGGGGCCGTACCGGGTTGACGGCCAGGTACAGGGATACCGGATCATGACGATCCGCCCCTACAACATCCTCTACAAGCTTGGCGCGCGCAACGGCGACATTATCAAGCGCGTGAACGGCCATCCGATCGACAGCACGGAGAAGCTCTACACGCTCTGGGGCTCCATCCAGGGCGAATCGCGGATATCGGTCGATCTCGAACGGAACAACAAGATGATGACCTACGAATTCAATATATCCGACTGAAGGAGCGGCATCGGGAGCGCCATGCAGGTAAAAAAACACCTCGGTAAAATCCTCGTCGAGAAGAACATCATCACCCAGGAGGACCTCCAGGAGGCGCTCCTGGCCCAGAAGGGCACGGGCCTCCGCCTCGGTGAGCTGATCGTGCGCAAGGGGCTTGCCACCGAGGAGGACATCATGTCCGCGCTCTCGGAGCATTACAACATTCCGTACCAGATGTCGATCCAGTTCGACGACCAGAAAGGCCTTTTCGCGCGGATCCCGGTGCATTTCCTGAAGAACAACAAGATGACGCCGTTCAAGGTGGCCAAGTCGACCATCTTCGTGGCGCTGGTCGATCCTCTCAATATCCGCCCCCTTGACGACCTTAAAATGCTGTTCAACGACTACCAGTTCGAGCCGGTGATGACGACCGAGAGCGAGGTGCTGCGGATAATCCAGTCCCACTACGATTCGGCCGGCGGCGAGAAAACCGACGAGATCATCGAGGACCTGGAGGACGCTGATCTCGGGCTCCTCACGTCGCAGTCGAACGAGACGCAGGACATCCTCGACATGGCCAACGAGGCGCCGATCATACGCCTGGTCAACACGATGCTGCGGCAGGCCGTCAACGACAGGGCGAGCGACATCCACATCGAGCCGTACGAGAAGGACCTCATCATCAGGTTCCGGATAGACGGCATCCTGTACCAGATGTTCACGCCGCCGAAGAAATTCCAGAACGCGATCATATCGCGGATAAAGATCATGGCGAACCTGAACATCGCCGAAAACAGGCTCCCCCAGGACGGCCGCATCCAGATCAAGATCGGCGGCAAGGACATCGACATACGGGTATCGGTGTTTCCCACCTACTACGGCGAGCGGGTGGTGCTGCGGCTCCTGAACAAGACCGACATGGAATTCGACCTGAACTCGCTCGGTTTTTCAAACGAAGTGCTTGGGAAATTCAACGAGCTGATCAAAAAGACGCACGGCATCATACTTGTGACCGGCCCGACAGGAAGCGGCAAGAGCACGACGCTTTACAGCGTGCTCACGCGGCTCAACAACATCGATGTCAACATCCTCACCGTAGAGGACCCGATCGAGTACCAGATCAAGGGGATCGGCCAGATGCAGGTGAAGCCGAAGATCGACCTGACCTTCGCGAGCGGCCTGCGGTCGATCCTGCGCCAGGACCCGGACATCATCATGGTAGGTGAGATACGCGACCTTGAGACCGCCGAGATCGCCGTGCAGGCGGCGCTTACCGGCCACCGCGTATTCTCGACGCTGCACACCAACGACGCCGCGAGCGGCATCACCCGCCTCATCGACATGGGCGTCGAACCGTTCCTCATCTCCTCGTCGGTGAACGCCTTCCTGGCACAGCGGCTGGTGCGCACGATCTGCCCCCACTGCAGGGAACAGTACAAGCCGACACCCAAAATGCTCGACGAGTTCAACCTGAAGGTTTCGCAGCTCAAGGGCGGGAAGCTCTGGCGGGGAAAGGGGTGCGAGAAGTGCCTTAACACGGGATACAAAGGGCGGATAGGCATCTACGAGCTTCTCATAGTCGACGGCGAGATCCGCAAGATGATCATGGCCCACACCGATTCGATCATCATCAAGGAATACGCGGTCAAACACGGGATGGTGACCCTCCTTCAGGACGGCATCACGAAAGCAGCCGAAGGCCTTACCACCATCGAAGAGGTCATGAGGGTATCGTAACATGGTATTTCAGTACCAGGCGCTGAACGAAAAGGGAGAGAACGTCGCCGATTACGTCGACGCGCCGTCGGAGTCCGCCGCGAGGCAGAAGCTGCGCAGCCAGGGGCTTTACGTCGTGCGGATGCGAAAGCACGAGATCGCTCCCGGCAAGGAATCCCCTCACGCGCCGAAAGGCTTTCTCGCGCGCGCCTACCATGACGCCGTGAACTATATCGGACTCAAGATGAGCGCGCGCCAGGTCGGCATCTTCTCGCGCCAGCTCTCGACGCTGCTCACCGCCGGCATGCCGCTCATCGCCACGCTGAACGCGATCATCGAGCAGATCGACAACCAGAACTTCAAACGCATCGTCGTCGACATTAAAGAGAAGATCGAAGAGGGCTCCTCGTTTTCCAACGCGCTCCTTCGCCACAAGGTGATCTTTTCCGACATGTACATCAACATGGTGCGGGTCGGCGAAAACCTCGGCTCGCTCGACCAGGTGATCGAACGCCTGGCCGACATGGAGGAGAAGCGAAGCCTCCTCAAGGGAAAAGTCCAGTCCGCGCTCTGGTATCCGTCGTTCATGATCCTCTTCGCCACGGCCGTGGTGATGTTCCTCATGGTCAAGATCGTGCCTTCGCTTTCGCGCATGTTCATGGACATGGGACGCGAGCTCCCGATGCCGACGCGCATCGTCATGGGAATAAGCGATTTCCTTTCGACCTTCTGGTATCTGCTCATAATTATCGCGGTCCTCGTGATCTATTACCTTCGGCAGTATATATCCACCGCAGAAGGCCGAAGGAAGTTCGACGGGCTGAAGCTCACCCTCCCCCTGTTCAAAAACCTGTACCACAAGCTGATCGTGCTGCGGTTTACTCAGAACCTCGGCGTGCTTCTCAACAACAGGGTGGATATTCTGAAGTCGTTCGAGATCGTGAAAAAAATCGTCGGCAATGTGATCATCGAAGAGAAGATAGAGGAAGCGGCCGCGCGGATACGGGAGGGAACGAAAGTATCGAACGCGCTGTCGAAGTCGGACTTCCTCCCCAAGCTCGTGCTCGGCATGATTTCCGCGGGCGAGGCGAGCGACAAGCTCGACACGATGCTCATGAACATCGGCAGGGTCTACGAGACGGAGCTCGATCTTACGATCACCGGACTTACGAGCCTGATCGAGCCGGTCATCATCGTAATGATGGGGATATCCATCGGGACGATCGTGGTGTCAGTGCTTCTGCCGATCTTCGAGATGAACCTTATCGTGCAATGACGCGGCCGTGGAGCGGATCGCTATCCGCCCCTGCGCCGAAAAACACGGACCGGATACGATGCCGCATCAGTTTTCGGGCCGTGTAATAGACAGTACAGTTGAAAACATCACAAGGAGATGCGCCATGAAGAAAACCATACAGGCAGTTCTGACAAGGATCAGTGCCCTGAGAAAAAGCCTCGCAAGCGAAGAGGGCTTTTCACTGCTCGAGCTTCTGATCGTGATCGTGATCATCGGCATACTCGGGACCATCGTGTACACGCGGTTCATGGACGTGCCCGAGCGCGCCAAGGTCGAAGCGGCGAAACAGCAGATGCTCATCTTTAAAACAGCACTCGACCGCTACCGCCTTGACAGCGACACCTACCCCTCAAGCGAGGAAGGGCTTGACGCGATCAAGCAGTACCTGCAGTCAAACGAGGTGCCGCGCGACCCGTGGGGAAACAGCTACATCTACCGGTTCCCGGGCGAGAACAACCGCGACTACGACATCATGAGCAAAGGCCCCGACAAGCAGGAAGGAACGGCCGATGACATCAACAGCTGGGAGCTCCACCGCGCGAGGTCAAAGTCGGAGAAGGCGGAATAATCACCCGTGGCCGCAGGACGCTTCCGCCGGCTGCTCCGGGACACGCGCGGCTTCACGCTGCTTGAGCTGATCATCGTGATGGTGATCCTCTCGATCATGGCCCTCGTGGTGGCCCCGCGCGTATCGGTCTATATGAGCGGGAGGCGCAGCAACTTTACCCTGCTCACCTCGACAGTCGAAAAAGCGTTCGATGACGCGTTCATCAACAACCGCACCGGTTTCCTTGTGTTTCATCTGTACGAAGGGGACAACAAGCTGCTCGATTACAACGACAACGTGTTTTCCCGCACCAACGCGGTATCGGCGGTCGTCCTGACAGAGAGCGGAAAATTCGCCGAAAATCCGAACAGGCTCCTGGCGCGCCGGAATTTCCCGGCGTCCTTCAAGCTGCAGGAGGTGGTGCTTTCCTCGGGCGAGCTGGTCGTGCGGGGCAACGTGATGGTGCCATTCCGGCCGGCGGGTTATTCCGACGACGTCATCATCCACATCCTGGTCAACGACAGCGACAAATATTCGCTGGTCATCCATAAATTCAAAAAGGAGGCGGATATCATCAGCGATTTCGTCACCTTTGAAACCTTGAAGGCGGAGCGTCGATGAAAGAGAGCGGAAAAGGTTTCGCCATCATTGAAATGCTGATCGCGGTGGCGATACTCTCGATCGTGCTCATAAGCATCATATCGGGCATCTCGGCGGGGATAATGGCGATCGCCGGCAACAAGAACTACACCCGCGCAATGATCATCGCAAAAAGCAGCATGAACGAATTTCAGCTTTTAAAAATGCGCGGGCCCGACCTGGACCACGAGCCCGTTCCCGGTTTCGACGGATTCAGCCGCAGCCGGCAGATCGCGAGGTACGAACACGGCCTTTTCGGCCCGATACCGGCGAAGAAGGTGCAGATCACCGTCCACTGGAGGGAGCGCGACCGCGACCGGAAATACTCGCTTTCCTACATTTATCCGGAGATGTAGGGGGATACTACCGCGTTGACGCGAGAAAAACCATGTGCGGAATGCTGAACCGAATCATAAAGAGATGCGCGAAGGCCGCCCGGGACGAAGCCGGATTCACGCTGGTCGAGCTGCTTGTCGCGACGGCGGTTTCCGCGGTGATCCTTGTCATGGTTTACTCGGCCCACTCGGCGATCATGGCGTCTATCCGCGATCTCACACAGGTCGCGAAATTCTACGAGCGCGCCAATCTTGTCCTGACGCGGATAGACCGCGACCTCTCGTGCACCTATATCAACAAGTACAACAAGAAAGCGTTTTTCATCGGTGAGAACAAGCGGACCGCCCCCTATGAAGGCAGGCTCTCTTTCGTTACGATAGACTACCAGGACGTCGCGATAGCCTCCTCGCCGAACCGCGAATACAGGATGTGCGACGTGCACGAGGTCGGCTACAGGGTCGTGCAGGAGCGCGACAGGCCCGGCGTCTATTCGCTCTACCGGCGTGAGGGCCCGACTTACGACGATGAGCCTTCAACGCAGTGGAACGAGAGCCTGCTCATCTCGGGTCTTACCGACATACGGTTCGAGTTCAAGGTGAAGAACGACTGGACCGATACATGGAATTCGCGCGAAGACAAGAAATACCCCGAGGCTGTCAAAACGACACTGAAGATGATAAACCAGAAAGGAAAAGAGGAATCGCTTTCCTTCATTTCCTATATCAACATGGCGCAATGAAACGGATCGCGAAATCGACAGCCGGCGCGCTCGTGAAGGCGTACCGCGCGGCCGCCGCCGATTATGAGAGGCGCAGGCAGATACTGTCTGAGCGCGGCATTTTCCGCCCGCTCACTGCGCCTTCGGGCTACGTGCTCGTCGTGGTGCTGCTCATCACCGCGCTCCTCGTTTCGGTTTCGACCGAGTTCCTTATCACCGCGCAGACCGACATCAGCTACATCACCAGGTTCAGCGACAGGCTCAGGGCGTACTACATCGCGCGCACCGGCATCAACCTCGGGCGCTTCATCCTCGAAGCGGACAAGCGCGGCATGACCGAAGGACTCCTTCCAAAGAACGTGGACAAAAACATAGACTGCTATCAGGACCTGTGGGCGTACGAGCTTCCCGAGATCCCGATCGAAAACGGGACCGTGAAGATCAGCATATCGGACGAGAACGCAAAGATCAATCTTTCCATCCTGAGCACCGAATTCGTGGACAAGACCCCCTACCACAACATCGTTCAGCGGTTCTTCATGAACATGGGCTTCCCGATCGATTTCGCCGATACGATCACCGACTGGGTCGATATCGACGATTCCCGCTCCCCCTACGGCGCCGAAACGCCCGACTACTACCAGAGCCTCACCCTGCCGTACAAAGCGAAAAATGACGAGATGGACAGCATCAACGAACTGCTCCTCATCAAGGGATTCACGCCCGAGATATTTTACGGCCTCGGCGGGGGCAACACGGGGAAGGAACACAATCTTGTCGATGACAACGTCGGGAAACGCGAGCTGAACCTCAAGCTGCTGTCACAGATCAATGCGAAGGACGCGTCCGCCAGAAAGGCGGAATTCGATTCCGAAACGCGCAAGCTCACCATCAAGGTCGGCAAGGAGAAAAGCCGCAGGCTCACCGATTATTTCAGGGTTTACGGCGACCGCTCGGATTATCTGAGCGAGCTGAACAAAATTAATATAAACACCGCTTCTTACAGGGTCTTATCTGCGTTGACAGATAATATGACCGATGATATAGTGACGGAGTTAATCAGAAGGCGCACGGTCCAGCCCTTCAGGTCGGTTTCAGAAGTAAAAGACTTGATCACCGACGAGGTAACGCTCAACAACATCATCACCGTCAAGTCGTTTATTTTCAGGATTCAGGCGGTCGGCAGAGTGAATGACGCTACTTCGAAAATCACCATTTATTATTTTCGCGATGAGAAAAAAATTTATTACTGGAGCGAGGAATAGCATGACCTCAGGGCGTTTCCCCGCGCCTCCCGCGGCGGAGGACCGGCGTGTTTGAGAATATCGCCGCCATCGACATCGGCACCTCATCAGTGAAGCTTGTCACCGTCAGGACCGGAATGCGGGATTTCCAGGTGACCGATTTCGCCTACGAGGACATCGACTTCAGGATCGAAAACCCTGAAGAGGCCGTGCGCGACGCGCTGAGCCGCGTATTCAAAGACAAGAACCTGAAAGGGTACACGATCTACACCAACCTGCCGATGGAAAAGGCAATCATCCGCAATATATCGTTTCCTTTCAGCGATGTTGAGAAGATCGCGGGCGCCATTCCCTACGAGGCCGAGGCGAACATCCCCTTCAAGCTCGAAGACCTGGCCATGGATTTTCAGTCACTGAAAAGCCCCAAGCCCGACGAGGGCAGGATTCTGCTCACCGCGACACACCGCGAGACGATCGCCGGGTTTCTTGACGTACTCGACGATTTCGAGATCATCCCCTCCAGGCTTGGCCTCGAGTCGAACGCGCTCTTCGAATGCTACCGATACTTCAACAAGATTGAAAAAGAATCGGTCATGCAGATCGATATCGGCCACAACAAGACCATCATCAACTTCATTTCAGACTCGAACCTTCTCTTTACCAGAAGCATCCCCATCGGCGCGGGGCTGATATACCAGTCGGTGGCAACGACGACGAAACTTCCGTATCACGAGGCGATGCACCTGTTCCAGCGGCTGCACCTTGACCTTTCATCGCTCGACAACAATCTCCAGCGCGATTTTCACCGTACGCTGGACCTCAACCGCGCCAAGCTCAAAAAGATATTTGACGATACGCACGAGATACTGCGCGAGCTCGTCGAACAGATCTATCTCACCATCAAGTCGTTCAACCTGAGCTACACCCAGATGGAGTTCAGCAGGGTGCTTCTTTCGGGAGGGGGATCGAACATTATCGGCATCGGCCAGATCATCGGCAGCGCCCTCGAGCTTCCGATCGTCTCGCTCCCGTTCCTCGAAGGCTACGATGAGATCAGGATCCACACGCAGTTCCCGATAGCCTTCGGCACGGTCCTGTCCGCCCTGAACCGCCGGCATTCCGCGATCAATCTCCTTAAGGGAGAGTTCCTCCCGGACATGGTGAGCAAATCAAAAAAGATCTACTACCTCGCGGCCGGATTTCTGATACTGGCCGCTCTCGTGCTCGGCATCAATCTCCTCCTCTCGGCAATCATGGAGTCGAGGACAAACAGCAGGTACGAAGACCTCCTTCAGGAGCGCTTCAGAAGATACTTCCACGTGCGGCCGACCGGGGACGATCCGATACGGCAGGCCACGAAAATCATCGGCGATGAGCGAAAAGAGCTGACGGCCATCAAGGCGGTCCTCCAGTCCGACGTCAGGATCCTTGAGATCCTCAAGGACATGCTCGCCGGTTTCCCGAGAGACCCGAGTTTCGAGCTCAAAAACATGGTGATTAATGAAAAGATCATCCGCATCGACGGCGAGACCGGCAACAGCGCGGTACTCGACGAATTCAAGAACCGGCTGCAGCAGTCGAAGCAGTACGAATCGGTGGTCCTCAACACCAACATGAGGAGCCGCAACCAGGTCGGATTCACCATGACGGTCAAGCTCAGCATATCCGACAACAAGACCGCCGGCGAGGCCGCTTCGAGGTGATATGAGAAACTTATCGACCAGAGAAAAACGCCTGATGCAGGCCCTTGCCGTTGTCGCCGCGGCCGCCGCGGTATATTTCCTTATAATATCCCCCATTATGAAACTCGCGTCCCGCGGCAACACCAGGATGGAACGCAACCTCTCAAACCTGGAGAGGATCGACAAAATGTATCAGGAATACATGGCCCTCAAGGAGGAGAAGAACAAATATCAGGCGGTGCTCAACAGAAAGGACGAAAACATAACCGCGCTCATCGAGCAGTGGGCCGCGGCATCCAGTGTAACGCGCAACATCGCCTACACGCGGCGCAACCAGACCAATATACAGAACAAATACATCAGGATAACGACCGACATCAAGCTCGACAGCGTCGCCATCGAGCCGCTCATGAAATTTATCTACCAGATCGAAAACTCAAATCTTCTCCTCAAGATCAACTACCTCCGCATTCAGCAGGCCATCAAGGGAAGGGACACCTACGACGTGAACATCAAGATAGACAATTTTACTTCACAGTGACCGGAAGCGAAAAGGAAGTCCAATGGATATTCGGGAAATAATCGTAAGGATCCAGGCGGTTCTCAAGATCATCAGGCAGAAGATCGCTGAAACGCTTGCCCTGCCCTACGCAAAACTGTATATCGCGCTCGCGGTGTTTATGACGATCGTCTTCATCATTTTCACCTTCCCGTACGATCTCGTGATACGCAAACAGATCCGCCTCATGGAAAGGTCTATCGGGCGGTCAGTACAGATAGGCAACATCGATTTCAGCCTTATAGGAGACACTTTCATCGACAACATCGAAATTGTCTTCAACGACGGCGGCGAGCTCTCGCTCAAGGACATTTCGCTGAACGTCGCGATAAATCCGGTGACGCTTCTGCTCAACAGGACTCTCCGCGGAAAAGTCGCGGTTCAGAACATGAAATACATCAAAGGAGGCCTTTCGATCCAAAACCTTATTGATACCGGCTTCGATCTATCGTTCGACAAGGACGGCGTTCCCAGGGAAGGGTTCCTGAACCTCGACCTTGAAAATGTATCCGTCAACGGCGCGAACATCAAAGGCTTCAATCTTCCCACGATCAGGTTCACGTCGATCAAAGGTGGAGGAACCGTCGAAGGCGGAAACCTTACCGTCAAGTCGATCAGGTTCCTCGGCAACGACCTTCACGGAGGCATAGCCGGATTCATCGAGCTCAAGAAATTCATGAACACTTCCCGCGTCAAGCTCGATATCAATATAGATCAGGACTCACGCGCGCTTGACGACTACAAGGCGCTCCTTTCCAGCCTTACCGGCAACGGCAAGGACGCGATTAAAATATCGATAACCGGCACCGTAGGCAATCCGAGGGTAAACTTCCCCATGGGCGAGCGCGGGATTCCCGATTCAGCGGACGAATAGCATCCCGGCCCTGCGCGGCAAAGGACCGCAACCGCATTATGAAAATTGAGCTTTCAAAATATTCCGGTTTCTGCATGGGCGTGCGCGACGCCGTAATCAGGATCGTAGGCGAGATCAACTCCTCGACCGAGGACATATTCGTGCACGGGCCTCTTATTCACAATCCCCAGACAATCTCCATCCTTGACAAGCGCGGCCTCAAGACGGTCGAAGAGAACCGCGATATCGATGGCCAGATCGTTGCGATCCGAACCCACGGGATTCCATATCAGCGGCTCAAGGAGATAAAAAAGCGCGCAAGGCGTCTCATCAACCTGACCTGCCCCAGGGTGGCGCGCGTGCAGGGCATCATCAAAAAGTATTCGCGCGACGGCTACTTCACGCTGATTACCGGCGATGACGACCACGCGGAGGTGATAAGCCTGAAGAGCTACGCGACTTCGGGAGTGAAGGTGATATCCGATATCTGCGACATCGACGCGATCCCCGGGCGCGACCGCTACCTGGTGGTATCACAGACAACTTTCGACCGTGAGCTTTTCGAAAAGATCATTTCCCTCCTCAACGCGCGCTTCCCGGACAAGGTGACGATATTCAACACCATCTGCGATTCGACCTACAACCGCCAGGAGGACGTGGTGGAAGCGGTAGAGCGCGGCATCGACGTGCTCGTGGTGGTGGGAGGCAAAAACTCAGCGAACACCCGCAGGCTCGCCGATATCGGCCGTGACCGTGGAGTGCGCACATTCCATATCGAAACCGAATCGGAGCTCGACGACGCGGAATTCTTCAGGGACGACAGGGTATTCGTCACCGCCGGCGCCTCGACGCCGGGGTGGATAATCAACAACATCCTCGAGAAACTCTATTCAATAAAATACAAGAAGAGCAATGTCCTTATCAACCTCATAAAAAAGTTTCTCGAATTCATCGTCCGCACCAACATCCTTTCATCTGCGGCGACTTTTTTTATCACGCTCTTCGTGCTTGCCTACTCGGGCGGGCGGCCCGATCCGCTTTTCGCGCTCACGGCAGCCTTTTACATCTTTTCCATGTACACGATCAATAACTACCTGATGACCGATTACCTCAAGGAGAGCAATCCCTACAAGCGCGCGCTCTACCGACAGTACCGGCTTTTCCTGCTCCCGCTCGCCGCGCTTCTCATGATCGCCTCGTTCGTTCTCATATCCCGCTACGAGCTCATCGTGATACTTCTCTTTGTCGCCTCATCGCTGCTCGGCATGGTATATTCGACTCGCTGTTTCAAACGGATGATCGAACGTATCGACATCAGGCCGCTCACCATGATCTACAACTCCAGAAATATCGCGGCGACGGCCGGATGGATCATCATAAGCACGCTCTTGCCGATACTGCACACAAAGCCCCCCGCGGGCACGGCACTGGCGATCCTCGCTTTGATCTTCTGTGTGATTTTTTTCAGGAATATGCTGCTCGACCTGATCGCGTTTCAGGGCGACCTCATTTTAGGCAGAGAAACGCTTCCGATTCAGGTGGGGATCGAAAAGACGAAGACGATATTTGCGCTGCTGGCCGCCTTCACGCTGGGAGCGTTCGGAGCAGTCACGATAGTCAGCCACCAGTGGCCTCAAATCATCTTCGCCGGCACGATACTTTACTATCTTGCGCTTCTTTTCGCGATCCTGCGGCTCAACTACCTGGTGGCGCTGAAATACGAGCTTCTGGTGGATACGAACCTCGTACTGTTCATTCTCTTCTACTGCGTGTCCTCTTCGCTGTCGTAGACAATGAATTCCTTTTCGTCGATCTGAGAGTTGTTCTCGGTGAGTAGGATCTTGTATCTCCCCTCGTCGTAATTTTCGATGGTCCCGTACAGGATGTTGTTTCCCGGCCTGATCTGCCGCGTGTCCTTGATCATTTCAACCCAGACCAGTTCTTTCTTCATGACAAAGACGCCGATCGTACGCGGCCCCTTGACGGCATTGAATACATATACCCAGTCGACACGGTCTGACTTCTTGAATTCGGGGACGCCCGTGACTTTCTGATACCGGTCGTCTATCATCGTCCTGAATCCGAACTGGCCCTTCAGCTTTCCGCATCCCGGAAGAATCAGCGCGGACACGACGACCGCGGCCATTGCGGCCGACATGACGTGTCTCTTATTCAACCTTGTACTGGTCTTTGTCGAGTTCGATGGTTTTGCTGTTGCGTTCATTTCGCCTCTGATTTCTGTCTCCGCCCGCATTGCGTGCCGCTCCGTGAGAGATCGCCCTGAAGAAGCCCGCGATCATCTGATAAATGATATACCCTATCAGAAAAATAAGGATAAGCCTGAATAAATTTCCTATGAGTCCCATTGCAGTGCCTTACCGTTTTAAGTTCGCTTTTTCGTCGGATATGATCCTTTTCATGTCCGAAACCGCCTTCGGAAGACCGGTGAAGACGGCCCGCGACACTATCGAATGCCCGATGTTGAGCTCCTCGAGCCCCTCCGCGCGCAGCACCGGAACGATGTTGTCGTATTTGAGCCCGTGTCCCGCGTTGACCCGTATCCCGATTGAAACGGCATGCGAGGCGGCGTCGTGGATACGCTTCAGTTCCCGCTCTGCCGCGGCCTGCTCACGGGCGGAGCAGTAGGTCCCGGTGTGGATCTCGATAAAATCCGCGCCGGTATCCTTCGATCGCGAGACGATATCCATATCCGGCTCGATAAAAAGCGACACGACCACGCCCAGATCGTGGAAGACGCGGACAATTTCCGAGATCCTTTCGAACTGCGACCTCACGTCGAGCCCGCCCTCGGTCGTAAGCTCCTGGCGCTTTTCGGGGACAAGGGTGATCTGGTCGGGCACGACCCTCTTCGCGACATCGATGATGTCGTCCGAAAGGGCCATTTCGAGATTGAACTTGCCCCGCACCACGTCGCGCAGCGCGAACACGTCGCTGTCCTGGATGTGCCTTCGGTCCTCTCTGAGATGCACGGTAATCCCGTCGGCGCCGCTGTTCTCACAGATCACCGCGCCCTCGATCGGATCGGGCTCATGCTCGCCGCGCGCCTGGCGCAGGGTCGCGATATGATCGATATTGACACAGAGCAGAATTTCAGACATGTTCACATCCTCTCGTCTCTTTCGGATATGGATACAGTATACACGGTTCCCCGGGTTCCTTCAAATTAATGGGATACACTCTATCCGGCAATCAGAGGCTGCGGGCTCGCGGGGCGTACAGGCGGTATCATTTTTTCGTAATCCTTACCGAGACCGAACCGGGCGTCACCTTGAGAATAGTCAGGCCGCTCGCGCTTCCCCGGAGCGAAACCCGCACGGGCACATCATAATGCGCTGAGGTCCTGGACGGATCGGGGAAAAGCCTCTCCACGTTGACAAGGGACATATCCACCGACGCTTCGACTTCATCATCCGCCGGCGTGATCTTTTTCGCCCCCTTCAGATAGATCCTGACGTCCTTCTGCTGGAGGGAATACCTGTAGTTCTCGTTGCTCTTCCTGATGACGATGTCCCTGTGCGCGACGACAAGATTTGCCACCGGCACGATCTGTACGGTCACGCTGACGGCCTCCGGAGTGACCCACAGGCCGTTTCCGGAATTGATGTCGAGCGGGACCTCCCTGCTGATCCGCTTTGTCTCCCCGGCAACTGAAATGGCTTCCGTCTTGATCGAATCAACGCTTCGCAGATTTTCGTCTGTTCCATAGACAGACACGTATTCCGGGCTGGTGGCGATATCACCCACCATATATCCCTCGGGGACATCCCCTGTAACGACCGGGATGATCTTCGCCGCCCTGCTCTGCCGTTTTTCGATCGAGAGGATGATCGACTTGCGAACCATGTCGAGGTGGAGCCCTTCCGGAAGCTCTTCACGGGTGATATTGATCGGATAGCGCTGGTCGGGGCCGATCACGGCTTTTCTCAGGTTAACAAACGCTTTGATGCTCTTCACATTGAAATTCTTGAGCGATTCCTTCCGGCCGGATACATTTATGGTCAGGTCGCGAACGTTCGCCCGCGTCACCATGAGGTCCGAAGGGAGACTTTTGAACTCGATCGGGATCCTGAAGGCAAGCTCGCCCATCTTGGTGCTCCCGATATAGGCCCAGAGTATGACGGCGAGAATGATGGCGATCAGCTTGGGAATGAGCGCGCGCTTGACGATCATCTCCCTTACCGTAAGAAAGATCCTTTTCATTTAATCGAGTATTTCTCCTCGTACGCGGTTTTCGGGTTCATGAAATAGAGAATCATGTTTTTCAGGTCCGTCAGTTTTATCTTCGAATACAGCTTGCCGTTTACCATGACCGAGATGCCGCCGGTCTCTTCGGAGGTGACAAGCACCAGCGCGTCAGTCTCCTCCGCGATGCCGAGCCCAGCCCGGTGGCGCGCTCCGTGCTGCTTCTTCAGCTGTTTGGAATCGCTGAGCGGAAGATAGCAGGCCGCCGCGGCGATCTTGCCCTCCTGGATGATGATCGCACCGTCATGGAGCGGCGTGTTCGGGAAGAAGGTGGTCCTGATGAGTTCCTCTGAAATCAGCGAATTAATGACCACCCCTGATTCGACATAGCTGCGAAGCCCGGTATTGCGCTCGATGACGATGAGCGATCCCACCTTCTCTTCCGACATGTTGGCGATCGCGTTGACCAGCTCATCGAGAGGGAACGCCTCGTTGGAAAGGATCGCGTTGGAAAGCCAGTTGCGCTGGCCGAACTGCGTGATCAGCCTGCGGAGCTCCGGCTGGAAGAGAATTATTACCGCGAGCACCGCCGAGGGCGCGAGGTTGGTGATAAGCCAGTTGACGGTATCAAGCGCGATGACGCGCGAAAGGATGGCCACGATGATGATGACAATGAAACCCTTGACGAGCTGAACGGCGCGCGTGTTGGCGATAAAGGTATAAAGCCAGTAAAGGAAAAAAGCGACTATGAGAATATCGATAATATTCTTGAAGTAGCTCCAGAAGCTGTAAGAAAAATATATCAGTTTGTCGATTAATGCTTCCATTCAGACCGTCGGTCCCTGTTATGGCTGATTGCTTATTTCCAATTTCTTTACTTTTCTCAGTCTTTCCACTGCCTTCAGCGCCTCGCGGTGCTGCTTTACGTCATGGACCCTGATAATATCGGCCCCGTAGAGCGCCGCGATCGAATTGAGGGCGATAGTACCGGGAAGCGTATCCGCGCCGGGTTCGCCCTCGAACAGTGTTCTTATCAGAGATTTTCGGGAAAGCCCCACAAGCAGCGGAAATCCCATGCGCTTGAAATATGCGAGATTTGACAGTATCTCGTAATTATTATCAACCGTTTTTCCGAAGCCGATCCCCGGATCGATGATAATTTTTTCCTTTTTCACCCCGTGCGCGAGCGCCGCGCCGGCAAGCTCATCCAGCCGGCCATACACCTCGCGCACCGTGTCGTCATAATGCGGCGCGGCCTGCATCGTTTCAGGCGTTCCCCGCATGTGCATGATCACCACATGGCAATCTCTTTCGGCCACAAGCCCTGGCATGAGCGGATCGAATGTCATCCCGCTGATATCGTTGACAATCGCAGCGCCGCAGCGAAGCGCTTCCGCCGCGACAGCGGCCTTGCAGGTATCCACGGAGATCGGAAGATCAATTTCCCCGGCGATCGCCTCGATCACCGGACAGACCCGGTCGATCTCCTCCTGCGCGGAAACCGGCTTAGCGCCGGGACGGGACGATTCTCCGCCGACATCGATAATGTCGGCGCCTTCCTCAACTATTGTGCGGGCCCGGGCAAGTGCCTCATTCTTCGTCGCGTACCGTCCCCCGTCGTAAAATGAATCCGGGGTGACGTTGAGGATTCCCATGATACAGGTCTTATGTCCCAGAACTATTTGCATGGTTACAGATTTATTAACATTGAGACGGTATGATTGTATCCGTCATTGATATTGTCATAACTGAAAGCGTACGCCGCCTCTATTCCCCACATGCTGAATGACGCTCCGGTCGTAAAAAGCTTTTCGTTCAACCCCACATACGCCGCCAGGTTCCGGAAAATATTGTACCTGATGCCGATATTGAGATCGTATTCCTCTTTCTGCTCGAGCTTGCGCACCGCGCTCATCGCGAGCGTGAAGTCTGACTGCTGGCTCGTCAGCGCAAGGCTCACCCTGACTGTCGGGGCGGCAAAATCGTACCTGTTTTCAATGCCTTCATATTTTTTATCGGGCTTCATCGCCGTACCGATGTCGGTCACCACGAAACCGACGCGCAGGAACGGGATCACGTCGACCTGCGTCCCGATGTCAATGCCGCCGCCGTAGTAGGCAACCTCCCCGATCTTCTCGTAAAGCCCCTTGACCGATACGCCGAGCGACGAGACACCCGAAGCCCAGCCGTAGGACAGGTAGCCGACCGAACCGGAATATCCAAGCTTCGAGGTGGTATTTCCCGATTCGTCGCGCCCCTGAACTCCTGTTGAGCGGGTCGAGTACACGCCCGCCCCCATTACGCCGCCGAAAATATTGAACGCCACGCCGCCGAACCCGGCCTCCCGTTCAGCGTCAAGCTGCGTCGCCGATGCTCCGATCTGAAAGACGGTTCTGGTCCCCTTCTCCTCTGAAAAATGGATCAGGTCGTCCTCGGTGATAGAACCGACATCCCCCTTTCGCGCACGATCCTTTATCTCATCCGGCGAGAGCCGCTCGCGTTCCTTGAGCCCCGCGAGTCCAGCCGGGTTCCAGTAGATCGAATAAACGTCGTCAACGATCACCTCCGCGGCCTTTCCCATCGCCACGTACTTCGCGCCGGCCCATCCCCCGCGCGTGAACGAGGCCCTGCTGCCCGCGTCCTGGGCCGCAGCCCCGAAAGCTATCGCAAGCACAAATAACGGCGCCAGCACAATCGCCCGTGTAACGATCGGTCCCTTCATCTGGTCACCCCAAATATCCTGTTCATGATGTGCAAATTATAACGCTTCCATTTATAGATATCCGACAGGACGAACCGGCCGCGCGCACTTCCAACCTTTTGAAATATACAACCGTGAAACATTTGGTCAATTAGAATTTTATAAAAGCGTTAAAATCGGGGATATAACCGTACCGATCGGCGATTATCCGGCGGACAGCCGCTTAATCCTCCGTTTCATGAAGGGAGTGTGCGCGTTCAACGGTCTTATCGACAAGATCACCCAGGCGAGCCTCATCGACGAGGAGCGGGGAGCCGGTATCCGTCGTGAACCGGATGAAAAACTCTATGTTACCCGCGGGGCCTTTCAGCGGGCTCGGACAGAGGCCCATGCACAGTATCCCGAGCTCACCGAGCGCCGGAACGACGCGTCGCAGTATCCGCGCATGGACTTCTTTTTTTTTCACGACGCCTTTCTTGTGCTCGCCGGGAAGCGCCTCGAACTGGGGCTTGATGAGGAGAAGCCCTTCGATCGGTGCGAACACATCGACCAGCGTACCGGCTACTTTTGTAAGCGAAATGAACGAGAGGTCAGCGGTGAGAAAGTCAGCGGGTGGATCGAACTGTTCGCGGAGGAGCGACCTGACATGAGTGCGCTCCAACACGGTCACGGCGGGATTGATCCGTAGGGAGTAATCGAGCTGGCCGTACCCGACATCAATCGCGTACACTCTGCTCGCGCCATTGACAAGCAGGCAGTGGGTAAAACCACCGGTCGATGCCCCCAGGTCGGCGGCAACGCGGCCCTGAACGGATATGCCAAAGAATTCAAGCGCGTACTGGAGTTTTTCCCCGCCCCTGCTGACGAAAATTCCGCCGGGGCGTTCGACGACGATGTCCTCCCCGCCCGTTACCATTGTCGAGGGAACGCGCACCGTTTCGCCGTTTACGCGCACCCATCCGGCGATGATCTCGCGCTTCGCCTTCTCGCGTGACTGCGAGAGGTCAGCCTCGGCGAGATACAGGTCGAGTCGTTTTCCTTTTTTCACTGGAGCGCTTCCGGCCCAATTCGGCAAGTATGCGTGAGGCTATCGATTCGGGATCAAGCCCGTGTTCACGGAAGAGGTCGCTGTTCTTTCCGTGCGAGATGAAGGCGTCGGGGAATCCGCCGAGGAAGAGCACCCTGTCACGGAGCGGTTTGTCGATGCTGACCAGGAGGTGTTCGCCGATCCCCCCGGCGAGGCTCCCGTTTTCGAGCGTAACGAACCCTGAAGTCCTTCGCGCCACGCGCTCGATCCCTTCGATATCAAGCGGTTTGATGGAAAGAAGATTGACCACGGAAGCCGTGACACCCTTTCCTGAAAGTATCTCGCGCGCCCGCAGTGCGGTATCCACCATATCGCCAAGCGCGAAGATCGCCACATCGGAGCCCTTCCTGACCTCATGTATCCTGCCGGGGCTGAACGAGCCATGTTCGTCGAACCGCAAATCCTCCTCGTCCACGCTCCCCCTGGGATAACGTATCGCGATCGGCCCCTTATCATAATCGGCGGCGAAGTAGATCATGTCCCGCAGCTCTTTGCCGTTCGAGGGGGCGAGCATTACGAAATTCGGTATATTGCGGAGGATAGCGATATCGAAGAGGCCGTGGTGCGTTTCGCCGTCATCGCCGACAATGCCGGCGCGGTCGATGAGGAGCCTGATCGGCAGGTTCATCACGCCGATATCGTGGATCAACTGGTCGACGGCGCGCTGCAGGAACGTCGAATAGATCGAAACGAACGGTTTGAATCCCTTTGAGGCGAGCGCACCGGCGAAGGTGACGGCGTGCTGCTCCGCTATCCCCACGTCAAAGAAGCGGCCGGGCGTTTTCTTTTCGAATTCGTACAGGCCCGTTCCGAGTTTCATGGCCGCAGTGATCGCCACGACTTTCTTATCGTGCCGCGATATCTCCGCGAGCGTTTTGCCGATGATCTCGGAATAGGAGATACGGGCGTTGCCGACGGCCTTGCCGGTGCTCCTGTCGAAGGGGCCGATCCCGTGGAAGCGCGCGGGATCGCGTTCGGCGGGAGCGTATCCCTTCCCCTTCTTCGTGATCACATGCAGAAGTTTCGGGCCGGCATTGATATCGCTCATCCGCGACAGTATCTCGACAAGGAGCGCCGTGTTGTGCCCGTCTACCGGGCCAAAATAGCGGATGCCGAGCTCCTCGAAAATATGGCCGGGCACGAGAATGCCCTTCAGGCTCGCTTCGGTGTTGTAGATGAAATCGTAGAGCGTGTTGCCGTAGCGCGGTATCTTTCGTATCATGTCGTAGGAGCGCCTGCGCATCCTGTTGTAGAGCGGGCCGGTGATCATCCTCATCAGGTACTCGGAAAGCGCGCCAACGTTTTTGGATATCGAGTGCTCGTTGTCGTTCAGGATGATGATCATATCCTTCTTCTGGTGGCCGATCTGGTTGAGCGCTTCGAACGCCATGCCGCCGGTGAGCGAACCGTCTCCGATCACGGCGATGACCTTGTGTTTCTCATGTTTCAGATCGCGCCCCACCGCCTCGCCGAGCGCAAGCGAGAGGCTGGTGCTGCTGTGGCCGGTATTATACGCGTCGAAGGGCGATTCGGAGCGCTTCGGAAAGCCGGACAGCCCCTTGTATCGCCGCAGCGTTTTAAACTCTTTGAACCTGCCCGTCACTATCTTATGGGCATACGTCTGATGGCCGACGTCCCAGATCAGCTTGTCGTGCGGGGTCTTGAACACGTAATGCAGGGCGAGGGTAAGCTCTACGACGCCAAGCGAGGATGCAAGATGCCCGCCGTTCTCGGACACGACATCGATGATATACTCCCGTATCTCCCCCGCAAGCTCGTTGAGCTCATCAACAGAAAGCTTTCTCAGGTCTGATACGGATCGAATAGACTCTAATAACACCTTCAAATCCCGGTACGCAATAATATTACGGGCAGCTACAGCCTGATACGCGTCACTGCCGTTGTCCTTCCGTTTTCGCCGATGGAAAACACCGCGCCGTTGAGCATGCGCACGCCTGAGGCGACGTCAAGCCGATAACGCGTGTGCTCGAGAAAATTCCTGACCGCCGTGTCCCTGTCCATACCGATGACCGATTCCATTGAACCGGTCATTCCGACATCGGTGATATACCCGGTCCCTCCCGGCAGGATCGTCTCGTCTGCCGTCTGTACATGCGTGTGCGTTCCGAACACGGCCGAGGCGCGACCATCGACGTGCCAGCCGAACGCCTGTTTTTCCGACGTGGCTTCCGCATGAAAATCGACCACGAACAGATCGGCGCTTCCCTTCAGCGACGCGTACAGCTCATCAAACTTCCTGAACGGACAGTCGATCGCTTCCATGAACACCCGTCCCATCAGGTTGATCACGCAGATCGTAGTATCGCCGGCCTTTCCGAGGAAATACCCGCTGCCCATCGTGGACGGGGGAAAATTGGCCGGCTTGATGAGCCTGCGCTCACGCTCGATATAGCTCATGATCTGCTTGTGGTGCCAGAGGTGATTTCCCGTGGTGACCACGTTGACGTTGTAGAAGAAAAGCTCGTCACAGACCTCAGGGGTGATACCGAACCCGTGCGCCGCGTTCTCGCCGTTTGCGATCACAAAATCGATCCGGTACTCCTCCTTCAGCTGCGGGAGCTTCTTTCTCAGGATTTCCCTTCCGGGCTTCCCGACAATATCGCCAATCGCCAGTATGTTAATCGGTTTCATAGCGCTCCACATTTATGCCATGAACCATCAAGGAGCGATTCACCGCAATTATTTTTCAGATACGGAACCGGCAGCATCCCGATGCTATTTCGCGTAATCGACGATCCGCGTTTCCCTGATCACGATGACCTTCACGATTCCCGGATATTTCAGCTCCGATTCTATCTGCTGCGCGATCTCCCTTGCGAGCAGCACCGCCTTGTCGTCGCTCACCACGTCGTTCGATACGACGACGCGAATCTCGCGGCCCGCCTGGATCGCATAGCACTTTTCAACGCCTTTGAACTTGCTCGCGATATTCTCCAGGTTTTCAAGCCGCTTGAGATAGGTGTCGAGCGATTCGCGGCGCGCCCCGGGACGGGATGCGGATATCGCGTCTGCGATCTGGATGAGCACGGCCTCGAACGACTCCGGATCCTTGTCGTTGTGGTGCGACGCAACGATGTTGATCACCTTGGCGTTCTCGCCGAATTTCTTCGCCATTTCGCTGCCGACGATGGCGTGCGCGCCCTCGCCTTCGACCACGCTTCCCTTCCCCACGTCGTGGAGCAGTCCCGCGCGCTTGGCCAGCATCACGTCAAGGCCGAGCTCGCCTGCCATGATCCCCGCGAGGTTGGCAACTTCCTTGCTGTGCGAGAGGATGTTCTGCCCGTAGCTCGAACGGTATTTGAGTTTTCCGATGTGATAGAGCGCGTCCTTCGAGATGCCCGGTATTCCGAGCTCGAACGCGGCCTTTTCGCCTTCCTCGAGCATGTTCTCCTCGATCTCGGCGGTTACCTTCTCAACAACCTCTTCTATCCGCGCCGGGTGAATGCGCCCGTTCTGGATAAGCCTTTCGAGCGAAAGACGCGCGATCTCCCTTCTCACCGGATCGAAACATGAAATGACGACCACTTCGGGCGTATCGTCGATGATCATATCCACCCCGATCAGGTTTTCAAGTGTCCTGATATTGCGGCCTTCACGCCCGATAATGCGGCCCTTCATGTCATCGGAAGGAAGCGACACCGTGGTGATGGTTACTTCCGAAGTGAAATCCGAGGCGATGCGCTGCATCGCGGCGAGGATAACCTCTTTCGATTTCTTCTCCGCGGTCCTGCGCGCCTCCTCCTCGATTTTGTTTATCAGCTTGGTCGACTCGAAACGGACGTCGTTTTCGAGGTTCTTCAGAAGAAGCTCGCGCGCCTCCTCGGTGGTCATCCCCGATATCCTTTCAAGCTCCCTCTTGTGACGGTCAAACTCTTTCTGCAGTTCTTCTTCTTTTTCCTGATTCTCACGCTCTTTGAGCTGGAGCGCCTTTTCAAGCTTTTCGGCCTGTTCCTGGCGTTTTTCCAGCGTCTCTTCCTTCTGGATCATCCGCTTCTCGATGGTCTGGAGCTCCTGCCTCCGCTCCCTCATCTCCTTTTCGAAGACGTTTTTTTCTTTCAGCAGCTGGTCCTTGGCTTCTATCAGAAGCTCTTTTCTCCTGGCCTCCGCGTCGCGCACCGCGTCCTGCACGATCCGGTGCGACTGGGCCTCCGCCGAATTCAACTTTATCTTCCCAAGATACGACCTGACAGCGTATCCAGCAATTCCTACGACTGGTAGAGCAGCAATCAGGAGGATTGTCGTTATCATAATCAGCCTCCTTGCGAAAAATGTATCATTTTCATTTTTAAAAGAACTTCACAGGCCCGGATACGGCCGCTCTCCCCTTCAGGATTTTCACAATCCACAGGAGCGCGTTCTGATGCGCGCCGCGAATTCTTTATCCGCGGCGTGCAACGCCCTTTTCAGGAACTTCCGCTGATTCCGGGTGACAGATACCGGCCTTCCCCCTGATGCTATTCAGGTTTTACGGCCGCACAGGCGATGAACGCATCAATACGATCAAAAGAGAAACACACGGGCAAGGCACCTTCAAAAGAGAATCCCTTACTCTGCGCACTCATGATCCTACAATATGGTGCTTACCGCGCCGCGTATCTGTCCTGCAGCTTTTTCTGGACGAACTGGGGGACTAATGTGGAGATGTCACCGCCGTAGCTTGCTACTTCCTTAACCATGTTGGATGAAATGAAGGAGTATTCGCCTCTCGACATCATGAAAATCGTTTCAACTTCAGGGGCCAGCTTCTGGTTCATCAGCGCGATCGCGTATTCATATTCGAAATCGACGATGGCCCGCAGACCCCGTATAATGAAGTTAACACCGTTCTGCTTGCAGTAATCGACGAGCAGCCCGCCAAACGTGACCAGATCCACTTTGCATCCATTACTGTTTCCGCAGCACTTTTCAATCATCTCCAGCCTTTCATCAATGGTAAACAGCGAATTTTTTGCGCTGTTTTTCGCTACGGCGACGATCAATTTATCGCAAATCTTCTTTGATCTCTCAATTATATCAAGATGACCATTAGTCAAGGGATCAAACGATCCCGGGTAAATTCCAATTCGCATAAAAAAGCTACAAAATCCTTTAAACTATCACTATAAATGCCTAACGGCATTTGTCAAGAACTATATAAATATTTCTTTTTTACAAGAATATTTTTTGTAGCAGGCAAAAAAGTGGCGTGTCGGCTATGGTTGGATACTATTCAGTTGTTCGCATGTACCTGCGGAGCGCCGATGAAGCGGTTTGTGTCGGTTCCGCCGGCCTTCCATGGGACGAAAAAGGTGACCGCACCGAGATACCGCGCCCGCCAGTAACCGTCGTTCATGTTTGCGTAGGATACACGCAGCCCGAAGCTCGGGGCGTGGATGAAGCGGTTATCGCCCACATACACTCCCACATGCCCAATCGACCGGCGGCTCACACGGCGCGAGAAAAACACGAGGTCTCCCGGCGCGAGCCGCTCCCTTTCGACTTTCTTCCCTACCCCGTATTGTTCGGTTGCGGTCCGGGGGACCCGTATACCGTTCTTGCAGTACACATAGTACACAAGCCCCGAGCAGTCAAACCCGTTCGGACTGGTGCCTCCGAGCCGGTACCGCACACCAAGATACTCCCTGATCGACCCGAGGATCCTTTCACGGTGAGGATTGTCGATTTTGCTGTCTGAGGCATCAGGTTCGTTGCCGAACACGGGAAAACCCGCCCCGAAAAAAAGGACCATCGCGCATGCCAGAAGCATGCATACAAAGTTGTGTCTGATCTCGCGTCTCATAAGCGCTGGATATAAACCGTCCCTTAATTCGATCAGACGCCGGGCAAAAGGTAAAGCATTTTTTACTCTCCTTCTTCATCATTCCTGAATTCAAGAAGATCGCCCGGCTGGCAGTCGAGGTTGCGGCAGATCGCTTCAAGCGTCGAGAGCCTGACCGCCTTCGCCTTTCCGGTCTTGAGGATGGATAGGTTCTGTTCCGTGATCCCCACCAGCGCCGCGAGCTCGTTTGACCGCATCTTCCTTTTCGCGAGCATGACATCAAGGTTTATGATAATGGCCATCGCTTCCTCACACCGTCAGCTGCTGCTCTTCCTGAATCTCGCGGCCTATATCCATAATCCACGAAACAAGAAGAACGATAAGCCCGATGACAAGCCGCGCGATCTCCGCGGACGATATGCCGAACGATATCATCCTCTGGCCGGGCGGGTTGTCAAGCGTGAGCACCGTTGTCATCAGCGATGAATAGACGATACTCGCGATCATCGAGTAAATAATGATAAAGCCAAGTTTGCGATAGTACGCCACATTTTCCCGCAGAAATATCTTCCCCTGCTCGTAGAGACCGAAAAGTCTGATGAGACAGTAGAGCCCGGCGACCGTGACACCGGCGGGAAGCAGGCTCACAAGGATCGAAAGCACCCTCGTGCGCAGCGGCAGGACTGCTATCATGCCAACATGAAGATTTCCGAATATCTGCAGCTTCATCACCGGCGGAAGATAATTATAGTTGAGCCAGACCAGGACCGGCATGAGCGGCGTTATGATGATGAGGATTGTGAATAAGATTCTGAACTTGCGGCTTGCTCGCCGGATTTTCACGATATTGTTCATGAGACGGCCTCCTTATGAATGATATATCCATCTGAAAGACCATATCAATAATTTCAATAATAATTTATTGTTTTACAATAATTTTTTATCGATATAAGAACTCATCTTTTAACCAGCGAGATTACGCAAAACGGATACCATCTCCCGTATCCCAAAATACGCTGTTGATCCTGTATCCAAAATAAAAATCCCTCCGCCGTTGCCGGACAGAGGGATTCCGTTTCGCGTATAAAGTTTTTTTAATACCGGTAATGGTCCGGCTTGAAAGGACCGTTGACCGGCACGCTGATGTAATCGGCCTGCTTCTGGGTAAGCTTCGTGAGCCTGACGCCGAGCTTGTCCAGGTGCAGCCGCGCGACTTCCTCGTCGAGGTCTTTCGGAAGCGTGTAAACGCCGATCTCGAGCTTTGTCGTCGCGAGCTTGATCTGCGCGAGCGTCTGGTTGGTGAAGCTGTTCGACATAACGAAGCTGGGATGTCCCGTCGCGCAGCCGAGGTTCACCAGCCGCCCTTCCGCGAGGAGCAGTATCGACCTGCCGGATTTAAGCGTCCATTTGTCGACCTGTGGCTTGATCGTCTCCTTTTTGCAGCCCGCGGTCGTTTCAAGGTAGTGCACGTCGATTTCGCTGTCGAAATGGCCGATGTTGCAGACGATCGCCGCGTCCTTCATCTGCTCCATGTGCGCGCCGGTGATGACGTCAACATTGCCTGTCGCGGTCACGAAGATGTCGCCTTCCTTAACCGCTTCCTCCATCGTGGTAACCTCGAAGCCTTCCATCGCGGCCTGGAGCGCGCAGATCGGGTCGATCTCGGTGACGAGCACGCGGGCGCCGAATCCCTGCATCGACTTGGCGCATCCCTTGCCGACATCGCCGTAACCGGCGACCACGACGACCTTGCCGGCGACCATGATGTCGGTCGCGCGCTTGATGCCGTCAGCGAGAGACTCGCGGCAGCCGTAGAGGTTATCGAACTTCGACTTGGTGACCGAGTCATTGACGTTGATGGCGGGAAAGAGGAGCTCGCCGGCCTTCGCCATCTGGTAGAGCCTGTGCACGCCGGTCGTGGTCTCTTCAGACACGCCGCGGATCTCCTTCGCGACCTTCGTCCAGCGGCCGGGGAATTGCCGTACGCTTTCCTTCAGCCGGTCGATGATGATCTGAAACTCCTTGTTGTCAGTCGGCTTGTCGAGTATCGAGGCGTCTTTCTCGGCCTTGACGCCATGGTGAATTAAAAGGGTCGCGTCGCCGCCGTCATCGACAATCAGGTTAGGGCCCGATCCGTCCGGCCAGGTCAGCGCCTGCTCGGTGCACCACCAGTATTCTTCGAGCGTCTCTCCCTTCCACGCGAACACCTTCGCCGTGCCTGCCTTGGCGATCGCCGCGGCGGCGTGGTCCTGCGTCGAGAAAATGTTGCACGACGCCCAGCGCACGTCGGCGCCCAGTTCGTGCAGCGTTTCGATCAGCACCGCGGTCTGGATCGTCATGTGAAGGCTTCCCATCACCTTCAGGCCCTTCAGCGGCTTCTGGGGTCCGTATTTTTTCCTGACCGACATGAGGCCGGGCATTTCGTCCTCGGCAAGCTGTATCTCCTTGCGTCCCCATTCGGCCAGGGACATATCGGCCACCTTGTGTTCAAGCGTTTTATCGAGCGGAGCGACTCCGCCCTTAACTGCAGTACTCATACATACCTCCTTATAGTGGTAACAAAATTGTTTACATGATTCAGCGGGGGCCCTCCCCCCGTACGGCCTTGAAAAGCGCGATGGCAAGACCGTTACGTGCCGGATATAACCTCACTTCGAGCACGTCAAATCCGGCGTCCACGAGCCAGCGCTCCATCTCTTTGCGGTCAAACCCGAGCCAGCGGTGGCCGAAGCGGCTGCGCATCTCCTCGTTCTCGTGCTTGTCGAGGTCGGCGATGATAAGCGACCCTCCCGGGCGCACCACCCGCGCTATTTCGCGGATACACTCCCTCGGCGACGAGAGGTGGTGGAGCACCATGTTGGCCACCGCCGCGTCCGACTCCCCTTCCCGCATCGGGAGGTGCTCGATTTCCCCGATCCGCAGATCGATCCCGTCGGCGGCCTTTCCGAGTCGCTTGCGCGCCTCCTCGAGCATGCGCGGCGAACGGTCCACTCCGATCACCCGATCCGCTACCGATTTCAGGTCGAGCAGGAGCTCTCCCGTCCCGCAGCCGAGGTCAGAGGCGACCTCGCAGCGCGACAGGCGCGACACGATCTCGCGGGTCAGATCGACCTCACCGACGATCTCAGCCTTTACAACGTCCCAGCGCGGAGCGAGCGAGTCGAAGAAGCGCGTTTTTTCCGACGCCTGGTCCGAGAGCATCCGGCCGAGCCTTTCGAGGTCATCGCGAAGATCGGTATCCCCCCTGACTATCTCCTCAAGTTTGTCGGTAATGCCGCCAGCGTTCCCGTTCCGCTGAGCGCGGTAAAACACCCAGAGGCCGTCACGCCGCGACGTGAGGAGCCCCGAATCGCTCAGGATCTTGAGGTGGCGCGAAACGCGCGACTGCCCCATCCCCATGAGTGAAACGATCTCATTCACGCTGAGTTCGTGGTGCCAGAGGAGATTGAAAAGCCGGAGCCTCGTCTCGTCCGATAACGCTTTGAAGTAGGATACAATAGCCATAAAATCAATATATCAAGATTTATTGATATAATATATGCGTATATCCTTATATCGTCAACAAAAAAATTTGTGATCACCAATAAATTGGTTTCTTTGGGGTCAGAGCCGTGTCGGATATATCCCCGCAAGTCGCGAATCGTTTTTACGGCTTCCGGAAGGTTAAAAATGATTTGACGGCAACGACTTTTCCTACCCACCTGTGGATGTGTCCTCAAAGGGGGATATATCCGCACTATTCCGCTATCCCGTATGGAACCTGAAATGCCTCATCGGCCCGTGCTGCGCGTCACCGAACTATTCCGCTCGATCCAGGGAGAAACCGCCCGCGCCGGATACATCTCGCTATTCATCAGGCTTTCCGGCTGCAACCTGAACTGCCGGTGGTGCGATACCGCCTACGCGCGCAGTGAAGGCACTGAAACGCCCATCGACGATATCCTTGAGGCCGTCCGCGCTTCGAAGCCGTTCCACCATATCACCGTGACCGGCGGCGAGCCGCTATGCCAGCCCGGGGCTCTGACCCTCCTCGCGCGCCTTGCCGATGCCGGGTATGCCGTGCAGCTTGAAACGAACGGAAGCCTCCCTGTCAGGGAGGCTTCCGCGGCGGTCAGGCGCATCCTCGACGTCAAAACGCCTTCAAGCGGCGAGGAAGGGTCGTTTCTCATGGAAAACCTTTCGTATCTGCGCCCGGGAGATGAAATTAAATTTGTCATTTCGGACCAGGATGACTATAATTATTCCAGTAATTTTCTTGCAAAATATCTGTCAGGCCTGCAACCTGATATCGTTGTGAACTTTTCGCCTGCGGCGGGGAGCCTCCCGCCCGAAGCTCTGGCAGGGATGATCCTCGCGGACGGCCTGCCGGTGCGGCTGAACCTTCAGCTTCACACGATCATCTGGCCCGGCGGTGAACCGCGATAAGAGAGGACAGCAATGGATTATGTCGGAAATGTCATCAGGCCTCCTTCCGAGGCGCGCAGCATGATCATCCAGGTCACCGTGGGGTGCTCGCACAACCAGTGCACCTTCTGCGGCGCGTACAAGGAACAGAAGTTCTATTTCAAGGACATGGGCCAGATCAAGCGCGATATAGACGAGATGGCGGGATACGGGGTGCCGTTCACCAAAGCATTCCTTGCGGACGGTGATGTGCTTATTCTTCCGACCGCGACCATTATTGAGATCATGCAGTACGTCTTCAAGAAGTGCAAAACGGTCGATCGCATAGCGGTCTATGGCAACACCAAGGCGATGCTGAAAAAAACGCCCGAAGAGCTTCGAGAACTGAAAGACGCCGGGCTCGGCATCGTCTACCAGGGGATCGAAACCGGCAACAAGGAGCTTCTTCGCAAAATAAAGAAAGGCGCGTTCCCCCACAAACAGCTCGAAGCGGCTGAAAAGGTGATGGGAGCGGGTATTCTCCTCTCGCAGACCGTGCTCCTCGGCATTGGTGGCACGGCTATGAGCGAAGAGCACGCGATCGACACGGGCAAGCACCTCGGGGCCATGTCGCCCGATTTCGCTTCCGCGCTTACCGTGATGCTCCTGCCTAACACCGAGCTTTACAGGGAATACCGGATCGGTTCCTTCGTGCTTCCGGACAAGTTCGGCATGTTGAACGAGCTGAAACTGATGATCGAGAACATGAATGTCCACCGGCCGTGTTTTTTCACCTCGAACCACGCGTCGAACTATCTTCCCATTCGCGCGAACTTCCCTGAGGAGAAGGACCAGGTGGTGGCGCTGCTCGATAAAGTATTAAAGGCAAGAGACACAAAGCTGCTTCGCCCCGAATACATGCGGGCGCTGTGAGATAATCGCCATACACGCACCGGAGGGACCGTTCATGGACAAAAGCATGGAAGATGCTGTGAGATTTATCGGCCTTGAGCTCAAGGACCATCCCGACACGGACAGGACAAAGCTCATCGATGAAGTCTCGCGAAAATTCGACCTCTCGCCGCTGCAGACCGAATTTCTCATCAACAAATACGTGTTGTCGAAATAGGGGCGCGGATATGGGTCACTGCAAACGCCGGGGTCACTGCTGCCAGGATGTCAGGCTCGCGGAATCCCCCGAGCTCCTTGAGGAAGCATATCGGAACTGGATAAACATTCCCTCGATCGATCCGAAGTTTTCGGAGATATACCTCATCTATCCGATGCTCACCTTCCTTTTCGAAAGGCCGGACGAGGACCTTCCGTACCACTACCGGTGCAAGCACTACACGCGGGACGCCGACAACCTCCCCGCCTGCTCGATCTACGATATCCGCCCGAAAATGTGCAGCGGGTTCCCCTACTATGAAGACGTGAAGCATCTCGACCGCAGCGGCCCGCTGAGCCCCTACGACGGATGCGGCTACAACGATCCCGACTGACCGGTGCAGCCCATGGGAAAATGGCGCCGCGAGCGCATTCTTGATGAAAAGCTTCTTGGGATACGGATCACGCGAATGACGATGTCGGTCATTCTGCTCCTGTCTATCATCACCTTCGCCATCCTGAGCTACTACTTCATTGAAGGGATGTCGCTCCTCGACGCGGTCTACATGACGGTCATCACCATCAGCACCGTCGGGTTCGGTGAAGTAAAACCGCTTTCGCCACAGGGACGGCTTATCACCATCATCATTATCGGGACATGGATCACCATCGGCGCTTACACGATCAGCAGCCTTTTCAAGATGCTCGTCGAAGGCGAGATCGGTGAAATTTTCGGGAGGAAAAAAGTGGAAAAGCAGATTTCACAATTAAAAAACCACTATATCATCTGCGGATACGGAAGGATCGGCAAGCTCATCTGCCGCGAGCTTCGCGACAACAACATAGACTTCGTCGCGATCGACCACGGCGCCACCCCGGTAGACCAGATGGAGCGGGAAAACATCCTCTACCTCCCGAAGGACGCGACTTCCGAAGAGGTGCTCCTTCAGGCCGGGCTGATGACCGCGAAGGGGATCGTGCCGGCGCTGAGCTCCGACGCCGACAACGTCTTCATTACGCTGACCGCGAGAGGGCTGCGGCCCGACATCTACATCCTCGCGCGCGCTTCCGACGAATCATCGCTTTTAAAGCTCAAGCGCGCCGGCGCCAACCGTGTCGACCTTCCCTACGCCATCGGCGGCAAGCGGATGGCCCAGGCGCTTGTTAAACCGACGGTCGGAGATTTCATCGATTTCGCCATCATGGACATGGACTCCAACATGGGTCTGGGCATCGAGGAAACGCGGATCGCCGAGCGGTCAGCCCTGGTCGGCAAAAACCTCATCGAGAGCAACCTGCGGTTCGATTACGGCGTCATTATCGTTACCATCAAAAAGGCCACCGGCAAGTTGATATTCAATCCATCCTCAAAAGAGGTCCTCGAAGGGGGCGATACGCTGGTCGTGCTCGGAAAGAAGGAAGATCTTATCCGCCTGAAAAAAAACCTGTAAAAAAACGATTGCAACGCATATGCCCTCCGCTACAATTACCATTTATTTGATTCCAGCATCCCACAGGAATGCACGGGAGGCATACTATTAACGGCAGGGCCATAAATCTCTCCAGAATCGGATACATCAACCGGAAGATCAACTCACCCATGAACCTCACCGACCTTCTCACGGTGATCATGGACATCGCCAAGGAGCTGGCCTCCGCCGAAGGCGCGTCGCTTCTGCTGACGGATTATGAAACCGACGACCTGATCTTCAATGTCGTTATCGGCGAGAAAGGCGACGTTATCAGGGGAGACCGCGTCCCTGTAGGGAAAGGCATTGCCGGCATCGTCGCGCAGACCGGAGAGCCTCTCATCGTGGACGACGCGCAGAACGATCCGCGCTTTTACAAGAAGATCGACAGCAAGTACAATTTCCACACGCGCAATATTGTCGCGGTGCCGATGAAACTGATGGATCAGCTCGTCGGCGTGCTCGAAGTGATAAACTCGATTGACCGTGAAGGCTTCGACGACTGGGACCTGAAACTCCTTTCATATCTGGCGGATACCGCGGCGATCGCGATATCCAACCGCCGCATGTACTACGACCTGACCAACCGGATAGACGAGCTTACCGCGCTTTATGAATTTTCGCAATCCCTCTCGTTTTCGACCGAGGAGGAGGACGTACTGCGAAAAAGCCTTGAGGCGCTGGCGCGCGCCATACGGGTCGAGCGGGCCTCGATCATCATACATGATGAGCAGCGAGACTCCCTCGTGATCAGGGCCGCGTTCGGCCTCCCCGACACCATCGACCCGGACAACGAAATCGATATCGAGAATTCGATCACCGGTTTCGTGTTCCGCAACGGCGATCCGCTCCTCGTGGCCGACATCTCAAAAGAAGTTTCGTTTCCGTTCAGCGCCGCCGACAGGAATTACAGCACACGCTCGTTCATTTCGATTCCGATCCGCCACAAAAACACGATCATCGGCGTGCTGAGCCTTGCCGACAAGCTGAGCAGAAATCCGTTCGACGCGTTCGATCTCCGCGTGCTCACCACCGCCGCAAGCCAGATAGCCGAGATGCACCGCAATCTCCAGTACCAGCGAAGCATCGCCGAACAGAAGCGGATAGCGCGCGAAATAGACGTCGCGTCGGAAATACAGGCAAAGATTCTGCCCAGGGTCCCTTCGTTCATACAGGAGCACCGGCTCGCCGCGCTCAACAGGCCCGCAAAGGAAGTCGGCGGCGACTTTTTTGACTTCTTCAAATTCGACGAGAATAAGTACGGCGTCGTCGTCGCCGATGTGTCGGGCAAAGGCATACCCGCCGCGCTCTTCATGGGCACGGCTCGAAATGTCATCCGCGCCGAATCGCGCATCAACAACCAGCCGGGAACGCTCCTTAAAAATTCGAACAAGTACATCTATCAGGACTCCGAGCACGGGATGTTCGTGACGCTCGTCTACCTTCTCATCGACATCCACAACAATATCATCACCTACGGGAGCGGCGGGCACAACGACCAGCTGCTTATCCGCAAAAATGGCGAGGTGATCAAGCTCAACGCGGAAGGAAAAGCTCTCGGGATCGTTGAAAACGCGGAATACGAAGAGAAGGTGATCATGTACGGGAAAGGCGACATGCTCGTGCTTTTCACCGACGGCATCCTCGAACAGATCGGCAACCTTGACATCGACCGCGGAGAACAGGAACTTATCTCCATCGCCAGTGAGCACCTCGACAGAGGGCCCGATTCGATCATCGAACACTTCCGCGAGCGTCTTGAATCGATCGACATTGATGATGAGATTAACGATGTCATCGACGACTTCACGCTTTTCGTAATCCAGTTCTGAAAAGGTACCCGTAATTGAAACGAACCAAGATAATTTTTATCATCGTAGGTATTATTATACTCGCCGTGCTTTTCAGGGTGTTTCAGCACGAGACGATCGAATATATACGAAAACTCGGATGGGCATTCTGGGCCTGGAAGTTCTGGATAATCGTCGGGATATTCTTCTTCAACCATGTGTTCCTCACCTACGGATGGAAGGTCCTCATCACCAATCCGCTGAAAGCATCCCACTTTTACCGGCTCGTGCTCGCGCGGATCGCGGGCGACTCGACGGCGGCCATCAACAGTCTGGGAGCCCTTGCCGGCGAACCGCTCAAAGCCCTCTTCATCAGGGAGATCGTTCCCCTCAAGACGGGACTTGCCTCCGTGGTGCTCGACCGGCTGATCCACACCGTGGCCAACACGCTTCTCATCCTGACCGGAATTTTCATCAGCTTCTTCATCCTGAAAATACCGGTCTATGTCACGATCGCGACTTTCGCGCTTTTCCTCGGGTTTCTCTGGATCATGCTCGTGGTTCTCATCAAGCAGCGCGACGGATTCCTTGAGTATGTCATCGGAAAGATGCCCGCAAAGCTTACCGCGCGTTTTTTGAACGAATCACGATGGGAGAAGATCCGCACGCTCGACGAGGAGATCGGCTTTATCTTCAGCAGCCGCGACAACATGCGGCACTTTTACGTTTCTCTCATCGTGCATTATGTTTCCGTGCTCGTTTCAGGATTCCTTGAAATCTATCTGATAATACTATTTCTGGGTGTACACATCACTGTGTCACACGCGCTTTTCGTCTATATTTTTGGATTATTCCTCACGAGCGCTATCTTTTTTATGCCGGCGAACCTCGGCACCAGCGAAGGCTCCTACTCGCTCGCGTTGCGGCTTCTCGGCTACGATCCGGCGATCGGGCTTTCCGTCGGCATTATACGAAGGCTGCGCTCGTTCGTGTGGGCGGCGGTCGGGATGCTCATCCTGCTGTACGCGGGATTACTAAAGAAAGAGGTGGAGTATGAAGAAGGAGAAAATATTTAAGTCCCCGAAGATCGGGAAGATCGCGAAAGCGGGCGCGGTATACCTGGGGCGATATATCTCCCGGAAGCCGCTCGTATTCAACCTGAACCTGAATGTCACCAACCTCTGCAACCAGAACTGCCCGATGTGCAATGCCGTCATCGTCGGCAAGGGCACCGGAGAGACGATCACCTTTGATCAGTTCAAGGAATATTTGGATATACTTGCGCCGCTTAAGATCGCCTCGCTCACCATATCCGGCGGAGAGCCGTCGCTCGTCAAGGACATGCCGGCTATCTTCGATTACGCGGTGGATAAATTCCCGTTCGGCGTAAACTGCAACTCCAATCTCTACGCCCAGGAGTCGGTCATCTCGCGTTTTGCCGAGGCTGCGATGCGCAACAACATCCGCATCGGAACCTCGTTCGACGGGTTCGGCGCGACCGCCGATAAACTGCGCGGCGCGAAGAACGTATCCGACCGTGTCACGAAAAGCATCGAGTTCCTGACGCGCATGCGCGCCGACATGAAATCGACCTCTACGCTCAACATGCACACCGTGATCTCCGACCAGAACATCGACCAGGTCCCCGACATCATCGCGCTTTCCGAGAAGTACGGCTGGACCCAGACGCTCGCGCCCGTGAACAACTTCTACTACCAGAGCTGCAGCGATCCGAACACGCCGGTGCTCCACTACAGCGAGAAGCTCGAAAAAGTCGTCGCCCTTGCCGCCACGAAAAAACACGTCGCAGTGTCGCGCGATTTTCTGCTGAATATACCCCGCTATGTGAAGGGGGATATGGATAAATACTGCCCCTACCTCACGGGCATCTTCAAGGTCTACAAAATATTCGTCGACCCGAACGGCGATCTCTCGCTGTGCAGCCGCAAGCCGCTCGGCAACATCAAAACAGCGTCGCTCAGGGAGATGCTCTCCGGCGAGCGGTACCAGCGCGACCTGAAGGCGTATCTCAACTGCCCCGGCTGCTGGATGGCCTGCTTTGTCGAGATACTGCTCGCGACGCCGAAACCGTATCAGAAGCTTATCATGAACAAATTCCCGAAGAAGAGCGCCTCATAGGATAGCGGGTATCTTTATCCGTCTACAGAAAAGCGCGGCAATGATGCCGCGCTTTTTTCATTTCATCGCATTTCAAGAAACCGGTGCTTCTGAATTTCTCTCCACAGCGCTCACCTGTCCGAAACGGATACAGGAAAGCGGCAGGTCGATATCCCCCTACTTCGCCGCCATTCGGATGGCGCCGTCGATCCGTATGGTTTCGCCGTTGATCATCTGGTTCTCAATGATATGCGCCACCAGCGCGGCAAATTCCTCCGGAAGGCCGAAGCGCTTCGGGAACGGCACCTGGTTCTCGAGCGATTTTCGCACCGGCTCCGGCATGAGGCGCGCCATCGGCGTGTCGAAAATACCGGGAGCTATCGTGTTCACGCGGATGCCGAACGGGGCAAGCTCGCGCGCAATGGGAAGGGTCATCCCCACGATACCGGCCTTGGACGCCGAGTAGGCCGCCTGCCCGACCTGCCCGTCGTATGCAGCGATCGACGCGGTGTTGATGATGACGCCGCGCTCCCCGCCCTCGACCGGGCTGTTGTTCACCATCTCCGAGGCGGCGAGCCGTATGACATTGAAGGTGCCGGTGAGGTTGATCTTAAGCGTGAGCTCAAAGAGGTCGAGCGGGAACGGGCCCTTCGTGCTTACGGTTTTTGTCGCGCTCGCGATCCCCGCGCAGTTGACGACAGTGTTTATCGATCCGAATTTACTGACGGCGGCCTCGATTGCCCGCAGCACGTCCTCTTCGCCGGCAACATTGGTTTTCACGAAGATCGCGCTCCCGCCCATCTCGCCGGCAAGCGCCCTGCCGCGCTCTTCGGCCATATCGAGGATCGCTGCCGAACCGCCTGATCTGACAATATCCTTAACCACGGCCTCGCCGAGGCCCGATGCGCCGCCCGTGACGAGGGCGATGACGTTGTTGATTTTCACACGACCCCCTTCCGCTGTAACGCGAAAATTACGTTATCTATTTTATATATTCATTTTTCAGGTAGGAATCAAGAAGAAACCCTTCTTCGGCGCGGATGAGAATGAAGGGCGAAGCGTTGTGGATGTCGATGAGCGTCTTCGATTCATCCCCGCAGATCAGCTTCGAGGCGAGCCTGCCGAGAAACGGCATGTGGCCCACGATCATCGCCGAAACCTTGAGACGCGCGATCTCCTCAAGTATCCCTTCAAGGCCGTCCTTCGGATTGAGGAACGGCCGCTTCTCCATCTTCACGCCGCCGAGCGCGTAGGATATGATCTCGGCGGTCTGCTCGGCGCGCTTCTTCCCGCTGTGCAGAATGAGGTCGGGATAGACCGGAAGTTTCTTCAGGAACTCCCCGGCACGCTTCGCCTGCGCGGTGCCCCTCTCCGAAAGCGGCCTCGTGGTGTCAACCTCATCGGGAACGGCGTCCCCGTGCTGTACAAGAAATAGTTTTATCATCGTCCGCGCTCCGTTCGCCGCGCTACTATTTCCGCTCACCCTTCTGGGACTTCAGCATTTCGCGCATCCGATCGACTTCGCTCTGGTGCCGGCCCTTTATAGCCTCATACGCCTTCTGGTACGCCTCTTTCACGGCCATGAGCGCGGCGTAATTGCGCGCCTGCTGGTCGGCGATTTTATCGGAATCCTTCTTTATCCGCTCGAAGGTGTTGTACATGTCTCCCTTTGTATCCGAAAAACGCGAGACGATCCCGTTCAGCGAGGCGTTTGCGGCCCTGTTAAGGAATAGCTCGTCCTGGACCGTGCCTTCCATCGCGGCGATCTCGCCGTTGGCCCTTTCAAGCGCCTTCTCGTCCCTCGAAACGCGCGAGGCATTGCGGCTGAAATTATTTATCTTTCCCGAATTTTTCGTGTTGTTTGTCGAAAAGGTCCCCATGTACTCCTGGAAGCGCCCGCTCTGCGGACCGGGATTGGATTCGAAATTCGCGTTCTCCTTCGATTGCCACTGCTCGACCGTTCCCTCGGCGGAATCCTTGCCGGGCCTTCCCGCGACGGCGACATCAGCGCGCTCACCCTCGGCGAGGTCTATCCGGCCGTACGGATTGCGCACGTCGAGTTTTCCTTCCTCAAGGTTGACGCGGGAATCGGCGCTGTCGCTGACGCCTATGGTGAACTCGGTGCCCCGTATCGAACAAACGGTGGTAGGAGTATAGAGCTTGCGGTCGGCCTCTTTGGTGAGCTTCCTGAATTTTCCGTTGACCACGCCGCTGACGACCGATACGAGCTCGGAGTTATCGACCTTTTCGTTCCCCACGATGATCCGGCTGTTCTCGCGAACCTCGAGCTTGCTGCCGTCGTTATACGCCAGCGACACCAGCGACCGCTTGCCGGTGGTGATGGTATCACCCGATTTGATCGCGGTCCGCTCATCGACGTTCATCGTTGAACTGCCGCGAATCAGCTTCACGTCCCCGACCGAAAAAGTCACCTGCATACCGTAAGCGCCGATGGCAACCGAAAAACACAGAACCAGGAATAATGTTCTCAGCATCGTCGATACGACCGCGTCACTACGTCTTTTCATGGCTATTCCCCCGCTCTCGCTTCAGATGATTTCATTTCCCTCTATACCGACAATATCGGCCCAAAGGGTAATTTAATTCCCCGATTTCCAATCCCCTGTTGTAAGGTATATAGTAACATATGATTACGCGCATGGCAACTAATATTATGGATAGATTTCGACCTTTTGACGGTTATCCGGCGTCAAGGGGGGATATCGCCACCCTGAAGCCGTAGAAAGGGCTGCGGGCCGTCGGGCAGCGCCTGAACCGGTATTCGCGAGCCTTCTGCAGCGGCAGGCTCTGAATGGAACCGCCGCGGAGCACCTTGTAGGTGGTGCCGAACTCCCTGTTCGGCGGACCGCCGGGATAGGCGTCGAACCAGTCATCGCACCACTCCCAGACAATACCGGGATCGCACTCCCCCGCGAGGGCTCTGACCCCGTCGAGGATGCGAACGGCATAGTCGCGCAGGGTGACGGATACCGGCCCGCTCCCCGCCGCTGAAATTTCAGCAAGCGGCTTCACTCCCCGCTTCTCCGCAAAGGCCTCCCATTCGGCCTCACGGGGAAGCCGCACCGCCATGCCGCTCTGTTCGGAAAGCCACGTGCAGAAGGCCGCGGCGTCGTTCCAGCTCACCTGAAGGACCGGCATGACCTCACCGTTTACGGCGTAAAGCTCGTCCGCCTTTTCGCCGAACGGCCCGCGCCAGGTGACCCCTTCGCGCTTGATCCATCCTCCGTTCAGCCAGCTCCATCCCCAGCCTTCGGCCTCGGCCTCGGTCAGGTAGCCGGAATCTTCGATGAAAGCGCAAAATTCGTTGAGAGTCACGAGCCTTCGCGAGATCGCAGTGCCGCCTATCGTCACCTCGTGGCGCGGCATGGCGTTTGTGAGATACTCACGCTTCGCGGTGCCCGAGAAGAGCGCTGGATCGAGCGCGCTGATGGAAGACTCGTCCAGCCCGATCGGATACACACCAGCGGGGATGCGGATACAATTTTCAGGATGTACAGTAATGATCCGGTCAGTCATAGGATTTCACCGCGAAGGCGCGAAAACGTTTTCGCGCCTTCGCGGTATCCCCCGTCACGCGCGCTACAGCCCGAGCCGCTCGTAGACAAGCCCGATGTTTTCAAGATAATGCCCGAGATCGAATATCTCATCAAGCTCGGCAGCGCTCACCTTCGCGAAAATTTCGGGGTCAGAGCCGGAAAGCTCACGAAGCGATCCTTCGCGCGCCCACACGCGCATGGCGATCGACTGAACCAGCCGGTAGGAATCCTCGCGGGTGAATCCCTTCTCGACGAGCTTTAAAAGAAGGCTCTGCGAATAAAAAAGGCCGCCGGTCCTGTTGATGTTCTCCATCATCGCGTCGGGATAGACGAGCAGGTTTTCAAGGATGAAGATCATCCGGTGCAGCAGGTAATCGAGCGCGATGGTGGAATCGGGCACGACCACGCGCTCCGCCGACGAGTGGGATATATCGCGCTCGTGCCAGAGCGTCATGTTGTCGAGCGCCACGTTCACGTTCGCCTTGATCACGCGCGAAAGCCCGGACACGCGCTCGGCAAGGATCGGGTTGCGCTTGTGCGGCATCGCGGAGGAACCCTTCTGTCCCTTCTGGAACGGCTCCTCGACTTCGCGCACCTCGGTGCGCTGGAGGTGCCGGATCTCGGTCGCGAGCTTGTCAAGCGTGCCGGCGGTTATCGCGAGCGCCGCCATGTACTCGGCGTGGCGGTCGCGCTGTATGATCTGGGTGGATATCGGGTCGGCCTTCAGTCCGAGTTTTTTGCAGACGTACTCCTCGACTTCGGGTCCGATATTGCTGAAGGTGCCGACCGCGCCGGAAAGCTTGCCGTACGAAATTGTATCGACCGCACGCACGAGGCGCTCGCGGTTGCGCTGGAATTCGGCGAAATATATCGCCATCTTGAATCCGAACGTGGTTGGTTCGGCGTGAACGCCGTGCGAGCGCCCCATGCACGGCGTGTCTTTGTATTTCAGCGCCAGTTTTCTCAGCGCCTCGATCACGCGGTCTACCCCGGCGATGATGATCTCGCCCGCCTGTTTCATCTGGACGGAAAGCGCCGTATCTACGATATCGCTCGAAGTCAGGCCGTAATGGACATACCTGCTCGCCGGGCCTACGAATTCCGCAACCGACGTCAGGAAGGCGATCACATCGTGGTGGACCTGGCTTTCGATCTCCTCGATGCGCTTCGCGTCGAAGTTCGCCTTCTCCTTTATGAGGGCAAGATCCTCAGCCGGGATCCGCCCGGCGGCAGCGTTCGCCTCGCAGGCGGCAAGCTCGATATCGAGCCATATCCTGAACTTGTTTTCAAGCTCCCATATCCCTGATATCTCTTTTCGTGAATAGCGGTCGATCATATGTTCCCCTTTACAAATTCTGATCACTGATGTGGAAAAAGGAATTCTTCAAACGGGCGTGGATATTGTCAATTGAAAATTCACTCCTGCCGCATTCCTTCTCCGGAAAGCGCCAAACGCTTTGACTTGAGCTCGATATGATAATATCCCTCGATGAAAATGCAGAGCGAGAAGACGAGCATCCGCATCTGGTCTTCGGGATGGCGGGCGTGATCGATCGAGGAAAACCTGCTTTTTACCGCCGACTCGATGAACGTGCGCGTATCAGGCCCGAGAAGCGCAGCCCCTTCTCCCCTGACGCCGAGGCAGCGCGCACACACCGGCATGAGGTCCGCGCTCTCGAGCCGGAAGCGCGTGAACTCCTCCGATCCGCACTGCCTGCACCGGGAGAGTTGGGGCAGTATCCCGTGGATCTTCAGAAGCCGGATAATGAAAAAAGCGGTGAACTGGTGGATATGGGGCGTACCCGCGAGCGCGTCGATACCGGCGGCAAGGAGATCGTATATCCGCCCGTTCGGGTCGTTGAATCCCGTCGTCTTCTCAACCACCTCCAGGGCAAGGCAGAGGTGGAGGATCTTCGCCAGGTCGTCGCGGATAGAATGATGGGTCTTCAGCGTCGCGCACTCGTTAACGATGAAAAAATCTCGCTCTTCATGGTAGTAGTATACGAGCTCGATGACGCTGCCGGGCTCTGAGGCGGCAAGCGAGCGCTTTTTGCTCTTGCGGATGCCTTTGAAGACGAAGCTGCGCTTGCCGTAATCTCTCGTGAACACGCGCGCGACGCGGTCCGCTTCTCCCGAAAGGGATGAGGAGAGCACGACCCCCTGCGTCCTCTGTATCTCCATCAGGCGTGAGGTTTACCGTGTTTTTCGGGCTGGACGACGGTGATGACGAGCCGGTTGATGCGCGTCCCGTCGATGTCCTTGATCTTGAAGGTGAGGTTTTTGTATTTTGCCGTTTCGTGCTTTTCGGGGATCTTGCCGAAAAGGTCGTAGACGAACCCGCCGATCGTATCAAACTCGTCCGTGGGAAGGGCGATGCCCATCTCCTCGCTGAAATCGGTAAGCAGCATGCGCGAATCGACTTCGTAGGAGTTCCTTCCGATTTTTTCAAGCTCGGGAAGCTCCTGCGTATCGAACTCGTCGCTGATGTCGCCGACGATCTCCTCAAGGATGTCCTCGAGCGTCACGATTCCGCCGAATCCGCCGTACTCGTCAACCGCGATTGCCATGTGCAGGCTGCGCTTTTTGAACTCGCGCAGAAGGTCGTCGAGCGGCATCGTCTCCGGAACGAAATACGGCTTGCGGAGTATCTTCTTCAGAACGAATTTGCGCGGCTTGTCGACAATATACTTCAGCAGGTCCTTGACGTGCAGCACGCCAACGATGTTATCGATGGTCTCTTTGTAGACGGGGATACGGGAATGCCCCACGCCGTATATCTTGTCGATCAGCTCCTTCTGCGTCGCCTCGACGTCAACGGCGACCACGTCGATACGGGGTATCATGATCTCGCGCACGTTCTGGCGCGACAGATTGATGATCCCCCTGATCATCTCCTGTTTGCTCGGCTCTAGCCCGGCCCATGTCTTCAACGTACAGAGATCGTCTTCAAGGTCCCGGTCTCCCGGTTCGGATTTATCTTTCCTGATCCACTGAATAAATCTTTCGAAAGCTGCTTTGATGCCGAAGGTGGTTTGTGGTGCGTTAGGGTGTTCGGGTTCCATAGTGTAGTTATTCATTATACTCTTTCATGAAGATTGGCCGGCGAAACGCGATTTCCCCGACGGGAAAGCCGGAATGACGGGACGTATCGCCGTTCATGCGAACATCATGGCATTTAATCTTCCCAGACGTTGAACTTTTTAATCGTCGTGAGAAAATGATTAGTGGCTTCAAGCGCATCGACCTTCATGAGATGCGAATCGTTGTAAAGTACGTCAGCAACGAATTTCTTTATGGCCAGGTACACATCTTCCGTAGGATAGAAGATATACGAGAAGTCATCCCCCCCCGAATTAAGGATAGTAAACGAAGAGTAGAGCTGGACCGGCGCCTGCGATATCATAATCTTTTCCTGCCGGCTGCCCGTCAGTATGGTAAGCTCTGAAAATCGGTAAGGAACCGATTTTCCGGCCTCCCTGAACACCGGTTCAACATGCTTCTTCGTGTACGTCGCGGGCTCTATCAGTATATGGGCCCGGTTCCCGTCGGTTTTAAAGGTCAACCCTTCAGGAGTTCTGTAGATATCCTTTACATTGCCGTACGCGGTGATTTCATATATCGAATAGGGCGAATCCGGGTCAAGGAAAGAGGAAATAATGAATCCACCGTTCGCGGGAATTGACTCGGAAAGGTACGCCTTTAAAAGCGACATTGCTTTTGCCATATAGTTTTCCCCTGTTCGATCATCGGAGGCGCGGTCCGCTGCGCCAGGCACCACCCCTGTATCCTTAAAAAGAATTGAAATTGTAAACGGTAATGCCACAACTGTCAGTGACACGATACGAAACACCCTTTTTCGCGTACGGCATTTTTTTCCGCCACGCTCAGGGTACTCCGCAATTATGGGTATAATTATAAATTTAAATCAATAAAAAAATTGACGAAGGTATAAAAAATGGGAAAGGAATTTTTCAGCCCCGAGCCCCGGGTCTTCGCGCACCGCGGAGCATCCTGCGAATTCCCCGAGAACACGCTGCCGGCCTTCAGGAAAGCGGTCGAGATAAAAGCGGACGTGATCGAAACCGACACGCACTTCACGAAAGACGGCAAATTTGTCATGTTTCATGACGACATCCTGGAGCGGCTTACCGACGGGAAAGGGCGCATAACCGATTTCACGCTCGATGAGTTGAAACAGTTCGATGCAGGATACAGTTTTACGCCCGACGGCACCACCTTTCCCTTCCGGGGAAAGGGCCTGACGATGCTCTCCCTCGACGAGCTTCTCGAGGAGTTTCCCGATCAGCGTTTTAATATCGACCTGAAGGATAAGAATCCGCGCCAGGTCGTCGCCTACTGTGAAACCATAAGGCGGCACAACGCCGGACGCCGGGTGCTCACCGCGTCGAATTACCGCACCAACATCAGAAGAGTGCGCACATCAATACCGGAAATGGCCACCTCGTCAGGCCTCTGGGAGGTGATCGGGCTCTTTGCCCTCTTCAAAACGGGATTCCTTTTCATGAAGAAACATTTTGCTACCGATGCACTTCAGATACCTGAATTTATAGGAACATCACGGATCGCAACGGCGAATTTTATCCGTCAGATCCATGAAAACGGCCTTCGCGTTCACATATGGACGGTAAACAAAGAGGAAGACATGCGCCGCCTGATCGAAGACGGCGTTGACGGGATCGTGACCGACAACCCGGCGCTTCTGCAACGGGTATACGAAAGCCTGGGTTGATCATACAATAATCGAAATTAAAGAAACGGCCCCGCCGCAATCCGCTCATCCGGAGAAAGCGGCAGGGCCTTTCTGTGAATCAATTCCCCTGTTCTGCCCGCAGCGATTTCGTCGAATCGAGAAACCGTATTTCTTTACCGATGAGTATGATTTTTGATTTAGTCCTGCCGTCTTTTCCTTCCCACCGGTCCTGGCGGATATTGCCCATCACCATTACCCGCTTCCCCTTCATCACCGTTTTGGCGCAGTGATCCGCAAGCTTCTGCCATGTCTCCACATCGATATACGAAACGCGCGGGGGGCCGTCAGGCTCTGAATAGTGATTGATCGCCACGGCGAAGGTGCATACTGATTTTCCCGTCTTCGTTTCCTTCAGCGTCGGATCGTTCGCCACGAATCCTTCAACTGTGGCCGCGGTATAGTTATGCATGGTGCCTCTCCTTTATTGAAGTGAGTTATTATCGTCCTACCCTTAATACGGTTTTTGCCGTACCCGCATAAAAAGAAAACGCTGCCCTTGACAAATTTTTTACGGATGCTATCTTTGGGATATTCCATGCAAGGAGATGCAACATGAAGAAGGACACAAAAAAGGAAACGCTGAAACGCATCCGAATCGGAATGCGTCTTGTCACCAAACCGCCCAAACGCGAAACACCAAAAAACGCGTATACGCGGAAAACAAAACACAAGAGGAGCCTTGATAAAGACTCCTCTTTTTTTTCCCGCTATCAAACAGCAGCTTGAGCCACGTACCCGCCTGAACTGCACGCGACCGATCAGGAGCGCGGGGCAAGCCGTCCGTTCAGGCCGATTTTACCAGCTCCCCGTAAATAACCGAAGCTCCGGCCATGAGGATCGACATCAGTGCCGCCATGCCTGCAATGATCCAGATAAATGTAAGAAAACCACCGATAACCGGTATCTTGCCGAAAATAAAGGCGACGATAAAGAGCGCAATATATCCGGCGATATAAAGAACAAGCATCGCGCCGAATATCGTCCACTTTTTGCCGTAGGTTAGTTCGTTGCTTTTCTTGATCGCGTCAATCGGGGTCATGTTCCTGTCAATTACAAGCAGAGGCGCGAGCATCCACGCAACGCTGATGACGATGCCCGGGAAATACATGAACATCATTCCCGCCATGATCCCCGCGATCATGAATCCTACGACCAGAAAATATTCACCCATGTTCTTGCGGTATTCCGGCTTGAACACTTCCGTCATAGAAACCTCTTCGTCTCGCGACATTTTCGTGACGACGCCGATGGTCAGGCCGATCGTGGTCCCCACGTTGAGGTACGGTATCCAGAAGGTCACAAGCCACAGTACCGCGTTAACGAAAACCGGCACGACGTATTTCAGCCCTCTCTGAAATGCGCCGCTGATTATTGAACCGACAGAGAATTCCATAGACCTGCTCCTTTACTGATAATAGTACACTTCTTAACTACACCAGTTATAATATGGTATTTACAAGAGGATGTCAATTTATTTTTGCGCACTAACAATCTCCCGGCAACGGCACACTCATAACATCCGTGCGCCACATCCCTTCCGCCAAAATGAGAACGGAACCGGCCCCGTGCGGTTTTTTTTAAATTACGATTGCATATATTAATACTAATATATATTATAGTTATTATAATAAGAGCTAATACCATGTCCATACGATACATGATACTGGGGAGCCTCATGGAACGCCCCCTGCACGGCTACCTTCTGAAGACGGAAGCGTTCAGGAGGGTATTCAGCGAATTCGGCGTCAACGACAACCAGATATATCCGACCCTGAAAAAGCTCGAACACGATGGCCTGATCAGAAAGAAAATCGAGCGTTTCGGCGGCCGGCCGGACCGCCACGTCTATTCGATAACCGCGCAGGGAAAGAAAGAGTTCCTCAAATGGCTTGAAAGCGGCGAAGGAGAAGAGCGCTCGTTCAGATATGAATTTTTTCGCAGCGACGTTTTCTTTATAAGATGCAATTTTATCCGCCACCTCGACGGGCCGCGCGCCGCGGAAAAAATCAGGACGCAGATGAGGACGGTCAGCGAAACCATATCAGACCTGAAAGCCGCGCACGCCGACATGACCCGGCGCGGCGTCGATCCGCTCCACGTCAGCATTCTCGAATACGGAATAAAGACCCAGGAGACACGCCTTGCGTGGCTCGAGGATTTTTTAAAGCTTGTCAGGAAAAATACACGGGAGGCGCGATGATATGCTCGAGGTGACCCGGTCAGGAGGGATAACGGTCTTCCGCATGGGCAGGAGCATCGGTCCGGTGGTCCCCTACTTCGCACACTGCTTTCTGGTCGACGGCCTCATGATCGATACCGGGACGCTGTTCGCGCGAAAGGAACTGCTTGCGGCGCTCGGCGGGGCGAAAATCTCACGCATCGTGAACACTCATCATCACGAGGACCATATCGGCAACAACGCGGCAATCGCGCGCATCCACGGATCGCCGGTCCTCGCCCACGTCGCCGCCATTCCGTTCCTCGCCGATCCGCGCCTTATCCGGCTCAAGGCGTACCAACGCGTGGTCTGGGGATTACCTGAACCGTCCGCCGCGTCGGATACAGGCGCGATCATCCGCTCCGAAAAGCACACTTTCAGGATCATTCACACGCCCGGCCATGCGGAAAGCCACATCTGTATCCACGAACCGACACAGGGCTGGCTTTTCACCGGCGATCTTTTCTGCGGAAGCGGGATCAAATATTACCGCTCAGACGAGGATTTCAACTCCATCCTCGCATCGCTCAAAACTGTCGCGTCGCTGCCGGTATCGACAATCTTCTGCGGACTTCTCGGCCGCGTGGAAAATGGAGCGGCCGCGCTCAGGAAAAAAATCGACCGGATGGAAGAGCTCGCGCTGAGGGCGCGTTCACTGAGAGGCAAAGGGGAAAGCCCAGCCGGAATACGAAAGGCCCTCCTCGGAAGCGAAGGACCCATGCATTATATCACCGGGGGGCATTTCGCAAAACAGCACGTGATCGACAGCATACTTGGCACGTCAGAAGAAATCGCCGGCTGATGCGCGCGGCGCCCTCCTCCGATCACGAATCCTTTCTGCGCAGCGCTCGCATCGCGGGAAACGCCTGGAAGAGCGGTATCATGAGGAAAATACGGAGCACGATCCCGGCGGTGGGAGGTTTTGCCCCGCCCTGTATCGGCAGCACGAGCGTGAGAACCGTGTCCAGGACAAAAAGCCCGACGGCGAGCGCGAGGGCAACCATCGATCGCTTCTTTATAAATATCGCCAGCACCAGATACACAAGACCGAAGACGACCGTTCCATAACCGATGCCCATCGCGAGGAATCCCGAAATTTTAAACATCTCCGTGGCCAGTCCCAGCAGCACGTTGACCGCCGCGAAAAAGAGGATTATATAAAAAGCGATATCGATCTTCTGGGCCGGGTCTGATGAAGATCCGGGCAGCGGCTCACCATTCTTAAGCACCTGAAGTTCCGGCATCATCATGTTTTTACCGAGCCTGACCGTAAGCAGTGATCCATCGGGAAGCGTAAACTCTCTTCCCGCCCTGAGCGCGTCCTGTGTGGGAATTACGCCGAGCTCCCGTCCTTCAAGGTTTACGCGCGTATCCTTCCAGAACGCTCCCCACGCGATCTCCAGCTTCTTTTCGCCGCCTTTTTCCAGCGCGTATTTTCTTTTCGGCATGATCGTCCCCCTTTAATCGGATCTGCTATTCTATCCTGTTTTTTCCGTTCTGCTTGGCGGCATACAGCAGCTCATCCGCTTTCCTCAGAAGCCTGAGCGCGTCTTCGTTCTCATACTCCGCGACGCCGCCCGAAACGGTGATTTTGATCCCCTTCATCCCGAACATGAGCTTTTCCACGCTCTGGCGGGCCCTCTCCGCGGAAAGCTTCCCGCTGGCGAGGTCCGTTTCAGGAAGGATCACGGCAAACTCCTCTCCCCCGTAGCGCCCCACGATATCCACATCCCTGAAATTGGCAAGAAGCGCCGATGCCACGTCGACAAGCACGCTGTCTCCTGTCTGGTGGCCGAAACTGTCGTTGATCGTCTTGAAATTGTCTATATCGAACATGATAACCGAAAGGCGCTTGCCGTAACGCTGCGCTTCATGGATCTCCGTTTCAAGACGCTCGAAGATGTAGCGGTGGTTGTATATCTTCGTGAGCCCGTCCCGCACCACCATGCCCGCGAGCTCCCTGTTTTTGTCCTCAAGCTCCCGCATGAGCAGAAAGGTGCGCACGTTCGCCTTGATGCGCGCCATAAAAATGCCCGCGTTGAACGGTTTCATGATATAGTCGTCCGCACCCGAGAGAAAGATATTGGCGATCGTCTTGTAATGCTCTATCGCGGAGACGGCGATGATTACGGCCTGCGGATATTTCCTTCGGATTTCGTAAACGAGGTGCTCGCCGGAATACTTCGGCAGGATAACATCGAGAATGTAAATATCATATTCCCTGTCGCTTTTTAGAAAATCTTCCGTACTGCTGAAATAATCCACCAACTGTATGCCATTGAGCGTAAGTATATTTTTAATGAGATTGAGCGCGGTAATACTGTCATCAAGTACGGCGATTTTCATCTCTTTAAGGCGGTACTCTATCACGTCCTGCCGGGTGAGCTTATCCACATACATAAGCAATCTGTCATAAGAGATATCCTTGGGGATGAAGTCAATGGCGCCGAGCAGAAACATCTTCTCCCGTATCTCTATAGTATCATATGATGATATCACCACCACCGGTACAGAATCAAAATCACTGGCATTTATCCGCCGCAGCAGATCCTCGCCATTTCCGTTTTCAAGTTCAATCGCCGTTATAATCAGGTCTACCTTATCCCTCCCGAGCACTTCGAAAGCGCCATCCACCGTACTTACCGGGATATAATTACACCCTTTCGCCGTGAACGCCTCTTTCAGTATCTTTTTGAAAAAGCCGCTGTTGTCGACATGAAGAATTGAATACATTCTTTACCTCCGCACATGATTAAACAGGCGATCCCTTTTTACGCCCTTGAATATCATTCAGTCCTTAATTACCGCCGAAGCGTCGCGGTCAAACGGATTGAGCCTGGCGGCAAGCGAAAACAGGTACGGATAGCTTGTCTTGAGATAGCGCATGTAGACGAGCCATTCGCGCGCGAGCAGAAGATAGAACCGGTTTATGTCGCCGGCGATATGCTCGCGGTCCGCATGGGGCTGCGCGGCGAGATCGGCCCTGCTTGCAAGCTCTTCCTGCAGGTGGAAGCCGGCCATGAGCATCTCGGTGAATTCCTCGTGCTCGAGCAGCGTCGGGTTCTCCATCAGCCTCAGAAAAAATTCGCTCTTCGCGTTCAGGAAATCACGCAGCTCCGCGAGGTCCGCGCGGGAGATATCGAACCGGAGATAATCGGGCCCGATTTTCCTTCCCGCGGCCGAAAAGTCTTTTTCGCCCCATGCCGCGTGCACCGCGAAGTCTTTTTTTATATTCACTATATTATTGTCGCACCTTGAGAACATCGAGAGCAGGCGGCGTCCCGCTTCGCTGTAGAAAAGGCCGATCACCATGTTGAGCTTCTCCATGCGCGACCGCTTCTCCCTGTTGTCGAGCATGACCTCCATTCCGTTGGCGACAAGCCCGACAAACGCTCCCACGCCGGTAACAATGAGCAGCATTGCTATGATCTTCCCCGGGGTGGTTACAGGGTGGACATCGCCGTATCCGACTGTCGCTATAGTGACAACGGTGAAGTAGACGGCGTCGATCAGCGATGACCCTTCGACGAGCATGAACCCGGTCACACCGGTGATCATGGCGAGTATGAGGATGGATAGATACAGTCTGAGACGGAACTTATCGTTCACGCGCGCACTCTTCCTGCCGGATATGGAACTCCCTGCGGGCGGCCGCAAAAACCGCACGCCAGGGGGTGACAGGAACGAATGATGGAGATATATTCCTCCCGTGTAAACAACCTTTTTCCCGGCGGCCGATTTTATTCCCGCCGCGGCCGCCGCATGAGGCCTATTTTACGTCCGCCTCACTGAAGCGCCGGCGGATTTCCTCAACCCTGGAGCGGTTGACTCCAAAATCATAGCGTCCCAGGCGTGAAGCGGACCTTATGTGGATACAGTTCTTCGTTCTGTCGACCAGAAATTCGACATCATCCACGAAGCGGAATATCAGGGAAGTGAATTCGGCGTGGATATAGTCGCGATTATCGGTGATGATCTTCGATCTTTTCATCAGCCGCACCGTATTCACAAGCCGGTCATGCGCGTCCTCCCATCTTCCTTCGTACAGGAGCGGCTCAACATAATGCGACGCATCCGCGCTCCGGGACGAGACGCAGTTGGGAGTGCCCGGACACGCGCGAAGACCGCCTTCGTGAACGCCAGGCATCGGGGGACGCCTGCCTGAACAGCTCAGAAGAAAAACCAGAACCGCCACGACAACGACAATCAGCAATATTTTGTACACATTTGCCTCCTTGAAACAGTTCGGCGCCATACACGATCAGGCGGCATTAAACCCACAATATAATAATTTATGTTAATTATTTAATAACAATCAAACACGCAACTATAATTTTAAGATTTTTTACTAACCGCCATCAGGGTTTCCCTTAGAAAACAATCAGTTTCAGGCCTGTTGTAGGAAAATTAAATAACGCTATATTATAAATCGGAACAGGTTATGACGGGCCGCACGGGATGAGAAAAGCGGCAATCGGGAGAAAAGGAGTAAAACAATGTACAAACTCAACACAATGAAATACGGAAAAGCAATAAAAATAATAAACGCCGGAGAGTTTTATGTTTCTTCGAGCGATGAATTCATTGAAACGCTTCTCGGCTCGTGTGTGGCCGTATGCCTCTACGATCCGATCAATCAGATATCCGGAATGAACCACTTCATGCTTCCCGGAAGGATATCAAAGGTCGACATATTCCAGGAGCGCAGCGCACAGTACGGCGTGATCGCGATCGAAAAGCTCCTCAATGAAATGATCAAGAAAGGCGCTGAAAGGAAAAATCTCATTGCGAAAGTATTCGGCGGTGGAAGCGTAATCGAGTTCAAGAATGAAAAAGCCGTCCACGCGGTCCCGCTTGACAACATACGTCTCGCCAAAGTCATTCTGGAAATGGAGGACATTCCGATCAGCAAGATCGACGTCGGCGATTCGTTCACACGAAAGATACTCATGGACGTCAAGACGGGCGCCGTTTACGTCAGAAAGACCACAAGCAAAGAGGTCTTCGAAGACGCCAGAGCGAGAAAGACAACGAGCTACACCGTATATTAAATCACCATTCGCCACGGCCGGAAGAAGTCGCTCCTCCGGCCGTGGCTACCGGCCTTCTGAAAAAACGATACCGTCAGGTATCGTTTTTATTTTTACGGCCATCTCTGCGCTCGGCGCGCAGTGGCTGCTTTTTTCTCTTCTTTTTCCTCTCAACGGAAAACCCGAATTTTCCCGCCGGCCGCGAGGCGGTGCAGTAGTGGCCGTGGTTGTAGCAGAGCAGGTCGGCCTTCTCAAGGTGGAATTTTCCTTTTGCGTCCATGAGAGAATGTTCGGCGTGCACCGCGACCACTTCCGCGAGAAAGAGATCATGGCTCCCGAGGGGGATAACATCTTTCACCCTGCATTCAATCGACACGGGGCATTCCGCGATGAGGGGGGCGGACACGATGGATGCCTTCTCTCTTGTAAGGCCGGTCGCTTCAAACTTGTCGACATCGCGGCCCGATCGCACACCGCAGAAGTCCACCGCCCGCATGATACGGGCCGTGGGAATGTTCACGACGAACTCCCCTGATTCACGGATCAGCGGATAGGAGTAGCGCTCCGGACGAAGCGAAATGGAAAGCATCGGAGGATCGGTGCAGACCGTGCCCGCCCACGAGACGGTAAGGACGTTTTCCTTTTCGCCGCCGCGGGACGTCACCAGTACCGCCGGCACGGGATAGAGCATGGTGCCCGGTTTCCAGAGGATTTTTGCCATCAGGATTTCCGTTATCACAAGAGTTTAAGCATCGCGGTGGATACGATCATACCGGAGTCAGCATCCCCCCGCCACCAACAGCGGTCAAACAGATTACCCTATTCCGGCCTGGCCGCTATCAGTGAAATCATTCCCCGCTCGACCGAGGAATTAACGATCCTGAAACCGGCGGACACAAGCATCCCTTCAACCGCGGAAGGGGGAAGCACAATTTTCGGATACGAGCTTACTTTCTGCTCCCAGCCGTTTTCGCCCTTCTCGTACACGATATCATACACGATGACGCGATCATGGCAATATTCGAGGAAACAGATAAATATGCGGTCCCCGTCGCTTCGCACCGGTATGAACCGGTCAGAGCCTTCGAGCTCTTGCGTGTAATCGCGGAAGGAGAGCACGATCCTGCCGCCCGGCAGCAGTATCCGGAACGCGCCCCGGATCAGATCTCCCGCGCGTTCCGCGCTTTCAAGGTGCGTCAACGTATCGCCCATACACACGACAAGCTCGGGAGCGATCGAACCGAAGGAAGCAAAGTCGAGCATATCTCCTTCGACTATATCGATCGGAAGCCCCTGCCCGTTTTTCCGCAGCTCGGAGAGCAAAGCCGGGCTGAAATCGACGGCGGTCACGTTAAATCCGAGCTTCGCGAGCGGCACCGACTGAAATCCGGAACCGGCCCCCAGATCGAGCGCGACGCCGTTAGAGCGCGGCGTAATGCCGTTTGACTCGAAAAAACGCATGTTGTCGGCGGCCATCTTTTCGAATCCACCGAAGATCCAGGAGTAATGCTTCGCGAGATGCGATTCGTAGTGCGATTTAACTTCCACTGCCATGCCTCCTTATGAGATCATGCCGCTTCTATCCGTCCTCCGAAATTGTCAGGTTCGGTGCGCGCCAGGTTTTCCTTGTACATCAACCACTTTAAAAACGGAGTCTGGAGCAGTGGGATATTTTATTTCCCGTGCATCTGATACCCGATCACGCTGAAACTCAAGCCGGACGGATATCCTATGCGCCTGCCGGGCATTATTCCCTCCAGCAGAAAAAATTCCACATATCTTACAAATCTTTTTTTATTATCCAGCGCGCGGCATCGAGAATGTCGGTGGCGGTATAATCCGGGGAAAACGCGAGCTCGCGGAAATGCTTCTGCCCGTGCCCTGTCAGCAGATACACAGTTCCTGCGCCCGCGCGCCTGCCCATCTCCACGTCGTGCGGATGATCGCCGATAACATATGAGGATGCGATATCGATCGTGTACTCCTCCGCCGCGCGATCCATGAAATAGGTTGACGGCTTTTTACACTGGCAACTGTCCGCGTTCGTGTGCGGACAGTGATACACTCCGCTGAAGACTACATTTTCGCGCTCGAGAAGCCCGGTGAAATACCGGCTGAACCCCCGGTACTGCTCCTCGGTAAAATTCCCGTTACCAATGCCGGACTGATTGGTAATGATGAAAAGGAGAAAATTTTCCCGCAGCAGGCGGAGCGCTTCGATCGCTCCGGGGATAAAGCGCAGGCGTTCGGGGAGATACAGGTCTCCCACGTCCTCGTTGATCGTGCCGTCGCGGTCGAGGAATACGGCACGCTTATGGTTACCTGTCATCGTCGATGATCCTGGCGATTTTTATGTAATGCACGGATGCCCGCTCGCTACCGGGAATGACGATTGCCGAAATGGAAGCATCTTCCCTGAATGTACTCCCGTCTTTTCTGTTGTTCAGGAATGTGCCCTTCCAGCTTCCCATCTTTTTTATCGATTCCCACATGAGCACACCGTCCGGTTCCTTCTGATTGCCGTAGATTATCGCGCTGGTCCCGATCACCTCGTTCGCCTCATAGCCGGTCGCTTCAGTGAAACGGGCATTGACATATTCTATTATCCCCATCGGATCGGTAATCATGACTATATCGCCGGTCAGGTCAAGCGCGTTTTCAAGTATCGAAAGCTTTTCGCGTGCATTATTCGAGGCAATGATGCTTTCATTAAGCCATTCGATGGTTTTCGAGAGGCTTCCGGTCCGCTCGCTCACCTGCTTTTCAAGCCTCTTTCTGGCATCATTGAAATCGAATTCCCTGTTTTTGATTTTTGTGATATCCCGCCCGACAGCCTGAAACTCTATGAAACTCCCGCTATCGTCAAACAGTGCCCTCACGCTCCATTGCTGCCAGTAGATATTTCCGTTCGGCGCATGGTAACCGCTGTCGAACATGGTAAGGAATTTTTCAGAATTGAGCGACTGGAGGTGCCTGTTGACGAGATCCTGGTCCTCACCGGCAACCAGAGAAAGAAAGCTTTTCCCGACAAACTCCTCTTTACCGGCGCTGTAAAATCTTGCAAGGGCGCTGTTCACAAAGCTGATGCGCTTTGCCGAATCGAATCTGCAGATAAGATCTGTCTGGCTTTCAACGATCGCCCGATATCTTTCCCGTTCGACGATCAGCTCCTCATGTAGGGCTTTGTTTTCGGTGATGTCCATAATGACCGACAGTTTCGAAACGGTCCCGTCCTCATTGCGCAGCGGCGCGTTGACACTATAATACCAGCGCCCGTCCTTCGGGCTCTGTATCTCCCACCGTACCGTTTCTCCGGCACGCACCCTTTCATTGACGCACCAGGGACAGACCTCGTCCCTGTCGTGGAGCACCCTGTAGCAGAATTCACCGGTCCCGTCGTATCCGGTCCTTCTGATGAGCCTCTCGTTCATGAACTCTATCCTGTAGTCCTGCGAACAGAGATAGATGAAGCCGTCGATGGTGTCGATTATGGACTGGAGTTTCGTTATTTTATCAAATGGCGCCATACTGGACCGGTGCATAGAGTAAAAATACGGAAAAGAATATTATCCGAAAATTACACATAAAATATTATAGCTCTTAATTGACGTTTATGATAATAATTAAAGTGATATTATATTCCTGTTATTATTATATGTCAATAGTATTTAATTGTCTGTTGATTGTTGGATACAGCAAGCGGAACGCACCCCACCGGCTCTCCGCGGGGGATATCAAGCTCAGCGCAATTCCCGCTTTTTCCAGAGGAGATAGATCGCCGGATAGACAAGCAGCTCCATGATAAATGAAGTGAAAAGCCCCCCGACCATCGGGGCGGCGATGCGCTTCATCACGTCGGCGCCGGTCCCCATAGACCACATGATCGGCATGAGCCCCATCGCCGCCGCCATCACCGTCATGATCTTCGGCCGGATCCGCTTCACAGCGCCGTGGACGATCGCTTCCTTCAGGTCGGTCAGATTTCGAAGCATCCCTTTGCGCTTCGCCTCATCGTGAGAAAGATCGAGAAAGAGGAGCATGAACACACCGGTCTCGGCGTCAAGCCCCATGAGCGCGATCATCCCCACCCAGACGGCGATCGACATGTGGTAGCCGAGAAGCCAGAGAAGCCACACCGCGCCGACCAGCGAAAACGGCACGGCAAGCATCACGAGCGAGGCCTTGAACGCCGATTTCGTGTTCATGTAGAGGAGAAGAAATATCAGGAGGATCGTGAGCGGGAGCACGATCTTCAGCCGCTCCTCAACGCGCTGCATGTTCTCGTACTGACCGCTCCAGTTCAGCGTGTAGCCGACGGGAAGCGCCACATGGCTTGCGACGATCCGCTTCGCCTCCTCGACGTAGGTGCCTACGTCCCTGTCCGAGATATCGACGTACACATATCCGGCGAGGCGGCCGTTCTCGTCACGGATCATCGAAGGGCCGTACGAGAGGGAGATATCCGCGAGCTCGCGGATTGGGATCTGCGCACCGCCTGCCGCGGTCACGAGCACCCGTTCAAGCTGGTCGACTTCGGCGCGAAGGTCGCGCGGGTAGCGCACGCTGATCGAGTACCGCTCGCGGCCCTCGATCGTGGTAGAGACCGTATCCCCCCCGATCGCGCTCATGATCACCATCTGAAGATCGTCGATCGTGAGTCCGTACCGGGCCAGCGCCCCGCGGCGCGGCGTGAAGTCGACGTAGTACCCGCCGCCGACGCGCTCGGCGAAAACGCTGCGCGTGCCCCTGACTCCCTGCAAGGCCTTCTCGATTTCGCCGCCGATGCGCTGGATCTCCATCAGGTCGGAGCCGAAAATCTTGATGCCCACGGGAGTGCGCACGCCGGTGGTGAGCATGTCGATGCGCCCCTTGATCGGCATCGTCCACGCGTTGCTCACGCCGGGGATCTGCAGCGCCTGGTCCATGAGGCCGATGAGCTCCTCGTATGAGATGCGGTCAGGCCAGACGCGCCGGAGAATTGCTTTCAGGAAACCGGGCGCCCATGACGAGTACCAGCGGGGTTTCTCGCGCCACTGGGAAGGGGGTTTGAGCACAATCACCGTTTCCATCATCGAGAAGGGCGCCGGGTCGGTGGAGGTTTCGGCGCGCCCCGCCTTGCCGAACACCGAAAGCACTTCGGGAAACGCGCGAAGGAGCCTGTCCTGAAGGAGCAGGAGGTTGCGCGCCGCGGTGACCGATATACCGGGCAGCGTGGTCGGCATGTAGAGCACCGTCTCTTCGTTGAGCGGCGGCATGAACTCCGAACCGAGCTTGAAATAGACCGGAACCGAGAGCAGCATTACGACGACCGCGCCGGCGATTGTCCGCTTCGGGTGATCGAGCACCCACCGGCACGGCCTGTCATAGAGCGCGAAGAGGACGCGGCTCACCGGGTGTTTTTCTTCGGGGTAGTAGGTGCCGACGAAGAGCGTGTTCGCCGCCGTGTTGAGCCAGCGGGGCCTGACGCGGAACGGATCGAGGCGCGTGAAGAGCATCCGCACCGCCGGATCGAGCGTGACGGCAAGAAGCGATGCGAGCGCGATGGCGAGCGTCTTGGTCCACGCAAGCGGCGTGAAGAGCCTGCCCTCCTGGTCGACGAGCGTGAAGACCGGGAGGAACGAAACGGCGATCACGAGAAGCGAAAAAAACACTGACGGGCCCACCTCCATGAGCGCCTCCAGGCGCACGGTGTGGAAATCCCCCTTTCGCCCTTCCTCTATCCATAGCTCGATCTTCTTGTAGGCGTTCTCGACCTCGACTATCGCCCCGTCGACGAGCACCCCGATCGAGATCGCGATCCCCGCGAGGCTCATGATGTTTGACGAGATTCCGAAGAAATACATAGGGATGAACGCGAGCAGCACCGAGACCGGGATCGTGATGATCGGCACGAGCGCCGAGGGAAAATGCCAGAGAAAGAAGAGGATCACGAAGCTTACCACGATCATTTCCATGATGAGCTCTTCTTTCAGGTTGTCGATAGAGCGCTCGATGAGCTCGGAGCGGTCGTAGACCGGCACGATCTCCACGCCGGGAGGAAGCGACGGGCGCAGCTCGGCGATCTTTGCCTTCACCCGATCAATGACGTTCAGCGCGTTCTCGCCGTGGCGCATGACCACGATCCCGCCCGTGACATCGCCCTTTCCGTCGAGCTCCGCGAGCCCGCGCCGTATCTGCGGCCCGAGCGTCACCGTGGCGACGTTTTCGAGGAGCACCGGAGTTCCGCCGCTCGCCTTCACCACGGACTTTCGCAGGTCGTCGACCGACTTCACGTATCCCCCCGCCCTGACCATATACTCGCGTCCCGACCACTCGATGAGCCGCCCGCCTGAGGCGCTGTTGTTTTTCTTCACCGCCTCGATGACATCGTTGATCGAAATGCCGTACGACTGCAGCCGGTTCGGATCGACCGTGACCTGGTACTGCTTCTCAAAGCCGCCGACCGTCGCGACCTCGGCAACGCCCGGAACGCTCTGGAGCGCGTACTTCAGGTTCCAGTCCTGAAAGGAGCGGAGGCTCGCCAGATCGCGCGCGCCGGATTTGTCGACGATCGCGTACTGATACACCCACCCCACGCCGGTAGCGTCGGGACCGATCTCGGTTCGCACGCCCGCCGGGAGCGCTCCCTGGATTTTCGAGAGGTACTCGTTGACGCGGCTGCGCGCCCAGTAGATGTCGGTGCCGTCGCGGAAGATCACGTAGACATAGGAGAAGCCGAAGTCGCTGTAGCCGCGGATCGCCTTCACGTTCGGCGCGCCCAGGAGCGCGGTGATGATCGGATAGGTCACCTGGTCTTCGATGAGGTCGGGGCTGCGGTCCCAGCGGCTGTAGACGATCACCTGCGTGTCGGAAAGATCGGGGATCGCGTCGAGCGGAATGTTTTTCAGGCAGTAGACCGCGTAACCGACGCAGGCCGCCACGAGCATGATGACGAGCATCCGGTTATGCGCCGAGAAGGATATTATTTTTTTTATCATGGCAGGCTCAGTGCTTGTGCCCGCCGGCTGCCGCCTCGAAGGCGGCCTTGAGCGAGGATTCGGAATCGACGAGGAAATTTGCCGACTTCACCACGCGCTCTCCGGCCGAAAGCCCCGAGGCGATCTCGTAGTAGCCGTCACCGCTTCGAAGCCCGACCTTCACCTCGCGCGGGACGATCGCTTCCTCCTTTCCTTCGACGAACACGTAGTCGCGCACGCCGCTTCGCATCACGGCGCTTTCCGGTACGGCGATACGCGTGCCGATCGAATAGGAAAGCCGCGCGTCGCCGAACATCTGGGGCTTCAGGATGAGGTCAGGATTGGGGATCTCGATGCGCGCCTTCAGGGTGCGCGTTTCGGCGCTCAGGAACGGGTTCAGGAAGGTGATCCGGCCCCTGAAAAGTTTTCCCGGCCAGTACGACAGCGTCACTTCGACCGGCATTCCCGCGCGCACGTACGGAAGATCTGATTCGTAGATATCGGCCTCGCCCCAGACGCGCGAAAGGTCGACGATCACCATGAGCGCGTCGTTGGCCATGATCCTCTGTCCGGCAAGCGCGGTCTTCTCGGTCACGTAGCCGGTCGCAGGCGAGTAGAGGGTGACGGCGCGCTCCGGCTTGCCGGAAGTTTTTATCCGCTCGATCTGGCCTTCAGTGAGATCGTAGAGAAGCAACCGCTCCTTCGCGGCGCGCTCGAACTCGGCGAGGCTCTCGGTGATCCCCGAATCCGACGTACCGGCGATCTTCGCGCGCGCCTTCACGGCGGAGAGATATTCCTGTTCGGCGGATACAAGCTCGGGGCTGTAGATCGAAAGGAGGGGATTGCCTTTCCGGACAAACTGCCCGGTCTGATTGACGAAGAGTTTCTCTATCCACCCCCCCACCTTGGTCGTCACTTTAAAAAGCCGCGTCTCGTCGGGCACAATGCGCGCCGTGGTCCGTATCTCGCGCGAGAGGCTGCGCTTCGCTACTGTTTCGAACGATATCCCGAGCATCTCGCGCTTTTCGCGCGACACGGTGACGGGAGAAAGTCCCTGCGGCGTCTGTGCGCTCTTTTCATCACTCATCTCAAAGGGGACCATCTCCATCCCCATTGAGTCCTTGCCCGGATGATCGCTCACCTCGTTCGGGTTCATCGTCGAGCGGTACATCGTTCGCGTGGCTTTTTTTTCGGGCGCTTTCTCCTCCTTCTTCATCGGGACAAGGCGCATGCCGCAGATCGGGCAGTCGCCGGGGCGGTCCTGGACGATCTGGGGATGCATCGGGCAGGTGTAAAGCACTGGACCTTCGGGATGGTCGTGCCCGCGATGCATGAACGCGTAGACGCCGGCCACCGCGATCGCGGCGACGAGCAGCCAGACGATGATTCGATTCCTCCGTTTCACGGCACCACCTCCCGTCCCATCAGGGCATTGAGTTCCGACACCGCGCCCGCGTATTCCTTTTTTGCCATCGCGAGTTCCTTTCTGTAGCGCAGGAGCATACGCACCGTATCGATCACCGACATGAAGTTCACCGTGCCGGTCCGGTAGCGCGCGAGGTCGGTCTCAAGGGCGAGCTCCGTCTGGGGGATAAGCCTGTCACGATAGAGCGCGTGAAGGTCGCGCCATTTATTCATCTGCGCGACAAGCATCCCCGCGCGCGCGTCGAGCCCGTTCCCGGTGTCCTTGACGAGATACTCCGCCGAGGAGCCCTTCTTTTCCATCTCCTCGACCATCGGCATGTTGCGTTTCCAGAACCAGGCGGGAACATTGAAGGTCACCATGCCCGTCACCATATCGGAGCGCGAGCCCATCGGCCCGGCGTCGCGCTGCATGTAGGATACGCCGAGCTCCACGTCAGGAACATACTCTCTCTTTTTCAGGGAGAGCTCCTCGCGCGCGATCTCCTTCTCGATAAGCCTGATCCTCAGGTCGGGATTGGCGGCGGCGATGGTTTTTCGCGCTTCCTCGACGCTCATCGTCGAAAATTCGACGCTCGAGGACTGTATCTCGTCGGGATCAATCGCGCCGCCCGCGAGATAGTTGATCTTCTGCGAAGCGTCCTGCGCCTGCTGGCGAAGCGAGATCAGCTCTTCGTCGATCATCGTGTATTCGATATTGATCTTGATCACGCCGGAAAGGCTGCCGGTGCCGGTCTTGCTCGCCGCGATCTCGCTTTCAATGAGGAGCTTGAGCTGCTTTTTGATATCGCCGAGTATCCTCTCGGACGAGCGGACGTATTCGATCTCGTAGGCGCTCATGCGCAGCATATGAAGGAGCTCTATCCGCTCTTTGCGCAGTCGTTCGCGGCTGCGCTCGTACTCGCGAACGGCAATGCGTTCTTTCGATCCCAGCTTTCCGCCGAGCGGGATCATCTGCGAAAGGCCGATCTCTTTTGAGGTCATATCCTCGCGCGTGAGCGAAAAGCTGTCGGTCGGCACGTTGTTCAGGGCGAGCTTTACTTTCGGATCGTCGAGCGAGGCGCTCGGGGGAACGCGCCGCTTCATCATTTCAGCCTCATCGCTCATCGCTTTGAGCCGCGGATTTTCAGCAAGCGCCCGTTTCTGCAGATCGGCAAGAGAAACCGGTCCGGCAAAAAGATAGCAGGAAAAGCCTGAAAGAATAACTGAAAGCAGCAACAATGTTGTAAACAGGGCCTTGCTCATGTTTCAAAGATATTCCTTTATCTCAGCGCCTTTTATCCGCGAAACACATCGTGCGAGTACCGTAAATGCCGATAGTCCATTGCACACTACCCGCCTCGTCGCGGCAAAACTACGATTAAAATGCATAAAAAAAAACCATTTATCAAGTATAAATGGAACCGGGTTTGAAATTTTCGATCATGGCCATATGGCATTTACACAATCGATGATGATTTCCCTGCCGGAAAAGCGCAGTATAAAAATAAATGAAAATCGTATAAAATGTTTATTATTTAATAAACATTTTATACACTCGTTCACCTTTCTTCGGACAAAAAAACGGTCAAACTTTACCGGAATACCGAATTATCTGTTGACATAACAATGTTATGTGAATAGCATTTCCACCATCGAATGACATTCGGGAACAGCTCTTTCTGGACGGATAACGGCGTGAAGAAGAAAACGTTCACATTGCACAGGATAGACGGATACATCTGCAATCTGTATCTCGCCGAATATAAAGACGGCCTCCTGCTTCTCGACAGCGGCGCGGCAAGCGACATTGAAAGGATAGAAAAACTCGTAACCGGAAAGCTCGGACGAACGATGTCGGATATCAAACTGGTCGTGGTGTCGCACATGCACCCCGATCACGGTGGCGGCGCGTACCTGATGCGCGAGCGATACGGCATTCCGGTCGCCGCCCATGGGGACATAGACCAGTGGTATCGCGGGCTCACCGGCATCATCCAGCACCGGATCGACTGCTATATGGCGCAGATGGTCGCGAAGCAGAGAAAAGAGCCGAAACAGAACATCATCTACCGCCGGAAACTGCGCCCCGACTACAGGCTCACCGACGGTCAGGCGCTCCCCTTTTTTGAGGACTGGAAAGCGTTGCACGTCCCCGGCCACACGCTCCACGACATCGTGCTGTATCATCAGAAGACCAGGACGCTTTACGCCGCCGACTGCATACTCAACGTGGGAGGAAAGTTCAACCTCCCGATACCGGTATTCTTCAACGGCAGGATGCGGCAGTCCCTCACGCGGCTCAAGGAGCTCGATATCGCCACGATCCTTCTCGCTCACGGGGACATGCTGAAACCCGACAACACGGCCGAAATATTCGACACGATGATATCGCTGCTTGACAGGCCTAAAAACGACATCCAGAAGTTTTACTACAATGTATCGTTCTTCACGCCCGAATTCTGGAGGGCATATCTTCGCAAGAGGATTCGCACAAAAAAAGGATAATGCGTGTGCCTTTAATTCTCAGGCCTTCTGGCAGGACAGGGACGCTTCGAGGATTTCAGCGGCAGCCTCGACGCATTGACGGCAGGAGAGTCGTTTGAGCTTTCTGATAGTGCGGCAATCCGCGGCGCCTGCCCTTTCGACGAAACGCTCCTCAACGATGCGGGAAAGCCCATCCCCGCCGGCAAGGAGTTTCACCGCGTAGAGCGCCCCGCAGAGACCTCCCGGCGCGCGCCCCGACCCGAGACTGGAGCCTGCCGCGATCGCGTCCTCGGAAACGCCGAAACGCGGCTGAAACGCCTTCATGATCGCCTGTACGCAATTGTACTTCTCTTTTCCGTGAAACAGTTCAGCTGCCTCGCGCGCCGTCACCGGATTCCTCCTCATGTCTGACATCGAAATCCAATGATACCACGGGCGCCGGAATGATCAACTTTTTAATACGATGCGCAGGCGCCTTTCAGAGCGATTTACCGCGAAGCGTTTCCCTGTCATATCCCCACCCCTTGCAGGAGGGGACATCGATCAGTATAAGGTTTGTATCCACACACGCGTCAAAACGGATGACCGCTTCCTCATCGATGCGCGCCTGGTCGTTTTTATGCAGCCGGACGCTGTTTATCTCGAGCGATCCGTCGCTGACGTAGACGAAGACGCGACGGTCCTCCTCGGTCCGGTAGTCGATCACCTTTCCGTCGTCGATTTCCGCGCGGTAGATCGTAGCGTCGGTGTGAAAGGCGACCGCGCCTTCCCTGCCCTGGCCCGATGCCACCGGACAGAACCTGTTTTTGTAGTCATCCGGCAGAAACCGTTTCTGCCCATACGACGGCTTCATCCCTTTGAAGTCGGGATATATCCATATCTGGTAGAAATGCACCGGCTCCCGCGCGAGGTTGAATTCCGAGTGGGTGATCCCTGTGCCCGCCGACATCCGCTGCACCTCGCCCGCGTGGATGACCGTGCGGTTCCCCATGCTGTCCTCGTGCGTGATCTCGCCGTCGAGCACGATGGTCACGATCTCCATCTCGCTGTGCGGGTGCGTCGGGAACCCGGTGCGCGGCTCGACAATATCGTCGTTGAATACGCGCAGCGCCCCGAACTGGATATTGTGCGGGTCGAAATAATCAGCGAACGAGAAAAGCCAGTGGGTCTTGAGCCAGCCGAAGTTCGAAAAATGGCGCTCCTGCGCTTTTACCACATCAATCATATCTCCACTCCTGTACGTACTTTTACAAGATACAGAGCCTTATGACCCGAATCAAGCGGCGTGAAATCAAAACGCGGAAGAAAACGTTGACATTGCGGCAGGCTTACATCAATCTTCCCAGTTGACGGCACATTGATACGCGGTGAGGATGATGACATGAGCATGGCGGATATACGGCGCGCGCTTCGCTCCAGGGCCGACCCGGAACAGGCGAAGGTTCTCTCGAAATTTTTCAAGACAGGAAAGGGCCAGTACGGCGAGGGAGACGTGTTCCTCGGCATCAAGGTCCCGGTACAGCGTGAAGTAGCGAAAGCGCACTGCGGCTGTCCGCTCTCCGATATCTCCAAACTCCTCGATTCGAAGATACACGAGGAGCGGCTCACCGCGCTTCTCGTGCTCACGATGCGGTACAAAAAAGCGGACGCCGCGGAGAAACAGGAAATCTACGATCTCTACATCGCGTCGGCGGCACGGATCAACAACTGGGACCTGGTCGACCTGAGCGCACCGCTGATCGCCGGCGCCCACCTGATGGAGAGAGACCGGCGCGTTCTAAAAAAGCTCGCCGCGTCGGAAAACATCTGGGAGCGGCGCATCGCGATCATCTCGACGTTTCATTTCATCAAAAACAACGACTTCACCACCACTCTTGAGATCGCTGAAAAGCTTGTCAGCGATTCCCACGACCTCATTCAGAAGGCCGTGGGATGGATGCTACGTGAGGTGGGGAAGCGCGATCTCGCAACGGAGCGCGCCTTCCTCGACCGCCACTGCCGGACGATGCCGCGCACGATGCTTCGCTACGCGATCGAGAAATTCCCCGAGCAGCTGCGCCGGTCCTATTTAAGGGGGGAGATACCCCCGGCGGGGGACATGTCTCCTTCAGCCAACTGATCCCCGTCAGGGCCGCCCGCCTTCAGGCGCAGCGCGCGCCGGCGGGCAATAAAGTACAGCACCCCTCCGGCAGCGATCATAGCCGCGCACAGCACCTGTCCCATGGTGAAAGGCCCCGCGACGAACCCGACCTGCGCGTCAGGCTCGCGTACGAACTCGATACAGAAACGGGCGAAACCGTATCCGGCAAGATAGACAGCCGTCAGGACGCCGCCGGCGTATCCGCGCCCGCGCGCACGCCAGAGCACGATGAAAAGCAGAAGCCCTTCGAAGAATGCCTCGTACAGCTGTGAAGGATGGCGCAGCGCTCCCGAAGGATCGGCAGAGAAATACATCCCCCAGGGAAGCGCCGTTATCCTGCCATAGAGCTCGCCGTTGATAAAGTTGCCGATACGGCCGAAGGTGTAGCCGAGCGGCACGACGGGAACGATGAGGTCTGAAAAGTTCAGGAATGAAATACGCGCGAGCCGGCAGAAAATGATGAAGGCCGCCAGAAGCAGGAGAAGCCCGCCGTGATACGACATCCCCGAGATGCCCGCGAACCTTCCCGAACCATCGAACGACCCGAATATGCTCGCAGGCCGCGCCAGGAACGTATCGAGGTCATAGAAGACCATGTACCCCAGGCGCGCGCCGACAAGCACCGCGATCACGGCCGCCATGAAGAAGTTCTGGACCGTTTCCTTTGAATAGGGATAGCGCTCGCGCCTGAGGCGATACATCACCAATAGATAGGATACAACGAACGCGATGACATACATGAGCCCGTACCAGCGCAGCTCGACCGGGCCGATTGAAAACGAGGAGGGGATGTGATACGGCATGTGCTGCCACCGGAAAAGCAATGACTCCATGTAGTGTGCCTCTGTTGCCTGTGATTGTTTCAGGATCCGCCGTTAGGTCCCGGTTTTCCGCTTGCCTTTCCGTCAGGCGGTGGTACGATCGATCGACATCACCGCGGAGGAGGGCATTATGAAATCAGCCGGATTCAACGGCTTCACCATGGGAACCATCGAATTTTTCAGAGAACTCTCTCACCACAACACCAAACAGTGGTTCGAGGCGCACAGGGACGAGTATGAAACCAACGTGCTCGCGCCGGCGCGCCTGTTCGTAACGGCGATGGGCGCGCGCCTCGAAAAAGCGTTTCCCGGCATCAACGCCGACCCGCGCACCGACCGCTCGATATTCCGCATCCACCGGGACACACGCTTCAGCCGCGACAAGAGCCCGTACAAAACCCACCTCGCCCTCTGGTTCTGGGAAGGAAGCCGCCCCCGCATGGAATGCTCCGGATTCTACCTCCACGTCGAAGAGGGGATGATGATGGTCGGCGCGGGCATCTACATCTTTCCAAAAGACCTGCTCTCCGCGTACCGCGGCGCGGCCGGCGGCGAAAAGTCCGGCGCTGAGCTCCGCCGCGCGGTCAGGGCCGTCACGGCGGACGGTGACATATCGATCGGCGGAAGGTTCTACAAAAAGACGCCGGCCGGCTTCCCGGCGGACCATCCGAACGCGGATCTCCTTTTGCACAACGGCCTTTACACGGGCAGCGAAGGGCCGGTGCCGCGGGAGATCCTCTCCGCCGACCTGGTGGAGTTCTGCTTCACCCGCTTCAAGAAGATGGCCCCGCTCCATAAATGGCTCGTGAAGCTTACCGAAGGCGGTTTTTAGCGGGGAGCGCTGCCTACAGGATCGGCGTGATATTGGCCTTTGTCCCGTTGAGCTTCGCGGCAAGAAGCTGAATGACCGCATCGAGGCTGCTTCCCGGCACGAGCTCGAGCTGGTTCACCTTCATCTGTTTGCACAGTCCGTACACGGTCTGCGCGAGGTTATTACAGCCGGGGCTCATCGTCACGTTCTTCTTCCCCAGGCGCTTCACAAGGTCAAGGCCGTGCTCCTGTATCGCGCAGCTCCCGGCGAGGTGCACGCGGCCGTGCAGGAGGCGCACCTCGTCCTTATCGATCCCCTTTCCCATGAGTATGGTAAACCCGCCCTTCCCTTCGTGGTCGCGGTAGAGCACCTCGGCGACGGTTTCGGTGTTGCGGCGGCAGCCTTCGCGGCAGCAGCGCTCCTTTCCCCTGAGTATCTTCAGGTCGGGAGGAAAATCGTCGAGGAGCTCGTGGGTGAGCTTCTTTTTGCGCGCGTCGTAGAGCTTCCTGTTGACGATCTCGATCTTTCCCATATCGGCGGTGCCGATGCCGCTTTCCGCGGCGAGGCGAAGGTGCTCAACATCCTTTACCGCATATCCCATGAGGCCGGAACCGACGGCGTCGACGGCGAGCGGATCATCTCCCGCGATGAGAAGGTTCATCGGCACCACGCAGCGGTCGGCGTTGCCCGTGGCGATGTAGTGGCCGTGAGTGGTGGCGATGAGGCCGTCGACGAGGGCGAAATCGGGCCGCACGATCCGGTAGATATCGGCGATCTTCTGGTGGATCTTGAAGTTGTGGTCGGCGATCCTGCTCATCTGGTGGACGAGGCCGAACTGGTTCTTGACCGAAAGCGTCACCGTGCTCATCGAATGGGTCTTCAGCTTCGGGAGGGAGATATACAGGTTCGCGTCGCGGTTCAGCACGAGCCTGTCGTAGACGAATTCCGATATATCGATGAAGCTTTCCATGGTTTCCAGGTAGACCGGGAATGCGGGCGTCTCATCGAGATACACCGGCACCGCGCCCGTCTCATGGCAGATCGCGGTGATGCCGGTCGACTTGAACACGAGCCGCGTGAAATTCGCCTGCGAGCAGTTTTCCATCACGTAGACGGTGCGCGCGCCACGCTCCTTGAAGTAGAGGATCACCTCCCTTATCATAGCGGGATCGGTATACGAATACGGCTTCAGGTCTACGGCGTTCACTTTCAGATACACGTCCCGGCTCGCTTTTATGAGCGCCTGCGCGCCTCCGAAGGCTTCGAAACACTCGCGGACGGCCGCATCCAGCCCTATCCCCGTATCCGTGAGCACGACCCGCGCCTTCGCCTGCTTTCCGCTCTTCTTCGTCATTTCCTTTTTCATATACCCTCCGCTTCCGTTTCGCGCCGTGCCTTTCGATGCCGCATGCGCCTTGACGCGATCAGCTTTCCGGCGTGCCGCCGCTTTCGCGCTTCATGAACACGGTCCTGGTCGGGAACGGAATCTCTATCCCCGCCCCGTTGAGCGCCGTGTAGATCGCCGTTGTCGCCTCTATTTTTTTCATGTAATGATCGTCATACATCGGTATCCAGAACTTTGCCCTGAACTCCATCGCCCAGTCGCCCATCTTCTCAAACACTACCACCGGCTCAGGCTCCTTTTCCACGTCGGCAAGCGCGGTGACCGCACCGAGCACGACATCCACGACCCGCGCAGGGTCGGTGCCGTACGCCACGCCGAACTCGACGACGACACGTATCTTCGGATCGGGGAGCGCGTAGTTCTTGAACTTCTTGTTCATCAGCTCGCCGTTCGGGATGACGATAACCTCGTTGTCGTAGGTCAGGAGCTTGGTGTTGCGAAGCCCCACTTCGATGATGATACCGGTGTCCCCTTCGATGCTCACCTTGTCGCCGACGGAAAACGAATTGTCGAGGATGAGGATGATGCCGCCGATGACGTTGGAAAGCGTATCTTTGACGGCGAAGCCGACAGCGAAGCCGATGATGCCGAGCGAGGCGACGAGCGGGCCGATCTCCACGCCGAATTTCGAGAGCACCAGGAGGAGCGCGACGATAACGATGAAAATCTTTATGATCCGCGAGAAGAGCGGCACCAGGTCATCGTCGATGCGCGAGTCTGCCTTTCCCGTGACGCCCTGCCCCCAGAGCCGGATAAAGGTCTCGGCGACGCGCAGCAGGTAGTAGGCGGCGACCGCGATCATGCAGGCGGTGATGAAATTGCCGATGAAAAGGGCGAGCGAGGCGGAAGCGCGCAGCGGCAGGACCGCGAGCCTGACGCCGAAAAGCACGATGATAAGCTTCACCGGGCGCACCGACGCGGCGAGCAGCTCATCGTCGAGCGTGGTTGCGGTCTTCGCGGTCAGCCGGCGCAGCAGCCTGTCGGCGAGGAATCCCGCCGCGAAAGAGATTAGAAGAAAGAGCAGGAAGATCGAAAGCGACGCCACCCATTTATTCGCGACGAGCGGTCCTAGCCTCGAATGCGCAAGCCAGTCGAAAACTCCCATGATGCCGCGGAAATGTCCGCTTCCCACTATCGGCGCGAGGTCGGAAAACGCCTGCACCCTGAACCACTCGACGCTCCTGTCGGCGAAGCGCTCCATCGTATCGAGCAGGCCGTCATCGACCGTGCCCCGGAACGGCGGCCCCTTCACCACCTCGCCGGAACCCGTATACAGGATCTGATAATCGATCTGGATCGTTTTTCCCTGTACGATGTAGCGGCCCGCGAAACCGATGTCCGCTCCCGATTCGCGAAGGACAGAGAGCGCGATCTCGGGCTGCGAAAGCGCGTCGGCATCGGCGCCCTGCGACTTCATGGCGTCGCGCACGGTCTTTTCATCGACGGAATGTATCCGGCTGCCGCGGGGCAGTCGCGCGCGCAGCAGCTCGGGGATATAGGCGGAAAGGTACTTCATCTGCGATCCGGCATAGTCATGGAATGGAAGGATCGCAACCCGCTCACCCGCCGCGCCCGTGTGATGATGCGCGGGAACGGCAGGCGCCTTTGTATCGACCCCCTCCGCGCCTAAAACCGGAGACGCGAATAACAGGAGGAGCAGCGCGTAAAGACGGATATATCTGAAATGCCGTTTCATCGAATCATCCTTCCAGAGTCAGATACCGGACTTCAGGAATTCAAGCTCCGTCACCGGCGGTACCAGCCCTTCCCCTGACGCGGCTTCAAAATAGAAGAGAAGCGCCTTTTTAAGCTCGGGAGTGAACTTGAATTTCAGAAGATGATAGTAGCTGTCTATATCGTGATAGTCAAGCGCGGTGTACTTCTCGTACGCCTTTTTCATGAGCCGCTCGCGTTCGGTCTCCAGGCAGTCAAGCGAGCGGTGATACGATTCGACGATGTCTCCGATGAGCCTGCCGTGGCGCGCCGCAGCCTCGCGCCTGACGCCGAACACCGCGAAGACCACCGGGTGGCCGGTGTGCCGCATCCAGAGATCGCCGAGATCGTAGATATACGGCACCTGCTGCTTCATCGGAAGCATCGCGTCGTTGCCGATAACCAGCGCCGCGTCGATCTCGTCGAGGAGCGGGAACGGCGGCGAGGAAACATATTCAGGTTTGACATGATAATAGCGGTTGAGGAGAACCCGCAGGAGCGCCACGCTCGTCTGCGAGGCGGAGGAAAGGCCCACCTTCTTTCCGTCGAGGTATTCGATCGGCACCGTGCTTATGAGAATGACGGAGCGGACATATCCGATCGAGCTCAGGCAGAAATCAGGCAGGAGCACCACGTCCTTCCGCAGATCCGCATACGCCGCGGCGGATATAGGGCTCATGTCGAGCTCGCCGGCGCCGAGCATCCTGTTAAGCGCGCTCGGTATCGCGGGCACCACCTCGACACCGTCAACACGCTGTTTCTCATACATGTGATAGTAAAACGGATAACAGTTAAGGTAATCGATGCAGCCGATTTTCATTGGACAGCCTCACGACAGGTCGTACTTCCGGGCGGACATATCGCCGGTCAACCATCCCAGATTCGGGTACTCATGGAAAATAATCAATTCTTTTTACAGAAGCGTTCCCTCAATGCCGCAAAATAACCGGCGATGCGCGCCTCTGTGACGATTTTCCTCCTTCGCCGGGCTCGCAAACGGAGGAGTAACGGAATCGTCGGGAGAGAGGAGCGAAGGAAGAGCGGTAGTTCCCCGTATGCCTGAGGAAGCGCGCCCTTCTCCGCGTTCCCGTAAGGACAACCGGATTCTCTTCTGCGAGGGAACTTTCGGTCCGGAGCAGGCGGTGTGATAGAAATGCGTTGTAGCCGCTCCGGTGTTCCTTCCGTGCGCGCCGTTTCCATTCTATTCTTTGCGTCTCCGGAAGCTCCTGCCATGCTTTCACCGCCTCCCTGAACGCGCCCCGCCTTTCACGCTGCGCCGCTGAATCGGGATTTGCCGGTTTAACGTAGGGGCGCATGTAGTGCCTGCCCCATCTTCGTATCACTACGACGTCACCAACACGGCCGTAGAGTGATGCGAATTCGTCTGCGAGTGTGATTCGTGCCATTCCTGCTTCCTCCATCTGTTGCGTGATACATATTAGTGCGGTTTCTCCGAAGAGGATGACACTTTTTTTGTCCGATACTTTAGGAAAGTAACAAAGGTTTTTCAGGGCTGAAGTGGCTATTTTGACGCTTTCTTTTTAGCGCGAAAAAGAAAGCGTCGCAAAGAAAAGCGCGCGCCTGCGGCGGGCTTGTTCGACGTAAGCTACATCCTGTAGCACGCTGAACCGCCGGTCATCGTGACCGGCGTTGAAGAAGGGAACTTATCTTAAAAGATTACATCTGACCCTATGCTGTAATCTGCTTGCAAAAATTTTCTCCGGGATTATACGATGAACACCATGACGCGCGAGGCAAGAGGCCGAGCGAAAGCGGCCGAGACGGCAGGATGCCGTTTCGTAGGCCGCATCAGATGGATTTATAATTGAAACAAGGCCAAGCCCACGCGGCGTCTGAGCGGCGGGATGGGGGCATACGGGGGAAGGGCGGAGCCTTTCACCCGTGAAAAGCTATCGACGGGAAGGAGACCACCGGGCAAGGTGCTGGCATAGTGCCGGTACAAAAAGGACGAAGAAAAACCCCACGGTAGATTCTTTCATCCGTGAACACAGAAATATTTTTTTAACCCGCTTTTTCGCTTGATGTACCGCCCGCCATCAAATATATTCACGAAAAGTCATCGCGGAGAAATCCCTATGGATAAAAATGAAATTCTGGCATTCCTGGACAAACACAGCGAATTCTTAAGGAAAAATTTTCAGGTCAGAACGCTCGCGCTTTTCGGTTCGTATGCAAGGAGCGCGGAAAACAGGGAAAGCGATATCGACATACTCGTCGAATTCGAGAGGAATACGTTCGATAATTACATGGGGCTCAAGTTCTTCCTCGAAGACTCACTGGGCAGGCAGGTTGATGTCGTACTTGCCGAATCCCTCAAGCCGCGCATCCAGCCTCAAATCATGAAGGAGGCCGTCTTTGCCAAGGGATTATCTTCTCTATCTTGACGACATCATTGAGGCCGTTACAAAAATCGAATCATACACAGCCTGCGAGACGGCATGATGCCGTTTCGCAGGCTGCTTCTGCTTATGTAGTGAATGAAAAAGGCCAAGCCCACAGGGGTTGAGCCGACAGGGATGTCGACGAATGGGGCTGTAACGCAACAGGAAGTTGCGTTTACAGCCGTATAGAGTGGAATTCATGAAGAAGAGAAAGATAGCCGCGACGGCGAATGAGTCGCGGCTTTTTTGTGTCCTTTTTGTGCCGGTACAAAAAGGACGAAGAAAAATCTCCATAGTGGGGCCTTTCACCCGTGAAAACACAATTATATCCATCACCTCTAATCATCCGCGCCCGCAATGTTATTTTCATTGACATAATTCATGTTTTAAATTTCTTTATAAAAAAGTTTTTATATAATTAAATTATCATAAAAGGAGAACCTGACAATGATCAAATCCAGGATTTTAGTGCTTTTGTTGTTTATGTCATTCATGCTTCTTTCATCATGCGGCCAGTGGGTGGATAATCCCATGGGATCATGTAAAGAAGACATGACAAAAGAAATTTCCAAAGACGCTATGATACCCAGGGCTATATGCGCCAATGTCGGCAAAACTTTTTCGGGAAAGGTTCGATGCATCGGAGGCCGGAAACAGGTCAAATGCGAATAACCGCCTCAGACACAAACAGGTGATCGAGCTACGGTATTTACAGGTGAAATCATACATCATATTGTTTAATTTGGAAAAAAGGTGAGGGGGTGCAGGCTATAAGCCCGATACTCATTGCATCCTCATTAAGACGATTAGATACACAAAGCCCGGCATCGCTGCCGGGCTTTTGTTATGGAATCAAATCTTTATCCCGGGATTAAAGGACTACCGCATCGTGATCGTGTAGGCTCCCGTTCCGCGTGCGCTCCACACCCTGAGGTAGCATGTGCCCGGCACATAGGCCGACGCGCTGTCGGTCGAGCCGGTCCCGAGGGCCTGCGCCACTCTCTGATCGTTATTGTAGACCTCGAAATCCAAGTCGACACCCGAATCATGGCTTATCGTGAAAGTGGGATTTGTTCCCTCCTGCCCGGTAAGCTGGTACCAATCCTGATCTCCCTGGTGGGATATCATACCGTTGATGGTCCGGCTGCTGACCCGGGAAGCCTGATACTTGTTATCATTCGGCTCCCTGTCCTCCGCGGTTGACGACCCGATCGATCCCGACTGCACCATCGGGCGCTGGCCGGTTCTCGATATCTGGATATCGTAGTCGCCGGAACCGCGCGCGCTCCACACCTTGAGATAGCAGGTGCTGGGTACGCGGCAGGAAACGCTGTCAGGCGTGCGGGTGCTCGTCGCCGATCCCACCCGATCGTCGTTGTTGTACACCTCAAAATCGAAATCCGCATTAGGATTATGGGTGATCGTGAACGTCGGTGTGGTTCCCTCCTGGCCGCCGAGCTGGAACCAGTCGACGTCGCGAGGGGAGCTCATGTTCGCGCGTATGTTCATCTTCGAATTTATCCGGTTCGCCTGCTGCTTGTTGTCGTTCGGCTCGATCTCGTCATTGATCGAAGACGAACTCATCTGCGGCCGCGACTGGCCGCCGGAGGTGATATCGATCGTGAAATCACCCATTCCCTGGTAGTTCCAGACCTGCAGGTACGCCGTGCCGCGGATCATATTTACAAAAGCGCTGTCACCCGTTGAGGTCGCCCCGGCGTACGCGACCTGCATCTCGTCATCATACACTTTGAAATCGAAGTCAACACCAGGCTGGTGATGGATAGTGAATGTCCTGTTGCTCGCCTGCTGCGGGCTCATCCGGTACCAGTAGGTGGTGCGGGCAGAATCGTTGAACCGCCCCCTCACCTGTGTACCTGTAACCGTAAACGGGTCCATCTTCGTAAGCCCCTTCATCGTCTGGGGCTGGTACGATTGCGGACCGGTAATCATTGTCGAGCTTGTGGTCGTGCCGGTGTCCGATGCCTGTCCGGTAAGGTCGCGTACCGCGATCTTGACCCAGTCATTGATGGTGGAAAGCTTCAGGTCCTTAAGCGGCTGGTATGACGAGGCGGCGATCGCCGCAACGCCGGTTCCTTTCTTCCTGTAGAGGAGTTTTATCGATATTTCGTATTCGCGCTCGACCTTCAGGATATCACCGAACGCCATATATTCGGTCTGTGTTACCTCGAGGATCTGCTTCATACACTTCTCGTCGTTACAGTCGAGGGCCTCTTTCATGTCCTTTTCAACCAGAAGGTTTTCAACGACATCATGGCTGCGGACCTCATATTTCTTGAGCGCGGTCATCGCGGTGGAAAACACGCTGCTGATCCGCTTGGCCTGGGCTTCGGGAACTCCCTCGCCGCCCTTCAGGTCCTTTATAAAGATCGTGGGATTCTCGTCAGCCTCGAGAAACGAGCCGGCCGAAACAAGCACCAGGCCGGTTAACAAAAGGGATACCAGTACAAAGATTTTTATCCGCGACATATTCGTCCCCCTCCGGGAAGTTAATTATTTGCCCATCAACGACCTGACCGTCCTCTCGAGTTGCCTGTACTTGGAAGCGTTATCGCCTTCAATCCGCATGACGATCTTGCCTTCCTTGTCGATGAGGAACGTTGTCGGATACGCTGCGACCTTGAATTTTCTCATCGCGTCGCCATAGGCATCGATCACGACCTTCATGGTGATATTGATGTTGGAATTATCAGATATTTTCTTCAGAAAACCGCGCGCCTTTTCAGCGTCGGTGGTGATGTCGGATACGAGGATTGCCTTGAGATCCTGGTTTTCGTTCTGCATCCGCTGGATCTTCGGGATCTCACGCTCGCACGGGGGGCACGGGACCAGGAAGAAGCTAAGGATCAGAACCTTGGAATTCTTGAAACGGTAGGTATTGGTGTATTCGCCGTCCATGCTGAAAAGGGTAAGCTGCGGGGCGGGATCGCCCTCGGCCACCGCGGCACGCGCCGAACGGGCGGATACAAACAGAAGCGCGACAACAAGAAAGAAAGCCGTTTTTTCACGTAAAGCGTTAAGTAACATCGCAGGCTCCATCAATCAACAGAATGTTCCGCGTCGTATCAGATGCCGCGACGGGACACCACACGGGAATCAGTTTACCGCCGCATGTTGCGCAAATACTACGTATTTGGGTGTATTTATTCAAGCAATTTTTAGTATTTCATGCCGGATAAAGGCCTTCTTGAGCGTTGCTCCAGGGCCCTCTCCCGCGATCTTCGCCTCACCTTCCCTATCCCCCCATCCCCGAAAAACCCGTTGAAGCAAATATTTTGATTGCAGAAATGAGGTTTATCCTGTATATGCATGAACCATACAATCCGTGGCACCGCGCGTGCCAGAGGAATCCGGGGGAAACTGAAATTACGGGGGAACCATTCATGAAAGCACTCATCTATTCACTGGCGGTATCGGTAATGCTCGCGGGAAGCGTTATAGCGCTGTCCGCCGAGGTGCCGGTGGCCGTGGTGCCGCTCACGGGAGACAAAAACCAGGCGCAGCAGCTTGAAACAAAGATTAAGCAGAAGATCATCGAGCTCGGAGGCGTATCGGTTGTCGGGGACAACGATATGCGCAAAGTCCTCGAAATGCATGAAAAGGCGATGGCCCTCGGCTCGCAAAACCATGACGTATCAAAGCTCATGATCGCAGAATACCTTGTCAAGGGCTCGGTGGAGTCGGGCAAAGCCCAGGTGTCGGTCGTTGCCGTTAATACCAACCTGGAGGTTTTCAACAAGTCGTTCGATTACCCGGGTGCTTCGGCGTACACGGTGAACAAAGAGCTGTCATCCCTGCGCGACGCCGTGGTGCTGGACGCGTATACGAAAGAAAGAGACCTGCCTTCAAGCGCCGGCCCGTACATGAGGACCATGCGCCAGTTCATATCAAGCCTTGAAACGGGGGCCGAATCGTCCTACCCGTTCATCGCCTTTTACAGCGCGGGGAAATACTCGCATCCCGAAGCGAAGAACCCTGCCCTCGTGCGTCAGGCGAAACTCTTCCTTGACGTGGTACGGCCGAAGCTTGTCAGGGCGAAGCTGATATTCGCGGGGATGCGGCAGAAGGCGCCCTTCGTGGAGATGTACATCTTCGCCGACAAGGTCGGCGCGAAGAGCAAGCACCGCCTCGACTTCATGGACCTGCCCGACGGCTCGCTCGGCATCGTCCAGTACCAGCCGGAGTAACCGGGATAATAAAAAAAGCGCGGCAGGAGCCGCGCTTTTTTTATTATAGAATTCGTTTACTACCCGGGGATTCCCCGCGAACTGATTACAGGTACTCCAGATCGGCCAGGTCCTTGGGCCTTGCCGCGGAAAGCTTGTTCTTCTTCAGGTCCTCAAGACCTATTATATCGACCTCGACTCCATCAATAATGTCCGTATTCCTGCGCTCGTAACAATCCGGAAATTCAACTCCCGATATTGTCGTCATAATTTCTATCATATTTGGCTTTACGCCCATTCTTATTATACTGTCAGGTTCTGTGAAAATCCGGGGTTCGAGTTCGGACATCCCGAAGCCGAATATTTTGAGGGCCCGCACTATATTAACGGCGTTTTCGTCATCAACCGCGATCCATATATCGATGTCCGCCGTAAACCGCGGATACCCGTAATAGCTCACGGCATACCCGCCTATCAGCAGATATCGAACATTATGCTCTTTGAGCAATCTCAAGAATTCTTTGAAATCCCGGTGGATTATCGCCATAGGTCCGTGATCGAAGTGTTTCAAGAATTTCAAGTCTTTCTGATGGAGAGAGGCTTCTGAAATACCGCGCGTCTTCTTTCTCGACTTCATCAAATCCGCGCAGAATAGAGATGGATTGCGTTGCAATCTTTATTTCGGAGAACTTAATATCCATGATTAATTGTACTACCGCCCCGGCAAGGATGTCAAGAGAATTACCTGACCTCGCGGTAATTCGCCGTCGTTCTGACCGGCGTCCTTCCGGCGTTTTCAATGAGCCTTCGCAGGTGGGCCTCCGAGCCGAATTCGGGCGTTCGTGCGCCGGCGGAGTGGACGACCTTCTCGTAATGGTAGGTCGCGCCGATATCGTCAACCCCGAACGAGAGCAGGGCCTGCGCCATCTTCTCGCCGAGATACATCCAGAGCGCCTTGATGTGGGGAATGTTGTGGAGATAAATCCTCGCCGTGGCGTAGATCCGCGCGTCGTCGAAACCGGTACTCGCCTTGCGCTTCGCCCCGATCTTCGTGTGCTCCTCGTGGAACGGGAGCGGCACGAACGTCTTGAATCCGCCTGTTTCATCCTGCAGGTCGCGAAGACGGCGCATATGGTCGATGATATCGCCGGTGTCCTCGATGTGGTTGTAGAGCATCGTGGCGTTGGTCTTCAATCCCATGCGGTGGGCCGTGCGCATCACTTCCAGCCATCGATCCCCGGGGATCTTGCGGGGGGATATCACCTCCCGTACTCCGGGCGCGAAGATCTCCGCGCCCCCGCCGGGCAGCGCCCCGAGGCCCGCGTCGATCAGAATGCGGAACACCTCTTCAAGCGTAAGGCCGTTCAGCTTCGCGAAGTAATCGTACTCGACCGCGGTGAATGCGACGATGAACAGGTCAGGATTTATCTTTTTTATGCGGCGAAGCATCTCCGCGAAGTAATCGATCTTGAGCGCCGGGTGGAGGCCGCCGACGATGTGCACCTCGTCGATCCCGTGCGCAACGGCGTCGCGCACGCGCGTCTCGATCTCGTCGAGCGAGTAGAGGTACGCGCCATCTTCGCCCTCGTCCTTCGAGAACGCGCAGAGCGGGCAGCGAAGCTCGCAGATGTTGGTGTAGTTCAGGTTCATATTGACGCCGTAGAACGCGCTGTTCCCGTTAAGCTCCCGGCGCACATGGTCGCCAATAAGCCCGAGCTCGAGGATATCGTTCGTGGAGAGCATGATACGCGCGTCCTCATCGTCGACGGGAACGCCGGCGCGCACTTTTCCCACGATCGTTTTCAGCGCCGGGTTTCGTACAAGCTCAATCATCGGAAGCCCACTTCTTATAGAGATCGTGATTGAAGCCGAGGAGCGAGAGCACTCGCCCGACGATGAAATTGATCACATCGTCAATCGTCTCCGGCATGGTATAGAAGGCGGGCACCGGCGGCACGATATCCGCGCCCGCGTCCTTCAGTCGCAGCATGTTCTCGAGATGTATCCGGCCCAGCGGCGTTTCGCGCGGCACAACAACCAGGCGCCGGCGCTCCTTGAGCGCGACGTCGGCGATGCGGCCGAGGAGCGAGTCCGCGTAGCCGGAGGCGACGCCGGCAAGGCTTTTCATCGAACAGGGAATCAGTATCACCGCCTCGAAGCCGTTTGAGCCGCTGGCAAGGGGAGATAGAAAGTTGCGGTTGGATTCCTCGATGAGAAGATACGGTTCGAACTCCCGCCCGCGCCCGGCCAGAAGCTCGCGCATCGAGGAGAAGGGACGCGCGCCGCGCAGCACCTCGTGCGCAATGACCTGGCGCGCCGTATCGGTCACGAGCACGGCCGTCTTTTCCCCGCGGGCGAGGAGCTCCTCTACGAGCCTCACGCCGAGGATGGAGCCGCTCGCGCCTGTTATTCCCACCACATACATAGCATATACCGCGCGCTCAGCGCATGAAGACATCCATAAACATCCCCGCGAAGAGCACGGGGGATACGAAGGCGTTGATCTGGAAAAACTCCTTCACCGACACCTCTATGTCATCGCGCCGCGCCAGCTTCTGCTGGTAGGCGAATATCACCGCCACGCAGATGAGCGACACCCAGAAGGCGAGGCCGCGCCTCGTGACCACTCCCGCGAGCGAGAGGCAGGCCACCGAAGCGATATAGAGCAGCACCGAGAAGAGGAGCGCCCGTGCGCGGCCGTACTTGACCGGTATGGAGAGGAGCCCTTCCTTCCTGTCGAACTCCAGGTCGAGGAGCGCGTAGACGATATCAAGCCCCGCGATCCACGCCATTATCGCGATACCCAGGATGAACGGAAGGTAATCGAGCCCCGCCGCCGTCGTGAAGCTCCCGGTCACCGCGAGATACCCCCCGATAGGCGCCGCCGCCTCGACGAACCCGAGGTAGAGGTGGGAGGCAGCGGTGAACCGCTTGAAGTACGAGTAGGTGAAGAGGAGCCCGACCGCGACGAATGAAAGATAGAAGCAGAGGTCGTTCAGCATATACGACGCGAGGACAAGCAGGAACGACGAGGCGCCCGCAACGATCCAGACCTGGCGGCGGGTAAGCTCGCCTGCCGGGATGGAACGGTCCTTCGTGCGGGGGTTTTTCGCGTCGATCTCGGCGTCGATGATCCGGTTGAACGACATTCCCGCGGTGCGCGCCGCCGCCAGCGCGAGCGTCACCCATATCCAGGTGAGCACGGTGCCGCCTCCAGCGAAGAGGAGCCCGAGGTAGGCGAACGGCAGCGCGAAGAGCGTCTGTTCGATAAGTATCAGCTTTGAGAATTTCTTAAAATCCATATTCTTTCCATCGTTTAGTTACAAGGTCTTTTATTTCGCCGGACATGACGATCTCGTCGGGCCAGTCGCGGCCCATGCCCTCCTCGCGCGTTTTGCGCGTGGCGTCGATCCCGAGCTTCCCTCCGAAGTCCTGGTAGGGCGCCGAGTGGTCCAGCGCGTCAAGCGGCCCCTCTGAGAGCAGGAGGTCGCGTTTCGGATCGACGTTATTGAGGAGTTTCCATACTACGGTACTGTAGTCCCGAAGATCAATATCTTTATCGAACACCGCGATAAATTTTGTCGAGGCCATCTGCCCCATCCCCCAGAGCGCGCTGATCACCTTTTTCGCCTGACCGGGATGGCGCTTGTCGATCGACACCAGCGCGCAGTTGTGGAACACGCCCTCGAGCGGAAGCTCGATATCCACGATCTCCGGCACGATCATCTTCATAAAGGGAAGGAAGATGCGCTCGGTGGCCTTGGCCATGTAGCAGTCCTCCATCGGCGGCTTGCCGACGATCGTCGCCGGGTAGACCGCGTCGCTGCGGCAGGTGACGCAGGTCACGTGAAAGACCGGATAGATGTCGGCCGCGGAGTAGAAGCCGGTGTGGTCGCCGAACGGCCCCTCGGTGCGCTCATCCCCCGGATCGATGTATCCTTCGATGACGAAATCGGACTGGGCGGGCACGAAGAGGTCCACGGTCTTTCCCTTCACCAGCTCGATCGGCCTTCCCTCGAGGAACCCGGCGAACATGAACTCGTCGACGTCGGGCGGGAGCGGCGCGGTAGCAGCGAAGGTCACCGAGGGAACTCCTCCCAGCGCCACCGCGATCTCCATCCGCGTGCCGAGCTCTTTGTGCTTGCGGTAGTGGCGCGCCCCGTCCTTGTTATACTGCCAGTGCATCCCGGTCGAGGCGTTGTCGAATTTCTGCATCCGGTACATGCCGGCGTTGGGAATGCCCGTTTCCGGGTCTTTCGTGATCACGATCGGGAGGGTGATAAAGGGGCCGCCGTCATGCGGCCAGCAGGTCAGTATCGGGATGAGGTCGAGCATCTTTCCGCCGGTGATGACGCGCTCCTGGCACGGGGCCGATTTCACCTTCTTCGGCAGGAACCCGGCGATCTCCTTGAGCGTAAAAAGCATTTTGATCTTTTCGATCACCCCCTGCGGCGGCTGGATCTTCATCAGCGCCTCGATCCGCGCGGCGATATCGTCGAACGAGGCGCAGTGGAGGGCAAGCTCCATGCGCGCGTAGCTTCCGAACGCGTTGATCAGCAGCGGGAACTCTGAACCCTTTACGTTTTCGAAGAGAAGCGCGGGCCCTTCCGTCTTGCTCATCCGGTCGGCGATCTCGGTGATCTCGAGGTACGGATCGACCTCCGCGGTGACCCGCTTCAGTTCACCCTTCTTTTCAAGGGCGGATATGAATTCCCTCATGTTATTAAATGCCATAGCTGTTCCCATGTAATTATGATTTTAAACTCACCTCCGTGTAAAGGGCAACCCCCTCTGGCTTTCAGCCATCTCCCCCTTGTCAAGGGGGAGACCGAGTAGGGGTGAGTTTACTTCTCCCCGCTCTTCGCCACGCGGAAGCCGACATAGTCGTAGCGCAGGTGCATCGCGAAGTGGTGGCGGTGCGACACGCGGCAGTATTCGGGACCGAACTGCCATGAGCCGCCGCGCATCACGCGGTGCCTTCTGGTGCTCAGGTCCTCTCTTCCGTCGGAGCGCATGTACGGGTATTCCAGGTAGATCGAGCTCGTCCACTCCCACACGTTGCCCGCCATGTCGTAGAGGCCGAACGCGTTGGGCGCGAACGAGCCGACCGGCGCGGGCGACTCAAGCCAGGTGTCCCTGCCGCCGGTTCCCCAGTAGTTCGCGAGATCATTGCCGATCGTGCCCCCGGCCGTCCCGTACTCGAACCTTCCGCCGCACGACGCGGCGTACTCCCATTCCGCTTCGGTGGGAAGGCGGAGGTGCGCCCACTCGCAGTAGCCGAGCACCTCGTAGAACCTGACCGCCGTCACCGGCTTGTCCGGCTGGTTCATCTCCCCGTCGTTCCAGTATCCCGGTTCGGGATAATCCTCTTTTCTCAGGAAGCGGTCGTACTGCCTGTTGGTGACCTCGTACTTGCCGAGCCAGAACCCCTCGACCGTGATCTGGTGCCGGGGTTGCTCATCTCTATCAAACTTGTCGCTTCCCATCTTGAACCTTCCGCCCGGTATCCACACGAGCACCGAGCCGTCTATCGGGTTCGTCCAGGTCTTTCCGCCCTGTGCCTTCCCGTCGCTGCGCTCCTGCGATCCGAGGTTGGCGCACATGCCGAAGGCGATCACCGACGCCAGCACAAACACCGTCAGCCGTTTCATCATCCGCTCCATCTGAATCTCCTCTATATCTGTAAAAGGATCATTGCTGTCTGAAATGAATACCCCCTCCGGCCGGAAGGAGTTATCCCTTCACCTCGGGGAAGGGGCTCTGCCACTGCCAGCCGGTCCTGCCGGTTTCACGGTACCGTTCGAGGCGGCGGATCGCGATCTCGGCGAAGACAGGATCGTTGTCGAAGGTGATCACCCTCCTGCCGAGCCGCTCGCCTGCGATGAGCGTGGTCCCCGAATGGGCGAAGAAATCGGCGACCGTATCGCCCTCCCCGCTTCCCGACGCCACGATCCGCTCGATCGCCTTGAGCGGCTTCTGCGCGTAGCACCCCGGCACGTTCTCCTCCATCCGGTAGAAGACCTGCTGCACGTCGACCCAGACGTTGCCAGCCCTGATAAAAGGCGAGCGGCCCCTCTCGAGATTTTCGGTGCGACGGCCCGCGACGTCCTTGTAATAGCCTTTCAGTATCTTCGGTATGTCGGTGTATTCGGCTCCGATGTTGAAGGCCGGCGAGCCCTTCACGTAGTAGAGGAGTTCCTGGCGCACCCACATCCAGTTCTTCTGCGTGCCGTAGCCTCGCTGGTTTCGCATCGTGATGATATTGCGCGGCTTCAGCCCGTCAAAGTCGCGCATGAGCACCATGAAATCGGGGAGCGGCTGGAAACCGTCGCGGAAATCACAGCCGATCCAGACGTAGAGCGACGCGTTATCGGCAAGCGTATCAACGCAGTTGCGCACCCACGCGCGCGAAAACTCCATGTACCGCTCCAGCGCCACCCTGAAAAGCGCCGGCGTCTTCGCCCGACCCACCGCGACATTGTACGGCGGGTCGTTCACGGCAAGGACCGCCTTCTCCCCTTCCATGATCATGCGGACCTGCCCGGAATCGGCGGCGTCCAGCACCCCGACGCGGTGCCCGCGCAGCGGGTCTTCCCACACTTCGCCGGGAGCGAGCCTGCAGTACGGGAGCACCCTGTCACGGTCCGCGCCCTCAAGGTCGAGGCGCGCTATCTCCTCGGACTGGACGCGATCAGGGCGGGCCGTCAGATCTGTATCCGCCTCCGTATTTTTTTCCATATCCCGCATAAAAAAGGTGTCTCCTCTGCCCGGTGAAATACACTACTACCGTGGAGATTGCTTGCAAGTAATTTATTCGGCGCGCGCGATTTTGTTTTCGCCGTTTTCGGTTGACGAACGCGCGGCATGGTGGTTGTATCAACCACATCTGAACAGAAGGAGCGTTTCATGGACCCGCAATCAATCGGTTTTATCATCATCGCGCTCGTTTCGGGGGTGACAGGGGGGATACTGATCGCCTGGCTCATCCTGAAGAAGAGCTACGCCGGGGAAGGCACCATCTCAGCGGAGGAATACCGGCAGATGCTTGCCGAGGACGCCTCGCGGCGCACGCTGCTCGACGAGAAGACAAAACAGGCCGCCCGCCTGGAAAGCGAGCTTGCCGCGGCGCGGGATACCGCCGGGAAACTCGGCTCCGAGCTCGCCTCGAAGAACACGATGATCGACAACCTGAACCAGCGGCTCCGTGAGACAAAGGCCGAGATCGAGGCGCTGAACGCGAAATTCACCGAGGAGTTCCGCAAGGTCGCCAACCAGGTGCTGCTCCAGAACTCGAGCGAGTTCAACAAGCAGACCGTCGAGCGGCTTTCCACCGTCCTCACGCCGCTCAAGGAATACATCACCCGCTTCGAGAAGAAGATCGACGACGCGAAGGAGAAGCAGATACAGGAGAGCGCCTCGCTCAAGGAGCAGATCAGCCAGCTCACCAGCCTCAACCAGCGAATGTCGGAGGAGGCGAAGAACCTGACCAACGCCCTGAAGGGCGAGAGCAAGACGCGGGGAACCTGGGGTGAGATGATTCTCGAAAGCATTCTCGACCGCTCCGGGCTTGTCAAAAACGAGCACTACACGCTCCAGAAGGGGTTCAAGGACGGCGAGGGGTCGACCCTCAAGCCCGACGTTATCATCCACATGCCCGAGCAGAAACACCTGGTGATCGACTCAAAACTTTCGCTCGTCGATTACGAGCGGTACTGCAACGTCGAAAACAGCGAAGAGCGGAAGGTCCACCTGAAAAACCATATCGGCTCGATCAAGCGCCACATCAGCGAGCTCGCCGGGAAGAACTACCAGAACCTGTACGGCATCACACCGCCCGATTTCGTGCTGATGTTCATCCCGATCGAGTCGGCGCTGCACACGGCGCTCGAGTCGGACAATGAGCTCTACAACGACGCGCTCCAGCGCAATATCGTGCTCCTCTCGCCGACGACGCTCATTCCGACCCTCAAGATCATCTACAACATCTGGCGGCAGGAGAAGCAGAACCGCAACGCCCTCGCCATCGCCGACGCCGGCGGCAGGCTCTACGACAAGTTCGTAGCCTTTGTGGGCGACCTTCAGGACGTCGGTCAGCATATCGACCGCTCGAAGAAGAGCTACGAGAGCGCGCTCGGCAAGCTCTCGTCGGGGCGGGGCAACCTTGTGGGGATGGCGGAGAAGATGAAGGCGCTCGGCGCGAAGACCTCGAAGCAGCTTCCGCCGGACCTTCTCATCGAGGAGTAGCGGCCCGTTCAGTTCTCCTCGAGCGCCTTGAGCTCGATGACATTGAGGCGCAGCCGGCGCGATATCTCGTAGGCGAGGCGGTTGTAGAATATGCCGGCGATCTCGGGGTATTGTGCCGCGATCGCGTCAAAGCGTTCACGACTGATCACGTAGAGCTCCACCTCGTCCTCCGCGATCGCGTCGGCCGAGCGCGGCTCACGGTCGAGAAACGACATGTCGCCGAAGAAGTCCCCCCGCCCGAAGGTCGAAAGGTGGTGCGCCGTTCCCATCGAGAGCGGAAGCTCTATCCGTACCGCGCCCCTTTTTATGAAATAGATCTCCCCTCCCGCGTCGCCGCGCCTGAAGATATTCTCCCCGCAGCAGAATGTTCTCTCCTCCACCGACTGCCGCAGCGTCGAAAGGGCCTGCGCGGACGCGCCTCTGAAAAAATCAAACTCGGCCAGGTCAAAGGCGTGGTGCGTTATCGAATCCGCCCCCGCCTCCCGCAGGTACTCATCCTCAACCCATTCGAGCGCGGCATCGAGGTCATCAAAAAACAGCACTTCGTGCGACTCCCGCGCGAACCCGAGCGTCTCAAGATAGCCGCGCACGTTCTGGCCGGTCGGGACACTCACCGGCACCGAGGAAAAAATGAGCGTGCCCCCGCTTTCTGAAATCTTGCGTTTAATCTGCGTGAGCATGTTGGCCGCGGTGAAGTCGACCGCGAGCACCCTCCGCATGTCGAGGATGAAATAACGCCGCTCGCCGATATGCGGCTCGATCTCGGTGTAGAGCTGATCGGTGGTGCCGAAGAAAAGCTGGCCCTGCAGCTCTATCACCAGCGTCTGCTTCCCCTTCTCCTCGATGATCGCGTGTTCAGAGGTCAGCCGGTTCTTTTTTGAAAACGTCTGGCTGCCGGATACGAGGCGTCGCACCACGGGAAAGCGTATCTGCTCGCGCAGGAAGAGCACGATCGCCAGCGCGATCCCCACGCCCGCCGCGGCGATAAGGCTCATGCTGAGCGCGGCGACAATCACCGCGAGGATAACGGCAAAATCGAACACCGTCGAGCGGTGGCGCAGCAGGTGGAAGCTCTTGCGGTCGATCATCCGCACGCCGACAACGAGCAGCACTCCCGCCAGGGACGCAAGGGGGATATAAGCGATGAAGCGTGAAAACAGCAGAAGCACCGCGAGCGCGCTCACGCCGCTGACGATGCCGGAAAAGCGCGTCGTTCCGCCGCTGTAGATATTGACGAGCGTTCCGCCCATCGTGCCCGATCCGGGGACTCCCCCGCACGCGGCCGAAGCGATGTTCGCTATCCCCTGGCCGAAAAGCTCCCTGTTCGAATCGTGGCGCGCCCCGGTGAGCACGTCGAGGACCACGCAGGTCTTCAGCGTATCGATCGAGAGGAGCACCCCGAGCGTAAGCGCCGGAAGCATCACCGCCCCGAGGGCACCCGCCCGGAGGTTTGCTGCTGAGCGGAACGTGTTCATGACCGACGAGGCGATGTCGGCGGCGGACGCGTTTATCCTGCCGATCACAAGCGGATTGTTTTCGATGCCGTGGCAGCACGGGTTAAACGCGGCGATAATGAAATAACAGGCGATGCCGGACCCGAGCGCGGCGATTGACGCGGGGACCGCCCTGATAACAAGGGGGGATACAAGCATGACGATGACCGTAACCGAGCCGATAACGACACTTTCCCAGCGCCAGAGATGCGGCATCGCCACCGCCTGCAGGAGCGCCGTCCCTTTCGGCGCGCCGAGAAATCCGGGCACCTGGCCGATGAATATGAGGATTCCCACGCCGCTCAGATACCCGGCCACCACCGGATAGGGAATGTATTTGATGAAGGTACCGCCGCCGGCAAGCCCGGCGACGACCTGGATGATGCCGGTAAAGCAGGCGATGAGCGCGATGTATACCGGAACCATATCCGCGTCGATAGAACCTCCCGAGACCGCTCCCGCGACAAATACCGAAAGCACCGCGGCGGCCGGCGCGCACGGCGCGGATATCAGTCGCGGCGTCCCGCCGAAAAGCGGCGCCATGATGCCGAGGAGCACGGAGGCGATAATTCCCGCGAGCGCCCCCCTGCCCGCGTAGGACTGGCCGAGCGGCGCGTAAATGATGAGCCCGAATGCGATCGCGGACGGAAGCGCCACCAGCATCGCCGCGAGGCCGCCCGTCAGGTCGCCAGCCGTAATCCCGTGCGCGGCTCCGATTTGTTTCTTCAGAGGAGCATATTCAGCCATACCGTTTCCTCACAGGCCATGCAAGCCGTAGTAACAGATACAGTGACGCTATGTTCGCAGATATCAGGGGGATTTTCAAGAGATTATTGTCGGCGGCACCCGTATTCTTCATCGGAGCCGCCATGCGGGAGTTGGACATGGAGTACGATACGCGATCTTCTCGTCGTGGGAAGCAACCGCTTCACGCGGCCCGGTTATTCGTCTGCCCTGTCCTCACCCCGACCGCCCTCATCTTCGGGGGAATCCGCCTCAGGGGCGTCCTCGTTTACGTCATCGCCTTGCGACTTCTGAAACCTTTTCTGGCGCTTCGCTTCCTGCTTTTTCTGCTTTTCGACCTCTTTTCTCCGCTTGTCACTGCGGTATGATCTGTCGGTTTTCTTCAAATTAACCCTCCTTGCCGTCCGTGATTTCGTCCGTAAAATGCGTACTCGATTTTCGGTATGCAGAAAAAAAGCCCGATTGGGAACCGGGCTTTTTTTAATGGAATCAGAACACGTTTATATAACAGAAACTCGAACGGCCCTGGGGCCTTTCTCGCCTTTCTCGATCTCAAACTGCACTTCCGCGCCTTCCTTGAGGGTCTTGAAACCTTCGCCAAGAATGCTTGAATGGTGCACGAAATAATCGCGTCCGTCGCTTGTGGTAATAAAACCGAAACCTTTCTGATCATTAAACCATTTAACTGTACCTTGTGCCATACTGCAAACTCCTGATGTTTTTTTTAGGGGATAGTACCCTTATGGATCAGCCTATAAATCGTGTGAAGTTTACCTGCGGGAAGACGGGTAAGACAACAGATTTATTTCAACAGCATAATCTCATATCGGTCAATATATCGTATAACTTTAAACATGTCAATTATTAAATGCTATCTCCGGAAATTATGACATGTCGCGATGCATACGGTTCGCCGTCAGCGCGCCCTGCGTATCGCCGGCAGCATGCCCCCTTTCCTTTTTTTAAACGCGGCCATGATCCTCTCACCGTCGGCCCGCGAGACCAGCAGGAACGAGTGCGTATCCATCACGGTCACCTCGCCGATACCCGAGGCGCCGATACCCGACTGCTGCCGGATGATGCCGAGGAGTTTTTTCTCGTTCAGGCCGTCCTTCCTGCCCCGCGACACGAACAGGCGCACCGCGCCTTTATCCGACCGCTCTTTTGTGCGCTTTTCCTTCACCTCTCCGATCTCCCGGTAGCTGGACGGATTGAGTTCGCCGTCGAACGAATGGCGCAGGAGCGCGGCCACCACGTCAACGGGATCGCCGTTCTTAAGCATCCGCGCCGCGAGCGTCCTGTAGTCGTGGTGCGACTGTGATCCTATGATCTCTTCGATCTCGCTTCTGATGCGCGCCTCTTTTACGCCGATGATGTCGGATACCAGCGGCAGCTTCGCCTTTTTTATTGAAACGCCCGTCGCTTTCATGATGAACTTCAGCTTGCCGAACTCTGACGGCGCGATGAGGGATATCGCCGTGCCTTTCCTGCCGGCCCTGCCGGTCCTCCCGGCCCGGTGGATATAGGTCTCCGGCTCCTGCGGGAGCGAGAAGTTGATCACATGCGTCAGCTCGGCGATATCGATACCGCGCGCGGCGACATCGGTGGCCGCGAGCACGTTGACGGAACGGCCGCGGAACCGCTCGAGTATCCGCTCGCGCTGCGGCTGCGAAAGGTCTCCGTGTATCCCTTCAGCGGCGTAGCCGCGACCGGCGAGCATCTTCGAGAGCTCGTCGGTGTCCTTTTTGGTGCGGCAGAATACAAGGCCGTAAAACTCGTGTTCACTCTCGATGACCCTGCACAGCGATTCGAACCTGTCCTTCGCGGGCACCTCGTAATAGAGGTGGTCGGTCTCTGCGGCTTCGAAGTCCTCATCTTCGGCCTGGATCATGATGTATCCGCGCATATACTTCTTCACCGTCTTCAGTATCCGGTCCGGCATCGTGGCCGAGAAGAGGAGCGTGCGCCGATCGGGCGCCGCATGGGACATGATCGTCTCGATGTCTTCGATGAATCCCATATTGAGCATCTCGTCGGCCTCGTCGAGCACGAGGTATGAGATGGAGCCGGGGTCGAGGCTTTTCCTGTTAATGTGGTCAAGCACCCTACCCGGCGTGCCGACGACGATATCCACCCCGCGTTTGAGCCTTCTGATCTGCTCGCCTATCGGCTGTCCCCCGTAAACGGGGATGATGCCGATACCGCCGTCGCCGCACAGCGAGTCGATCTCCTCACACACCTGGATCGCGAGCTCGCGCGTGGGAACGAGGATCAGCGACTGAAGGCAGTCCGAATTTCTCTCAAGCCGCTCCACAAGGGGAATGCCGAAGGCAGCGGTCTTGCCGGTGCCGGTGCGCGCCCTGCCGATTATGTCGGATTCGGAGTAAAGCAGCGCGGGGATAGCCTTCTCCTGGATGGCGGTGGGCTCCTGAAACCCCTTTTTCTCAAGGCGTGCGAGAGTCGGATCGGAAATGCCCATGTCTCTGAATTTCTGCATCTGTTCCATATTTTCCTGTTTCGATTGGATTCTAACGCATGATGTCGCGGAATCCCATGAACGGCGGGAATGAAGATTCACTCGGGTCACACAATGGGGCAAAAACAGCATGAATTAGTACTGGGTGGATAAGGACGACAACGGCGGTGAATCGTCCAGCACTTTTTTCATGCTTCAGCAAAATATCCTCCTCCCGGTTAAGGTCAATAAAAATTGTTTGAAAATGATGTTTTAATGGTTACATTTAATATCGCTGGTTTCAACCGCCATTTTCGGCGAGACCTTCATGCAATTACCGGCGCGATGAGCTGTCAGCGCGCCATTATCGAGCAGAATAGACATAGCCCGAGGAGCATGGTATGATCAGGACAACAATTGTCGGGTTTCCCCACATCGGAGAGAACAGGCAGCTCAAGACAATTCTCGAAGACCATTTCAGCAGGAAGACGGGCGGCGAGGCGCTGGCGGAAAAAGCCGGGGAGTTGAAAAAGCACCACTGGCGGGCCGTGAAGGGCCGGCAGATCGATCTCATACCGTCAAACGATTTCTCGCTCTACGACCGCGTGCTCGACACTGCGGTCATGCTGAACATCGTACCCGAGCGGTTCCGGCGGGAGGAGTTCGATGAGCTGCAATGCTATTTCGCCATGGCGCGCGGATACCAGGAGCGCGGCATCGACCTGAAAGCCCTCGACATGAAAAAATGGTTCACCACGAACTACCACTACGTCGTGCCCGAATACGAAGAGGGGATGGATATACGCCTTGTCCGCAACAGGGCGGTCGAGGAATACAACCGGGCGCTCGCCCTCGGCATCACCACCCGGCCCGCGCTTATCGGCCCCTGCACCTTCTGCGCGCTCCTCGGCGGCTTTTCAGCCGCGGCGGACAATTCCGCGACGGAGAAGATCACGGACGCCTACGTCGAGATCCTGCGCGGGCTTGACCGTGTCCGCTGCGAATGGGTCCAGTTTGACGAGCCCTGCCTTGTGATGGATATGGACGATACGAAACGCGCGTTCTTCCGGAAAATGTATTCCAGTCTCCTCGCAGGCAAAGGCGGGTGCAAAGTCCTGCTTCAAACCTGCTTCGGGGACATCAGGGACATCTATCAGGAAGTGATCTCCCTTCCCTTCGACGCGGTCGGCCTCGATTTTATCGACGGCGCGTTCAACCGGGAACTCATCGCGAAGTACGGCTTTCCCGCGGACAGGCTCCTTTTCGCGGGGATCGTAAACGGTCACAACGTCTGGGTCAACGATTACAGGCACTCGCTGGAACTGCTCACGGCGCTGACAGGCCATATCAGGCGTGATCAGATCGTGCTCACCACGTCATGTTCGCTGCTCCACGTCCCCTTTACAACGCTGAATGAAAAGAACATGCAGCACCGTTTCAGGAGACACCTCGCGTTCGCGCTCGAAAAACTCGATGAGCTGCGCGCACTCGCGTTTCTTTTCGAGCAGGAACGATATGAGGACCACACGCTGTATAAAGAGAACCAGGGCATCATCCACGCGAAATACAGGGACGAGCTCTACGACAGCAACGAGATCAGAGAAAGAATAAGAAAATTAACCGACAACGACGTCAGACGCACACCACCGTTCAACGAGCGCAGCGAGATACAGGCGGCAGCTCTGAGCCTGCCGCTCTTCCCCTCATCGACGATCGGCTCGTTTCCCCAGACCGCCGAGGTACGAAAGATCAGGAACGATTTCCGCAACGGGCGGATCACGGAAGACGAATATAAAGCAAGAATAAAGGAACTGATCAGGGAACTGATTGCGTTGCAGGAGCGCATCGGGCTGGACGTCCTGGTGCACGGGGAGTTTGAGAGGAACGACATGGTGGAATATTTCGGCGAGCACTTTGCCGGCTTTGTCCACACTGAGAACGGCTGGGTCCAGTCGTACGGAAGCCGGTGCGTCAAGCCGCCTGTCATTTTCGGCGACGTCTGGCGCGAGAGCCCCGTCACCGTGGAGTGGATCACCTACGCACAGGGCCTGACGTCAAAGCCGGTCAAGGGGATTCTCACCGGGCCGGTGACCATCCTGAACTGGTCGTTCCCCAGGGAGGACATCCCGCCCGCCGAGATCGCGTTCCAGATCGCCCTCGCGATCAGGGAGGAAGTCCTCGACCTGGAAAAAGCCGGCATCAGGATAATCCAGATCGACGAGGCCGCGCTGCGCGAGAAGCTCCCGCTCCGGAAAAGCGACTGGCATTCGCACTACCTGGACTGGGCGGTCAAAGCCTACAAGCTCACCTGCTCGGGCGTGCGGCCTGAAACGCAGATCCAGACGCACATGTGCTACAGTGAATTCGCCGACATCATGGACAGCATCATGGAGATGGACGCGGATGTGATCCTCATCGAAGCCGCGAAATCGAACCTCTCCATCCTCGAGGCTTTCAGACGTGCGGGATATCCCGGCAATGTGGGCCCGGGGGTCTATGACATCCACTCGCCGCGCGTTCCAGGGGAGGAGGAGATCGTATCCAGCCTGAAACGGATGAACAGCATCATCCCGGCGGAACGATTGTGGATAAATCCCGACTGTGGCCTGAAGACGCGCCGCTTCGAGGAAACGGTGCCGAGCCTGACCAACATGGTGCGCGCCGCGAAACGGATGCGCGCGGAAGCTGCCGCTCCCGGCCGGGGATAGCGGAAAACAGGTAATCGCTTGACATAATCGGCCGTGTGTGCACGAATCGTTGAACGCCATCAATTATTTCTGAACAGGGATACATGATGAAACACACGATTGCCTTCACTCTGCTTTTCGCGGCGCTCATCTTCGGAACGTCGGTCATCCGCCCTTCGCACGCACAGCAGCCGCCGGAGAACGCCGGCGCGTTCGAGAAGGACCTCTTCGAGAAGCTGAACGCCCTGCGCGCCGATCCGAAAAGCATGATCCCGATGCTTGAAGAGCTCAAAGGGCGCTTCCGCGGAAATTCGATCGTCTTCCCGGACGGATCGACGGTCAGAAGCCCGGAAGGCCCGGCGGTGGTGGATGAGGCGATCGCGTTTCTTGCCGGAACGGCGCCCGTTCAGAAACTCGCCTGGACCGAAGGCCTCGCGAAATCGGCGCGCGATCACTGTGCCGACCAGGGAGCAAGCGCGAAATCCGGCCACAGGGGCGGCGACGGGAGCGCGCCGCAGGACCGGATGCGTCGTTACGGCGCCTTCACCCGGTCAGGTGAAAATCTCGCCTACGGCTGGTACGCCGGCGATTCGCCTGAAGCCATACTGGTCCAGCTCGTCGTCGATGACGGCGTGAAAGACCGCGCACACAGGAAAAGCCTTTTCCGTCCAGAGTTCACGCACGTCGGGATCGCGCATGGAAGCCATCCGAGGCTCCGGACCATGACTGTCATCAACCTTGCCGCCGGTTACCGGCAGAAATAATTCTGCCAGAATTTTTTTTTGCAACCGGCGAGGCCTCATTCCTGTCATCCGGAAAACAGTACAAAATGGCGTGCCGGGAGAGGCGCTCAACACGGAAAAGTTCACTATAAATCCGATTGAACGGCGTTAGATGCTATACTTTACATTACCGGACATGGACATACGCTCCGGGAGGAGATTTTATGCTCGCTAACGTAAAAAACCACCTTATCGGGTCGGTGACACTGCTGCTCTTCATGGCAAACACGGCCCTCTGGGGCACGTTTTTCTTTCCCGTCGCCCTCACAAAACTCATGGTGCCGATCAAAGCGGCGCGGCGGTTCTTCAACCGGACGCTCCACGGTATCGCCCATCTCTGGATCCGCGGCAACAACACCGGCATACTTCTCACGCGCCGGATCGAATGGCATGCGAAAGGCACCGACGACCTCAATAATAAAAAGTGGTACCTGGTGATATCGAACCACCAGTCGTGGACCGACATCGTGGTGCTGCAGAAGGTGTTTTACAAGAAAATCCCGTTCATCAAGTTCTTCCTTAAGAAAGAGCTCATCTGGGTGCCGGTGCTCGGCCTGGCATGGTGGGCGCTCGAGTTCCCGTTCATGAAGCGGTACAAAAGCTCGTTCCTTGAAAAACACCCCCACCTGCGCGGCAAGGACATCGAGATCACGAAAAAAGCGTGCGCCAAATTCAGGGAGCTGCCGGTATCTATAATGAATTTCGTCGAGGGCACGCGGTTCAGCGAGCTCAAGCACAGGATACAGGAATCGCCCTACCGCAATCTCCTGCGTTCAAAGTCGGGGGGGATAGGATTCGTCTTTTCGACGATAGGCGAGCACCTGACGAGCATCCTCAACGTCACGATCGCCTACCCCGGCGGCCCCTATACCTTCTGGGATTTTCTCTGCGGGAAGGTGAAGAAAGTCCTGGTAGACGTAGAGGAACTTCCCGTCACCGAACACCTGATCGGCGATTACGTCAACGATCCCCACTACCGGGAGCGATTCCAGCAGTGGCTGAACACCCTCTGGAAGGAAAAAGACCGCAAGATAGAACAGATGCTGCGCGACCTGCACGCACCGAAGCTCTCACCGGCCCCCGGCAACGAGCGGTAGTCCGTCAGGCTATTTCAGCGGCTCGACGTTCCAGATACGCTGCGCGTATTCCATGATGGCCCTGTCGCTCGAGAATTTGCCCATGCACGCGGTATTCATAATCGAGCGGTGGAGCCACGCCTGCCTGTCGAGGTACGTCCTCCCCGCCTCCTCCTGCGTTTCGATATAGTTCCGGTAGTCGGCGAGGACGAAGAAGCGGTCGCCCAGATCGAACAGCGAGCGCATGATCGGCCCGAATCGGCCGCGGTCATCGGGAGAGAAATACCCGTTGCGGATCATGTCAAGCGCCGCGGCCATCTCGCTGTCGGTCAGGTAGTACCGGTGCGGATGATAGCCTGTCGCCCGGAGCGACCTGATCTCCTCGATCGTTTTGCCGAAAATGAAAATATTGTCCCGCCCGACTTCCTCCATGATCTCGATGTTCGCGCCGTCAAGCGTCCCAATGGTGAGCGCGCCGTTGAGCGCGAACTTCATGTTCCCGGTGCCCGACGCTTCCATGCCCGCGGTCGATATCTGCTCCGAGAGGTCGGAGCCCGGCATCACCTTTTCCGCCTGCGAAACGCAGTAGTTCGGCAGAAAAACGACCTTCAGCACGCCGCGAAGCGAACTGTCGCTGTTCACGACATCGGCCACCGAGTTGATCAGCTTGATGATGAGCTTGGCGATGGCGTAGGAAGGCGCCGCCTTTCCGGCGAAGATCACCGTCCTGGGCACATGGTCTCCGTTCGGATTCTCGCGGATCCTGTTGTAGAGCGTCACGACATGCAGGACGTTGAGGAGCTGGCGCTTGTATTCGTGGATACGCTTCACCTGTATATCGAACATCGACGAAGGATCGACCGCCACCCCGGTCTTTTGCCGGATATAGGCCGCGAGCCGCTCTTTATTGCGCCGTTTCACCACGTCCCACTTTTCGCGGAATGCCGCGTCGTCCGCGAAGGGGATCAGTTCCTCAAGCCTGTCAAGCTCCGTGATCCACCTGTCGCCGATCGTCGAGCTGATCAGGTCCGACAGCGCAGGATTCGCCTGAAGGAGCCATCTCCGCTGCGTGATGCCGTTGGTGACATTGGTGAATCGCCCGTGGTAGATCGCGTTGAAGTCCCTGAAAAGGTCCTCCCGCAGAATATGGCTGTGGAGCTCCGCGACGCCGTTTACGGTGTGGCTGCCCACGATCGCCAGGTGCGCCATTCGCACGCGCTTCTCGGGATGCTCCTGGATAATGGAAAGGCGCGAGAGCATTCCCTGATCGCCGGGAAACTTTGTATCCACCTCATCGAGAAAACGATGATTGATCTCGAAGATGATCTCCATGTGGCGTGGCAGCATCCGGGCCATCAGATCCACCGGCCAGGTTTCCAGCGCTTCGGGAAGCACGGTGTGATTGGTGTAGGCGAAGGTGCGAACGCAGATGTCCCACGCCGCTTCCCACTCCAGCCCTTCGTCGTCGAGCAGAATGCGCATCAGCTCGGGAATGCCGATCGAGGGGTGCGTGTCGTTGAGCTGCACCGCCACCCTGTTGGGAAACTCGATAATACTCGAATGGTCCTTCTTGAAGCGGCGCATGATGTCCTGGAACGTCGCGGCGACGAAAAAGTACTGCTGCTTGAGCCGCAGTTCCCGCCCCTGCGCGACCTCGTCGCTCGGGTAGAGCACCTTCGAAATGTTCTCGGAGAGCACCTTCGCTTCCATGGAGCCCATGTAATCGCCGCGGTTGAAATCCCCCAGGTCGAACTCCTCGCTTGAAAGCGCCGACCAGAGCCGCATGTTGATCACGTTGTCGTTTCCGTATCCGGGGATGATGATATCGCTCGCCATCGCCATCACCGACTCGCCGTCAACCCACCGGTAACGCTCCCTGCCGTCATCGTCAATATACCGCTCGCTTCGCCCGTAGAAGTTCACGCGGTAGAGGAACCCCCTGCGGGTGAATTCCCACGGACAGCCGTAGCGCACCCAGTTGTCCGGCCGCTCCACCTGATGACCGTCAACAATCTCCTGAGAGAATATGCCGTAATCGTAGCGGATACCGTACCCGTACGCCGGAATTTTCAGCGTCGCCATCGAGTCGAGAAAGCATGACGCGAGCCTGCCCAGGCCGCCGTTCCCGAGGCCGGCGTCGTATTCCTCCTCCTCGAGCTGTTCGAGGGAAAAGCCCGAATCCGAAAGCGCGCCCGCGCATTCATCCTTCATCTTCAGATTGGTGATATAGTTCATCATGAAGCGGCCGGGAAGGAATTCGAGCGAAAGGTAATACACTCTCTTGGCCATTACGTTGTAGTAGGCTCGCTGCCCTGAAAGCCAGAGCCGGACAAGCCTGTCCCTCACCGAATAGGCAAGCCCATGGTAATAGGTGTCCTTCCTCGGCGGCGTGTAATCGTTGCCGAGGACCGTCATGATGTGCCTCCTGATTTCCTCCCTCAGATCGCCGCACTCCCCGATCTCCATTTCCTGCCTTCGTTGCGCGCCTGTGCTTTCCGGCATGACACTACCCCCCGAGTCGGACGTTTATAGCAAGATGCATATATACAATAATGAATATTATATAATATCTATTATAACTGAACTATTTTCAATCAATAATTGAATTTTTTTATTGCAGCGGGCGTGAAAACGTTTTCGCGCCCGTGATTTTAAAATTGTATTGCAATAATAGCCGTGAAGGGGAGAAATACCGCCATGAAAAGGAGCACCCGTATCACAATTCACGTCTCGATCGTCGCGCTGATACTTGCCGCGTCGTTCATGCCGGAACTCATCTCGGGCCATTCGCCTTTCTCGATAAGCCTTTCAGGGGCCCTGAAACCCGGCGCGCGCAACCTGTGCGGCACCGACTACCTCGGGCGCGATATCCTGAGCCGTACGCTTGCAGGCGCCCGGCTTTCGGTACTGATAGGCATCGCCTCGCGGTTTGCGAGCATGGCTTTGGGACTTATCGTGGGGCTTGTGGCGGGAATGGCGGGGCCGTCGCTGCGCCCCGCGGTGAACAGCGCCATCGAGGTGTTTCTCTCGGTGCCGTCGCTTCTGCTGGCGCTCGCGCTTGCCATGGTGCTCGGCGAAGGGTATCTTACCGTCATCATTTCAATTACCGCGGGCACATGGGCGCCGGTGGCGCGCATCGTATCAACGAAGATAGCCTCGATCCGGCAGGAGGATTTTGTGCTTGCGGCGCGCGCCGTCGGCGCGGGCTATATCCGCATCGCCGTCAGGCACATCATCCCGGCGCTCATGCCGCTCCTCATCCCGCTCGCGACAACGGGGATCGCCGCGAGCATCATGATGGAATCGACGCTCTCGTTCCTCGGACTTGCCGGCGGGAGCTCGCTTGACACCCTTCCCTCATGGGGCATCATGATCCAGGAAGGCTCAAAGTTCATTTTCGACGCGCCGTGGATCATCATCCCCCCCTCGATCATGCTCACCGTCCTGATCCTCGCGTTCAATCAGATAGGCGACCTGCTGGCGGTGCGCGAAAAAGCGCGGGTAAATCAGTAATTTCTTATTTCAAGCCGGGATAGCGGTCAATCGCCCGAATCCCTTGCAACGGCGGCCTTGCGCCACTCGACGATAAAAATCATGACAAGCATCAGGAAGCAGGCGTAGACATTGCTCAGCAGGTCCGAGAAATCAAACGACCGTCCCGGCACGAAATACTGAATGCCTTCATCAATACTTCCCAAAATCGTGACGATGGAAAGCGTGACCGGATAGAGTACCGCTTTTGCGATACGGCCGCGAAGTACGTCATACAGGAGAAACGTGAGGAGGCCATACTCGATAAAATGCATTTTTTTATCGAAGCCGTGAGAAAACATGATGAGAAGGAGATAGGCGAGAATAAGCGCGGTAACCACTAGAAAATTTTTCCACCGCAGGCCCAGATAGCGAAGCATAATGATGTAAAGCGCGCCCAGATACAGCGCAACCATCGCATGCACCGTGCGCATCAGCATCGTATGCGCGCGCAGATACACTTCTATATACCAGATATACGGGATTACCGAGAAGAGAATAACAAGATACAGGATGAGGAGAACGATCTTACTTCGATGTGGTGATCGGCAGTTGATCAAATCAGGCCCTCATATTGTGCCGGGAATACAGATATCTGTTGTAATAGACAGCACACCACAACCCGCAGACGCAACACAACTCCACTTTCTTCATGAAAGCGGAGAGCCGGCATTCCACAGGTAGTATTACTTTTCTTAGCGATGAGGGAAGCCTGATGGCGCGAATACAGCTCCGCGGCCGTGAGACTATACGGCCTTGGCGATCTTACCTGACCGCATGCAGCGCGTGCATACATAGCGCCTGATCTTGCGCCCGTCTTCGATGACCCTGACCCGGCGGATGTTAGGACGCCAGACTTTCTGAGTCTTTTTATTCGAATGGCTCACGTTGTTGCCAAACTGGACCGCTTTTCCACAAATATCACACTTAGCCATGTACTGCTCCAGAAAAATTGATAGACAAGATTCTACGCCCGTCAAAGATATATTGCATTCAGGCCGCGCGGGGCCTCACAGGTGAGGTCTATCCGGACGAGAAGCGTGTGAACTAATTAGAATTTTCATTTTTTTATTGCAACTATTTTATTAATAAATTTCAATTTTTTTGTCACTATTCCTTTCATCAGAAGGTCATGATACATGAAAATCACCGCCGACACCAGTGTGCAGGACGCACTGAAACAGTCGAAAAACGTCCAGCAGGTCTTCAAAAAACACCGCCTCCTCTGCGCAACATGTAAAGGATCAAAAGAGGATACTGTCCGGATAGCCGCCGAAAATAACGGCCTCGACCTTGACTCGTTCCTCAAGGAACTGAACGGGAATACCGGTGAATAATAGCCATGAAGGTTGCTTCGGGTCTGCTGAAAGGGCGTGCGATCCCGTTTGTGAACGCCAGGTTCGACAATGCCGACGTCACGCCGCAGAAGATCAAAGAGGCCCTCTTTTCAATTCTCGGCAACGACCTCTCCGGCAGATCCTTTCTCGATCTTTACGCCTGCTCCGGTCAGATCGGAATTGAGGCGCTGAGCCGGGGCGCCGCTCCGGTGATATTCAATGAAATTGACCGCAAGCGGTTTGCCTTTATCCGCACAATCATCGGCGAATGGGGATTAAAGGAAGCCGCGCTCTGCTACAACCTCCCCGCCTTCCCCTGCCTGAAACTGCTGGCAAAGCACGGGTACCGCTTCGACGTGATCTTTATCGATCCGCCCTACGACAAGCGGCGCGCGGAAGCGCCGCGGTACGACGAGATCATGCGAGAGATTGAAAAGTATCCGATCGTAAAGCCGGGAGGCACTGTCGCGGTGCAGCATTTCGGGGCCAACACGCTGCCTGAAGTATCGGGATCGTTTCATATCCGCGAAACGCGCCGTTACGGATCATCGGCGCTCTCGTTCTACACTGCCGCAGCGGACGACGCACTTCTATAGAAACGAAAGATATCCGTACGCAAGCATTCCCGCGAGCACCATCGAAAAGAACGCGAGCACCCCGACAAGTGCGAAAGGGAAAAGGAAGAGCAGTGCCGCGCGCGAAAACGGGATCGAATGGATCTCTGAAATCCCCTGGATGATGATAAGCGCCGACCAGACCGCGAGGCCGAAGGAAAAGAAGACATAGAAGAACGGCGCCGCGAGATGCGTAACCTTGAACACGTACACAAGCGGAAGGACGAACACCTGCGGAAAGACCGAGTAGCAGACCAGCGAACTGATATGCTTCACGCTCCCCGGATAGCCTGCGAACTGGCATGCGAGGTCGATGAGCGTCGCGAGCACGAGCACCCTTATCAGGAAGAAGATGAAGAAGAGTATTGATCCGTACGTCAGCCTGTAATAGAAGAAAGCCGTTTCGCTCTTCAGAAGCGAGAGCGTGATGACGTCGATCATGACCGCCGCGAAAGCGATCGCAAGCCCTCCCCAGAGCGGGTTCGCGCCTTCGCGCAGTATCATCCTCATGAGCCGGCGCGGCTCGACCAGCGCATAATAAAGGTAATCGGCCCACTGGAGCGACCTGATATACTCTCTCGTGACCGGACTCATGGCTGATACCTGTACTCGATCATGTGCGCCGCGCCCGACCGCAGCACCCGCTCAAAGCCTGTGCTTTTCGCCATCACGCCCTCGAGCGTCATGAGGAACTGGTCGAGCGGGCTTCTGATCTCATCGTAAACGGGAGCGTCATCCGGCAGTTTCGCGGTCTTGCGCGCCTTCTCCAGCGCCGTTTCGAAGCTTCCGATCTCGTCGACAAGGCGGCTCGCCTTCGCGGTCTCGCCGTCCATCACCCTGCCGTCCGCCACGGGCCTGATATCGTCGATGGCGAGATTGCGCCCCTGCGCCACGTCATGAAGGAACTGGTTGTACGAGGAGTCTATCATCGCCTGAATAAGCCGGCGCTCATCCTCGGCGAGGTCGCGGTACGAGGAGAGGATGTCCTTGTAGACGCCGCTCTTGATCACGTTCATCTTGATGCCGAGCTTCTGGAAGAGCTCCTTCAGGTTGGGGGATACCGCGATGACGCCGATCGAACCGGTGATCGTTCCGGGGTTTGCCACGATGAAATTGCAGGCGGAGGCGATGTAGTATCCGCCCGAAGCCGCCACATCGCCCATCGAGGCAACCAGGATGATGTTCTTTCTCCTGATGCGCATGAGCTTCTGATAGATCTCCTGCGTGGCCGCCACGGTGCCGCCGGGCGAGTTGATGCGCACCACGATTGCTTTTATGCGGCCGTCGGATTCGAGTTCGTCAAGGCGGCGTATCACCGACTCCGATCCGGCCCCTTTGAACGTGAACCCGTCGCCGGAATCCGATATCTCTATCGGCCCGTTTATCCGCACGACGCCCACACCGGGCCCGACATGCGGAGAGGCGAGCGTAAACGAGGTGCGCCTGGTATCGCGCAGCGTCAGGCTGATTTCGATGACGGCAAGCACGGCCGAGAGCACGAGAAGCGCGAGAATCGATATGATGATCTTTCTGTTTTTATCCATCTGGTATACCCGGTAGTGGACTTCAGGGAATGCTCAACTGCATACAATGAAACTCCATAAGCATGAATAAAATCAACTGTTTTTTTAAAAACGCCTCAGCGGCCATTTTCTGAAAGCGAACGGAAAGAAAAAATTTGAATTGACGCGCAAGCTGTATATACTCGAATACAGCTATCTTACTGCCGGCATTCTTTCTGGCGTATCGTACTGGAGCGAAAACCATGTTCAACAGATTCATATCGATTCTCTTTCTCACGTTCATTATAGTCACCTGCATCATTTTCTTCTTTCCGGCGCTTTTTATCTGGCTCGTCACCGCGCCGTTCGACAAACGCAAATTCATCCTTCATAAATATACCTGCTTCTGGGGAGCGTTCTACACATGGGTGATGCCCGCATGGCGAGTGCGCGTGCTCGGAAGGGACAAATATGACAGCAAGAAGACGTATGTTATCATCTCAAACCACCAGTCACAGCTCGATATCCTGGTGGCGTTCAACCTCTTTTTCCATTTCAAATGGGTCTCCAAGGCTGAAATCTTCAGGGTGCCTTTCGTCGGATGGAACATGGTGTTTAACAAGTATATCCACCTGAAACGTGGCGACAAGGCAAGCATCGAACAGATGATGAAAGACGCCGAAGAGGCGCTGACCGGCGGAAATTCAGTCTACTTCTTCCCGGAAGGCACCCGTTCCGAAACCGGCATCGTGAAGCCGTTCAAGCCCGGCGCGTTCATCCTCGCCAAAAAGCTGGGGCTTTCGATCCTGCCGATCGTCATTACCGGCACGAAAAACGCGCTGCCCAAACACAGCGTCAACTTTCACGGCATCCATAAGATACGCCTGAAGATCCTCGACGAGATTCCGGCCGCCACGGTCGCGAAGATGAGCGTCGAAAAGCTCATCGCGCATTCCCAGAAGATCATCACGGACGGGCTGAAAACGCTCGAGGGCGAGCTCGCGTGCGGCGAAGTCTGACTGGACGCAAAAAGAGCTTCAGCGGGGCAGTCGGGCTGTGCGGAGGATTGCCCCCGCACAGCGGCCTCGTATCCCCCCTTTTTTTGTATTTGACAGACAGTGATGTATAATTAATTGATAGAAACCCGTTTTTGCGGTTGGATATATCCGCTCACCCGGAGAAGTTTTCATGAAATCTATCGAAACGCAGGCAATAATCGTCGGAGGCGGCGCGACCGGCGCCGGCATCGCGCGCGACCTGACGCTTCGCGGCATCAGCGCGGTGCTCATCGAGAAGAACGACATCGCCTCGGGCACGACCGGGCGCAATCACGGCCTGCTCCACTCCGGGGCTCGCTACGCCGTAAAAGACCTTGAATCGGCCCGCGAATGTATCGCGGAAAACAAAATACTGAAAAAGATCGCGCGCCACTGCATCGAGGACACGGGCGGCCTTTTCGTCACCCTGCCGGAGGATGACCCGACCTACCACGAGCGGCTCATCGAATCGTGCCGCTACGCCGGCATCGCCGCCGACGAGATCACCACAAAACACGCGCTTCGCATGGAGCCGAACCTCAATCCCGACATCCTTGCCGCCATCCGCGTTCCCGACGGCACCATCGACCCGTTCCGGCTTGCGTCCGCCAACATTCTCGACGCCAGGGAAGGCGGCGCGACGGTACTGACCCACACCGAGGTCACCGGGCTCATTAAAACAGGTGATCGCATAACCGGCGTTTCCTGCCACGACAAAATCACCGGCGATGATTTCTCCGTACACGGCCAGATCATCGTCAACGCCTCGGGCGTCTGGGGGCAGCGCCTCTGCTCGATGGCGGGGATCGAACTGCGCATGCACCCGTCAAAGGGCTCAATGGTCATCATCGATTACCGGATCAACAATATCGTCGTCAACCGCTGCCGGCCGCCGATGGACGGCGACATCATCGTACCGGGCGACACGGTATCGATCATCGGCACAACCTCCAAAAAGATCGATTATACCGACATTGAAAAAACGATCGTCGATGACGACGAGATCGAGATCCTGCTCGCCGACGGGGAGAAGCTGATCCCCAACGTATCGAAGACGCGGGTGCTTCGCGCCTACTGCGGGGTGCGGCCGCTTGTTGCCGTTTCGGGGGAAGTCAAGGGACGCGACATCAGCCGCGGGATCGTGCTCATCGACCACGAGGAGCGCGACAGCGTGGGAGGGCTGGTCACCATCGCCGGCGGCAAGCTCATGACCTACCGGCTGATGGCTGAGATGACCTCAGACATGGTTGCCGGAAAGCTCAAAGTGAAGAAGAAATGCCAGACCGCGTCAAAACCCCTACCCGGCTCTGAAAAGAAGATCAAGCTCGCAAAAACAATCCGCGAGTTCACCGGCATTTCAAAATCGGTGACCGGGTCGACGCTTTACCGACACGGCCAGCGTATCCACGATATCATCCGCCGCGACAAGAGGAACTACAGCCTGATCTGTGAATGCGAAATGGTGACCGAAGGCGAGATCGAATACGCGCTCAAGAACCTGAACGTGAAGGACATCGTCGACCTCCGCAGGCGCACCCGCATCGGGATGGGCCCCTGCCAGGGTGAGCTGTGCAGCTACCGCGCGGCCGGCCTTTTCGTCGAGTTCGGGCAGGCGACTCCCGAAGAAGCCAACCGCATGCTCCATGAATTCCTCGAAGAGCGCTTCAAGGGGATCAAGCCGATCCTCTGGGGCGACGCGCTGCGCGAGATCGAATTCACCTACTGGATCTATCAGGGGCTTTTCGGCCTGGGCGACATCATCGGGAAAGGAGAGGATAAAAAGTGAATTACGACTGCCTGATCATCGGCGGGGGGATATCGGGACTCTCCTGCGGCATCGCATGCGCCTCCGCGGGCCTTCGCACCGGAATCATCTCCGGCGGCATGAGCGCCCTGCACTTCTCGTCCGGCTCGATCGACCTGTACGGATACCACACCAACCGCAAGATCGTCTACCAGCCGATGGACTACATCGAGCGTCTCGTCATCCCGAACGAACGCCACCCCTACTCGCGCTGCGGCATCGACACGATCAGAAGGGCGATGCAGTTCTTCGTCTCCGAGCTCGCGACCGAAGGGCTCGACCTCTATCACAATGACGACTACAACCACTTCCACGTTTCGACAATGGGGACGGTGAAACCGACCTATCTTTCCCAGAGGAGCGTATTCAACGAGCGGATAAAGGAGGCGTTCAAACAGCGCTCGAAAATCGCGATACTGAACTTCGCGGGGTTCCGCGATTTTTATCCCGAGCTTGCGAAGGAAAACCTGAAAAAGAACTCTCTTTTCAGCCTCTTCGAGATCATAACCGGAGAGATCGACCTGCCGGTGTTCCGCAGGACCGCCCGCAATCCCCACGAGTTCCGGTCGATGGATATAGCGCGGATATTCGATTCGGAACGTTATCTTCAGAAGATCGCCGATGAAATACGCACCGCGGCGCGCGGCGCGACCTTCGTGGGAATGCCGGCCTTTATCGGCATCAACAGCTTCAGCAAAATCTACGAGCGGCTCTCGAACCTCACCGGCATGCTGATCTACGAAATCCCCACGCTGCCGCCTTCGATCCTCGGCATGCGGATAGACAACGCACTCAAGTCCCGCTTCGCAAGGCTCGGCGGTGAATTTATAGCCGGTGACCGCGTGTTCGGCGGCGAGATCATTGACGACGTGCTCGACCATATCCACACCGAAAACCACGGCAACACCCGGCTGAAAGCCGGCGCGTACGTGCTCTCCTCCGGCAGTTTTTTCAGCGGCGGCATCGTGAGCGAATTCAACGCCGTCCGCGAGCCGGTATTCAACCTGAAGCTTTTCCGCGATGAGGACAGGAACCGGTGGTACTCACCCTCGTTCCTCGAAAAGGCGGGCCATCCGTTCCTCGAATACGGCGTCGAGACGAATGAGTTCCTGAATCCCTTCACGGATGACGGCCGCACGGTCACGAACCTTTTCTGCACCGGCGCCATCCTCCCGCATTACAATCCGATCCGCGAAGGCTGCGGCGGCGGCGTCGCCATATCGACAGGCTACTATGCCGCGCAGCAGATAATCAAAGAACATAAAGGCTCTCACCATGATAAAGCTTGAAAATATAAGTTTTGACCACTGCATCAAATGCACCGTCTGCACCATCTACTGCCCCGTGGCCAGAGCGACGCATCTCTTCCCGGGCCCGAAGCAGTCGGGGCCCGACACCGAGCGACTGCGCATCAAAAACCCGGGACTCGTGGATGATTCGCTCAAGTACTGCTCCAACTGCAAGCGCTGTGAGATCGCGTGCCCCTCGAACGTCAAGATCGCCGACATCATCCAGGAGGCGAAATTCCGCCACCTGAAAAAGAGGTTCCGTATACGCGATTTCTTCATGAGCCGGACCGATCTCGTCGGGACCATGGCCACGATGTTCAGCTTTCTCGTGAATTTTTTTATCAGCCTCTTCCTGGTGAAATTCTTCATGGATGTGATCCTTAAAATTCCCTCCTCGCGCGTGTTCCCGAAGTACGAGGGCGGCACCTTCAGGCGGTGGGCTAAAAAAAAGATGCCCGATCAGTCGAAATTCTCAAACAGGGCGGTTTATTTTCACGGCTGCTACGTGAACTACAACGACCACGGCCTTGGCAGGGATGTCGTCAGGGTGCTCAACGCCATGAACATCGGCGTCATAACCGCGAAGGAGAAATGCTGCGGCGTTCCGCTGATCGCCAACGCCTATCTTGACAAAGCAAGGAAAAACGCCACGCACAATATCGGCGTCCTCGAAAAATCCCTCGTCGACGATTCAACAAAGATCGTATCGGCGTCATCGAGCTGCACCTATGCCCTCAAGTATGAATACGCGAACCTTCTTGAGCTTGATAACTCGAAGCTCTTCAACCGCATTGAGTATATCACCAAGCTTCTTTCCGGGGAGTTCGAGGCGGGCAATGTGCCTAAGATGAAACCGGTAAACATCAGGGCGGCGTATCACAGCCCGTGCCACCTGGAGCGGATGGGCGGCGTTATCTACACCATCAACCTCCTGAAAAAAATCCCCGGCCTTGACCTCGTCATTCTTCATTCAGAATGCTGCGGCATCGCGGGAACCTACGGTTTCAAGCGGGAATACTATGACATTTCGCAGGAGATCGGCGGGCACCTGTTCAGAAATATTGAGCAAGCCGACGTGGAAGTGGTGATAACGGACTGCGAGACCTGCAAGATGCAGATCGAGATGAACACAGGATACGAAGTGCTTCATCCGGTAAGCGTGCTGGCACGGGCGCTTGCGGACTGATCGGCCTCGCCATTAATAACGGAAGCCACCCTGACTGCGGGTGGCCCCCTACGAAACAGTGAGCATAAACGTACCTTAACCCTGAAACTTCACCAGCCCTTCTCTACTCCGCGTTGTACTACCCACTCCATCTACTTCTTTCAGGGTTATACACCAACCCTTCGCTTTGTAGATTACAGGGCCTCACTGACAGAATTAATATACTGAAAATCGCCCATATCAGCAACACGAAAACTGAAAAAAATTCAGTTTTTGTTTGCCTCGCGCTTCCGGAGTTCGTTGCGCATCGGCTTGCCGACGGCCGTAAGCGGAAGCGTATCGATGAACTCCACAAACTTCGGCACTTTATAGGCCGACAGGCGTTCGGCGCAGAAATCGATGATCTCCTGTTCCGTAACTGACACATCTTTTTTCGGGACAATAAAGACTTTCACGGTCTCCCCGCGTTTCGGATCGGGCACGCCGACGGTGCACACCTGGAGCACCTTCGGGTGGGCATACAGTATCTCGTCAATCTCCCGCGGATACACATTGAATCCGCTGCACAGGATCATATCCTTCTTTCTATCCACAATGAAGATAAATCCGTCATCGTCCATATAGGCGATATCGCCGGTATAGAGCCATCCGTCCTTGAGCGCGATCGCGGTCTCAGCGGGATTGTTCCAGTATCCCGACATGATCGTGGGGCTTTTAGCGATAAGCTCCCCCGCCTGCCCGAGCGGCATCTCCTTCGTGCCGGTCTCGATATCAACGATTTTAATATCGACATCCGGCCACGGAAGGCCGACGCTTCCGGGTTTCCGCTTCCCGAACGGCGTGCAGGTCAGGACGTTCGAGGTCTCCGAAAGCCCGTACCCTTCCGTGATCGTCGCGCCGGATAGCTCCTCGAAGCGCTTCATCACCTCGACGGCCAGCGGCGAAGAACCGCAGATCATCCCCTTGATGGAGCGTATCTTCGATTTCGGCGTATCGGGATGCTGGTTGAGCCCGAAGATCATCGCCGGCACCGCCGAATAGTAGTTCGGCTCGTGCCTGTTGATCGCGTCGAGAATGTTATCGACGGTCGGCGAGGTGACCAGTATCGAACATCCCCCGAAGACCTTGTTCATGTTGATATTGGTGTTGAAACCGTAGATATGATAGAGCGGCATGCAGCAGAGCGTTTTCACGTACTCAACATTTTTCAATGCCGGAAGAAACCAGTGGTAATCCTGATAGGCGATCGATAATACATTATAATTGCTGAGCATGCAGCCTTTGGATACACCCGTGGTCCCGCCGGTATACTGAAGCATGGCGATATCATCTGATGTGACGCTGATATCAGGCTCGCTCTCAGGGCTCGACGCGAGGAGCGCGTCGTAATCGATCACGTCGCTTCCGTTCGCAAGCGCCTTGACGTCGCCCGGCCCGAACACGATGACACGCCTGACCGATGTAGCCCCGCTTCGCATCGCTTCGATCGGCTTTTCGGCGATACCGGCCCACGCGACAACCGTCTCCGCGCCGCTGTCTTTGAACTGGTGCGTGATCTCCTTGACTGTCGCCAGCGGATTTGTCGGAACGATGATCGCGCCGATCTTGTAGCAGGCTTCAAGACCTATGACATACTGTGGAAGGTTCGGCGACATCAGCGCGACGCGGTCGCCTTTTTTCACGCCAAGGCCAAGCAGCCCGTTGGCAAGCCTTCTGGCCATCTGATTGCTCTGGCGATAGGTGATCGTTGTATCGCCGATTATCAGGTACGGCCTTTCGGGATGCGCCTCCGCGTTCCGGTTAAACTTGTCCTTGAGCGGGACTTTCGGATAATCGATGGAATGCGGCACATCTTTATCGTACCACCTGTACCATATCCTGTCCATGCATTACCTCCTTGAGAATATATTCCTCCCACGGGGCGATAAAAAAGCCGCGAAGGCGTTACGCCCTCCCGGCTTGTGGAATCTTTTATATCTGCCCGCGTGTGTTGAGTTCCGCTTCATTGAGTCCCACAGAACATGACGGATACACATCTCAGTGTCAGTTCTCATGTACACAGCAGGAACAGCTCTATACCGGCACGTCAAACACTTTTCTTTATTTCACGATCACGTCTGACTATAAAATCTTGTGTAAACATTGATCCGGCGAACCGCTATCTCTGCCCCTGCTTCACCCCTTTGCAGATCGCCTGATACCCGAGGTGCATCATAAGATGATCGAGGAGCACGATCGCCATGAACGCCTCGGCGACCGGCCATATCCGTGAAACGATGGTCGGATCGCGCCTTGTCACCGCCGCGAGGTCGGAGTCGGTCATCGATACCTTGTCGATCGTATGCTGCGGCTTGGCGATGGTCGGCGTCGGCTTTACGGCGAGCCGCACCACGATATCCTGCCCGGTTGTAAGCCCTCCGGTGATACCGCCCGCGTTATTATTGCTGAACACGACCTTTCCGTCCCGGACCGACATCTGGTCATTGTTTTCGCTTCCCGTGAGGTCCTTCACCTTCATGCCGGCGCCCAGTTCGACCGCCTTGACGGTTCCGATTCCCATCATCTTGCCCATTTCGCCGTCAAGCTTCAGAAAGACCGGCTCGCCCATTCCGGCGGGCACGCCGCGCGCCACGACCTCAACGATACCGCCGCTTGAATCTCCTCCGTCCCTGACAGCGATAATCTTTTCGTACATAGCGCGGGCGGCTTCAAGGTCCGGGCAGTTGAGTACCGGATGGAGTCCCTTCTCTTCGATCTCGCGGATCTCGCGCGGATCAAGCTCACCGCGTTTGATGTCGGGCACCATCTTTTCTATCTCGCCGAGGACCGCGACTTTCTCAACGAAACGCATCCCCGGCTTGAACCTGCCTTCCTTGAACACAAGTTTGTAGACGGGATCATGCTCCGCCCTGAATTTCTTGAAATCATCGACGCGCTTTTTGATAAGATCGTAATCCATATCGCCCATCGAAACGCCCGCCGCTTCCCTTACGTACGAGAATATTTCTATGCCATGATCGGCAAGGACACGCTTGGCCACCACTCCGGCCGCCACAAGCGTTGACGTATACCGCCCGCTGAAAAAGCCCGCGCCGATCGAATCGTCCCATGATCCGTATTTCTGATACGACGCGTAGGACGCATGACCGGGCCGGGGAGTCCTGTTGGTGGTGCGGTACTGTTCGATATGCTCGAAGTGGCGGTCAAGGTTCGGGATCAGGATGACCATCGGCGTACCGTTGGTGTATCCGGCATTCTGAAATCCGGTCATCGTATCCGCCGCGTTCACTCCGCTGTAGATAAGGGGGATATCAGGCTCACGACGGGGGGAAGACAGCTCTCCCTGCCCGGGTTTTCGCTGCAGGAGGTCAAAGTAGATTTCCCGCTCGTCAAAATAAAGTCCTGTCGGCACTCCCTGGATATGGGTGCTAAGGCCCTCCTGATAGGAGCCGCCCGCTACCGTCACCTGAAAGAGCTTTCCGTAACTGCATCCAAGCATTGTCAGCCTCCTTTTCTGTTGAATGGAAATCGGGCGGTTATATATCTCTCAAAAGGCACGGCCATCTGCGCTCCGCTGCCGCCCGACATGTCCGTACAATCAAGAAAATCTCCTTTCGTTTTACAAGCATTTTTACTGATTGTCGATAGTTAAATGCCGTCGCGACATGTTTTTCGCGCCAAATTGCCGCACAACGCTTTTTTATGGTTGAAAACCGCACACTACTATCGTACTCTATTCCGGCTGATCGATATATTCGCGAACAGGCGGCCCGCTGTGGGAAATTTCCCGGATGAACTCTACGAAAACCTGAAACGCTTTGAAGACACCATGGTCCAGCTCGGCACTGAGATGCTGCGCATCAACATCGCGCTGGACGTGCTGATTCGGGATATTCTCTCACTTGTCCCCGAGCGGACGCTCGCGGTAGCAGGCGCAATACCGCTGCAGAAGGGCGGGAGCTATGAAATCGCATCCTGCCTCTCCATTCTCTACGACGAGGGGACAGATGAAGTGCGTATTAAGGCCGCCGACAGGGAAAGCGACATATTGTGGAGCGCGCTCGACATTGCCGCCAAAGACATGCTTCTGAACACGATAATCATCGGAATCGCTTCCGACGACCTCTACAACAGATTCAGCCGCCACTAAAAAAAAAGACGATTCCTGAAGGAATCGCCAAAACTTAGCGGATTGTTTGGAAGGTTGCTGTTTTCTATCAGCACTACAGAATATACTATACAGTCTCTGACCAGTCAAAAAAATTTTAAAAAATGACATTTTTTTTTATCAATCCAGAGAAGGCACGCAAGAGTGGCACAAACCAATACTCAAAACATAAAAATGAACACTATTTTTAAATATTATTTAATACAATTTTGTATATAAACCTTTTTCCGCGGCCGCCGGCAGCTACTCCCATTCTATCGTGGAGGGCGGCTTTGATGAAATGTCATACACAACACGGTTGATTCCGTTCACCTCGTTGATGATCCGGTTCGAAATCTTCCGCATCACCTCTTCCGGCAGATATGCCCAGTCGGCGGTCATGGCGTCGACTGAAGTCACCCCGCGAATCGCGATGACGTTCTCATAGGTGCGGTTATCCCCCATGACACCCACGGACCGGACAGGAAGGTACACGGCGAATATCTGCCACAGCTTTTCATACAGGCCCGCTTTCCTTATCTCTTCAAGAAGGATATCATCCGCTTCCCGCAGTATATCGAGCCGCTTTTTCGTGACCTCGCCGATGATCCTGATCGCGAGCCCCGGGCCGGGAAACGGCTGCCGGTGGATCAGCTCATCGGGCATACCCATCTCTTTTCCGAGCACCCGCACCTCGTCCTTAAAGAGCTCCTTGAGCGGCTCTATCACCCTGCCCGACTTTATGAGCTTGAGAATCTCCGGCACGCGGTTGTGATGGCTCTTTATGGTGTCGGACGGCCCTTTGGTCGATACCGATTCTATCACGTCAGGATAGAGGGTGCCCTGCGCGAGAAAATCGAACTTGCCGATCTTCCTGGCCTCTTCCATGAACACCTTGACAAACTCGCGGCCGATGATCTTCCGCTTCCGCTCCGGGTCCTCAACACCTTTCAGTTTCCCGAGGAACCGGTTCGAAGCGTCGACGTAGATCAGGTTGAGCTTGAGATGGCGCTCGAAACGCTCGATGACTTTCGTGTGCTCGTCCTTGCGCAGGACACCGTTGTTGACGAAAACACAGTAGAGCCGGTCGCCTATCGCCTTCTGAAGAAGGAGCGCGGTCACCGAGGAATCAACTCCTCCCGAAAGGCCCAGGAGCACCGTGCCGTCGCCCACTTCCCTGCGGATCGCCTCGATCGAAGAGTTGATGAACGATTTCATCGTCCAGCTCGGTTTGAGGGCGCAGATATCAAAAAGGAAGTTGGAGAGGATCTCTTTACCATGGTCGGTGTGGAAAACTTCCGGATGGAACTGGACGCCGTAAAAGCGCTTTCCCTGATGTTCGATCGCCGCGGTTTCAGCGTTCTCGGAGCTTGCGACGACGGTGAATCCGCTCGGCGGCGCGATCACCTTGTCTCCGTGGCTCATCCAGACCGTCTGTGTTCTGGAAAGCCCTTTGAAAAGCGGTGAGTCGCCGGTTATTGAAATAGTGGCGCGCCCGTATTCCCGGCGGTTCGAATGCTCGATCTTTCCTTTGAATGCGTCAACGAGCACATACAGCCCGTAACAGATACCGAGGACCGGTACGCCGAGAGAGAATATTCCGTCACCGATACGCGGCGCTTCTTTATCATAAATGGATGAAGGGCCGCCGGAGAGCACAATGGCGCTCGGTTTTTCCTTCCTGATGTCATCGAACGAGTGGTGATAGGGAACGATCTCCGCATAGACGTTGAGCTCGCGTATCCGTCGCGCGATGAGCTGCGTATACTGCGATCCGAAATCGAGTATCAGCACCTTTTCAAGTGGCAGGTCGATAAGTCCATGCTCGATCATTATTTATCCTCTAACATTTTTATGTATTCACGATAGCCCTGTCTGGTGAGCTTTTCATTTTTTTCGATGATGGATTTTTCCGTTTTTTCACGATAGGCTTTGAGCTTTGTACCGTATTCGGGCTGGATAAGGGAAAGAATGCTCACGGCAAAAAGCGCCGCGTTGGCGCCGCCGGAACGGCCCACCGGCATGGTCGCCACCGGAATGCCGGCCGGCATCTGCAGAATAGAGAGCACAGAATCGATACCGCCCATAAGCTTCGTTTCGATCGGAACGCCGATGACCGGTATAGTCGTGAAAGAAGCGATCACGCCCGGCAGATGGGCGGCACCTCCCGCTGCGGCGATAATTACCTTTATCCCCCGGTCGGCAGCCTGTTTCGCCCACTCCTTGGTCCGTTCCGGCGTTCGGTGCGCGGAGGACACTATCACCTCGAATGGCACGCCAAACTCTTCTAGAATGGAAAAGCACTCTTTTATCTTCGGGAGATCCGAATCGCTGCCAAGTATAATTCCTACTTCCGGCATATACTGCTCCTTTCACACGAAAATATGACGGCAATGCCCCAACACTTCACAGGAAGCTATGACGGCTGTCAAGTTTTTTGAAGGAAAGCCTTCAAACCAATCACAGAATCAAAAATAAATTACCCCATTTTTACTGTAACCATGAAAAATTTGGTTAAACCCCATTGACATTTTTAGTATTTTAATATATTTTAAAATTAAATAAAGGAGGCACATCATGAAATCAGAATCAACCCCGAGAAGTTTCTGCTGCGATGTTCGCTGCGATTACTATAGAAAACATGAAACATTATATGATGACATCGTATTGTCCAACAGCGAAGCGTCAAAGAATATTTACAGCTTCCGTCATTTCATTAGCAGTGAATAAAACAGAACACAAAACTGATTCGATAAGAAATCCTCGCCTTCTGTGCGGGGATTTTATTTTACTATTCTTCCGGTGAATATTCCAATTTATACAATATTTTTCTGCTCATTTTTAAATATATAGCATGCAAACCATTAACGTCACAGCTTAATCCATCGGATTCATACATTTTTTTTAGAAATATCATCCTTCACCCTCTATGATTAAGGCTTTATCCTGAAGCAGAGAGGCGATTAGGCATGAGATTCACCGGAATTACCATTATTGTTTTCTGCATCGCGTTCACGGCGACCATGCTCTACGAAAACAGGATCTTCAGCCGGGGGATGTTCGACCTGTTCAGGGACAGCAGGTACTCCCTCCCGGGGATCCAGAGAGTCGAGAATTTCAATCCCGACACCGATATACTCTATCTTCCGCGACTCGGAAGCAAGGGGCTTTTCGAATCAATCGACGACCTGTCGATCTGCAGGCGCAAGGATGTCAGGTCGTTCATCTACCTGTATCTCACCGTCGACCGCGAATATCTCATAAGGGCGATCGGAAGAGCGGGGATATATCTCGACATCATCGAGAGGATCTTCCGGGAAAATCCCGACATGCCCGCCGACCTCGCGCTCCTGCCGCTCCTGGAAAGCGGCTTCGACCCGACCGCCGTATCGCGCAGCAGCGCCGTAGGGCTCTGGCAGTTCATGCGCAACACATCGTCGATGCTCGACCTCAAGAGCGACGGGTGGATAGATGAGCGCCGTCACATTGAAAAATCGACGCGCGCGGCGATCCGCCACCTGAGAAACCTCCATTCTCAGTTCGGATCATGGACCCTCGCGCTTGCCGCCTACAACGGAGGCTCGGGACAGGTCAGCAGGGCGATGCGGCGCACCGGCGCAAAAACATACTGGGACCTCGTGAAGACCGGAAGCCTGAGCGAGGAAACCAGCCAGTACGTGGCCCGGTTCGCGGCGCTTGTCATCATTTATCACAACCAGGAGCTCCTCGGACTGGAAGTGGAAAAACCCCGGCCCCTGTTCGCGGAAACAGAAACCATCAGGTTCGCGCAGCCCGTGAATATCGCCGACATTGCCGAAACATGCGGCACGCCGGCCGGGATACTCAAGGCGCTGAACCCGGAGCTTTCAATCGACCGTACGCCTCCCTCGCCGCGCGGGTACGCCCTGAGGCTTCCGAAGGGCGCCGTGCGTCTCCTTCACTCGAACGAAAGGATGGTATCCGCCATGGCAGTTAAAAATCCCGCCCGCACGTCGCTCTGATCATCACCGCCGCTTCGTGTTTTACGCAAGAATTGCCTTTTATCGCCGATAATCAGTTGACAAAACAGGGTACGGAAAGAAGATATTTTAAAAAGGCTCAAATTACAGAGGTTATTATGGCAATTCCAAAACTCGGCGGCGATCTCGCCAACAACGTGATTGGCGTGAACTCATATTTCACAGGAAAATTTATTATCAACGGCTCATTGCGGATAGACGGCCACTTCGAGGGAAAATACCTCCAGGCGGACCAGCTCTACGTCGGGCCCACCGGAAAAGTGAAAACGAACATCAACGCCGCTTCCGTGATTGTCGAAGGGCTCGTGCTCGGCAATGTCAACGCTTCAAGCCGCGTGCTTCTCATGCCCACCGCGAAAATTCTCGGCGACATTAAAACTCCAGAGCTGATCATTCAGAACGGCGTCATTCTCGAAGGGCGGTGCACTATTTCGAACGACCTGAAATCGTCGGCGAAAGACCTGCTCGAAGCCGAGTACGATAAGAACAAGATCATCCCCGAGGAATTCCTTGGGAAGTAGCCCGCGCATCGGGATCACCATCGGTGATCCCGCCGGCATAGGGCCGGAGATCACGCTCAAGGCCCTGTCACAACTGACCGACCAGCATTTTACTCCAGTAATCATCTCGAGAAAAGCGGTGCTCGAACAGGTACAGCAGGGCTCGACCGCAGGTTTCGTTATTTCGGATTCCACGGATCAATTGCGCCGCTCGCTCGCGGATAACGCCGGAAGGACCCACCTCTTCGACGTCGCGCTCGACTTTCCGCTGCCCTCCCCCGGACGCGGCACGATCGAGACCGGAATGGAATCGCGCACCTGTATCGACACCGCCATACGCCTCTGGAAGGAACGATTGATTGACGCGGTGGTTACCGGACCGGTACACAAGGCGCTCATCGAAAAAACCGGCTGCACATTCACCGGGCACACCGAATATATCGCCGACGCGATAGGCGAGACCAATCCGTTCATGATGATGTTTTCACGCGAGTACCGCGTGCTCCTCGCGACCACGCATATGCCGATCTCTGCCGTACCGGCCGCTCTGACCCCTGATCGGCTGCTCATGACTATCCGCACGGGGCATGCGGCGATGACGGCAATCGACGGCGGCAGGGTAAAGCTCGCCATAACCGGCCTCGATCCCCACTGCGGCGACGAGGGCGCGATAAACGATTTTGATATGCGGGTAACGGCCGAAGCAGTCGCGAGGGCGCGGAGCGAAGGGATTGATATCGAAGGGCCGCTTTCCGCGGATACGCTCTTCATGCCGGAAAAATGGAAGCGCTACAACCTGGTCATCGTCCACTACCACGACCAGGGGCTCATCCCGTTCAAAATGCTCGCGTTTGACGAAGGAGTAAACGTGACGCTCGGCCTTTCCATCATACGCACGTCGGTCGATCACGGCACCGCGTTCGACATCGCCGGCAAAGGCATGGCGCAGTACACGAGCATGGTCGAAGCCATCAAAGTCGCCATGAGCCTCCATGCGATGCGCAAATAACGAAGCGATCGCGATCAGGGTGACGTCTTTCCGCTTTCCTTTATATTCAGAACTTCGCGTGTCTGCGAAATAAAGTTTTTCAGGATCTCTTTTTTGGAATAGCCGGAAGCCTTCACGAAGAGCACATCGACGGTTTCCGGCCCTTCTTTCACCTTTATCATCGCCTCAATGCCGCCGTTTCTGTTTTCCAGCGTCACTTCGCCGTTCTCACCCTCCTCTTCGCCGAAATAACTGAATACATCCTTACCGGTCGAGTACTTCAGGATGGTGATCTCCGCGCTGTAGCGGGGGCTCCCCTGCACCGCCGGGACGGAGGAGCGGATCTCGGCCTCGACTTCATCAGCGGCAAGGGGCATATCCCCGCCGCCCGGGATCGTGATAGTGAATTCATACGGTCCGGCAAGCCTCTTTCTACAGGAAAGGGTGGAGAGAGCTATAAGAACGGCTATCAGTAGTATCTTTTTCATATCATCCGCGGCTTCTATCAGGCATCGATTTGAATATAATGCGTTAACGGTCTTTCCCTGTTCAATGAAAAAATGGCTGGAAATGAAACTATTTTTATCCGACAATGGTAGCAGAAACCGTTTATCTTCACGCACACAAAAGGCGGAACTCGGCCGAATGGATAACGCAATACTCATTAAATCGATTTTCATGTTTATACTGCTCTGGGGGTTCGGTATCGTCTTCATATGCTTCAGGCCCAAACTCGAGCTTTACTGGAAAATCGCGGCGACGCTGATATTCCTTTTCTACATATGGTTCTTCTACGACGAGCTTACGCGGGGATACACCGCCTTCACCGCCTCATGGTTCAATGTGACCGTCTATTTCCTCAAGGAGCTGTTCGCGCTTGTCTTCGTAAACCTGTTCTTCCTGTGGCCTCTCACGCTGGTCATCGTTTTCTACAAGGCAAATGATATGGGCGCCGAACGACTGCTGAAATTCATGTGCATCCTGACGATCGTGCTCTGGATCCTTTTCCTGATCTACGTCTACTACAACCGCGGCATTGACCAGTTCCTCATGGACAAGTTCAAAAAGATGGTGCCCGGCGCGAAATGAGAACGCCCCGCATGCCATGAGCCGACACACGGCCGCTCTCGTATCCTTCCTGCTCATCCTTCTGGCAACCGGTCCTGGTGCTGGAGCCCGCGAAACGTCATCATCGCTTTACCGGCAGGCTTCATTGCTCGCGCAGAAGGGGAAGATCGACGAAGCGATCCCGTTATTCAGGAGAGTGATACAGATCAATCCCTACTACACGAAAGGCCACTATGGCCTCGGAAAAGCCTATCTCTACCGGGAAAGCACAATCCGTCTGGCAATAAAGCATCTCAGCCTCGCGGTCGCGATGGACAGAAAGAACGCGAAGGCCTATTTCTATCTCGGGCTCGGATATATGATTAACGAAAAATACGTCCCCGCGATCCACGCCTTCGCCGAAGCATACAGGAACGACAGCACCATGATAGAATCGCTCTATAATATCGGGGCGGCATATGACCTGATGGGAAATGACGTCAAAGCAAAATTTTTCTTCGACAAATACATCCAGCGCAGGGAAGGAGAGGAGATCGATATATCGTTTTAAACGAAAACCGGCCATCCTTTCAGGATGGCCGGTTACTTGATTCAATTTGAAGAACGCTTATTCATTTACTGTTTCTATGGTCGTTTCCGGGGGGATAATATCAACCAGCACTGAAAGAATAGATACTGCCGATATGTTGCCCGCCTTGTCAGCGGCCTTCGCTTCGATCAGGTGTTCGCCGTTGGTGCTGAACTGGATCGGAGCTGTGTACGGAATGAACTCGCCTTTCTCGTCGATACGCACGAACACGTTGTCGATACCGGACGCTTCGTCGCGGGCGATGACACTGTATTTAACTTCGTTCGCTGCGTAGTTCCTGCCGGCTTTCTGGACAAGGTCTTTGTCTGCCTTGATTTCGACCACCGGAGCGACGTTGTCAATCATCAGGCTCACGGTCGTGTTCCTCATGTCGACTTCCTTGCCCTGCTCGTCGAACACTTTCATTATAAACTGTTCCTGCACATTGGCAACATTGTCAATCGCACGAACCTTGAGGTTGATGGTTCCTTCGTTGGCAATATTGAAAGGCGCTCTGTAGACTTTATAGTCGTTCGCGGTGAGCGCATACTCGATCTTGTTTACGCCGGAGAGATCGTCACGCGCGTCGATCCTGAACATGAAGTCCTTCGATACATACAGCTTATCGCCCTGGCGAAGTACCGGTTTGTTGGCAGTTACAAGAATCGAAGGGGCGGTATTATCGACAATCACCCTCATCGACTTCTGGTCTTCCCTGTTCCCGATCTTGTCAATACCATAATAGGAAATGACATGTTTGCCTTCCGCCGCGATGCTGAACGGGTTCTGGTATGTCTGCACATCGCCGCTGTCAATTCTGTACTCTATCTTGTCAGCGATGAAGTTGTCGCGGGTCGTCAGCTTGAACTTAACCTTCGCGTTTACATAGGTGTTAGTATCCTGAGTAAACACCTTCGCTTCCGCTGGGCCGGTAATGATCGGTTGCGCGGGGGTTTCTTTTGCTGCGTCAGGCAGTGCGGTTTTCGCCGCGTCGGCCTGTGCCGGTTGAGCCTGCTGCGCCGGGGCTGTGGTCTGCTCTTTCGGTGCCTCAGCCTTCGCTCCCTGCTTCTCGGCAGTCACCTGCTGCTCCTCACTCGGAGCCGGTGTCTGGGAGAACGCGAGAGGGTATAATAATATGGCGATTGCAAAACAGATCGCAACCAAGAATAACCTTTTTATCATGATCTTCCTCCGTATTTTATGTAAACCGTGTAACGTGAAGTGTATATGTGATCACACAGTTACTACTTCTTGGAATACTAATGATAAAATACAATTTTTTGTTGTCAATATATATTTGACGACATTTATAAAGTAAAATAGATTTTTTTCCGGAAATGCTGTCCATTCTTAATATTAACACAAGATATGATTATGAGTACAATTTTGCGCACACCATCGATCATCACGGCACGGAGGCGGATAACGGATCTTCTGATCGCCGCAATTCAGAGGCTACGCGCCCGATTTTTCCGCCGCGAGGGCATATCGACGACCCTGGTCACGGCCGCGCTCGCGGCGTTCCTCTCCTGCGCAACCGGATCAATGCTTGAAAGCAACGAGGTTAGCGCCGAATTCAGGAAAACCTTTGAGCCGCTCTACCGCAGCCCGCTCGCGATCGATTCCATCAGGCAGCGCAGGGTCGGCGCCACCGGCTATTACTATCTCGTTTCACCGCAGGGCATTATCATCTATCATCCCCAGTCCGCGATTGTGGGGATGAACTTCTCCGAAAATCCGCTCGTGAAGCGGATCATGCGGGAAAAAAACGGATGCCTGCGGCACCTGTTCGAAGGGACGGAGAAGGTCCTCATCTTCCGCCCGCTGGCCGACGGCTCGATCCTCTGCCTTACGCTTTCAACCGGCGAGATCACCGATCCGGGCGCGCTCGGCTGCGCGGAATTCAGGTAGGAAAGTTATTCTTCCGTGGCGCGCTTTGCCATGTTGGTGAGATACCGGATAATTTCACGGTAGCGCGAACTTTCTCCCGAAAGGAGAGGCCCCGCTTCGACCCTGAATGAATGGCTCCGCGCCTCGGCTGTTATATCGATCCGGTAGTAGCAGTTTCTGCTCGACCCGGGATACCTGTCCGTCAGCCGCCAGATCCCCTGCCTGTTCAGGTAATCGACCAGCCGGAGATACGCGTCACGCTCGAGACGCTTTTTCGCTTTCAGGTTAAGATAGTTGTCGGCCTCGATGAACGCTTCGCCGCCCTGCCGGTAGACCGAAATGCTCCACTCCCTGTTTTTCAGCGGCACGGAATAGTATCCGAGCGTCACCGAGAAGTCGGGCCGGGCGTCGGCGGCAAGGAATATGAACGCTACGAGAGGGATTACAAGAAATATGCGTGAACGGATTATTAAGGACTTGCGCGGCGTCATCACTTCCCCGCGGCCTTCTCGTTGAAGTAGAGGTTCAGGGCCGTGACGATGATCGAGTGGCTGATCGTTCCGGATTCTATCATGGCACGGACTTCATCGGCGTCAAAAAGGTCGATCTCTATATCCTCCGCCTTGTCGAGGCTCTGGGCCGCGACCCTGCGGCACCCTTCGGCGCGGTAGAAATATATCCAGTTGTTCTGTATCGCGGGATTGGCTGCAAGCTTCTTCATTAGGACGATCCTTTCAGCGCGATGGCCGGTCTCCTCAAGGAGCTCGCGCTCCGCGGCGATGAGCGGGTCCTCGCCCGGTTCGATGAGCCCGGCTGGCGTTTCCAGCGTTTCCTCGTCGGTGCCGAGGCGGTGCTGGCGGACAAAAATAAATTTTCCTTCATCGGTCAGGGCGACCACGTTGATCCAGTCGGGGCAGTTGAGAATGTAAAAATCGTGCATCTCATCTTTGCCGGGATGCGCGCAGGTGAGCTTTTTCAGCACGAACACCCGCGAAGAGAAGATCGTATCCGCCTTGCGAATCACCCACCGGTCCATTACCTGTCCGCCCTCCTCCACGCCTCTATGAACGACACGGCCGCGTCAACCATCGCATCGGTTCTCTCCTTTCCGTATTCGGCGGTCGCTTTTCTCAGATCGTTCAGGCTCCAGACGCCGTTGCTTGAGAACTCGTGGCTCGCCCCGCCCTTTCCTGTATGTGGAAGCACGCCGACCCGGGCGGCCCACACTGCCTCAAGCTCAGGGTTCGATTTCAGCATATCATTGAGCTTCGCTGTATCACCGCTGAACCGTATCACCGGGTTTTCGATTTTCTCCCTGCGCACGCGGTCAGGCTCCAGAAAGAGCATGAGCGAAGTCTCGCCGAACCCGGCATGCCAGTCGAAGAAGCGGCTCTGACCCTTTGCCGGAGAGTCCCTGCGCACGGAGCTTCCTATCCCTATTGCGACGGCCGTCGCGCCCGTCTGGGTGTTGATATGATAGATCACCCGCTGCTGGATGAGGCTGTTGCCGCCATGATAGTTGTAGAACATGATGCGCCTGAAACCGTGGGTGATGAGCGATTCGACCGCCTCGATGAGATAGCGCTCGAGCGTCTCGGGCCGCACGCTCACCGTGCCGGGAAATCCCATGTGGTATTCGCTGTAGCCGAGCGGCGTGAGCTCGGCGACGACAACACCGGTTCGCGATGAGATGCGCCGCACGATGCCCGCGGCCTCGTACATGTCGGTGCCGAGCGGAAGGTGCGGCCCCTGCTGTTCGGTGCTTCCGAGGGGGATGATGACCATGTCGCTGCGCGCGAGATACTCCTTCACTTCGGGCCATGTCATTTCATGGAGGATAAGCGGCCGGACTTCCTGCGCGCCAAGGGACATCCCGGACAGCAGGACCAGGAGCGCGGCGAAGATTGCCGCGCGGCGCGGGACTGTCCCCCGCCGGATCATCGCGCCCTGCACTTCGCCCAGTTGAGTTCGCCCGGAGGCAGGTCGCCGGGAAGATTGACGACGCTCAGGAACGGGCTCTGCGTCGGGACACGCTCCGCCTTCCATGCGTCCACGTCCTCGTAATCGGCAATCGAGATCTTCTCCTGGTAGTCAAGCGCGCCGTGCACCACGTAGTGCCAGTAGATGCCGGCGGTGATCGGATGCCAGAAGCGCGGTATCCGGTCGCGCGGATAGGCGTTCGCCCAGATGGTGCGAAGCGCCACCGAACGCTCGTCGAACGGGAGGCTCTTCACATTCGCGCGGTAGTTGTCGCTGAAGCGCCACATTTCCTCGGCGTTGCTCGGATAATATATGCGCACGACGGTGCCGAGCTTTTCGACCGCGGAGGAGATGGAGCGAAGCGCCGTGTCCTTGAGGAGATCGCCTTCGACGATCACTATCCGCCCCTGCCCGTACATGAGCTTGATGTAATCGAACGCCTTCTGGTTGCGAAGCCAGCCGAATTCGCCGAACTGCGCCGAAGGCACCGCCTTGCTCGCGTAGGAGATGTAGAGCTTGTCGCGGTTGTCGGTGTAGACCGCGACGGTGCGGTTGATCCTGTCGTCATCCGGATACGCGTCGCGGATGATCTTCTGCGCGCGCGCCGTGTTCTGCGGACGGAAGAAATTCACGAAATCAGAGGGGCCGTTGGACTGGAGCACCAGCGCACGGACGATCCGGTGCAGGCGCACGATGGTGATGTCGTAATCCATCAGGAACGCCCACCTGCTGCGCGCCCAGGCGATGAACGAGTAGTTCGCGTCGGCCGCCACGCCGATATACACGCCGCCGAGGTTTCGCAGGTACGGCATGAAGAGGTAGTGCTGGCTTTCATTGCTCGTGATGTAGGAAAGCGGGTCCTTGCAGTCGGCGCGCGACCAGGCGGCCTGCTCGCAGAGCGGCTTATCGAGCGTGTCGAACTGTATCGACTGTATGATCTTCATCTCCGCATGCGTCGGCGGGGTGGGATCGGGGAGCGCCTCGGGGGGATTTTTCACCATCCAGCCGGGAGCGTTGTTGAGATACGGGGCCGATGACGCGCACCGGAACGAGATGCGGTTGCCGCCGCTTTCGACTTCCTCAAGCCTGCGCGATGTCCCCGTCATGTACTCGGCGGGCCACCAGAAGCTTCCGCCGCGCAGGACTTTCTTCGTGTGCCCCTTGCACGGAAACTTACCGCCGCACGGGCCCTTCGGGTCCCTGCCGATACAGGCCGCGCCGCACTTTTCGCGCGACTCGCTGGCCCAGTCGTTGACCCACTCGTAGCCGTTGCCCGCCATATCGTAAAGCCCGTAATGACCGGGCGGATAGCTTCCGACGTTCTGCGTCATGTCGATACCGCTTTTGCGGCAGCCGCGGTAGTACGCCTTCGTGCAGTCCGGCGCTTCGTTGCCCCACGGGTATTTCGTCGCTTCCATCCCGCCGCGCGCCGACATCTCCCATTCCGCCTCAGATGGGAGGCGCTTGCCCGCCCATTTGCAGTAGTCGAACGCCATCTTCCATGAGATCGGGACCGCCGGCTGGTTAGGGCCCCGGAACCCGTTGTAGAGCCGGTGGTTGTAATTCTTAAACCGCTGGCAGCCGCCCGCCTTCACGCACTTGTCGAACTCGGCGTTGGTCACCTCGTATTTGTCCATGAAAAAAGTGCTGATCTCGACGATCTGCTCCGGCGTTTCGTTCCCCATGAGGACCGTCGAGGTCTCGTTGTCCCACGCCTCCGAAACCCAGCGCCCGCCGGCCTTCAGTTCATTCGCGGTCGCGGCCTTTCTTCCTATTATTGTTTTTCCTCCGGGGATGCAGACCATGCCGGGAGGCGCCTCGGGGCACCGCCTGCGGTCAGAGCGCGAGCCGGATGTGATCGATTCGCAGACGAGGAGGAACGGCAGCGCGAACAGCAGCCCGAGCGCCGCGAATTTCGGTGTGCGTACAGTCATATATCAAACTCCAGGGTATCGATGAAAGAAACAGGAATCTATGAGAGCGCAGAGCGCCTTATCTGTAAAGTTATTTTTATCGCGGAGGGGGGATAGCGATACGCCGCCGGGCCCGCACGTTACTGTTTTTCCTTCACTTCGGCCAGCACCACCGAGGTCTCGATCTGGCGTTCGGGGATATTCCAGTATTTTTTGAGCAGGCGGTCCTTCTCTTCGCCGGATACAGTCTCGAACCCGTGCTTCCGGTAGAAGCTCACCGCCCAGTGCGCGGCGGCCCAGGTGCCGATGAGCACGGGGCCTTTGGCAAGCGGCATCAGGTGGCGCAGGAGCATGCCGCCGATCCCCTGCCCTCTCCTCACGGTGATCACGTAGGCGTGCCGCATCAGGGTGACGTCGCGCACGTACTGGATTCCCATCACGCCGGAGAGCGCGCCGTCCTCCTCGTATCCGAAAAACTCGACACCGTTATCAATCTCGCGCCGCAGTTCCTCGCGCGTCATGTACGGCTCGTGCCACCGGTCAGCCGGTATCACTCCTTTATACGCCTGCGCCGCGTCGTTGATGATCTCATAGACGCGCTCGAAGTCGGTTTCATTATACCGCCGGATCATCTCTCATTCTCCATCGCTTTTCTTTCAGTGCCGATACGTATCCCCCGCCCCGCCGCTGAAAAACGCCATTGCCGTCCGCCTTGCATCATCAAGCCACGCCTTCCGCTCCGCATCGGTGCTTGTGACGATGACGCCGAACGTTTTCCGCATATGATCGGTGATGCCGCAGAAGCCGAAGACGCACCGCTTCCAGATGTTCTCAAGCGGGTCGCCGAAGACTTCCCGCTCGCGAACGGCCGGCGTGTCGGTGGTATTGAACACGAGCGCCTTTTTGCCATTCAGAAGGCCGATCGGAACGCCCTCGCCGCTGTCTCCTTCGGCGAACTCGTAGGCAACGCCCGGCCGCACCACGCGGTCTATCCAGCCGGTGAGGACCGCCGGCGGCTGGCCCCACCAGTTCGGATGCACGAACACGAGCCCGCCGGCCGCGCGAAGCTCCGCGCAGTGGCGCTCGACCACCGGGTCGAGGCGCGCCCCCTTCGCGATCTCCTCCGCAGGAAGGAGCGGATCAAACTTCTCGGCACAGAGGTCATGCAGCGTGACGCTGTGCCCGTCAGCCGCGAGCGCACCGGCGACAGCATCGGCAATCGCGTGGTTAAAGCTCCCCTTTCTCGGGTGGGCGAGGATTACGAGTATCTTCATTGTCCGGAAACCTCCTGAAGATGACGACATGCGGATACATCCGCCCATACGGACACAATTCCCGCAAGCAGAAAGAGCCCGGAGGTAAAATAAATCAGCGGGTATGTATGTATTTTTTTTCTTGATCAAAACCGGCAGATGTTCTGAACTGTCCGGAGTTTGAAAAATCGGCAACAGGGGGATTCCAGTGATGAAAAAAACGAGGCTCAATTTCGTCGATCTCATGCGCGGCCTGGCGATGCTCGTCATGATAGAGGTGCATGTCGTCAACTCGCTCATGCAAACGGCGCTGCGCGACACCCCCTGGTTTCACCTGGTGAACTTCATCAACGGCATGGTCGCCCCATCGTTCATCTTCATCTCCGGGTTCGCCTTCATGCTCGCCTCGCAGGCAAAGCTCGAATCGTTCCGCGCGTTGAAATATGATTTCTGGAAACAGCTCGGCCGCATCATGCTCATCTGGTTCCTCGGCTACCTGCTGCACATCCCGTTCTTCTCGATTTACAAGTGCACCCATGTCGCCACACATGACCAGTGGCTCAAATTTTTAAGCATCGACGTGCTCCAGTGCATCGCCTTCGGCCTGATGCTTGTCTTTATCCTGCGGCTTGCGATCAAAAGTGACCGCGCGTTCCTCGCCACGATCATCACGCTCGGCCTGATCGCGGTGGTGCCCGCGCCATTCGCCTATCGAATCAATTTTCTCGAATACATGCCGTTCTATGTCGCGGCCTATCTGACGCCGATCCATTATACGAACTTCCCGCTCTTTCCCTGGTTCGGGTTCATGGCCGCGGGGATACTCTCCGCGTGGTTTTTCATGAAAGCGAGAAACAACGGCACCGACGGCGTTTTCATGAAGCGCCTCCTCGTCACCGCGGCCCTGCTTGCGACGGTCTGTATCCCCCTTATGTTTTTCCTGAAGGATTACGCCCAGCTCTTCATTGACGTACGGCCGAACATCCTCTTCTTCGCCGGAAGGCTCGGCCTTGTCTTCCTGATACTTACCGGCTGCTACTACTACTGCCTGCGGAAAGAGGAGATCTCGCCCATCATCCTCTACCCGAGCCGGGAATCCCTGGCAGGCTACTTTCTGCACCTCCAGGTGCTGCACCGCGAAGTCTGGTACGGACGCTCGATCATACAGATATTCCCCAACACGCTCGGGTTCGGCACCTGCCTGCTCATCACGATCGCGATCATCGCGGTCCTGCTACCGGTCGCCCGGGTCTGGAACTACTACAAAACGAAGTATGAATACTTCGGCAGGATCGCGGTCTGGTCGATGATCGGGATCGGCGCTATCATCTTCATGCTCCGGTAGATGAAAAACACAACCACCGGCACCCGACAGGCACGGATGCCTTAGTGTCGCGGCGTCCCGCTTCGGCATCCGCTTTATTGGCAACCCCAGCGTTGATGAAAAACTCACCCCCTGGCCCCCTCTCTTTAAAAAGAGAGGGGGGAGCCGAGTTCATACGAGGCGGGGGTGAGCTTTGATGCAAAGTCAAGGCGGTGAACATGATCATCGCCTCCCTGCTTTTCACCGGTATTCTCTTTGCGCCACGCGGCCGGACAATCCTCACGAACCGCCGTATCTCTCTTCCGCTTTCTACAACCGGTTCCCTGACTGCCACAGAACGCGCCTTTATCAAGCCATCCCGGATGAACATATTGAACCCGGTAGTCCGTTTCCGCCCGATCTGCTTCGCCACAGCGTTCCAGTACTCTTTCTGATCGCCGTTTAATGCATGCCAGCGCTTCACCAGCACCGCCATCCGGCCCCTGCAGGCGCGCTGTGCCCCGGTTTTCGGATCGCCTGGCCGCGTATAGGCCCGGGAACGCTGTTTCCCGTCCACGATATAGTACACGCGGTCATACACGCGGCCCTGAATGCCCACGGTTATGGCCTTCAGTATTCGAAGTTCCTTTTCCATTAACCCTGCCCTGTTTTACACTCCCGTCAAGCCGGCACCATACCAGCGTCATACCAGCAACGCACCGGCTGGAGCGAGGTTGATTAATTATATGTGAGGTTTGGGAGGGGTGGCTGACAAAATATTTGAGGGGGAAACTTATTTTTTTAAGGGGCGGGGGTTGAGGGAGTATACTGCCTTTTCAGACTTAGGTAATGGTTTTATGACAATGTTGCTGCTTCACTCTCTCCAGAAAAAGTCCTTGAAAGAAAACAGCAGGCCCTTGAAAGTATTGACCAGCAGCACTGAGGGTCCTGATACTATCAGGCGTAAATACTCATCCCACTATACAGAATAGATACTATGCATGGTTGCGTTTAAGAATATGTTACAGGAAATTGAGCAGATGAATAAATTCAGTGTTATAAACCAAATCGGGTTGCGCACCTTTGTCATAGAATCATACTGAGTAGCCTTTATTTTTCCGACTTTTGCTGTAAGATAGAAAGCCGTTTTAACTGACATCAGACAGGAGTTACATACATGTCAAGTGCACAGCAAAGGGCCGAGCTGCAGGCCCAGATCTGGAAAATCGCCAACGATGTCCGCGGTTCAGTCGATGGGTGGGATTTCAAACAGTATGTACTGGGCACCCTCTTCTATCGCTTCATCAGTGAAAACTTTGCAAGCTACATCAAGGGGGGTGATGAAAGCGTCAACTACGCCAGGCTTTCTGATTCCGTCATCACCGCGGAAATCAAAGACGATGCCATCAAAACCAAGGGCTACTTCATCTACCCGAGCCAGCTTTTTGAAAACGTTGCCGCTTCCGCCAACACCAACGAAAGCCTCAATACCGATCTGGCCGCCATATTCTCGGCCATTGAAAGTTCCGCTAACGGCTACCCGTCCGAACAGGATATAAAAGGCCTCTTTGCCGATTTTGATACCACCAGCAACCGCCTGGGCAACACCGTAAAAGATAAAAACAGCCGACTGGCCGCCGTACTCAAAGGGGTTGCGGGCCTTAAGTTCGGCAATTTTGAAGATAACCAGATCGACCTCTTCGGCGATGCGTATGAGTTCTTGATCTCCAACTATGCCGCCAATGCGGGCAAATCAGGGGGCGAATTTTTCACCCCGCAGCATGTGTCCAGGCTCATCGCGCAGCTGGCAATGCACAAACAGAAAAGCGTCAATAAAATCTACGACCCCGCAGCGGGCTCCGGCTCTCTGCTATTACAGGCAAAAAAGCACTTTGATGCTCATATCATAGAAGAGGGTTTCTTCGGTCAGGAGATCAACCACACCACCTACAACCTTGCCCGTATGAATATGTTCTTGCACAACATCAACTACGACAAGTTTCATGTTGCCCTGGGCAATACACTTTTAGAACCACATTTCAAAGACGACAAACCTTTCGATGCCATTGTCTCTAATCCGCCATATTCAGTAAACTGGATCGGCAGCGACGATCCGACCCTGATTAATGATGAACGCTTTGCCCCTGCGGGAGTCCTCGCTCCCAAATCCAAGGCCGACTTTGCCTTTGTTCTCCATGCCTTAAGCTATCTTTCAAGCAAAGGCCGTGCCGCAATTGTCTGCTTCCCCGGTATCTTCTACCGTGGCGGTGCCGAGCAGAAAATCCGTCAATATCTCATAGATAACAACTTTGTGGAAACCGTTATCTCTCTTGCCCCCAATCTCTTTTTCGGCACATCCATTGCCGTCAATATTCTGGTGCTCTCCAAACACAAGACCGACAACAAAACCCAGTTTATCGACGCAAGCGGACTCTTTAAAAAAGAGACCAATAACAACATACTGACCGATGACCATATCGCCCGCATCATGAAGATTTTTGGCAGTAAAGCCGATGAAGACCATTTCGCAAAGTGTGTGGATTTCGACGCCATTGCCAGGAATGATTACAACCTCTCCGTCAGCTCCTATGTTGAAGCAAGGGACACCCGCGAGGCGGTAGATATTACCGAACTGAATGAAGAGATTAAAACCACCGTTGCAAAGATTGACCGGCTCCGTTCTGATATTGATGCCATAATCGCGGAGATTGAAGCATGAGTAAGCGAAATTTAAAGGAACCACGAAAGACACGGAAAACACGAAAATATTTTTTGTGAAAAGAAGGAAGCCCCTCTTCTGTATGTTTCGTGCCGTTCGTGCTTTTCGCGGTTAAAGAATAAAGGGAGGTGCTCTATGGTTTTACCAAACAAATTGAACATCACCAGCCAGGTTGAACTGGCAAAAGCCGAGGAAAAAATCAGCAAGCAGAAAGCCCGGCAGCTTTTTGAATCCGGCGATATTGACACAGTCGATGTCGGCACCTTCGCAGGCCTTTCTTTTATCCATGCCTATCTGTTCGCGGATATCTATGACTTTGCGGGCCAGATCCGCCAGGTGAATATTTCCAAGGGCAATTTCCGTTTTGCTCCGCTGATGTATCTGCAAGCCTCGCTTGAACATATTGACTCCATGCCTCAAAACAATTTTGACCAGATCATCGAAAAATATGTGGAGATGAATATTGCGCATCCCTTTCGGGAGGGTAACGGCCGTGCTGCCCGCATCTGGCTTGACCTTATGCTTAAAAAAGAGATCAGGCAGGTAATTGATTGGAACCAGGTGGATAAGGATGAGTACCTTTCGGCTATGGAACGCAGCGTGGTGAAAGATATTGAAATTAAAGTTTTGTTAAAACAGGCCCTGACTGATCAGATTGATGACCGGGCCCTGTTTATGAAGGGGATAGATGTGAGTTATCATTATGAAGGATACAGCCAGTTCAGGACAGAAGAGCTGTAAGACGATGGAACCACGAAAGACACGAAAATCACGAAAAAAATGGATAGATCCTTTTCGTGCCGTTCGTGCTTTTCGTGGTTAAAAAAGGGCGTTTAAATGAGTAAACGGAATTTTATGAAACCACGAAAGACACGAAAATCACGAAAAACATGGATAGATCCTTTTCGTGCCGTTCGTGCTTTTCGTGGTTAAAAAAGGGCGTTTAAATGAGTAAACGGAATTTTATGAAACCACGAAAGACACGTAAATCACGAAAAAAATGGATAGATCCTTTTCGTGCCGTTCGTGCTTTTCGTGGTTAAAAAAGGGCGTTTAAATGAGTAAACGGAATTTTATGAAACCACGAAAGACACGAAAATCACGAAAAACATGGATAGATCCTTTTCGTGCCGTTCGTGCTTTTCGTGGTTAAAAAAGGGCGTTTAAATGAGTAAACGGAATTTTATGAAACCACGAAAGACACGAAAATCACGAAATAATGGGTTTATGGAGCGGCTGCTTGATGGGGTGGCGGTGGAGTGGAAGCCGTTGGGTGAAGCTCTTTTTCGCACCAAAGGAACAAGCATTACTGCTGGCCAGATGAAAGAATTGAACAAAGATGGCGCACCCTTGAAAATTTTTGCCGGTGGTAAAACTGTTGCGTTTGTTGATTTTGAAGATATACCAGAAAAAGATATAAATAGAGAACCGTCAATTATTGTTAAGTCGCGTGGTTTTATTGAATTTGATTACTATGATAAACCGTTTTCTCATAAAAATGAAATGTGGTCTTATCATTCTAAAAACGAGAGTATTAATATTAAATTTGTTTACTACTTTCTAAAACTTAATGAGCCTTATTTTCAGAATCTCGGCAGTAAAATGCAGATGCCACAGATTGCTACACCAGATACTGATAAGTTTCCCATCCCCATCCCATGCCCTGATGATCCTGAAAAATCTCTTAAAATCCAAACCGAAATAGTCCGTATTCTCGACACCTTTACCGAGCTTACAGCCGAGCTTACAGCCGAGCTTACAGCCGAGCTTACAGCTCGTAAAAAGCAATACACCTATTATCGTGACCAGCTGCTGACCTTTGAAGAGGAAACCACGAAAGACACGAAAAACTCGAAAGGGGTGGAGTGGAAGACGCTGGGGGAGGTGGGTAAAATTATTAGAGGTACTGCTATAACCGAAAAGCAAACGACTCCTGGTAAATACCCTGTTGTTGCAAATGGACCAAGTCACAATTATTACCATAACGAAAGTAACAGAAATGGTGAAACAATCGTTATTGCCAGATCTGGAGCCTACGCTGGCCTTGTTAGCTACTGGGACACTCCTATCTTTCTGACTGATGCGTTTAGCATTCATCCAGAAAATAAAATTCTTTGCACAAAATTCCTTTACTATATCCTGAAGAGAGACCAGACAAAAATCCATAACATGGGAAAAGGAGCAGGCGTTCCACATGTTCGTGCAACGGATTTTGAATCATACAAAATCCCCATTCCTCCCCTTGCCGAACAAGCTCGCATTGTTTCAATCTTAGACAAATTCGACGCTCTCACCGCCTCCATCACCGAAGGCCTGCCCCGCGAAATTGAACTGCGTCAGAAGCAGTACGAGTATTACCGTGAAATGCTCCTCAGCTTTCCAAAGGATGAAGAATGAAACCACGAAAGACACGAAAAGCACGAAAAATTATTATAAAACCCTTTCGTGTCGTTCGTGTTTTTCGTGGTTTAAATGAAGGTTAACCCATGGACGAAAAAGTACTTTTTAAAAATGAAAGTTATGAGATTCAGGGTGCTATTTTTGAAGTTTATCGTGAAATGGGGTGTGGTTTTCTGGAGGCCGTTTATCAGGAATGTTTGGAGAAGGAGTTTGCCCGGAAAAGGATTCCCTTTGCTTCACAACCGGAATTACAGCTTGCATACAAAGGCGATCCGCTGAAACAAATTTACAAACCGGATTTTATCTGTTATGAGAAAATTATTGTCGAAATCAAGGCTGTTAAAGATATCGCCCCGGAGCACAAGGCTCAGGTTATTAACTATTTGAAAGCAACCAATATCAAGCTTGGCCTGCTGGTGAACTTTGGTACTTATCCCAAAGCATCCATTGTTAGACTGGCTCTTTAACTTTTTCGTGACTTTCGTGATTTTCGTGGTTAAAACAGGGGTTACTCAATGAATTACTATAAAACCATCGCCGAATCCAAGAACTTCATTGTTCTGGACAGATACGACAGGACCTGGAAAGTCTGTGAATCCTATCAGTCCGAATCCGAACTGGAGCGTGAACTTATTCAGGACCTGAAGAACCAGGGTTATGAATACCTCTCTGAGATCATCACCCCCGAAAAGATGCTTGCCAATGTGAGGGTGCAGCTGCAAGCCCTTAACAATATGCAGTTTTCCGATGGCGAATGGCTTCGCTTTGTCGAAGAGTATCTGGATAAACCAGGCGACAGCATCATCGACAAGACCCGCAACATTCACGACAATTACATTTATGATTTTGTCTTTGATGACGGCCATATCCAGAACATCTACCTCGTGGACAAAAAGAACATTGCCCGCAACAAAGTACAGGTTATTTCGCAGTTTGAACAAAAAGGCACCCATGCCAACCGCTATGATGTAACCATACTGGTCAACGGCCTGCCGCTGGTGCAGGTCGAACTGAAAAAACGGGGCGTTGCAATCCGGGAGGCCTTCAACCAGGTACACCGCTACAGCAAAGAGAGCTTTAATTCAGAAAATTCGCTCTTTAAGTATCTGCAGATTTTCGTCATTTCAAACGGCACCGACAGCCGTTATTTTGCAAACACCACCAAACGCGATAAAAACAGCTTTGATTTCACCATGAACTGGGCAAAGGCAGATAATACGCTGATCAAAGACCTTAAAGATTTTACCGCGACCTTTTTTCAGAAAAACACCCTGCTCAATGTCCTCTTCACCTATTCGGTGTTTGATGCAAGCGATACCCTGCTTGTCATGCGCCCCTATCAGATAGCAGCTACCGAACGCTTATTGTGGAAAATTAAAAGTTCATATCAGGCAAAAACCTGGTGCAAACCCGAAGGGGGCGGCTATATCTGGCACACCACCGGATCGGGAAAAACCCTCACCAGTTTCAAGGCGGCCCGCCTTGGCACATCGCTTGATTTTATCGACAAAGTGTTCTTTGTGGTGGACCGTAAAGACCTCGACTTTCAGACCATGAAAGAGTATCAGCGCTTTTCACCCGACAGCGTAAACGGCTCAGACAGTACAGCCGGGCTCAAACGGAACATCGAAAAAGATGACAACAAAATCATCGTGACCACCATCCAGAAGCTGAACAACCTGATGAAAAGCGAAGCGGACCTCCCTATCTATTGCAAACAGGTGGTCTTTATCTTTGATGAATGCCACCGTTCACAGTTCGGTGAAGCTCAAAAGAACATCAAAAAGAAATTCAAAAAATTCTATCAGTTCGGATTTACCGGAACCCCTATTTTCCCGCAAAATGCCCTGGGTGCAGAAACCACCGCCAGCGTATTCGGCAGTGAACTCCACTCCTATGTAATAACCGATGCCATCAGGGATGAAAAGGTACTCAAGTTCAAAGTGGACTACAACGATGTACGCCCCCGCTTTAAAGCAATAGAATCAGAACAGGACGAAAAGAAGCTCACCGCGGCAGAGACCAAAGAGGCACTGCTCCACCCCGAGCGAATCAAGGAAATATCACAGTACATCCTGAAAAACTTCAGGCAGAAAACGCACCGCCTCCATTCCGGCAACAAAGGCTTTAACGCCATGTTTGCGGTGAGCAGTGTAGATGCGGCAAAGTTCTACTATGAATCGTTTAAAGTTTTACAGAAAGACAGCGACAGGCCGCTTAAGATCGCCACAATATTCTCTTTTGCCGCCAATGAAGAACAGAATGCAATCGGGGACATACAGGATGAAACCTTTGAACCCTCGGCAATGGACAGCAGCGCCAAAGAGTTTCTCTCTGCCGCAATCAAAGACTATAATGAAATGTTCAAATCCAATTACAGCGTTGACAGCAAGGAGTTTCAAAACTATTATCGGGACCTGTCAAATAGAGTAAAAAATCAGGAAATAGATCTTCTTATCGTGGTGGGTATGTTCCTCACCGGCTTTGATGCTCAAACCCTGAATACCCTGTTTGTAGATAAAAACCTTCGCTACCACGGCCTTATGCAGGCCTATTCACGCACAAACCGTATTTATGACGCAACAAAAACATTCGGCAATATCGTTACATTCCGCAACCTTGAACAGGCCACCATCGATGCCATTACCCTTTTCGGCGACAAAAACACCAGGAATGTAGTGCTTGAAAAAAGCTACAAAGAGTACATGGAGGGCTTTACAGATTTGGCGACCGGTGAAGCCCGCCGTGGTTATCTCGATGTGGTGAAAGAACTGCAGAAACGCTTCCCCAATCCCGAAGAAATCATTACCGAAAAGGATAAAAAAGACTTCGCTAAACTCTTTGGTGAATACCTGCGTGTCGAAAACGTTCTGCAAAACTACGATGAGTTTGCCGGCCTGAAAGCCCTTCAAAACGTCGATATGTCCGACCCGAAAGCTGTTGAAGAGTTTAAGACTGCTTACTATCTCAGCGATGCCGACATAGAAGCAATGCAGAAGGTTCCAGTGCCTGCTGAACGCACCATTCAGGACTACCGTTCGACCTATAATGATATCAGGGACTGGCTTCGCCGTGAAAAGACAGGTGAAGGGAAAGAGTCCTCAGCCATTGATTGGGATGATGTTGTCTTTGAAGTGGACCTTCTGAAATCCCAGGAGATTAACCTGGACTACATTCTTGAACTGATCTTTGAAAACAACAAAAAGAAAAAAGACAAAGCATCACTGGTTGAAGAGGTGCGCCGTTTAATCCGTGCCAGCATTGGAAACCGTGCGAAAGAAAGTCTTATGGTTGATTTTATTAACCAGACCAACCTGGACAGCATTCTCGATAAAGCCAGTATCATTGATGCATTCTTCTCCTACGCCCAGGCAGAACAGCAGCGTGAAGCAGCGGAGTTAATCAGTTCAGAAAATCTCAATGAAGAAGCTGCAAAAAGGTATATACTTGCATCATTAAAGCGTGAATACGCCAGCGAAAACGGCACGGAACTTAATGAAATCCTCCCTAAAATGAGCCCGCTTAATCCGCAATATTTAACCATAAAACAAAGTGTCTTTCGAAAAATCTCTGATTTCGTAGAGAAGTTTAAGGGAGTTGGGGGTAAGATATAAGAATCCGGGATGATTGTAGATTTCGCAAGTGGCTCAATTGAACACGATAATCCATTCATTTCAATAATCGATAAAATGAAAAACAGAAAATAAATATTAACGCACGGCGCATACAACGATGCTTTCGTGCATGACTCACTGTCGCCTGTTCGGGCTGCATCGCATCGCTCAAAAAGCAGCGCGATGTGGGTCAACTGCATCAATTTTAGTTTAAAGGAACAGATTTATGATTTATGAAATTCCTGATGATTCAGGGTTCCTGGCAATAATAAATAATGATAAGTACAATTCTTATGTTGCGGAAAACTGTTCATTTGAACATTTAATCACTCATTTTCAAAACGAAATGGAAAGAAAATCCCTGTTAATTTGGGGCACTGGAAAAGAAAACACATGGAAAGTGAGAATCACCAGAGGCGTTACTGGAATAAAAGGATTCAGGGATATTTCAGGACCCATAAGCGTTACCAATAATAAATTGTATTTAGTAAATTATGAAAGCCTTACAATGGCAGCTCAGTTCAACGATATAATGTTGCCGGAAAAACACTTTAAGGATTTGATTATAGAACTGGAAAATGGTTATTATGAAATACACATTGTACAAATGCATGATCCAGATAATTATGAAACACAATCTGAATATGATTTTTTAATAGAATATCAATCAACTGATATTATCGGGAATAGCTGGAAAGAAATTCCATGGTTTGACAATCATCCGTATTAACGCATAAAATATTATAACCTTAAGCTCGTTATCATCCCCAGCCGGGATGGAATAATTGCAAATCGGTGGAGATGCATATAACAACGCGTGCCAGCTTCGCGCGGCCTGCGGCCGCGCCCGGGCTTGAAGCCACATTCACTTCCCACCCTTCCCCGGAAAAAAGTCCTTGAAAGAAAATACGCGGCCTAAACAAATATTGACCAGACCGGGCAGAAAACGTAGAGTGCGCTGGCCGTTGTGCGAAATAGCCCAATTTATTTATAGAATACTATTATGATTAATATGAAATATTTAGAAAGATTTAATAGAAATTCCGGTCTTAACATAACAAATCCTTCAGAATATAATTTACCAGAGGATATTCCTCAGGATTATTTGGAATTATTAATTATAACCAATGGTGGAGAAGGGTTTATTGGCAAAGAGTATTTAATTCTTTATAAAGCTGAAGAATTGTTTCAAAAGAATACGGATTATGATGTAAATGAATTTGTTCCGGGTATTTTTCTTATTGGCTCAAATGGTGGGGATGAAGCAATTGCTTTAGACATGAGAAGCAAACCGGTAAAATATGTTTTAATTCCTTTTTTGTTTGAATATGATGCAATAATAGAATTAGGTAATAATGCTGCTGAGTTTTTGGAAAGAATATATAAAAAAGGATTTTTTGAATAATCAGTTGGGCTACGCCGCACAACACGGCGTATCGCAAGGCACTCCCTGCGGTCGCCCGGGCTGCGGCGCACCATCTTCGGCGGTGTCGTGTAAGCGGGGCGGTGGGCGAAATATGCAATATAATATTATGGGATTTCATCATGCCAAAGAAACAGTGGAAAAACATTATTGGTAAAGAAACCATTTACAATACAGCGTTTAAGGATATTGGTAATGTCGTTTTATGGGATGTGATAAAAGTTCCATCTGGTGCAAATCTAAAAATAAAATTCATTTCGAAAAATTCTCCGATAAAACAAGGTTTTAGAATAGCAATTGATCAAGGTGATGGTTATATCGAAATAAATGGAATTAAAAATAAATCGATGGAGATTTGGGAAGGAACAGCACCCGGGGAATTTGATTGCAAATGTACAACGGATTCAGGTTTAATAAGTATTTATAATATTTTCGATGAGAGAGGTTATACCGAATCACAAACACATTCTTCTGGAATGTTAATAGAGAAAAATGATACTACTATAATTTATAGATGTAATGATCATGGGTTTGATACAAATTTTGATAAACTGGTATTCTCTATAAAGATTTGCGAATAATGGTGCAACTTTCGCCTAACAATGGGTAAATGCGGCGATTCCTTTCGGTCGCCTGGCTCGTGTTATTAAAATCGTGGTTAAAGGAATGGCTTGCTTTACTGGAATTCTCTCTAAATACGGAATAGTACGCACACTGCTTCCCCGGGGTCGTTTATCCTGAACGTTATATATCATTACTCATTAACTATTACTGTAATAAATGCTTCATCACCAACACAGGTATACATAATGGATAATACACTGGATGAATTAAAAAATTTCTCAGATCATATATTTTCAAAATTATCCAATATCGGCTACAACAAACTGAATGATTCCGAAAAAATATTTGTGTGCGTATGGAGCTTCGCGGGAGAAGTCGAAAATGGAGGTTTTGAGCAATGGCTTTACAACACGTCGGGCGACTGGGCTAAAGACACATCTCAATCATTTATTGCCATAAAAGCTACAACTACTGCAGCACTGATTGAAAATGCCTTAAAGCTATTTCCGAACACACCGCCAGAAGACATGAATGAACGAAGAAAAATAATGGGATCTCTACCAGAAGAAACATCAGGGGAATGGGATAATTTTAATAAACTGTTTAACAATACCGGTGAAAACATTGACGATCTTTTATTGAGTTATTCAAAACAATTCATAACATTATAGGAATTGCAATTATAACTTGTACAGATATAGTAATCACCTGACAGTCACCTAAAAAAAGAGGTGGCCAGA
>CAZVKE010000010.1:0-234907 GCA_964627815.1 uncultured Leptospiraceae bacterium
GAAGTTTCAAGCGTTTGAGAAATCGAAAGTGTCAGATATAATACTAACTACTACACACCAGGGCAGGAATATGAACGGACAGACACCGCATCAGGCATTTGTTGCCGGAATACAGCCCGGGGATCCTGATGAAATGAACTCAAATAGTGTTGCTTGAACATTGGCTTTCAGAGGAATGTATCAGGTGAATACTGTATCAATACAAATCGATTTCAGGCATGGCGCTCCGGTGTAATTTCCGGCGCTGCCATGAGCTGAACAAACCCACGGCCGGAATCTTCACCCGATAATGCTGCAATCCGTCTTATACTGCTTCGCGATGTCCACGTAGACCTGCTTGGCCAAGTCCCATTCCGTCCTGTTCTTCTCCTGCATATCTCCCAGTTCGCGAGCAGGCACGCCCGCGTATATTTTGCCCGGAGGGATGACCTGCCGTCTGGTGACCATCGACTGTTCTGCGACAAGGGCCCATTCGCCCACCTCGGCGTGATCGCCGATCGTCGCGCGCATGCCGATGGTGGCGTAATCTCTGATGACCGCCCCGTGGATCATGGCGCCGTGGCCGACGGTGACGCGCAAGCCGATCACCGCTTTCTCGAGCGGCCTCGCGTGGATGATGACGCCTTCCTCGATGGCGGTCTCGTCCCCGATGATGATGGTCCCGTAATCGCCCCGCAGTATCGCGCCCCAGCCGATGTAGCAGTTGTTGCCGATGCGGACATCCCCGATGACCTCCGCCGACGGGGCGATCCAGGCGCTTTCGGCGATGAGGGGTTTGCGGTCATTGATTTGATAGAGTGGCATGACGTTTCATTCCTGTCCGTGATATTGAAGGAGCGGCCGCTCCAACTTGATTCTGTTTCTATTAATTCGGCCGCGGTATGTCAATAGCAATATCGGCGGATACAATTGCCGGTAGCGCCGGACGGATAAAAAAGTTTTTATGGCCGCCGGCATTTAACGGTATACATGATCGGGGGCGGGTCGTGTAATATGCTGAACTCCGTGTGAAGAGGTTGCGGGTGGAAATTAAGTATATCGAAACAAACAGTACAAGGATTGCAGAGATTCTCTCCGACGGGATCGTGATACGGAACACCCGTGACGCGCTGGACGTGATGGCGGACTGTACACACAATTCCGCGGGTAAAATTATTCTGGATAAAGACCATCTTGCACCGGAGTTTTACGATCTGAAGACCGGGATTGCGGGCGAGATACTGCAGAAGTTCGTGACCTACCATGTGGAAGTGGCGATTGTGGGAGATTTCTCGGGCTTTTCAAGCAAAAGCCTCAGGGACTTCATCTACGAATGCAATAACGGACGGATGATAAATTTTCTGGCGTCAAAAGAAGAAGCGGTTGCTGTTTTGTCGGGCGGTCATTGATCAGAAAGGTGTGCTTCGCGCTGCGGCTTTCAGGCAGCATTTTGGAAGAAGGGGGAACGCGCATGTCCATATGGAAATGTAATGACACGATAGAGGATTTAAAGAACAGGTCAAAAAACACGATGGTTGAAAATATCGGGATCGAATATATCGAGATCGGCGACGATTTCATCAGGGCCAGAATGCCGGTTGATAACCGCACCATGCAGCCGTATGGCATACTGCATGGCGGGGCTTCGCTGGCTTTCGCCGAGACGCTGGGCAGTGTCGCGGCGCGGTTGAGTATCGACAATGAATATAAAAGGTGCGTCGGACTTGAGATCAACGCCAATCATGTGCGCCCGGTGTCGGGCGGGTTCGTTTACGGCATCGTGAAACCGGTAAACATCGGGAGGTCGATCCATGTGTGGGAGATCAGGATTGCCGATGAGGAAGACAGGCTGGTCTGTGTTTCAAGAATGACGTTGTCAATCCTGGATAAAAAACAGCAGGCATGAAACGAATTGACGGGAGGAACGGCCATGAGACAGAAGCTGAACCTTATAACTCCGGGAGCAAGGATAATCAAGCCGGCGCAAAAGGTTTTCTGGGGAGGCTACAGCGGTTATTTCAGGGACCTCGACGGGCACCTGTTCGAAGTGGCGTATAATCCGCTGTGGGAGCTGGATGAAAACGATAATCTGATATTGTAATTGCCCCAAAAACGGAGGGGGATATCCGTCATCCCGCGGGCGGGGTATTAAGGGTGGCGCACCTGGTTATTATGAATGCGTATAAGCGGATAACGATCTATTATTTCTCGGGGACCGGCAATTCGGAAAACGTCGCGCGGTGGTTTTCCGATTGCGCGGCGAAGCGTTCCATTCCGTGCGCCGTGACCCGCATAACGGATATCGACAGGACCGCGATCCCCCTGCCGCATGATGATGCGCTGCTTGTGTTTGTGTCTCCCGTTCACGGATTCAACTATCCCCCGATAATGCTGCGCTTTATACGGAGGTTCCCCCGGTCGCGCAACAGGGTGCTCCTGATGAATACAAGAGCGGGGATGCTGATCGGAAGCTGGAACGTTCCGGGGATTTCAGGAATCGCGTTCTACCTCTCGGCGCTGATGCTGAAGATGAAAGGGTATTCGATAGCGGGGATGGTGCCCGTCGATCTGCCGTCGAACTGGATTTCGATCCATCCCGGCCTGAACGAACGGACGGTCAGGCGGCTGCATGAGAAAAACAAGGAAAAGGTCATGGCGTGCGCTGAAAAGGTCATTTCAGGAAAGCGCGATTTCAGGGCATTGCGCGATATCGTCCAGGACGTGATTGTATCCCCCCTCTCTTTAGGATATTACTTTATCGGTCGCTTCATGTTCGCAAAGACCTTCTACGCGTCGAAAGACTGTAACGGCTGCGATGTCTGCATTAAAAACTGCCCGGCACGCGCCATAATAAAAGTTGATACGAGGCCCTTCTGGACATTTAATTGCGAGAGCTGCATGCGGTGCATGGGCAGCTGTCCCGTAAAGGCGATAGAGACAGCCCACGGGTTCATCATCGGGTACCTGCTCTTCTCGTCCACACTGACGGGACTCGTTATTGCGGGCATTAACCGGTTCCTCTGGACAACGGGAAACGGGATTATCAGGCCGGCCGTGGATGTGCTGCTCTTCCTGTTTTTTCTCGGCGTGTTGTATCGCCTGATCCATTACCTGATGCGGTTCAGGTTTGTAGAAAGAATAATGGTGTACACGTCATTGACGAAATATAAATTCTGGGGCAGGCGGTATAAGGCGCTGAAGGATTTCTGACGCGGCCGGTATGGCGATGAACGATACGGACAGTCATGGGACAGGATACAGCGAAAATCGAAGCGATGTATGACACCGTGGCGAAGGAATGGGCTGAGAAGTTCTCCGGCGAGCATGAGCGCAAGCCGAAGGACCGGGAAATGCTCGCCGAGTTTGCGCGGGAGATCGGGAAAGAAAGGCCGGTCTGGGACCTGGGATGCGGACCCGGCGATACCGCGGCGTACCTGAAGGGGCTCGGCGTTGATGTCGCCGGCCTCGACCTTTCGGAGAAACTGCTGGAACAGGCGAGGGCCCTTCATCCGGATATACGTTTTCAGAAAGGGGATATCCTTGATCTTGAATGGGAGGACAGCTCGATAGCCGGCATCGTCGCGTTCTACGCGATCGTCCACTTTGCCGAAGAGCAGGTCGGCAGGGCGTTCGCTGAAATATTCCGGGTGCTGAAGCCGGGCGGTCCATTTCTGTTTACATTTCACATCGGCGATGAAACCATGCACCTGGAAGAGTTCCTCGGCAGGAAGGTTGATATCGATTTCATGTTCTTCACGACGGAATTCATATCCGCCTGCCTGAAGAGGACCGGATTTGAGATACGGCAGATCGTTGAACGGGAGCCGTATCCGGGCGTCGAATATGAAAGCCGCAGGGCGTACGTGTTTGCCGGGAAGCCGCGCTGATATGTGCCGGCCCCCGCTGAACGGAAAGAATGGCGGCGTGATTATCCGTGCGTAATTGATTTTTCAGGAGGTGTACCATGAATAGATTTCCGGGCTACAAGACGGCCCTCGCGCTGTTTGAAAAACAGATCAGGTGCATCATCGAAGATGATAAAACTGCCCAGATGGAGATATATGACGAGGACCTTCATTATGAATTTCCTTTCGGAAATGACCGGCCCCGGATTATCGACGGCAGGGATTCTTTCAGGGCGGTCATGGAGCCGTTATGGGAGGACGCGCGAACAAAAGGAGTAAGGGTCGTAAGCTGTAAGCATGAATTTCACGCGACTGAGGAAGAGGACCTGTTTGTGGCCGTTTTTGTTCTGGACGCGGTCGCTTCGGGCAGGACGATCTCATTGCCATTTGTCCAGATGATACGGATACAGGACGACCGCATTATCGAAGTGAGGGAGTTCGCGAATCCAGCAGGAAGGGACGGGTTTTCCGATAAAAAGCCGTGATAAGGATATTCCCCAAAAGGGAAACGGAGATGATAACGTACCGGGGGTATTGTACGATGGCACACTGGATGTACGATGAGTTCAAACACTGCGGCGTCGATTATTCCGACGAAGCAGAGGCGCAAAGCTACGATGATCAGCACCTGAAGTTCCGCGATTATGAAAAGGAATTCGGCGCGATGATGGAGTTCCTGTCGATGGGGGATACGAGGGAGCTGTCGATGATAGACCTCGGGTGCGGCACCGGCGCGATGTCGATCCACGCCGCGAAGGCCTTCGGGAAAGTGTACGGTGTCGACGTGTCCGATATGATGCTGCGCCAGGCCCGGAAAAAAGCGGAAAAGGAGGGCCTGCAAAACATCGACTTCATTCAGGCAGGTTTCCTGACTTATTCGCATAAGGATACGCCCGCCGATCTCCTGATAACCAAGGCGGCCTTCCACCATCTGCCGGATTTCTGGAAACAGGTCGCGCTTCTGAACATGAACGGAATGGTGAAAAAAGGCGGCATTCTCTACCTCTTCGATGTCGTGTTCCATTTTGACGTGCCGGAGTATGAGGAGAAAATAGAGGAATGGATCTCCGGGTTTGAGATGAAGGCGGGGAGCGCGTTCAGGAAGGAAGTCGAAACGCACATACGCGACGAGTTCAGCACCTTCGGCTGGATACTCGAGGGGATGATCGCGCGGGCAGGGTTCAGAATTGAAAAGAGCAGGACCATCGACGGGTTCGTGACAGAGTACCTGTGCAGAAAAGCTGAAGCGATGAACCCGTACCGAAAATAAAGAACCATTTCCTGATTTTCCGAGTGGTTTTATCCCGAAAGTGAAAGCCCGGTTATGCAACGCGCGGCCGCGGTTGTGTGATCTTATTGTGCTTGACAATATTTCGAAAACACCCATAAACAAGTCAATACCTGATAAAGAGTATGGTTCGACTGATGCCGGATATTTCTGGAGCTCGTGATGAGAAGAAAACTGGTTGCGGTGTGTTTGGTTGTGCTGTTTGCGGTCTTCGGATGCAGCACCTATCAGATGACGGAGCTGGAAACGGCTTCACGGAAAGGTGACCTTCCGACAGTAAAAAAAATGATAGATAAGGGCGCGGATGTAAATTCGCAGGAAGGCATGGCGCTGAGCCTGGCGGCGGAAAACGGCCATGCTGACGTGGTGGCGTTGCTGCTGGCCAGGGGCGCGAAGGTGAATATAAAAAAACCGAGCAATATACCGTTGAATCTGGCCTCGGCCAACGGCCACAGAAACATAGTGAAGCTCCTGCTGGATAAGGGCGCGAATATCGAATCGCTTGACAGGGGCAATACTCCCCTGGTGGACGCGCTTAAAAAAGACAACTACGATACGGCCAAATACCTGGTGAGCAGGGGGGCGAATATCGATCACGCGAACAGGATACTGAAGGCCGCCGGGCCGATCGCAAGCATGACGTATGTGGTGAAGCTGAACATGCTCAGGTATGAGACATCGGGCATGCCGAAATACAGCGCCCCGGTTGCACGCCCATCGTATGATCCCGCGCAGCAGCTTCTTCTTGCCGTAATCGATTTCGAGGCGAAAGGCGTTGCCAGGAGCGCGGCACAGACCGCCAGCGACTGGCTGAGGACTGAAATAATCAACACGGGCGCGTTCAGGGTGATCGAGCGCTCCGCCATGGACACCATCCTCAAAGAACAGGCGTTCTCGATGACCGGATGCACTGACACTTCATGCGCGGTCAAAGTCGGGAAACTGTTATCCGCGAAGAAAATGCTGATCGGCAGTATCGAAAAGTGGAACGACAGGGTATTCGTCAACGGGCGGATAATCGATGTCGAGAAGGGCGTCGCCGAATTCGCGCATAAGGAAACGGTTTCCTCGATGGGCGACCTCGACAAAGGTGTCGCGCGTTTTGCGAAAAATCTCGCGTTGCGGACGCAGGGGCTTCCCGTGGAACAGGGGGATTAATTGCCGCCCTTAAAGCGCCGTTAACGGCGGACCTGCATCTGGCGGACGCCCCGACTCGATATCCGCCGCATCGACTTTTCCCGGTGGTTGTAAATGTAAAGACCGTCGTCGGTCCCGCTTTCGCTCATTCCGACGGCGATGGTATCAGGCCCGAGGGTGTCGATAAGAAGAGAGTAGGCAGAGCTCGTGCTGAAGGTGTATTCAAGCGCGAACGTCGATCCGGACATCCGGTAGATCACCATGTTCGACGTGCCGTTATAGGCGCTGGCAAATACTTCGCCCCCGGATATGGCGAACCTGTTGCCCGCCAACCCGGTCTGTGTGAGGTAGGCCGCCATCATGCCGTTTATGTCCATCCGAATCGCGTTACTTGGTGGCGCTATGTAGCCGATATAATAGGTGTCACCGACAAAGAAGACCGGCCGTAACGTGGCCCCCGGCCCCTGCGAGTAGCTGGGAATGATCTCTTGATTTGTGTCGAGGTCGTAGAGGAAAAGCGTTCCCCCGGTTGATCTAAGAAGGCATATCCGTCCGTTCCGTTCGACAACTTCGGCCGGCGGGTAGGTCAGCGTCTTGTACAGTGACCAGGTCTTGGAAGACCGGCTGTAAGAATAGACCTCGTATGACGGCGAAGTTTCTATCAGGTAAATATCATGTCCCCGCGACGTGATAAACGCCGGCGTGAATGCCATCGAGGTGGTTGTCCAGGAGTCGCCGTTGTCCCTGTCGCGGATATAGATATTGTTGCTCGAATCGGCGATAAGGACGTCGCTGTTTTCGGTCACATGCAGGATGCTCGCCGAATAGGCCGGTACCGGCGTTTGGTACTCGGTGTAGTATCCTTCAGCCGTAGCGCGGATGTAGACAGTCGCCGTGGCGTCATCGTTGTTCGCAACCGCGTTTATGACCGGGACGCCTTCGTCCGCGAATTTGTACATGTCGTTCTGCCTGCATCCGGACGCGAGCGCTGACGCAAGCAACAGCATACACGAAAGATGAATGGCCCGGAAAGCCCGATACCGCCCCCACGGCCGAACCCCGGTATGATGCCGGTTTGTCATCTGATCCCTCCATGCAGTATCCGCGTTGCCGCAGACTGCTATCCGGCAAGAAAATCATATGGCGATCACAGCGTCAAGAACAGTTCAGTGGGGGCGGTTTGAATTCTGTAATCCGCGGGATTCGCTGCCCGATATTGATGCAATTACAGCGCACATTCAAGGATCTTACGGCTGATGTCCGGTGTGATGTCCTGCGTTTCCGAGAGCGCCGTCAGCCCGTGCGCCTTCAACTGTTCGATAACAACCGGAATTTTATCGGCGGATATGCCGTACTGTGAAAGGCGCGTTTTCACGCCGAGGCTTTCGAAGAAATCCCGCGTTCGGCGGATCGCCATATCTATCTTCTCATCTTCGCTTCCGCCCGTGATGTGCCATATGCGCTCGGCGTATTGCAGAAGTTTGGCGCGCTTCTGAGAACGCCTGACCTCGAGTACGGCCGGATAGACGATCGCCAGCGTCTGGCCGTGATCGATGCCGAACAGCGCGGTAAGCTCATGCCCGATCATATGGGTTGTCCAGTCCTGGGGAACGCCGGCGCCCACCACTCCATTCAGCGCCATGGTTGCGCTCCATACGAGATTGGCGCGGGCAACATAGTTGTCCGGCTCGGCGATTGTTGTCTCCCCGATCTCGATCAGGGTCTGCAGTATGCCTTCGGCCACGCGGTCCTGTATCCTGGCGTCCACGGGAAAGGTGATATACTGCTCCGTGACATGAACGAAGGTGTCGATGATGCCGTTGGCGACCTGAATGTCCGGAAGCGTGAAGGTAACGGCGGGGTCCAGTATCGAGAATCGCGGGAACGCCAGCTCGCACATGACGGGGAATTTGCCGTGCTCGTGGCTGATCACGGCCCCGCTGTTCATCTCTGATCCCGTTGCTGGCAGCGTGAGCACTGTGCCGAACGGCACCACCCGGCTTACCACATTCAAGGGAATGGGCGTGAAGCCGAATTTCAGCAGGTCGCGCGAATCGCCTTTGTAGTGAGAAGCAAGTGTGATGAATTTGGTCCCGTCGATGACGGAGCCGCCGCCCACGGCGAGTATGAAATCGATGTTTTCAGCGCGGATGATATCCACGGCTTTTATCAGCGTTTCATAACGTGGATTCGGCTCAATGCCGCCGAATTCATAGACCTTTCTCCCGCCGAGCGCGGTTTTGACCTTGTCGATAAGGCCGCTCCTTTTGGCGCTTCCGCCTCCGAAGGTTATCAGTACCTTCGAGTCCGCGGGAACATTTTTATCAATGGCATCAAGCCTGTCCCTGCCGAAGAAAATCCGCGTCGGATTGTAAAAATCAAAGCTTAACATGATGTGTTCTCCCTGTTTTGTTATTCGTGTGAAACCGCTGTTTTGCGCGCTTGTGTCACGATGCTGATCCTCTTCAACCAGCCGGATAATTCATTCTGCGCGTTCCTCACATCGCTTCCCCTGACGGCGAGGCCTTCCAGGACGGTTGAGCCGGGGCAGAGCTTTGCGATGTCGCCGACGCTCCGGCCCAGGCGGCTCCCCTCGTGCGTGCAGAACGGCGCGATGGTTTTTCCTGAAAAATCATGTTCCGACAAAAACGTCACGACCGGCATGGGGATAGTGCTCCACCAGTTGGGATAACCGACGAATATGACAGAGTATGATTCGATATCCCTTACTTCTGTTTTAAGCCGGGGCCTGTATCCGGACTGCAGTTCCTTTTTGGCCTGTTCGACAACGGCGTTGTATTCCGTCGGATACGGCTGTACGGCCTGAATCTCAAAAATATCGCCGCCGACGACGGAATGAATCCGGTTGGCTATCTCACGCGTGTTGCCGCTGTGGGAAAAGTATGTCACAAGAACCTTCCCGTTTTCTGAACCCATTGTATTAATCATGTTTCCTCTCCATATCCGATAATCGTTGCCTTTTACAGGCCTGTCATCTTCTCTATTTTCTCGGGATATCGGTCTCCCGTGATGCTGATCTTTGACGCGGCGCTTTCGATCTCGCGGAGATCATCGGCCGTGAGTTCGACTGCGGCTGATCCGAGGTTCTCATCCAGTCTTGAAAGCTTTGTGGTGCCGGGGATCGGAACGATCCAGGGCTTCTGCGCGAGCAGCCATGCGAGCGCGATCTGCGCGGGGGTGGCGTTCTTCCTTTCCCCGATACTCGCAAGCAGATCGATCAGGGCCTGGTTTGCTTTCCTTGCCGCCGGTGTAAAACGGGGAAGGGTGGTGCGGAAGTCGGTGCTTTCGAATGAGGTTGTCTCATCGATTTTTCCCGTGAGAAACCCTTTGCCCAGGGGACTGTAGGGAACGAAGCCGATTCCGAGCTCTTCGCATGTTGGCAGCACTTCCGCTTCGGGCCCTCTCGTCCACAGCGAGTATTCGCTCTGGAGCGCGGTGAGCGGCTGCACGGCGTGCGCGCGGCGTATCGTCTTCACTCCCGCCTCTGAAAGGCCGAAGTGCCTGACCTTGCCTTCCCTGATCAGGTCTTTCACCGCGCCGGCCACATCCTCGATCGGCACATTCGGGTCGACACGGTGCTGGTAGAGCAGATCAATTGTCTCGACCCTGAGCCGGGTGAGCGAGCCTTCGACGGCCTGTTTGATATGCTCCGGCCGGCTGTCAAGGCCGGGCGAGCCCGTCATGCCCCTGGGGTCCATGCCGGGAGCGAGGTTGAAGCCGAACTTGGTGGCGATCACCGCCTGCCCGCGGAACGGCTCGAGCGCCTCGCCTGCGAGCTCTTCGTTTATGAACGGGCCATACACCTCGGCTGTGTCGAAAAATGTGACGCCGCGTTCAAAGGCCGTCCTGAGCAGGGTGATCATATCCTTCCTGTCTTTGGGCGGGCCGTAGGAAAAGCTCATCCCCATGCAGCCGAGCCCGAGGGCTGAAACTTCAAGATTGCTTTTTCCGAGTATTCGCTTTTGCATTTTCATCTCCTGGTATGTTCCGGCGTTATAGTATCCTGCATTCATTGCCTGCCGTATCCGCCCGATCGGCGATGCTGCCGTTACGCTGTCCCTCTCGTGTCGGATATGCAGATAACGTAGTACGAAAAGGCGTATCCGACAATGTCCGATTGTGCTTATCATTGCCTATTTCTACGATTGCGGCAAAATAGTATTGCTGTTTTGTGGATTTTATGATACATTTATACAAAACTTGAAATAAAGGGGATTTTGAATAATGGAAGCCCGAAGACGGAAGATGATTGAACTGCTGAAATCCTGCCTCCCGCAGGAGGGGATAAACGAGTCACTGGTAAAAGGGGTAAGATTGTTCAGGATAGATAGCGCTTCTCCGCGAACGCCAAAATCATATGAACCTCAGATTATTATCATGGCGCAGGGAAGGAAAAATGTGTTCCTCGGAGATTCTGTTTTCACCTATGATCCCTCTCACTACCTTGTCCTTTCCGTGCCGCTTCCGATCGAATGCGAAGCGATAGCGGCGCCGGGAGAGCCGATACTGGGATTTTCTATTACGGTTGATCCGTTGATAATAGGCGAGATCCTCCTGGAAATGGATGATACGCCCCATCAGGCGGAATCGCTTCCGAAAGGAATTTACGGTGCGCCGATGACGGACCTTATAGCCGATTCAGCAATACGGCTGCTGCAGACCCTTTCATCCGCGAAGGACAGGCGGATTCTTGGTCCGATGATAGTCCGCGAAATCATCTACCGCGTTTTATGCGGTGAGAACGGCGGGGCGCTTCAGGCGCTGGCCTACCGTAACCGGCGTTTCTTTCAGATCGCCCGCGTGCTCAATGTGATCCATGAATCATATGACGACGATCTTGATGTAAAAACACTTGCCAGCGAGGCTGGAATGAGTGTTTCCACATTTCATACGAGCTTCAAGGCGGTGACGAACGCGTCTCCGCTCCAGTATATCAAAAATGTCAGGCTCCACAAGGCGCGCGTGCTCATGACCCGAGAGGGGCTCAACGCGTATTCGGCTGCCTTGCGCGTCGGCTATGAGAGCCCTTCGCAGTTTAATCGCGAGTATAAGCGCTTTTTCGGGATCACCCCTGCGAAAGATACCGCAAGTCCGCAATTTGAGTATGCGGGCAACGTCTGAATTGAGTATCCGGAGTCTGGTCTCGGGATTTTGTTATGATCTGTTTCATTTTCTGCCGTGATACAGAATGCAGAGGGATATATCCGGAACGATGTTCTGAGAGAATTTACACTCTTTTGAAAACTTGATCCAGGCTTTGAGTATGATACACGTATATATTTTATATTATGTGTAAATATAATCATTAATACAATTACATATATAAATTTTATTTCGTATTTTTTTGCTTATTAGTGTTGACCAAAAAAGCCTTACTCCATATTTGTCATAGCAAATTATCGTATGATCAGATGTATAAGCTCATCTGCGGTGTGTGAAGTGCTATGAACCTTTCCCTGTGCGCTGCCCTTTCCCTATTATATTCCGCTGTTTTCAGCTTTAATAGTAAAGAATTTCTCCTTGTTATACATTTAGATGACCACGATGCCTTGAAAATCGTTTCGCCTGTTGGCTTTTGAGATGGATCCTGTAAGGCCGGACATGGAAATACAGAAAACCATCCTTCTTGTCGAGGATGAATCCATCATCGCCATGAGCGAAATGGCGATACTGAAAAAAAGCGGGTACTCCGTCATCCACGCGATTGACGGCCCGCAGGCGATAGAAAAAGCCTGCTCGCCCGATACGGCGGTTGACCTCATTCTGATGGATATCGACCTCGGTTCCGGCATGGACGGCACCGAGGCCGCAAAGGAAATATTGCAGCATCGAAATGTCCCTGTCGTTTTCCTCTCCTCCCACACCGAAAAGCATGTTGTGGAAAAAACCGAGGCGATTACCTCATTCGGCTATGTCCTGAAAAGCGCCGGAGAGGTCGTATTGCTCGCATCGCTCAAAATGGCATTCCGGCTTCATGAGGCCCGCAGGAAGATCGAAGAAAGCGAGCGGCGCTACAGCGATATTTTCAACAGCGTGGTGGAAGGAGTGTTTAAGACAACGGCGGACGGCCGCTTCATTTATATAAATCCCGCCGCGGCAAGGATGTTCGGCTACAGTTCAACCCGTGAAATGATGGAAAACGGTATCGATCTGAGCATTAAAATGTATGCCCGCCCGGAAGACAGGGAGTACCTGAAACGGCTGCTTGTCGAGAACAGGCGCGTGGAAAATCTCCAGTTCGAAGGACGTCACCGTGAGGGGAAAGAAATATGGGTTTCGCTGTATGCCACAGGGGATTTCGACGCCTCGGGAGCGCTTGAAACCATCACCTGCACCATGGTCGACATCACCGAGGAGCGCCGCGTAAAAAAAGAGCTGGAAGCGAGCGAGGAGCGGTACAGGGCACTCTCCCGGGTAAGCTTTGAGGGCATACTCATCAGCGATGACCGCATATGTGTTGAAGCAAATGAGAATGCGTCCGCGATGTTCGGCTATTCACCGCGGGAATTGACCGGCATGAATATTCTGGAGCTTTTCGCTCCCGAATCCCATAAGGACGTGCTGTTCCACATGACGCTGAAGCTCCAGGGGCCGTATGAAGCGGTCGCGATGCGGAAGGACGGAAGCCGGTTCCCCGTGGAGATACAGGCGAGGATGTTCACCTACCACGGCCGTACGGTGCGGGCTTCGGTGCTCCGCGATATTACCGAGCGCGAGGCGCATCTTGAAGAGATCCGGAAGCAGACCGATGAGCTGAGCGCCGCCAATGAGGAGCTTCAGAACGCCATCGAGGAGATGGAATCGACGAACGAGGAATTGATTCGGGCGCAGGAAGACCTCATGGAGCGGGAGCGGGCGCTTCTTGCCAGCGACCGGAAATACCGCGATACCTGCAATAACGCAATGGAGGGAATGTTCCGGAGCGCGCCGGACGGCAGGTTTATCAACGTCAATCCCGCGCTTGCAAAAATGCTGGGGTACGGTTCCCCGGAAGAGATGATATCGTGTTCCGGCAAGGACATCAACGCGATATTTATCCGCCCCAGGGAAATGAACCTGCTGAGGAAGATGGTGCTGAAGTACGGCCATATCGAAAATTCCGAGGTGGAGATCCGGACACGCAGCGGCGAAAAGGCATGGGCCATGATCAATGCCGCGACGCTCTATAATGATACCGGTGCCGTCGACAGCATCAACGGGACCTGCATCGACATCACAAGGCTGAAGCTGGCGGAGCGGGCGCTACGGGAAAGCGAGGAGAAATACCGGATGCTTGTAGAGGAATCGGCTGATCCGATATTTTCGCTTACCCCTGACGGCCGTTACCGCTATGCAAACAGCGCATTCGCGGAGGGGGTCGGCTTTCCCGTCGATACAATACCGGGTTTGGCTATCCACGATATTTTCCCCGTGGAAGATGCCAGCCATCGCATGGAAATGGTGAAACGGGTTGTAGAGAGCAGAGAGGAGGCCGAAATCGAGGTCCGCGTTCCGAGAGCGGACGGTGACCGTTACTATGTGAGCAGTTTCAGGCCGATTTTAGACGATCGGGGGCAGGTGATTTCCATAATCGGCACGTCGAAAAATGTCACCGAGCGGAGAAAGGCGGTCAGGGAGCTCCATAAGGCCCTCGAGGAAAAAGAGGTGCTCCTCAGCGAACTCCAGCACCGGATAAAGAACAGTCTGAATATCATCATAAGCCTGTTCAGTCTCAGCATGGACAAGCTGCCTGAAACCAAGGCGAAGAATATTTTCCTTGAAACTCAGAACCGTATCCGGTCCATGGCGTCTCTGTATGAAAGGCTTTATTATTCGGATAATCCCGGAAGCGTTGAACTGCACTTCTATCTTAAAGAGCTTTCGGAATCGCTCGTGGGAACCTATGCCGCTCAGTCCGGAGCGATGCGGCTTGAGGCGGATCTGGCGGAAGTAAGCCTCGATACGCGCAGGGCAATTCCGGTCGGTCTTGTCGTGAACGAGCTTATAACAAACGCACTCAAGTATTCCCGCCCGGATGGTTCGGCAGGCGCGGTCAGGATTAAGCTTGAAAACACTGAAAGCCTGATAACGCTTTCAGTGTCTGATAACGGAACGGGTTTCCCTGATGGATTTGTTCCGGAGACCACAGACAGCCTGGGCGTCAACCTCGTCACAATGCTCACGAAGCAGATCGGGGGCACGGTGAAGTTCTGCAATGATAATGGCGCCAGCGTGACGGTCTCATTCCGAATCTGATCCTGTAGCGGTATGCCGGTCAGCGCCGCGCCCGGTACGCGACTTCCGCTCCCCCCGTCAGGGTCCCCAGCCAGGTAAGAAATCCGGTACGGCAGACAGTGAGCCTGTCGTACATGCGCGTCTGCTGGAGCTCAACGATGTTTCCGTAACGGCTGCCCGGCTTTTTGAGATACGCGTAGCGGGTCACCACGCTTTTATTGCCCAGGCTGCCGTTCTGGATCACCTCGAAACCCATATCCTGATACTCCCTTATGGCTTTGTCAAGGTCGCTGACGAAATAGCTTATGTGGTGCAGTCCCGGGCCGTTTTCCCGGAGGAAATTCACGTAGATATTCTCTTTCGCGGCGGATACTATCAGCTCTATTTCGGTATTGCCGCAGTACCCTATGACCAGGTCGAATCCGTCATCCCTGATGGCCTTTCCCTTGTAATACATTCCCTCTTTCATTTCATTGACGGCGCGATACCATGTCCTGACGTTGTACATCCTTGAATACTCGGGCATCGCCTTTTCCAGGTCCTCTACGACAAATCCAAGCTGATGTATGCGCGGATATTTATGGCCGAACATCGTTTTGCCTCCTCTCCCGCGGGCCGGGTGATCCGGTTGCGCTGTGCCTGCCGGTTGTGGCTATCATGCGGCATGCGCGCGTGCCTGTCAAACATTTGACCATGCCTGCCGCGTTTTCCTTGCTATTGGCTTTCAGGAAATCAGCGGAAAAACGGGAGCGTGATGAAAAGGAATTGATTGTTCAATCGGGGGCGGAGAATATAGTACCGTGGTTTATTGTGCGGATTATAACCGTTCACACCCGAAGGACGGAATAGAAAAGATGTACAGTAAATAATTCCGCGGTTCATGCCGCAGGCCGCGACAGGGAGCATGGAATGGAACACAACGTGAAATACACCCCGTGGGAAACCCTGCTTATCAACGGGAGCCTTTTTTATTTCGTCAGCATATTTGTCCTTTCCTTCATCGCGGGGCTCTTCCAGCACCTGGCGGGTTTTTCCGCCGAGCAGGTTGTTTCCGCGGTCAGCACAAACGCGGTGAGCGGTGTCCTCGGCCTGGTCATCTACCGGCGGCTGAAGAAGCGCAAATCGTCGGGCGTGCTGCAGTGGATCATCGGTTTTTACTCCATCCTCATGGTCAACGCGGTGCGCTTTAAATACGGAATTGACCTGGGGTGGCACTACGCGGCGCAGGCCTACAACGTATCGGCCCTGAGCGTGATCATCCTTGTGCTGCTCCAGTCGTTTTACAATAAAAAGCTCTTCCTGACGATGGCCTGCCTCAACTTTTCAATCTGGGTGGTCTTCCTGGTTGTTGCGCGCGCCCACGGGCTTGAATTCAACGGCACTTATGTGAACGGCGAGGTGAACCGGGGCTTCGTGTTTCTGCGCGAGCTCTTCTTCCTGACGCTGATGGTCATCCTGTCGGTGATCTGTTACCGGAATATCCTGACGGCCATCGGCTATGAAAGGAGGACCGACGAACAGCGCACGCTCATAAAACGCCAGCTCGACAGCCAGAGCGCGATCGTCGTGAGCATACGGGAGAAGATGGGACGCCTTATCGAACGCATCGTGTCTCAGAAGGATTACGCGGAGGACTTTAACGCGAAGATGCAGGCCCAGGCCGCGACGTTTGAAGAGATTTCGGCCACCTTCGAGGAGATATTCGCGTCTTCGGAGAGCATATCCGGCAACGCGGCCCTGCAGGAAGGGGAAAACCAGAAGCTTGAAGGCATCATCGATGAATTCAGGGCGATAAAAACCGAGACGCGGAAAAATCTTACCGATTCGCTCGAAGGGATAAACCGCGTCGCCGAATCGATCAACGAGGGGAAGGGCAGGATAGAAGCGGTCGAGTCCACGATCAACGAGATCAGCCGCCAGAGCGACGCGATCATCGATACGCTGGCAATGATCACCGACATCGCCGACCGGATAAACCTCCTCTCGCTCAACGCCTCCATTGAGGCCGCGCGGGCGGGCGACGCGGGAAAAGGTTTTGCCGTGGTCGCGGACGAGGTCGGCAAGCTCGCCTTCCAGACTTCGGAGATTATCAAGGAGATCGGCAGGGTCCTCTCGGCCAGCAGGAAGTCGACGGGTGACGGAGTCGAGGTCATCAACGGAACGGCATCGCTGCTGCTGGACATGATCGGGAACATGGAGGCCAGCTCGAAAAAGATCAACCTGCTGCAGGACAGCATTTTCATCGAGGAGAAGCATATCAACATCATCGTCGACCAGCTGGCCAAAAACATCGAGCTCGCGAAAAGAATCGGCATGAGTACGTCCGAGCAGATGCTCGCGATAAAGGGGAACAGTCAGATTATCGAACAGGCCAATGAGTCCCTCGCGGAAATGGTGCCCGGAATACAGGACCTTGCCCGCGGGGCCGTAGAGATGGAGACCGACGCGAGGACGCTTATTTCTGAAGCCGATTCGATGAGCGGCGCGGGGGATGGCGTTCTTTCTGGAAACTGAAGCCGCGGGCTTTCCGGCGGACTGTGGTGCGGGAGGTGGCAGTTTGAGCGAAAAAATCAGGGTCATTGCCGTGCTTCTCTGCCTGTCGTTTACCTGTTTCCTGACGCAGTGCGAGGGGTGCAGGAAGATCGATCCGGTCACCCGTGAGATTGTCCCGAACCAGCCGCTCTATACCATTTCCTGCGGCTTCCCGCTTCCGTATTTCGATGTGATCATCTCAAGCGCTTCCGGCAACGGTTATCGCTACGCGATACGGAATTCGTACAGGCCGAGCGTTTCGGCAGTGGTGAACATGGCCGCGCTTGCGGCGCTCGGCGCGCTGCTGGTCCTTCCGGCGTTGAGACAGCGTATCCGGCTGACGCGGTTTCTGCTGATATTATCCGCGCTGATAATCCTGTTCGACCTGAGCCTCGCTGTGCCGTATCTTCCAGAGATTGTTAAAAGCACCTTCGTTTATCTGTATGTGTATCCCGTCCTGCTCATCGGCTCGTTCCTTGAATATCTGCGGATCGGATCGCAGAAAAACAATGTTGCGGCCAGGATATACCTTGTCCTGCTGGCCGCGGCGCTGTATTATCTGATATCGTTTATCCGTTTTTTAAAAGAAAAATATTTTAAAACAGGCAGCGTCAAGCCATGACAGAAGATTCCGTATTCCTGATTTCAGAGATATGGCTTGATCCGGAAATGTTCGGGCGATTTACGGCCTATCGTCAGAAGACAATGGATATCCTGATCAGATATAACGCGGAATATGTATATCATGGCCATCCGTTCGAATGGTTCCGCAATCCTGACGCTGAAAGGTGTCCGACAGGAATTGAGATATTCCATTTTAAAAATGAGGACGACGCGAGAAAAGCGCTGGAAGAATTGAATCAATCATCGTTGAGAAAAGAAGAGGCCGGAATATTTTATAAAGTCCGCTCTTATTTAAGCAGGTATGCCATATCACAAAGCTGGCGTGACGGAACGGGAAATTTCTTCCCGTAATTATTCCCGAATAAAGGGGGCCTGGTATGAAAACCGCGATCCTCGCCATCACCTGTCTCAACATCATGTTTTTCTTTCTTCATGAGTTCGACGCGTTTCACAAAGGGGAGTGGAACATGTTCGCGTTTCTGAAAGGGCTCAGGGAGTCGACCCGCTATCTCGTCTTCCTGTACGCCCACATCCTGCTGACGCTCTTCTGCTTCTACTTCCTCTGGACGACCGTCAATTTCAACAACCGGCCGCTGTGGATCGTGATAAACGCCTTCAGCGTCGCGCACCTGGCGATTCACATCGTGGCGCTGAGGTGGAAGTCAAACGTGTTCAGGGACGTCCATTCGTTCTTCCTGATCGCCGGATGGGGGATAACCGGGATCATCAACCTGATGCTTGCCGGCGGATACGCGTGACGCATTCAGGCGGGGCTGCTTGAAAAGAACCTCACCTTATACTGAAAATGAGGAGGGTTTATGAGGGCACAATCGACGCGAAAAGCAGTAAAGAAGGAAACAAAAAAAGCGCCGGGAGCGGCGGGGCGGAAGGGGAAGCGGCGAAACGTCCTCGTCACGGGGGCCACGGGATTTATCGGGGGCCATCTGGTAAAGGCAAACCTGGCGAAGGGCAACCGTGTGCGGGCCTTTGTGCTCCCCGGCGATCCGGGGGCCGCTTCTCTCACGACGAGCGGGGCCGAAGTGGTTCTCGGGGACATCAGGGAGTACGGCCCCGTGAGAAAGGCGGTGGAGGGCATCGACATCATCTTCCACTGCGCCGCCGTGGTGACCGACTGGGCCCCTGCGAAACTGTTCCGTGAGGTCACCATCGGGGGAACGGAGAACATCTGCCGCGCGGCGGCCGATGAGGGAGTTTACCGCTTTGTTGACATGAGCACCAACGACGTCTTCGGCACCGACGAGTCGTTGGTGATGGACGAGACCTTTCCGCTCTCTCCCTGGGGCGAACCGTATCCCGATTATAAGATCGCCGCCGAGCAGGTCACGTGGAGATATTTCCGGGAGAAGGGCCTCCCGGTAACGATGGTCTATCCCTGCTGGGTTTACGGGCCGGGTGATCAGACGTTTGTGCCGCTCCTGGCCGATTCCATCCTGAAGCGCGATCTCGTCTTCTGGCGGAAGGAAGTTCTTGTGTGGCCCACCTATATCGACAACCTGGTGGACCTGCTCATTCTTATCTCGGAGGATGAGCGCGCGGTGGGCAACGGATACCTCGTCCACGACGGTGAGTCCGTCACCCTGCAGAATTTCTGCGCGGGGATCGCCTCCGCGCTGGGGGTGCGGCCCATCACCGCGCACATTCCCTACTTTGCCGCCTATACGGCCTCTTGTCTTATGGAGATCGCATGGAGAATTTTCAGGATAAAGACGAGGCCCCTTCTGACCACCTACACGGTGAAGAACCTCGGCTCGCGCCTGCGTTTCTCCATAGAGAAGGCGCGGCGGGAGCTCGGATGGCGGCCGAAGATATCGTATTCAGAGGGATTTGCGCGGACGATGGAATGGCTCAAAACCCTTGACCTTGCGTCACTCAAGCAGAAGTGACGCGCTCACCCTGATAAGGAGGATTGACGGCATGAAGGATTTTAACGGAAAAAACGTCTTCATCACGGGAGGATCGAGCGGAATCGGGCTCGCGGGGGCAAAGCTCCTGGCCGCGGAAGGTGCGCACGTCGCCGTCTTCGCGCGCACGAAAGCAAAACTCGTTTCGGCCCTGAAGGAGATCGAATCGTGCCGCCGCGCGCCCGAACAGCGGTTTGACTTTATGACGCTCGATGTATCCGACAACAGGCAGGTAAAAAAGGTATTGTCCGCCGCCGTGAAAAAATTCGGCGTCCCGGATATCCTCATTAACTGCGCGGGCCGGGCATATCCGCGACGATTCGAGGATGTGAGCTACGGGCAGTTTGACGATACCATGAAAACCAACCTCTACGGGATATGGAACACCGTGTCGGTACTCGCGCCCTTGATGAAAGAGAAGGGCGGCACGATCGTCAATACCTCCTCGGTGGCGGGCGTCGTCGGCGTGTTCGGCTACACTGACTACTGCGCGTCAAAGTTTGCCATCGTCGGCTTTTCAGAGGCGCTCAGGGGCGAGCTCAGGGGAAGCGGCATCTCCGTGCAGGTGCTCTGTCCGCCGGACACCGACACCCCCGGTTTTCAGGTGGAAAACACCACCAAGCCCGAGGAGACCCGTGAGATATCGAAAGGCGCGAAGGTGATGAAGCCGGAACAGGTCGCCGCCGCGCTTCTCGGGGGGATAAAGGCGGGGACGTTCCTCATCATCCCCGGCTTTGACGGCAAACTCACCTGTTTCATGAAACGGATGCTTCCCGGACTGGTCAATTTTGTCATGGATCGGCAGGTTGAAAAAGTCCGTAAGAGAAAAAAATGAAGGTGAAGCCGTTCTGATGACAGATGAGAAAAAATGAGCGCTGATGCAGTATAATCGTATCGAAAAAAGGAGGCAACTGTGATGGAAAAAAGCGTAAAGACGATGGCCGTATTCGAAATACTCACCGGGGCGGGGCTCCTTCTCTTCTGGCTCGGATTTTTCACCATAGGGCTCGCGCCCGATAACGCGCCACCCTGCTACCTTGCCTACGAGCATTCCTTCCCTCTTCCCGATATCATCCTCGCAGTCGGGATGCTCACGGCCGCCGCGCTGCTCATAAAGGGCAAGGCCGCCGGTAAAACGCTTTCGCTGGTGTGCGCCGGTGCGCTCATCTTTCTGGGCATACTCGATTTCAGCTTCAACATCCAGAACGGGATCTATGCCCTCTCCGCGCCCGACCTGGTGCTGAACGCCTTTATCAATCTCTGGTGCGTTTTCTTCGGGGCGCTCCTCGCCTGGAAATTGAGGGATTGATTCCGTCGACATACTACTACTTCGGTGTCGGGAAAATAAGATGATTTGATCTTTTTGGGGAAAAGTGATTTTGAGGGGAGACGCGAATTTCAAGGATGCCTTTTTTGCACCTTTAGCATATGATAGAAGTAGATTCCAGATGAGCATAATAATCCAAGGGAGGAATTTCAATGCCTAAAGTGTTTGAATTCAAGTTCGGAATAAGCACAACCCGGGTTGTCGTTGATGAGGGCTTGCTTGAGATCAAGGGCCCGATGAGTAAGCATTCCAGCATCACAAGGAATGAGCTTAAAAAGATTGATTTCAAGAATATTTCAAACCCCATTCCAAACCTGGGATATTGCTTCAATCTCTATTTTTTTTACGAGCGCGACGGCCAGCGGAAAAAGCATACCGTAACGCTGGCATACAGCGATGAGCAGGCGCAGGAGCTGTTACAGGAGTTGAAAAAAACCTATCCGGCAGCTGACTATATAGGGCCGAATGAAGAGGAAAAGAAGAGCATACTGTTCTCGAATGCAGAAAGAAAGTACCGCATTCACGCTATCTGGCCTATCAGCTGGATGATTGTACTCTGGCTGTGCTTCATGCCGGTCGGCATAATGACTTTAGTCATGGGGCCGCAGGATATGTTCTCAATCATTGTGGGGATTGTCGGGACGCTGATAGGCCTTGCAATGCTGATCTTGCTTATCATGACGATCGCAAAAAAACTTTATGTCATAAAGACCGGCAAAACAGGAATATCTTATCAGAAACTATGGGAGAAGGCATCTATCAACTGGGACATGCTGAATGTAGTTAATGCGGACTTCAAAGAAGAAGTGATAAGGAACCGCTATTCAACCGGATTGAACCCGTTTTTTCTGGTGCAGCTTTCGGGGGGAGGTAAACAGTATCCGCTGAAATTGACTGCGTTCATGGCCGGTGAGTTGTACGCGGAGCTCTATTACCGGGATAAGGTTTCACTGGAACAGGCGCAATATGTAGGCGCGTTCTATTGATATATCCTGAGGCTTGACAGCACTCATTACCGGCTCGGGTTTAATTATTTCATCTTCTGAAAGCGCCACAGGCGACGATCATGATCGTCGCCTGCCGCTTTTCCCCATTTCGGAAGAGCCCGATCAGCCGTCCCCGCCGAGATACTTTTCGAGCTCCGGCGCCCGTGTGCTACCGATGCCGGAATACTATCTCCATGTATAATCTTGCGCAAGTAAACGGACAGGCGATGGCGACGTCAACGGTTTTTCGTCCGGGATATGCCGGCTTTTCTACGACAGGGGAGTCCGGCAGGGCGGCGCGCTGGTCGGATAAAAAAAGATTGACGGAAGGCGTTTTTCTGATGTGGTGAAAGGCGATGCGCGCCGCGCCACTTCATCCGGGTTACGGAGCATTCGCCATGAAAAAAACCGCTATTATCACGCTCATCCTTATATCCGCCGCGGTTGGCCTGTACGCCGCCCCTGAGCCTGGGATCGTTACCGGAACGCAGGTTAACTTCCGTCAGGAGCCCGGCGCCACCGGCAAGGTGATCGGCAAACTCAACCGCCCGGAGCGGGTCACCATCCACAACTGGATCATGCTCGGCAGCGACAGGTGGTATGAGATCACCAGTTCCTCGGGGGTCAGGGGATATGTATCCGCCGCCTTTGTCGCGTATGAGTCGGTCCAGAAAGCCGCTCCCTGGACGGTCAAAGCGAACGGCGAAGGCAAGATCGCAATCAGCACCGGAGGGCGCGAGGTGTTCCGCGACACGTTCGACCCGACGGGCGGGCCGAAGAACCGCGATTTCGACACCGAAAAGAAGCTCCTCGACAACTACCTCTTTGTCAACGTTGTCATATCCGAATACCAGAGGCCGTACACCCTGATCTTCAATGTCGCGAAGAAAACACCCGTGATCAAGCTCAAGGACCTTCAGATGGCCGACGCATCCCTCTCGCCGTCGAAGCGCCATATCGCGGTCAATTCCGGCTCGATCGTCAGGGACATCGTCGTGGTCGAACTGTCGTCTGGAAAGCAGGTGCTGAAGACGCAGTGCTACGCGGACGCGCCGTCATGGAATGGAAGGGGAGGCCTCGAGTATTACGAGAACGTGGGGCCCAGCGTGAAGGGCAGAAAAGACCTGACAAATGAAGGAAAGGTCTATGCGCAGAAGCTTGTCTGGGACGGCGGCAAAGTGGTCAGGACTAACGAGTACAAAGAAACCTTCATGGGGCCGTAGCGGTCCGGCAGATGGAGGATACTGTGAAAAAAGCAGGCCTCTTCGCCTGTGTGCTGCTCCTGTGTACGGGCTGCATCACCGCTTCCTATCAGCGGTCCAACGACGCGTACCGCCACGCGAGAAGGGAATTCACTCCACAGTTCAATCACAATACCATGGTGATAAAAGGGCGATGGGGAGGCCCGGTCGAGTACAGGGGCGGACAATGCTACCGGCTGCAGTTCGATGGCGTGCTGAAAGGCGACGGCCGCTACCTCGATGTGATGGTCCCGCTCGCGGCATACCGGATGAAGGGATACCACGGCACGCAGTCGTATGAACGTAACGTATCCGGGGATGTCATGGTGCTTTCCGGATCTCCTTTCTTTGTCGAGTCGGACAGAAAGATTTCCGGCGGGCATTCCGCGTATCTTGTTCTCCGTGATCCTGTTGACGTGAACATGGAGCTCTTCTACGCCTTTTTCAACCTGAAGGTCGGTGCTGTAACCGATCCCGCCGCTCTGATGAAAAAGCAGTTCAATTATGATATCAGGGACGCCGCATATCCCCTCGCCGTTGTGAAGCTTGAGATGCAGGGACAGGATAAATACCGCGAACATGATAAATTCAACGCGCATGCCGTGATGTGGGACAGGACGAATGACGGGAAGGCCGCGATTACCTGTTACGGTTCTGTTGCCGATGAGTTTTCCGGTGACCACATGGACATCAGGTGGAAGGAGCGCGGCAGGCTCGTCTACGCGCTTCGTCAGGGTGGATATATCGGCACTGCCATCGCCGATGTGGTGACCTCTCCCGTTCAGCTCGTCATGATAATACTCAACGCCATGGGCGGAGGAGTCCGCTGAGACATTACCGGCGAGCCTATAGCTTCCTCACCATCCCCACGTATGCGCATAAACCTTTATTCCCGGGAGAATCCGTGCAAGCTTTGCGCCGAAGCGGGCGTTGAGCCGTTCGAGGTTCAGCCGGTCCGCCTTTGAACGGGAGGCAGGGTCCCCGTTATTATACCGGATTCCGTCGGCCGCGCGGATGAAAAGGAACTCGCCCGTGTGCAGGACAAGGTACTTTAGGCTGTTGCATCGCCGGAGACCGGAAAGCACGGGAAGTTTGCGCTCGATCCCCGCAATCACACGCTCCCTGGCTTCATCGGAGGACTCCGGGTTTTCCGTAAACTCGATCATCACCGCCTCGAGGGCAGTGTACTGTTCAAACGGCATTCCGGCGAGCATTTCCATGCTTTCTCCGCTGACCGTAAGATACCGTGCCTTTCGCATGTCAGAAGGCTGGCTGTAATTCCCGATTGATGTGACCAGCTCCGCTGGAGTGGGAAAGTCAATTCCCCATGCGGAGTGCAGCGCTGCTGCCGTCAGAATCAGGACAAGCATGGCCTGAACATGTTTTCTCATCGCAGCCACCCCTTCGTGAAATATAGATGATTGTATTGGACGGAAGCAACTTTTTTTATCATTTCGGGATGTTGTCATCCGATCATGCAAAGTCGGTATAACAACCCCATTCTTCCGCGTAGCGCCGGTTTCCATCAGCAGGTAAGAATTTATATTGCTTTTTTTTACACTGCCGGCTACCTGTTTCGCGGAAGCGGGTTGTCGCCGCTCATGGATTGATCAACATCAGGAGCGCCACATGAAAAAATTAATTCTCTGGATCAAAGAAACCCGACCGCAGTTCCTTCTGCTCTCGGTGGTGCTCGCCTTTCTCGGGACATCGATCGCCTGGTACTACGGCCCCGTCAATCTCTGGCACGCGCTGCTCGCAGGCTTCGGACTCACCCTGACGCACGGCAGCGTCAACGCGATCAACGACTATTTCGACTACCGCAGCGGGATCGACCTGAACGTCGAGAGGACCCCGTTCAGCGGCGGGAGCGGCCTCGTGCCCGAAGGAAAGCTTCCGCTCAGGCAGGCGCTCATGGTCGGCGTGGTCACTTCGCTCACGGCGCTCGCGATAGGCGTCTATTTCGTGATCGTGAGCGGCTGGCTCCTGGTTCCGCTTCTTGTCGTGGCGGCGCTCTGCCTTGTATTATACACTCCCGTGATCCTGAAAACTCCCTGGCCTGAATGGTCTCCGGGGCTCGGACTGGGGATACTTCCCATCCTCGGCTTTTATTTTGTGCAGGCGGGCCGCTACGACTGGGCCGTGCTCATCGCCTCGGTGCCCAGCGGCATTCTTGTCCACAATCTTCTCCTGCTGAACGAGTTCCCCGACGTTGAGGCGGATAGAAAGGGCGGCAGGAAGAACACGACCGTGCTCTTCGGCATGGAAGCGGCCGGTACGCTTTTCAGGACCGCGACGGTCTCTGTCTATCTCTGGGTCGCAGGCTGCGTGATAGCCACGCTTGCGACCGGAAAAGTCGTGATGCCGGTCTACAGCATGATCGTGTTCCTGACGCTCCCCTTCGCCGTAAAGGCCATGAAGGGATCGCGTGAATACGCCAACAGGGAGATTCTGGTGCCGGCGCTGGGAAGCAACGTGGCGTTTATCCTGCTCGCCCAGACGCTGCTGGGAGCGGCCTATATCCTGGAGAAGCTCTTTCCTCTGAGGTGACGGAAGTGTGGTTGCGGAACGCGATGATTTTTTCTGATCGGTCAGGTGTTGATTGATGAACAGTCCTTTCTGGCGTCTTAACGATTATCTTCCCCTGATGGAGTTTTCCCAGGCGATACTGCTGGTCTTCATTCTGCTCGTCATGAAAAAAAACAGAAGGGCCAACCTCTTCTTTGCCGGATTTCTGATGATCCTGTCATTGACGCTGACCCTGCCGCGACTGGAAGCGAACTCGATCAGAACCGCCATCGCGATAGTGGTGGTGCCCGGTATCGCGTTAACAGGCGTCTTTATTTACTTCTATACAATGGTTGTTACCGGACTGCTCACAAAGTGGAGATACAGCTGCCTGCTGCATCTCGTGGTATATGGAATGTGCCTGTTCGTTTTCACTTTCGCGATTCTCATGTCGCCGGAGGCTTCTCTGAAGAGCACGTTTTTCAGGAGAAGCATTCTTGTCGTGCTTATCGGGGGGCTTGGTAATTCGATCGTCTATATTCTGTATACAATGGTTGTTTTAAAGAAATTTTACCGGAAAAGCGAAAATTATTATTCCGACCTCGATCGCGTCAATCTCGACTGGCTTATGCGCCTCTCGTCGCTTGCGCTCATCACCATGGTCTGCTGGTGTGTCGCAACCTGGGTCTCTTTCGAAAATATTATTTTCGCAGAACAACTGCTGAGATTGTCGAGCGTCAGCATGCTCATAATAATAATCTTTATCACCGCCTATCAGCTTATCAACCAGCCCGAGGTGTTCAAGCAGAACCTCGAGATGAACCTGACCGTCGACGAAGCCGGCCTTTCCGCCGCGGCCGGAAAGTACGCGAAGCAGAACATAGATGAAAAAATGCAGGACAGATACCTCGAAAAACTGAATTCGTTCATGGAGGAAAAGAGGCCGTATCTCGATGAGAGCATCACGATCAAGGGCCTGTCCGGTCTTGTCGATATCCCCTCGCATCATTTATCCATCCTGATAAACAACAGGCTCAACAAGAACTTCTATACCTTCATCAACGAATACCGCATACGGGACGCCGCGGCGATCCTCAACGACCCTCTTAATTCCGACGCGAGTATCATTTCCGTCGCCTTCAGGGTCGGCTTTAACTCCAAGTCGACGTTCAACTCTGTTTTCAAAAAGATCACCGGCCAGACCCCTTCGGAGTACAGAAAAAGGGCCGCAACAGGGTCTTAACTCGCAAGGCGGGACGTGCGAACTTACAAGCCCGGTCGATGTATTACCACCCCGCGTTAAACTATTTCCAGCATCATTAACTCGTAAGTCAAAATGATCAGTTCATCGGATGTTATGAGCTGACGAAGCGGAGCGTCTCCGTTGCTTTGCCCGATTCGGGGATTCGGTTCGCGAAACATGCGTTAAACAGGGGATCATTTCAAGAGGTGGGATATGAACGTCGCGACACTCTCAATAAAAAGGCCGATTTTAATTACCAGCATTGTGCTCATAATCCTGATACTTGGAGGCATTTCATACTTCAATATCGGTATGGAGCTCATTCCGGACATGTCGCTGCCCACAATGGGCGTGACCACCGTGTATCCGGGCGCGTCTCCCGACGAGATTGACCAGCTTATCACCAAGCCGCTGGAGGATGAACTGGGAACGATTTCGGGGCTTAAGCATATAAGCTCGAAGAACTCCGAGGGGCTGTCCGTCATAACGCTGGAGTTCAACATGGATGTCGACGTGGACCGTATCTCACAGGATGTGCGCGACAAGATCAACGTGGCCAGGAACAACCTGCCGCGCGACCTTGAAGAGGACCCGGTCGTATCGAAATTCGATCCCGATTCCGGATCGATCATCAGGCTCGCCCTCATTTCCGACCTGAGTCCCGGAGAGATCTACGACCTGGCGAAAGAAACAATCAAGCCCGCGCTCGAAAGGATACAGGACGTGGGGAAAGTGAATATAACGGGGGGGAGCCGCAGGGAGATACAGGTCGAGATTGACCGGGGGAAAATGAATGAGTATGTGATCCCCATGACGCGGATAGTGAGCCAGATGAAAAATTCCGGCGCCAACGTGCCGGTCGGAAAGAAGGAGCACGGCACTAACCAGACCGTGTTCAGGGCAATGGGCGCGTTTACGAACCTGGACCAGATACGGAATACGCTCATCTCGTTTTCCGGGGACATGGGTGGCGCGGTCAGCGTTAAAACCCTCGGAACGGTGAAGGATTCAATAGAGGATGTTACCAGCGCAGGGTTCATTTATCAGCCCGACAGAAAGAACAATACATGGAAGGCGCGCTCCTGCGTATTTCTCGACGTGACCAGGCAATCGGGGAAAAACACCGTCAGGGTGGTTGACCGCGTCAGGGAGCGGCTGCCCGTCATCAACGAAAGCCTGCGGCAGGCCGGGGGAAATTCGCAGGTCATCGTGACTTCGGACCAGTCCAGGTGGATACGGACCAATGTTCATGAAACGATGAGCTCGATCATCATAGGAATCATCCTCGCGGTGGTGGTCGTGTACCTCTTCCTCGGCAACGCCAGGTCGACGTTCATCGCAGCGTTTGCCATTCCCAACAGCCTCCTCGGCGCGGTCATCCTGATGAACGTCATGGGGTACACGTTTAACTTGATGACACTCATGGCCCTTTCGCTCGTGGTGGGGCTCCTCGTCGATGACGCCATTGTCGTCAACGAAAATATCTTCAGGAAGCTCGAAGAGGGCGAGAACCGGTTCAGCGCCGCGAAACACGGGACCACCGAAGTAATGCTCGCGGTGATCGCGACGACGCTGGCGATCCTCTCGGTGTTCTTCCCGATAGGAATGCTCAGCGGCGTAATCGGCAAGCTTTTCAAGCAGTTCGGCTTCACGGTCGTGTTTGCCATGGTGGTGAGCCTCTTTGACGCATTAACGGTCGCGCCGTTTCTGAGCGCCTATTTCGCGGGTGACGGGAAAAAAGCCGATAACGCGGCCGTGAGGGTCGTCGAAAAGTTCCAGGCGTGGCTCGACAGGGTATATGTCAAGATCATGGGCTTCTGCCTCAGGAGGCCGCTGGTCGTGATCGTGACAACGCTGGTGATATTCATACTCAGCATCGGCCTTCTGCCGTTCGTTAAAAAAACATTCATTCCGCCCGGAGACCAGGGGGAATTCTCAATAAACATAGAGATGCCCGCGGGCACGAGCCTTGCCGGAACGCAGGAAACGCTCCAGAGGATCGGCGAGAGGATCAAGAAGCTGGGCGATCTCTCGTATTACAGCGTTTCGGCGGGGAACGCCAACGGCGAAGTGACCGAAGGCGAGATCAACTGTTTCCTGCGTGCGGACAGGAAGAACACCACCGACCAGGTCAAGGAGCGCGTGCGTTCGATGATGTCGGAATTCGCGTACGCCAATCCGCGCGTGAACATGCTGGGGCGAGGCAGCAGCGCGCCGTTTTCCATGATCGTCTCCGGGCACGACCTCTCGTCGGTTAACAAATGGTCTTCCGTTGTCGTGGAAAAGGTGAAGGCGATACCGGACCTCGCTGATGTCAATACGACCCTGAAAAAGGGAGGGCCGGAGCTCAGGGTGAATTTCGACCACGCCCGGATGCAGGCGCTCGGGGTGTCGAACAGCGCGGCGGGCACGGACCTCCGCTACCAGATACAGGGCGCGGTCGTCGGGAAATTGCGCGAGAAGGGCCTCGAGTACGATATCCGCGCGCGCCTGAAGCCGGAACAGCGCGACCTTCGCGTGTCATTCGATACAATAATGGTCCCCAACAGCACCGGCCGGATTGTCCCGCTCAATTCAGTCGCCGCCAGGGAACTGGCGTCAGGGTACGCCCAGATCAACAGGCGGGACAAGGCGTATATCGTCGAGATAAAGGCTAACCTCAAGCCCGGCGGCGCCGTCGGCAGCGCGATGGACCGGGTGAAAAGAATGTTCAATGCTGACGTTCGGCTCCCGGGCGACATGTCCTACGGCTTCAGCGGCGAGGCGGAAATATTCTCGGAAACCTCGTCAAGTGTCGCCTTCGCGATTATCATGGCGATCATATTCATCTACCTGGTGCTGGCGAGCCTCTATGAGTCGTTTGTCACGCCGTTCGCTATTCTGCTTGCCGTTCCGCCGGCCCTTACGGGCGCTTTCCTGTCGCTTTTCCTAACGGGGTTCATGCTCGACATGTTCAGCATGATCGGCATGATCATGCTGATGGGGCTTGTGGCGAAAAACTCGATCCTGCTCGTGGATAACGCGGTTCACGGGGTGAACGCGGGGCTCGACAGAAAAGAGGCGATCCTCCAGGCGGGCAAGCGGCGATTGCGCCCGATCCTCATGACGACGTTCGCGATGCTGGCCGGCATGCTTCCCCTCGCGCTCGGTATCGGCGAGGCCGCGCAGATGCGGCAGTCGATGGGTATTTCGATCATGGGAGGAGTCATAGTCTCTACGCTTATCACGCTGATCGTGGTGCCCGCGGTGTTTGAGTATATCGATCGGTTCAGGGAAGCGACTGAAAGCAGGGTGCTGGTGAGAGAAGAAGAGGCGGTGGAAGGATGAGGATAATGGCCGCGTCTGTGAATGACGCGGTTCGCCGGTGTTGGGTGTGATCATATGATCAGCGCGAAGGCGCGAGGCGAAATCGTGATGAATACAAAAGAGAAGATACTGACGGCGGCGATTAAACTTTTCGCGGCCAGGGGAATTCACGTCGCCAGAATGGAAGACGTGGGAGCGGAGGCCGGAGTGAATAAGGCAATGGTGTATTACTACTACAGCAGCAAGGAAAACCTCTACTTCGAGGTGCTGAAAAACGTACTCGAGGAACAGTGGAGAGCGGGGCTGAATGACGGCGGCGCGGCCCGCGAGTCCGGCCCTGAGGATTATCCGGAAAGGATCAGGAGGGTCGTATCGGTCCTCTCCGCCGTGTTTCTCTATGACCGGGACGGCGCGAAGATACTGCTGGACGCGTGCGGCAACGCGCCGGGGATGATGTTTGACGCGATACGTGAAGTGGCGGGCCGGGGCGAAGATGCCCGTATCCCCTGCCGGGAAGAATTGCTCGATGCGCTCAATAAGGGGAAAGCCGGCAATATTTTCAGAGAGGTTGATCCCGCTCACACCTTCTTGAGCATCATCGGCATGCTGGCAGCTTACCACCTGGCCGGCGCATCGATCGCGCGGGATTTTCTTAACCTCGGGGTGGAGGATGAAGCGGCATTCCTCAGGGAGAGAGAAGAGGCGGTCCTTGATCTCGTAATGTACGGGATAGCGGGCAGCGAGACGCGGCCATCCGCGGATGAAGGGAGAGAGAGATGAAGGCCGGTTCTGTTCCTTTCAGGCAAATGGGGTGTATGATGATCAGCGTTCTCATTATGCTTGGCGCGATTTATGTTGGTGATGTCCTGGTGAGACTCCTGAAAAGGAGCGTGAGTCCCGCCGTATCCATCGACGCGGCGTTTCACGGATTTACGGCCGCCGGGGATGAGGTGCTGATGGCCAACACCCTCGGCGAGCGGATTAAATCGATCGGTTCAATTGAGGATATGAGGATAGAGGTCCGGAAGGGGGGTGCGACCGTCACGGCGGTATTTCACCCCGACACGGACGCGGGAAGCGCTGAATCGCGGATAAAAAAGATCATCTCGTCATTGCGGAATGATTATCCCGGCATGATCGGCGAAACGATAGTGCGGCACGCTGTTTCCCCGGTCTCCCCGCCGTGCGATGAATCATGGCTGCCGGTCGGCGATCGGCTGCTCTGCGCGGCCGTATGGGCGCGGAAGGAAGGGACGGTCTGTACGAGGTGAAATGATGGGCATGTCAAAACTTTATCGCGCGGGAAAATCTCTGTTCCGTTATTTTGTGCCGGCCGGAAACCGGATGTGCGTGGTGCCGGATGAGAAAATACAGTTTCCCTCGGACATGGAATACCTCGGTATACCCATACCTGTTATCGCCGAAAAGTACCGGCAGGTAATCGAGGAAGTGCTTGAAACCGCGCGGCAACGCGCCGTGGCCGAAGGCCCGAAACAGACCGGGGCTTCAGCGCGCTCCCCGTTTTGCATGAAGTTGTCCTCCCCGAAAAATCAATAACCCGCAAAGCCACGCATTGTTCTGCCTGCCGTACCCCGTGAACCGCCCTGAAGGCGCGAAAACGTTTTCGCGCCTTCAGGGCGAAGGGCGGAGCCTTTCCCCCGTGAAAAAAAACAGATTCCTCCCCAAATATTTTGTCAGCCACCCCTCCCAAACCTCACTTAATATTAATCAACCTCGCTCCATCTGGTGCGTTGCTGGTATGACGCTGGTGTGTTGCCGGTTTAACGATGGTCTACAACAGGGCAGAGATAATGGAAAAGGAACTGAGAATACTGAAGGCCATAACCGTGGGCATTCAGGGCCGCGTATACGACCGCGTGTACTACATCGTGGACGGAAAACAGCGGTCCCGGGCCTATACGCGGCCGGATGATCCGAAAACCGGGGCACAGCGCGCCTGCCGGGGCCGGATGGCGGCACTGGTGAAGCGCTGGCATGCATTAAACGACAATCAGAAAGAGTACTGGAACGCTGTGGCGAAGCAGAGCGGGCGGAAACGCACCACCGGGTTCAACATGTTCATTCGGGACGGCTTGCTGAAGGAGCGTTCCGTGACTGAAAAGATAACTGCGGGAGAAAGTGTAAGAGAAACACGGCGGTTCGTGAGGATTGTTCGGCCGAGTGGTGGATACGGGCTTCCGGTGAAAAGCAAGGCGCCGGTGTCGCGGGCGCCCACGTAATGATTCCCGTGCGCGGTCCGCTCGGGCCGCCGTGCTGTTCGCCACCTTCGGGTTTGAGGGTAACCTCGACCGCCTCTCGATCGATACAGCGTTTTGATGGCGATATGAGCATGCAATGCGCTCGCTTTTTATTTTGACAGGCCTGAATTTTTATGTTCCTTTTTTCCCGCCGCCGTGGAATCCTGACAGGTATCTCTCTGTTTTCTCAACGGGATATATGAAGCGATATTTAACGGTACTGGCAATCTTCAGTATTATGGCAACGCTCTCGGCGGAACATATCACGGTAGCGCACGGGCCGGGGAAAATTCTCGAGTGCAAAATGTCGCCTTACGCGCCGGTGAAGGTCGTGGAGGAGGGCGGCGTGCGTTCCCTCTATCTCGGCCCGATGCTGCAGTCCGCCTGGGACCCCGCGTATCCCGACGCGATGGCGTTTGTGTACACGAAGGCCGTCGGCGCGGCCATCACCGCGTGGCCCGGCATCGAAAGGGAGCTTCCGGCGCGGGCGCTCGTCATCGGGCTTGGCGGCGGGGCGATATGCCGTCACATGCTGAAGTATTATCCCCGCTTCCGGGTCGAGGCCGTCGAGCTCGATCCGGTGGTCCATGAGTTCGCGGTGAAATATTTCGGCCTCAGCCCGAAGGTGGGCGTCCATATCGGCGACGGGCGGGCATTCCTTGCCGGAAGCAGGAACCTGTATGATGTCATCATCCTTGACGCGTTCGGAGAGAGGTATATCCCCCCCGCGCTCGCGACGCGCGAATTTTTCGGGCTCGCCAAGTCGCACCTGGCCCCCGGAGGGATTGTCATCGCGAACACGCACATGGATGTCGGAAGTGACGAACATGAGCGCCGTACCTTTTTTGCCGTGTTCGGCAGTTATTACGAGATCGCCAATCCCGAAAAATCAGGCAATCGCATAATTATCTGCGGAAGGGACGGGCTTCCGGATGAGGCGGTTTTAAGGAAAAACATGGAATCGGCCGCGTCGCGCCTGCGCATTCGCGAGTTTGATGTCGGGGATTTCATCGAAGATCTGCGGCGTGTTGTCGATCCTCCCCTGGGGGAGATCATTACCGACGCGAACGCCGGGTTGCTTCTGAACAGGCGGTAGGCCGGGGCCGTGCGCATTGAAAGCCAGTTGCTATCCGCCGGATTAATGCATTTTTATAGCCGACATGGTATGATTGGGTACTGATATGGTCACTGGTTCCCGCAAAGCTCCGCATCCGCCCGGGTTTATCGTCACTTCGGATATCGGCGGGGGGAAAACGTCCTTTTTGATGAGGGTGATTTCCTTTCTGGCGGAGAAAAATATACGCCACACCGGTTTCTTCGCCGAAGGGGCGTGGGAGAAAGGAGTACGGAGCGGTTTTACGCTTACTCTTGTTCCCGAAATGGAGCGTATCCCCCTGTGCGACAGGTCCACCGGCGAATGGATACCGTATGGGCGCTTCAGATATAATCCCGATGCCCTGAAGAAGGGGAGTGATGCTGTCCGCAGGGCCCTTCCCGGGGAGATCATCATCATGGATGAGATCGGCCTTCAGGAGCTCCATGGCTGTGTGTGGGCCGATACGCTGACCGAAGCTGTCACCATGAAAAATCCCCTGATACTCTCCGTGCAGTGCCGCAATCTCAACGATGTTATTTCGAAATGGGCACTCGCCGATGCCGCCCTTTTCGATGGGACACTTCGTTCCTGGGAAGTCCTCTTGACCGAAATAACGGACCTGCTCGCTTTCCCCACCCGACCTGCCATCTGATGGGATTGATTCCCAGCCGGTATTCTTTTTTTACAAAAATGTCCTTGACACATTATGCCCATGAAAAGTTATGATTAATGGTAATATTTTGTAATAATATGTAGTAATTTATAATATTTTAAGACATAGGCCGATATTATCCCGATCCGGAAATTCTAAAGCGCAGGCCATGAATTTCCGGACGATGGGTGGCTTTTGGAAACGGGGCCGCCTCCCGGATTTGGAAAGGGATTAAAGTCGAGCCGGTAAAATCTGTATTGGTATGCGATAATTCGTGAGTAGCGAGACGGATTTTCCATGGTACGGGTTTTTCCGGTCAGTTCTTTTCCATATTTATGAGGTCTTCCGGTGAATAATATTGGTAATTATTCAATAGAGCAGTTTATTTCTAAACTCACCGAATTTCATGGTAACTTCGCGCCTGGCCTCCTGATTGGTGGATTTATGGTTGAGATCGCCATGAGGGAAATGAAGCAGTATGAATTCTTCGACGCGATCTGCGAGTCCCCCGCCTGTCTCCCTGACGCAATCCAGATACTAACTCCCTGTACGGTCGGCAACGGCTGGCTTAAAATCGTCGACACGGGCAGGTTCGCCATATCGCTCTACGAAAAGAAAAGCGGGGATGGCGTACGGGTGTTCCTCGACGCGGCGAAGCTTGAATCCTATCCGGAGATAAAGAACTGGTTCCTGAGGCTGACCGATAAGCAGGACCAGGATAAAGACGTCCTTCTGCAAGAGATCATTAAAGCCGGAAACTCAATCTATACAATACGAAATGTCACTGTTTCCCCGGACTACCGGGGCAAGCACCAGAAGAGCAGAATCGCGATATGCGGATCGTGCGGAGAGGCGTATCCGGAAATCGATGGTGCGCGATGCCGTGCCTGTCAGGGCATGGGTATCTACTGTTAACCGCGCCCGGAGGGTATCTGAGCGTGATAGCTGCGAAGTGCGATTAAGAAGTAATTTTACATACTATTTATTAAAACCAAATTAACTGATGCAGGAGGTTTCATAATGAATCTTACACGCCGGCAGTTGTTGAAAGTGGCGGGTGCGGGAGCCGGGGCGATAGCCTTGGGCGGCCTGGGTGTAAATTATTTAATTACCGAATCCTACGCGAAAAAACTTAAAATCAAGGGCGCCAGGGAAGTCATTTCGATCTGTCCTTTCTGCTCCGTGAGCTGTCATTTCATAGCTCATGTGAAGGGCGGCGAAGTTGTGAGCACCGAGGGGGATCCGGGCTATCCTGTGAGCGAAGGGGCGTTATGCGCGAAAGGATCAACTATGCTTTCAATGATCAACAGCGACCACCGTGTCCTGAAGCCGATGTACAGGGCGCCGCACAGCGAACGGTGGGAGGAAAAGAGCTACAGTTGGATGGTTGAAAAAGTCGCGAGGCGCATCAAGGATACCCGCGACAAGCATTTCGTCACCACCAATGCCGAAGGGCAGAGGGTGAACAGGCTTGATGCCATGTTCCACGCGGGCTCCTCGCAGATGAGCAACGAGGAGGCGTCAGTCGTTGTGCAGGCCCAGCGCGCGATGGGCATTGTGAATATGGATCACCAGGCGCGTATTTGACACAGCCCCTCTGTCGCCAGTTTGGCGGAATCATTCGGTCGCGGCGCAATGACGAATAGCTGGATCGATATCAAGAACACGGATTGCTGTCTTATAATAGGAAGTAATGCCGCGGAACACCACCCGATATGCTTCAAATGGGTGCTGAAAGCGAAAGAACAAAGAAACGCAACAATTATCCACGTTGACCCCAAATTTTCAAGGACCTCGGCCCGTGCCGATTTTCATGTGCCTCTCCGGTCGGGAACCGACATCGCCTTTATGGGCGGTATGATCAACTACATCCTCGCGAACAACAAGTATTTTGCCGAGTACGTGAACGACTATACCAACGCGGCGTTCATTGTGAACTCACGGTACTCGTTCAATAACGGCCTTTTCGCCGGGTACGATCCCGCCAAAAAGCTCTACAACAAGGCTGACTGGCAATTCGAAACGGATGAAAACGGCAAGGTGAAAAAAGACCCCACGTTCCGGCACCCGAACTGCGTGATCAACATACTGAAGCGCCATTACGCGCGCTACACGCCCCAGAAGGTTTCGGACATCACCGGCGTATCGCAGGAAAACCTTCTCAGGGTGTATGAGGCCTACGCGGCGACGGGAAGGCGCGACAAAGCGGGCACCATCCTCTACGCACTGGGATGGACGCAGCACACGGTGGGCGTCCAGAACATTCGCACCAGCGGCATCATCCAGCTCCTGCTGGGCAACGCCGGAGTCGCCGGGGGCGGCGTCAACGCACTCAGGGGCGAGCCCAACGTTCAGGGGACCACGGACCACGCCATCCTGTACAACGTGCTGCCCGGCTATCTCCCCATGCCTCGGGCCAACATGACCACGCTTGCGGAATACAACAGGCTTGCCACGCCGGTGAGCAACGAGCCGGAGAGCGTCAACTGGTGGCAGAACAGGCCAAAGTATATGACAAGCCTCCTGAAGGCATATTTCGGCAATGCCGCGAAGAGTGAAAACGATTTCGGCTACGGGTGGCTTCCCAGAGCGGATGCGGCGAAAAGCGAGCGTATTGGGGATAACTCGTACATGTATCTGTTCGATAAGATGATGCGCGGCGAGATCAAGGGAGGCTCCATCTGGGCCACGAACTCGGCCCAAACGCTTCCGAACGCCAACAAGAACAGGAAGGCCCTTGCGAATCTCGATTTTCTCTATATGGCGGAAATCCACCAGAACGAAACCACCGACTTCTGGCACGGCCCGGGAGTGGACCCGAAGACAGTCAAGACCGAGGTGTTCCTGTTTCCCTCGTGCCATAGGGCCGAGAAGGAAGGAAGCATCAGCAGCAGCGGGCGCCACATGCTGTGGCATTTCAAGGCGACATCGCCCCGGGGTGATTCCAAGCCTATGGGCCAGATCATGATCGATATCATGAAAGAGGTGATACGGCTTTACAAGAAAGAGGGGGGCATCTTTAAAGACCCCATCGTGAACCTGAACTGGTACCGGAAATATGACGCTGAGGTCATCGCGAAGAGAATTAACGGATGGTTTGCCAGCGGCGCGAAAAAAGGCCATCAGCTTTCCGGCTTTGGTGATTTTGCGGCAGATGGTTCCACGGCGTCGCTGTGCTGGATAATGGCCGGAAGCTATCCCGACGAAGGAAACAGGATGAAGCGCATGAGCCTGGCGCAGACGCCCATGCAGAAGGCGGTGGGCATTTTCCCGAACTACGCCTGGGTGTGGCCGATGAACCGGTGGATCCTCTACAACAGGGCCTCGGTCGATAAAAACGGCCAGCCGTGGGACCCGGCAAGGGCGATCATTCGCTGGAACGGCAACCAGTGGGAGGGAGATGTGCCCGACGGCGGCGCGCCGCCAATGGCGGCGGCCGGAGGAAAGCGGCCGTTCATCATGCTCAAGGACGGCCTGGGACAGCTCTACGGCACCGGCCTTGTGGACGGACCGCTTCCCGAGCACTATGAGCCCGTGGAAACCCCGTTGAGGAATCATGGCCTTTCAGGGCAGCTCAGCAACCCGTGCGCAAAAATTGTCACAAGTGACATGGATAAAATCGCGCCGCCCGCGGATTCCCGCTATCCCATCGTGCTCACGACGTACAGCATGACGGAGCACTGGTGCGGCGGCAGTGAAACAAGAAATGTGACGTCTCTGCTTGAGGCCGAACCTCAGCTTTACGTTGAAATGAGCCACGAACTCGCCGCGGAGAAAGGGATTGCGAATGGCGATCCGGTCATCGTTGAAAGCATTCGCGGAAGAGTTGAGGCGGTTGCCATGGTAACGGTCCGCATAACGCCTTTCAGGATTCAGGGTAGAACAGTACATCTGGTTGGCATGCCGTTCGCGTTCGGATGGACAAAGAGAGGCATCGGTGACTCGACAAACCGTCTGACGATCTGGGCGGGAGATCCCAACACTTCTATACCTGAGTACAAAGCCTGTTGTGTGAACATCAGGAAGGCCGAAAGCGTCACTGAATTGGACAGGGACGGAGCACCGGTTGTGCAAAGTCATTGAGCTGGAATTTAACGGCCGGAGGGGGGTCTGCCCTCCGGCTATAATTACCTGGAGGAAATCATGTCGAAGGCATTTTTTATAGATACGTCAAGATGTACAGCTTGCAGGGGCTGTCAGGTCGCGTGTAAAGAATGGCAGGGTTTTCCCCCCAACCGCACCAAACAGATGGGGTGGGGAAGCCATCAGAATCCGCCTGACCTGAACTGCTTTAATTACAAGGTCGTGCGTTTTAGTGAACATAAAATACGGAACCGGGTAATATGGAACTTCTTCCCCGATCAGTGCCGTCATTGCTTGGAGCCTCCCTGTAAGGCGGCGGCAGACGGGCATGTGAAAGGCGCCGTGGTCATCGATCGGGAAACGGGTGCGGTGATATTTACCGAGCGCACAAAGAGAATATCGAATGATGGCTTTATTATGATGAAGGAATACTGTCCATATAATATTCCCCGGCGCAATGAAACCACGCGTGTTATCAATAAGTGCGACATGTGTCTGGAGCGGGTAGAGGCCGGTCACGTGCCGATGTGCGTAAAAACCTGCCCGACAGGCGCGATGAATTTTGGCGAAAGGAACGCGATGCTTTCCCTGGCGCGGGCCCGGCTCTCCGTCGTCAGGAATGAATTCCCTGACGCTACGTTAATGGATGAGGACAGCGTTCGCGTCATCTATCTTATCACCCTTAAACGGGAACTCTATCATCAACTGGCGATGGCGGATAAGCCTTCTAAGGACATGGCGCATGTGTGATGCTGGCCGCTTCTTCAGCAACCATGGCCGTATCCGATCAGATGGTAATAGGGAATAACTTGGGTTATGTTAAACATAATGGATAAAAACAGCGTATTTACTTCAGACTATATCAGCAGGGCCGTGAATGAAGTACGGAAGATAAAACCCGACTTCGGATTATTGCTGGACCTGTATGAGCGGATTTATATCGAACAGGAAAATTCCAAAAATTTTGTCCGTCTGGATGATTGCGGAATTTCTGACGAATCATTATCTGAAAAGATGAGAGTGAGTTCACACATGGTTGATATCTCACAATTCGTGATCGATAGTGAATCGGCAGCCGGGCTTTTTGCGAAATTATGCGATATCCTGTTGTCGGCGGGAAACGGAGTCGCCGAATCGGTCGAGAAGCTGGCCGGCGCGGTTGATAATAAATCGTTACGCATGGACGATCTTTTTTCGGCGTTTATGAGAGGGGATGAATCATTTATCACGGGGGTCGGGAACAGGCTTGGTGTTGATGCTCAGGTCCTGGGGTTCGTGATTTATAACAGCGTGAAGCCGTCCCTGAACATGTTTTCACGGAAAATCTCGGACCGTCTCGATGCTGTGAAAGAATGGGACGGGGGTCGTTGCCCGGTATGCGGGTCGGCGCCCGAACTTTCGGTATTCGAAGATAACGGAAAACGGTCACTGCTCTGCGGTTTCTGCGGACATCAATGGCCGTCGAAAAGGGTATACTGTTCGTTTTGCGGGAATTCCGACCATGAGACTGTTCATTATTTTGAAGTCGAGGGTGAGGAGGAGTACCGTGTCGATGTCTGCGACAAGTGCCGGACCTATGTCAAGACCGTGGACATTAAAAAGACGACACGCACGGTGTATCTTCCGCTTGAAAACGTGGTAACGCCGTATATCGACATAAGATTCAAAGAGATGGGTTATACGACAGGCAACGCTGTGAGTGAACAGTAGAATGCCGGCGTTTCTCATTGGTAGCATATTAACGATAATTATTGAGCAGAGAATAGCAGTTGTCGGAAATTAATTAAAGGAGAACTGCCGTGAAACGTTCATTATTGATTTTTCTTGTCCCTTTAGTGATTTTTGGAGGGGTATCCTTCAGTCTCTCCCGTAAAGCATGTAACGATATTATGCAGGCGGACGCGACATCGAGGATACCTTTTATGCATAAGACCCACACTCAAAAGTATGGTATCGATGATTGTACGGTATGCCATAAATATGATGAAAATGGCAGGTTCAAAGGCATTCCGACTATTGGAGAGTGTACGGCATGTCACGCCCGTGACGGCGCGGTAACCGCGAATGATCACACCACGCCGAGAAGGAAAACGATGTTTGACTCATACAAGGACACCGACAGGCCGTGGACCTCGTGGGCGAAGCAGCCCGCTCTCGTGTATTTCAGCCATTTGGCGGTAATGAGCGCGAAATATGAAAACGGGAAGTCCAAGGTGAAATGCGAGTCCTGTCATGGTGATAAAGCCAATGCAATCGATAACAGGATGATAAGGGGGAAAATGCCGATGGGTGACTGTATGGATTGCCATACGGCGCTTAAGATCAGCAACAAGTGCGCGGTCTGCCATGATTAAAATCCTGCCGGTATTGCGCGGGTACCGGGCGTAATGGATCGGTTTGCCCGTACGGCAGGAATAACGAATTACAATTCTATAGTCATATGGAGAGAAAAAATGAAAATAAATACACATACTACGATGAAACCGGCGGGAGGGTCCGCGTTTAATTATGTCGTGATTGCGTTGCTTCTGGGTTCCGTATGGGGTTTCTTCGAGGTTTTTTTTAAAGACGTGCTCGGCATGGGCGGCAAGCCTTTCGCTTCGGCGATAATGACCGGCATCGGTGTCGCGGTGATGGCCATCGGATACGGGATGTTCAGAAAGGCGGGAATGTTTTTCATGATATCGCTCTTCACGATCATGGCACGGATGATCGTGGTGCCGGTGCTTGGATGCTCTCCCATGTGCAGGGCAAACTCAGTTGTTGCGCTCGCGTTGCTTGGCGCATCAACCGCGCTTGCGTTTGGTGTGTCGTCGCGAGTGATGAAAAACAGTTACAAAACCGGCGGCCTCTGGGCCGGGGCGGGTGTTTTTGTATCAGGTGTGGCTTTCTATTTCGGCGGAATGGCCTGCGCTCCCTGCCAGTATTTGCAGAATTTTGCTTCTCACGGCGGGCTTGTATCCTTCCTGAAAGTTGAAGTGATGTACTGGTCATTGTTCTCCGCGCTGCTCTTTTATCCCGGTTATCGTGCGGGCGTGCTGGTGCGTGATGCAATGACCGCGTTGAGGGAGAGCCGGCCGGTTCATTACTACGCGGGGCTCGTATCCGCGAGTTTTGTGATGATGCTGCTGACGGGTCTCATCCTGATGCGGTAACAGTCGATTTGAAAAGAACCGGGCGATGCCCGGTTCTTTTTTGACGGCCCGTGATCCCCATGCCCGGATCAGGGATTCCGGAGCAATAACAGCCTGTCGCAGATGAAGATAGCATAATTCCGCTTCTGGCCGGCAGTACGACACGTCTTGAGGACTATTTACTTGAAAACCGCAAAGAAGAAGGTGATTGCTTATGCCGATGACATGTCCGGAGGGAGGGAGGATGAGCTTGTCATTGAATCTCCCCTTGATGTGTTGATAAACGGCAGTCTTGCCTATTGTTGCATGAGGATGCCAGGGATGGATGCCGAGCTTGCGGCCGGCCTGTGTTACGGGGACGGCCGCCTTGCGGGCGTCGATCATATCATCAGGATGGTGCGCGAGGGCGATAACAGAATCAATCTGGAGATGGTCGAATCAGGCGCGCATGATTCGGAAGAGTTGAAAATTGTATGCGGTGCGGTCGGGGTGATGGGAGGAGTTGAGGGTGAACACGAGGATGAATTCAGATTCACTCCGCAGGCGCTTTTGGATATCCAGCGGGATTTTTTCACCAGGCAGGAAGTTTTTATGAAAACCGGCGCGACCCATGCGGCCGCGCTCTATGACCGCGATGGAGACCTCCTTGCTTTCGCCGAGGATGTCGGTCGTCACAATGCCCTCGATAAATGCATCGGTCGCCTGCTTTTAGGAAAGAGGCTGCACGACGCGTATTTCTGCATGCTCTCATCGCGCATCAGTTGTGAAATGGTTGAGAGAGGGTGCCGGTCGGGGGCCAGGGTAATCGCCGGGGTTTCCGCTCCGACGAGTCTCGCGGTGAGGGTTGCTCGTGAAAATGCCGTCACCCTGATCGGGTTTCTTCGCGGGGAGAGGTTTAATGTCTATACGGGTGAGTCACGCGTTATCATTGCCTGATGGCCGTCGGCAGGTGGGATGAAGCGGCCTCCCGGACGTGCCGGGAGACCGTTGCCTCCCGCGTGCGCCGCGTCGCGTTGCTACAGCTCGAAAAGCCAGCCGATGTTGACGTTCATCGCCGGGCCGTTGAAATCGACGTCGGGGCCGCCGCTGACGCTTCTGCCGCCGTCCCTGTTTCCGCGGTCCAGCCTCCATCCGTCATTGTAGACCGTCCTGTTGTATCCCGCCTGCAGTCCGACTACGAGCCCGCTTTTCGCGGTGACCCGCCAGTAATACTCCGCCGCTATCGCGGCGTGCACGATCACCGATGAGCTCGTAACCTGCGATTCCCTGCCGGGGTCCGCGAGGATATCGTCGAACGACGGAGTGTTGCTTTCGGTGATGTGGAGCGTGGTGGTGCCGCCGCCGATCCCGATGATCGGGAAAATCCTGAATCCCGCGGCGCTGAAGATGTCATACCCGGCCTCGAGTATGCCGTATCCCCCGTTCAGGGAGAAGTCGTAGTTGCCGGCGGTCTTCGTTTCGCTGCGGAAACCGTGGCCTTCCGCGCCGATCATGAACCGGTCGAAGCGAAGGCGGACCAGGCCGCCGAACGTCCCGTACGCGGTGTCGAACGTCGGGTAGCCGCGGCTTTCAAGGGAATCGTTGAGATTTTCGATATCCCGGTTGGCCATCGCGCCGAGGGCGACACCGACCTGAATGGAACGGCCGCTTTCTTCGGCGGACACGATCGCGGGAGTTGCCGCGATGAGGCAGCAGGCGATCAGGAACGCCGTGATTTTAACTGTACGAAACATTTTTTCCTCCTTGCTGGTAAGAGCATTATTCGCGTTGATGGTGTCATGATAGCGTGAGGCAATTAAATGACGATTAATGCCGGATTAAAATGAATTAATTATTTCAGTATTTCTGGACGTTTTGGTTCGCGGGATTTTCTGGTGGTTGCATTCCGTGTATGGATATTACGGCAGGGCACGCCTTTTAACAATCCGTGCCCTACCGGATCGGGGCCTTCCGATCTTCTCATCTCCGGGCAAAAAGACGATGAGGTGCTCCGCGCTGATCACCAGGTGATCCTGAATTCGCAGGTGCCCGAGTCGCAGAGCTCGACTTTGCCGTTCCTGATGCCGTTCATCTCGAGTATGCCGTAGAACACGCCTTCAAAAAGCTTCGGGTTGTATCCGGGCGCGGGCGCCTGGACGACGACATTTTTCTCTTCCTTCTTTAAAAACTTCCGCGGGACGACATCGCTGCCTCTGTGGTTGTCCAGGAATCCTTCCGCCTCGAAGAGGATGAAATCGAGCGGCGATTTGAGTTCTTTCGGCAGCCCGACGGTTTTCTGTATGGTCGGATAGACCATGCGCCCGAGGTTGACGATCGCCTTCTCCTTCAGCGGCGAGACCCTGGCGTAGGTTTCCATGAACGTGTTGAAAATCTTTGTGTCATACCAGCCTTCGGGGTCAAGCTCGTTGAAATGCCTGCCGGTTTTCGAGTAGAGCTCCTGGTCGGCGGTGCTGAGCCCGTCCTTGAACAGGCTCATGAGGTGGCCGGCCAGGGTGATGAATTTCCCTTTTACTTCCGCTGCCATAATGGTCCCCCCTTCATTTTTGATTGCGGCCGTGGAATAAACGCTCAGGCACTCGCGCATTTCCTGCGTGGTGCCAAGCAGTTCGGCCGAAAGGCGCGCGAGGTCCTCAGAGTTCGCCGAGAGCGACTGCGACGATATTGAAACATTTTCCATCATCTGCGCGACTTCCCGCGAAGCGTTCTTCTGTTCGCGCGCGCTGGCCGTGACGTCTTCCACAAAAGACGACAGGTCGTTCATGCGTGACGATATCATGGTAGAGTTTGTGGATTGCACGACGATGTTCGACATGACGTTCATCGTAAGGCTGTCGAAGCTCCTCACGTCATCGATGACCGTGTTGATCATGCGCGACGCCTCGCTGACCCGCTGCGCCCCTTCGCCTACCGTACGCACCATCGCTGCGACGAGCTGGCCTACTTCCTGCGAGCTTTTGAGCGTCCTGTCGGCGAGTTTGGATATCTCCTTGGCGACGACCGCGAACCCGCGGCCCGTTTCGCCGGCCCTCGCGGCCTCGATGGATGCGTTGAGGGAAAGGAGGTTGGTCTGCTCGACGATGTCGGATATGATTGTCGTGAATTCGGTGATCCGCGCCGTCGTGGCTTTTATTGATTCCATTCCCTCCATGAACGACAGTATCTGCGCTTCGCATTGCCCCGCGTTTTCGACGGTGCGGTTTGAGAGATTGCCGAGCTCGGACATCGAGAAGGAAGTGTCCTCGATCGCCGCTGAAAAACTTTTCAGGCTTCCGGTGATTTCCCTGAGCGTGCCGGAAGTCCTGTCCATCCTTTCGCCCACGAGCTCTGCCGCCGAGCTGAATTCCTCCATCGCGGACGAGACCTCCTCGGCCATGGATGCCTGGTCGTGCGCGGAGTCGGCGAGCGACGCGGACGCTTCGTTGAGGACCTGCGCGCTGATGATGTAGCGGCCCAGCGTCCCCGATATCTTTGAGATCAGCGAGCCGGTAGTCCCGTATATCCGGTCGATTTCCCCGAAGAGCAGCCGGTCATTGTATCCGGCCGTATTGTCCCGCATCAGGTCGAGCTCCCCTTTTGATAGGCCGCTCAGCGCATGCATCAGCCCGCCCCGCATCTGCGCGTACCTGCGAAGGCAGAGCGCGCAGGCGCCCGCGACCACGACCGGGGCGAGAAAGAGGCTTGCGAGGGCCACGGGGGCAGTAAGCAGATCGAGCAGGAACAGCCCGGCGAGTATTTCCAGCAGGACGATTGAGATGAGTCCCTTGAGGATGATCGGCCTGAACATACCGTCTTCTCCCGAACGGAGGCGGAATAAGTGTATGACGTGAAACAGGGCGAATAAACAAAAATTGCGGCACGAGATTATTATATAATGAATATCATTGATAGTCAAATTAATAATCATAAAATAATGTTGAAATAAAAATATATGTAAAATTTAAAAATATGGCCCGCGCATCTTTTCCGCCAGCGCCAAAAAATATGAAACCGGTATAAAAAACTGTTGTAATTTATGGCGCAGTGTGATAGGTAAAGATGCCAATGCGCGCGGGATAGCGGAAAGCAATCATGTCTTTTGAATTTGAAATACGGTCGGCCGTGGGGTTGGACGATGAAGAATGTGTATATCTGGTATGTGTGCGACAATGACGACGGGAAGAAGATCGCGAACAGTATCGCCGACATGGGCCTGACTGTCAGGCTGCTGAAAGAGAAGGACCTGAAAAAGGCAGCCATCGTCAATTCGGACACAAGCCTTTTTATAATTGACTTCAAGAACAAAGACCTCGCGAAAACCGTCGCCATGATCCGCGACGATACGCGCCTGCATTCCTTCCTCAAGTTTGTCCTCCTCCCCAGGAAAGACATCAAGAAGGCGATCAATATTTCGCTGAGCCTCATGCACATTGAATTCATCTCCCGTCCGGTGAACGTGCGGGAGTTCATCCTTCTCCTCGAGAAGTCCGTCGTGGTCGAGCGCTACAAGGAAATGATGAAGATCGTATCCAGCGAAGCCGAGTCGAGGATCGGCGCGTTCGAAAGCCTTATGGACATCAACCGCAAGGACATCTTTGAATCCGAAAAGGAAAAGGAGGCGTTTGAGCGCATCCTCGAATATGAAAAGCACCTGATGGACGAACAGACAAGGCTGAACAGGGCGATCAAGGAGTTCACCCTGATGCGCCAGCGGGAGATGTTCGACATCAAGAACAGGATCAAGGCCGAAGAGATGCTCGCCGACCTGCGCCGCATCGAAATGCTGGACGCGCAGAGCGTCATCAAGGCCCAGGAGGCGGTCATAGATTTTTCGAGCAGAGAATTGAAAGAGGCGGGAAAGATCATCGACGCCAATGAAAAAGTCCAGGAACTGAGCAGGGCCGAGGCAATTGAACTGCATGAACAGCTCCGGTCGGAAAAGGATAAGAACCGCAAGCTTCAGGAGGAGGTCGAACGGCTCCGGGCGGAGCTTCGGGCGGCCAGGGGATAAGGGCGCCGTGAGCCGGAAAGCGCTGACGGCCGCGGTGCTGCTGTGCGTCGCGGCGATCGGGACGCCTTCGTTCGGGTGGTTTTTTGACAGAGGGCTTGAAGCGCGTATCGGCGAGATGAAAGCGCTCTTCCGGAAGCGAGACCTTCAGACGCTCTATCGTGTCTATGTCGATGAAAGCGTCAAAAGCGAAGTTGCCCGCACCATCGAGGAGATGCGCAAGGACGGCAATAATGCCGGGAGGATTGCCGGAAGACTGAAATTCAAAGACCGGCGTGAATTCATCCAGGCCGACGCGTCGAGCGTCGTGGACCATTTTTTCTACCTGATGCTCCATCCCCCTGACAGGAAGCCTCCTGCGATAGAAAATGCGCATTACCTGAAGCTGGCGTTCCAGCTTTCGCTGCTTTTCTCCCATCTCGATGAAGGGATGGTCCTTGTAGGGAAGGATATTTCCGGGCCGAAAGCCAAAGTGTATTATGCCGGCAACAGCTTCAGGATGGCGGTGCCGTTCGTGTATAAGGGGAACAGATGGTATCTGACAAGAGAAGGTCTCGCGAGGTGACTGTTTAATGGAGTGGGAAAAGGTACTGGCCGACGCGGTGAAGAACGGCACGATCCGTGAGCTCTATCTGAGCAAGATTCCGCAATTGAAAACCTGCAACAACTGGCGCGAAGTCGAGCCGATCGGGCTCATCGACCATAAGATGAAATATTCGCATTACCGCGGCGCGCTGGTCAAGCTCAACGAGCGGATATACTTTATCACCGACAAGACGATCAACGCGCTGAGCGAGTTCATCACGTTCGATTTTCGCCAGAAGATCGAAGTTATCGACGAGAACCAGAAGAAGGATAAAAAAGAAAAGAAGGAGAAATAGCGGCCGGGATCACTCCGGTTCGTCGAAAAGGTTGATGACGGCGTCGCGGTCCTGAGCCGCCTTTATGATGTCGTCGAGATATTCCTTCTGAATGACCGCATGGTGCGGCGATATCCTCTCCACCACGGCGTGTTTGAGTTTTCCGAAAGACAGTTCCTCGAGGAAGAGCGGCTGGCTCGCGTAGAGCAGCACCGCGCTCGTGATCCGTATCTGTATCGTCTGTTCCGTCCATTCGTTGAGCATGAAGGTCAGGTTCTGCGGCAGCTCGTTTCTGGCGTACTGCTTGAGCGCCGCGAGGAACGGTTCAAGCGCCATCCCGCGCTTGTACGCTTTCATGATCGAGTTCTTGCTGATCTTCGCGTTGACGATGACGTCGTCCCGCAGCAGTTCGGTGTGGGTGAGCAGGTGATAGAGGGCCTCGGGCGGCATCTCGTCTTTCGGGATCATGAGCGAAAAGTCGGGGTTGATATAGACGCACCGCTGCATGGATGCGGGCGGCTCCTCTGTCTGGTCGATCGGCTTGAGCATGTGCGCCGCAACGCCTTTCCCGATTTCAGAAAGCGTGAGAAGCCCTTCCCTGACCGCGATGACTCCCGTGATGAAGAGAAAGCGCACCGCGTCGCGGAACGACGAGGCAAGCGCGTCGCGCTGTTCGAGCATCCCGCTTATCTGTTCCCCCTCGTAATCGGAAAACATCTTGATGGCGACGATTGACCTCAGGTATTCGAGCGAACAGGCGTCGTTCCTCTCCAGCGTTTCGATAAGAAAAGAAAGAAAGCGGTACGAGGGAAGGCGCATGTCACTCGTGAAGAGCGGATTGTCCGCCGTCGCTTCCTGCAGGCGCAGGAACAGTTTCAGCAGCATCCTGCGGGGCCTGTCGAGCTCCTGCCTGAGCGGCTTGAGCGTGGCGATCACCGAATCGCCCTTGAGTTTTACGAGCGACATCAGGTGCATGACGTGCAGGCAGATGCTGCACGTCTGCGCGGGATCGAGCTCGGTTCCGTCGAGGTCGAGTATCCGGTTGAGGCCGCCGGTGATGCGCGCGAGGTCGACTTTGCGGAACACGCGCTGTTTTGTCATAAAGAGCCCGCTTGTCGAGATGACATCGAAGATCGAAATGATGTTGAGCAGGAAGTGGTATCCGTTTCCGGCCGTATAATGCGCCGCGGCGCGCGACCGCTCCTGCTCCAGTCCCTGCAGGAGGAGGTTCCTGCCGAGCATCAGGGCCGTGAATGCCGGCGGCTTCTCATCCTGGAAGACCGAGCAGAGGTGCTCGCCGTGCAGGTGGGCCATTATCTCGTTCGGCGCTTTTCCCCCGAACGCGCGCTCGATCTCGCCGAACGACGCAATACCCCCCGCTTCCGTGAGATAGGAAACCAGGGGAGCGCTCTTTTCCGATATCTTCGGTGCGTTCCTGGCGTGCTCCGCGGTCCGGCCTTTCACCGTCAGGGACGCCATGATCTCGCGGTATGCCCTGACGATGGAGGAGGCGCCTGCGGGGTTGAAGAATTCCCTGATCTCGGCGATCGGGTAGACCCTGTCGTTCTTGTTGTGGATGCGCTGACGGTTTTTCAGAACATAGACGAGCATCTTTTTGGATAGACGGGCGGATATGGTCTCTATCGCGGAGAGGTCTATCCTGAGCTTTGTGTGAAGCTCGCCGAATGATATCCCCTTGGCATCGGCGTATGCCGCGGAAAGCAGCCGGTATTCGTCGCCGCTCAGCGTCGCCAGCATCAGGTGCAGCCCGTGGTGCGAGAGGAGCGCCTGCGCTACCGCGTGTTTCTGGTCACGGCATTTTTCAATATGAAGTATGTCGGAGAAATTCCGGAGCTCGTCAGGCGTGAGCTTTGCTGTGAGGTCAATTATTTTTCTCATCGCAAAAAAGTTGTGGACAACTGTGTTGGGCTATTCTATTAAGTCTCAATATTTCTGCAATAAAATTATGGCGACCCTGCAAAAATTGCATTTCCCAAAGCATGTTGTGGAATCAATCCGACTATTCGTGAGGAGCCTATAATGTTACAATTCCTGAGGTTTTCCGCGGAGCAGGTGGAAGAATCGCGCTTTGCGCTTATCTCTGGTAATGACGCTTTCAGGTTCTTCGGGATCCGTGTCCTGAAATTCCTGCTGCTCGTCTACTCGACCTTCTTTCTCGCCGTGGCAATACCGTTTACCTGGACCTACTTCATCGGCGGCATGCTGTCGATGATCTATTTTATGCGGATCGCCAACCACGCGATCAAATATGTTCTCTACCGCGGCGGCAGCATCGAAGTCAACGCCGCCGGCATCACCGTCGTCAACAGGAAGACGACGTTCACGATCAGGACGGAGAGCGTCACCTATTTCGAGATCAACGTCTTCGGCAATCTTCTCATCCGCGAAAAATACAATATCACTTCGTTCCCGGTGCTGCTTCTCGGCGAAGACAACCGTGAGAAGATCCTCGAGCTTTTCGAGGACATGTCGCCGCGCCGCACGCGCGCGTTCCGCAAGACCTGGGAGGTCTTTGACGCGGTGCTGGTCGCCTTCATCCTTGCCATGCATATCCGCCAGTTCATTATTCAGGCGTATTATATCCCCACCGGATCGATGGAGGATACCCTCCAGATCGGCGACCACCTGCTCGTCGAGAAGATTACCTACGGCCCGATCTTTCCCCGCATGATCGGCATGAGCAGTGAAGTGCGGCTCTGGGGCCTTCGCGGCATCAGGAAGGGGGATATCGTGATCTTCCGTCCGCCCGATGAGGACGAGCGCGACTTCATCAAGCGCTGTATCGCGGTGGCCGGCGATGAGGTGCATGTCAACGAGGACGACGGATACGTCTACGTCAACGGCGTGAAGGTCGAGGAGCCGTATGTGAAATGCCCGCGCATCGTCGGGAACAACTGCACCGACTACCGCAGCTTCGGCAAGCGCATCATCGAAGGGCGCGTGCCCGCCGGCCATATCGTGGTGCTCGGCGACAACCGCACCAATTCGCAGGACAGCCGCTATTTCGGCTATGTGCCCGTGACGCGGGTCAAGGGCCGCGCGTTCGTGCTTTACTGGAACACTTCGCACCTGCTCGACCGCAACCGCGAAGGAAAGCGGAGGGACTTTTTCTTCCTGAGGTTTGGATTAATACGATAGCGATCAAAACAGGGAATGCAGTCCGGTAAAAGCAAAAGGAGAATTTACATAACAGGCTTTATCCTGCTGGGGGTGGCCTGTTTTTTTATTTTCAAGCTCTCCAGCCTCCACTTCTCCGATAGAATCCGCCTGAGCACCGGGCACGGAGAGGCGCGCCGCGGCCGCATTATGGACCGCAACGGCTACATCCTCGCCATGAGCGTCGAGAAGGACTCGCTCTTCGCCAACCCGATGAAGGTCGAAAGGCCCGCCGAGACCGCGGCGGCGATCGCGCCGGTGATCGGCATCGCGAAGGACGTGCTCACCGAGCGGCTTTCGCGCAAAAAGCAGTTTGTCTGGCTCAAGCGCCGCCTTGATGACGGCGAGTCGGAGCGCCTGCACGCGATGAAACTGCCCGGTATCTATTTCCGCAAGGAGATGCAACGGGTCTATCCGCACGGGAAGCTCGCCGCCAATATCATCGGGTTCGTCGGCCTTGACAACAAAGGGCTTGCCGGGATCGAGTATAAATACGATTCGCTGCTCATGGGCCGTGACGGCGGAGAGCGCGACGATGAGGACGTTATCCCCGAAGGGAAAAGCGTGGTGCTTACCGTCGACCGGTTCATTCAGTATCAGGCTGAAAAAGGAATTGAGGATTCGGTCCGCCGGTTCAATGCCCGCCAGGGCGCGGTCCTCGTCTTCGAGGTGAAGACGGGAAGGGTGCTCGCGATCGGCAAGTACCCTTCGTTCGACCCGAACGCCTACTATCGCTACTCCGACGTCGAGCGCAACAGCTACACGGTGACCGATTCCTTCGAGCCGGGCTCGACGCTCAAGATCATCGCCATGGCGCTTCTCCTCGAGCTTTTTCCTGACTTCAACCGCGAGTTCACCTGCAACGGCTACGTCGAGGTGGCGGATACGGTCATCAACTGCATCGGTGTGCACGGGCGTGTGACGCCTCCCGACATCATCCGCCATTCCTGCAACGCGGGGGTCATACAGGCGATGCAGGCCGTCCAGAAGAAGAACTGCTACGACATGCTGCGCCGCTTCGGCTTCGGCTCAAAAGTTGGGATAGAGCTCCCCGGCGAGTCGGAAGGGATACTGCGGCCGCTTGCGGCCTGGTCCGGGCTTTCGAAATACTCCACCGCCATCGGGCAGGAGATTTCGGTTACCTCGCTGCAGCTCGCGGCCGCGTTCGGCGCGGTCGGCAACGGCGGCGTCTACATGATACCCTCGATCATCGAGGCTATACAGCGCGAGGACGGAACCGTCGCCCGTTCGTTCTATCCGCGCTCGCGCGGAAGGGTGATAACCGAGCGGACGGCGCAGCGCCTGATGTCGATGATGCGCCTTGTCGTGGAGAACGGCACCGGTTCGGCAGCGCGCATCCGCTTCTACATCGTGTTCGGAAAAACCGGGACCGGACAGAAGTCGACGCGGCAGGGCGGATATTCCGATCGCGCGACCGCGTCGTTCATCGGGCTTGCCCCTTACGAGGACCCGCAGATATGCATCCTGGTCATCGTCGACGAGCCGGCGGGCAACGTCGGCGGAGGCACCGCCGCGGCGCCGGTCTTCGCGCAGGTCGCGGAGCGGATACTGCCGTACTGCGGGATAAAAACGAACCCGACAACGGTGAGCGGCGCCGTGAGGTCCACCACCGAAAGGATCCTCTTTGACGGCACGACCATGCCCGACCTCAAAGGCCTTTCGCTTTCGCAGTCGCTCGCGCAGCTCATCGCCATCCAGAAGCGGTTTGCGGTGACCTACTCGTTCCAGGGGAGCGGCCGCGTGGCGATACAGGAGCCGGTGCCGGGAACGAGGATCGAGAACAAGACGCAGATCCGTCTGCACCTGAAGGAAGAATGATGGACAGCCTGCTCGCGAAAAATCTTTCGGCTGCCGCAAAAAGCCATGCCGCGCTGGCTGCGAAGATCGGCGAAACTCCGCTCCCGGACCATATATCCGCCGTGGATACGCAGTTCGGCGCGGTGCCGAAGATCACGCGCGACGGGAAGCCGCTCTTCGTCCACAGCAGGTTCGATCCGAAGAAAGAGGCGGCGCGATTCATCGACGAGATCGACGCGGGGCAGTACGACCTCTTCATTGCCTTCGGGTTCGGCTTCGGCTATCACGTCGAGGAGCTCCTCTCGAGGATAGGCACCGGCGCGACGCTCCTGGTCATCGAGCGCGACGCGCAGATCCTTCGCGCCTGTTTCGAGTCGCGCGATTTGCTGCCGCTCCTCTCCGATCCGCGCCTCACGGTCCTTCTTGATCCGTCGGAGGACGACATCTCCGTGGCGCTGCGGGGAAAATCGACGCACCGCGTTTCATTCCTCACGCACCGGGGATCGCACCAGCTCTATCCTGACTATTACGCCAACAGCCGCCGGATCGCGAAATCGTACCTGTCCACCAAGGAAGTCAACATCGCCACGCTCGCGAAATTCGAGAAGACCTGGTCGGCCAACATCGCGCGCAACATCGGCCGCATCGCGGCCCTTCCCGGCGCCGACGCGTTCTTCGATAAATTCAAGGGGCTTCCCGCGATCGTGGTCGCCGCCGGCCCGAGCCTTTCGGAAAGCATCGGTTTTATCCGCGCATCGAAAGACCGCGCCGTGGTGATCGCTGTCGACACAGCCTTTAACCTTCTCGCACGTCACGGCATCGAACCGCACTTCTGCATCACCGTCGATCCGCAGGTTATCAACGCGCGCTACTTCGAGGGTTCGCGTCCCGGCCGCACGGTGCTCATCGCCGATCCGACCTCCCATCCGTCGGCTTACCGGCTTTTCGGCGGGAGGACCGCGGTGACGGGAATGGCGTTTCAGATGATGCAGTGGATCGAAACGATCACCGGCAAAAAAGGCGAGATCGCCCATGGCGGATCGGTATCGACCAACGCCTGCGATTTCGCGCGGCGGCTGGGGGCATCGCCGGTGATCATGGTAGGGCAGGACCTCTCGTTCACGGGGGGATACGCCCACGCGCGCGGTTCATATCTTGACGAACAGGTGAACCTGCGCACCGACCGGTTCTTCAACGCGCAGGTCTTCAACAGGCGCCAGCTCACGGCGCTGCCGAAAATTTTCGTGAAGGGGATACGATCTCCAAAAGTCCACACGAACCAGAAGATGATGATATTCCTGTCATGGTTCGAACGCCGGCACGACAGCGCGCTTGTGAACGCGACCGCCGACGGCGCTTTCATGCAGGGAGTTGTTCACCGGCGGGTTGAAGAGATCGAACTGCCCGCGCACGATACGGATATCAGCTCGCTCATCGATTCGATCTACGGCGGCGCGCTCCCGGCCGGGGGAAAGCGCCTTGCCGCCCGGAAGGAGATCGCCGCGAGAACGCGCTCAATGCTCGAGTCTCTTGAGCCGCTCATCCCTTCACTTGCCCGCGCCGTCCGGCTGTCCGAGGAACTCGCCGGCATGATGCGCGCGCCGGGCAGGGACCGGGGAAAGGTGGACTATATCCTGAAAAAACTCGCCGAGACGGACGAACTCCTCGGTTCGCTTGAATCGGTGAAGGACATGATCGGGTTCACGATCCAGCGTGTGATTCACACGATCACCGAGGGCTACGCGATCGACGAGGGCGAGAGCGGGCTTTCCAGTGAGACTGCCGTGGCGGAGCGCTCCCTCTACCTGTACCGCGGCCTTCATGAAGGCGCTGTTTTCAATAAAAAAATCCTGCAGAAAATGATAGCCGTTCTAAGCCATGATCCGGAGTAGCGGCGTTTTTTGAAAATTCACCGCCGGTCGCCGTCGGAGTCCGCGTCTGTCAATTATTTATAGATTATTTACAGTATTTAGGTTGACATCTTTAAATATTATAATTAGTATGTTATCTTTAAAACGCCTGTAGCAGCCTATTTTTCGAAGGAGTTCGCGTGCATGGATATTAACAAAAGGACAAAAGGAGAAATCGTCATCCTCGATATCACGGGTGAAATCGACCTTTATAACGCGCCCGAGATCAAGGACATTATCAGCAAACTCATCGAAGAACAGAAATACAATGTGATCATCAATCTTGAGAAAGTTTCATATATAGATTCTTCAGGTATCGGCGCGCTTATCTCCAGTCTTTCAAACCTTAAAAAGTATCAGGGAGGGCTCAAAATCATCAATGTGTACGCGTCGGTGCGCAAGGTGTTTGAGCTTACCAAGCTGACTTCATTTTTTGAAATATTTGATTCCGAGGAAGACGCGCTCGCTTCATTCGGCCGGTAACGGCGCCAGCCGCGGCGGGAGCGAATGCGTCGGGAACATATGATACGGTGGGACTGCCGGATACAAACTTAACAATAAAGGGAGCCTGAGCCATGAAAATCAATAAAAGAGTCGTCTATGTAATGTTGTTTTCAGCCCTTCTGGTTATGAGCCTCAACTGCCGTGAGGAAGTTCCTCTCAGGGAAATGTCCTCGGCGAAAGTCGCCATAACGGACGCGCAATCCGTACAGGCAGATAAATACGCTCCCGACGAAATAAAAGCGGCACGCACGAAGCTCCTGGAGGCCAACGCGGCGATAGCCAACAGCAAGACCGATGACGCGCAGTCGGCGGCGAACGCGTCCTATAAAAAGGCGGTCGAGGCGTATAACAAGGCGGTTCCGCTCCTCGCAAAGGACGCGATCGGCGGCGCTGAGAAGAGCGTTGAGAGCGCGACTGAAGCCTATGCGGAAGTGCTCGCGAAGAGCCAGTTCGCCTCTGCGAAAGCGGACCTGCAATCGGCAAACCAGCTGTTTGAAGACAAGCAATACTATCAGTCCTACCAGAAAGCGGGAGAGGCGGACAGGAAGGCCCGCGCGGCGCGTGACGCGGCAATAGGCAACAAGAGCGTGCTCTCCGACAGCATCGAAGACGTTAACATAACGATCACGAAGGCCCGCCAGTATCATGCTGAGCGGTATGCGCCCGACAAGCTCAATATAGCCGAAGAGAACGTGCGTACGGCGAACAACTCCCTCGCCAATCTCAAGCTGAAAGAAGGTTTCGCCGCCGTCGAAGTGGCGAAGATGAACGCGGACGACGCCTACATATCCGGGCTCCAGGGGACATCGCGGGATTCTCTGACCTCTGCCCGCGAGGCGGTCGCGCAGGCGGAAAAGTCTCCCGGGGCGGCCGCGGCAGCGACCGATCTCGGAATGGCGAAAGAGTCCCTTCGCACTTCCGAAACGCTTTTCAACGAATCGAAGTACAAGGAGTCGATCGCGGCTTCGGAAGACTCCAAGCGTTTCGCGCAATCGGTCATGGCGGCCAGCGGAAAGGTCACCGTAGCGGCCACGGGCAAGCAGTCTGAAACCACAAAGGCAAAAGTGGGCGTCGGCAGGGAAGGCGCCTCATCTGAGAAACAGATATCTGATGACGAACGCGGATACCGGATCTATGTCGTCAAATACAATAAGGATAAACGCGACTGCCTCTGGAGGATCGCGGACAAGTTCTATGGCAACGGGCTCAAATGGAACCTGATCTATGAAGCCAACAGAGGAATGATCGTTAACCCGAGGCTTATCCAGCCGGGGTGGCGTTTGCGGATACCGCTGGAAGGAGCGAAAGCCGCTGAAAAAACGCCCGCAAAGGAAGCGGAGCAAAAAGAAGCGGTGCCGCAGGAGACCGAAACCAGGAATCCCGAAGGCGAAAATAAGTAGCATTTTCAAACAGGAATACCGGGGGCAGCATCGAGAGATGCTGCCCTTTTTATTGGGAGTTTGTGAATGGCCGTACGCGCGCTTGTAACAAAATTATTATCCGGGCAACAGATAGAATGTTGATTGACGGGCGGCCGGCGCCCCGCGAGAATTCCGGCCTGCGGGACCGGAGCGGCATGACCGGTCGACGTTATTATTGCCATCTGAACGAGGTGTGGATATATGGAGTACGCGGAAATTGAAAAGCTGTCGGAGCGGGTAAGGGCCGAGAACCGGTTCGTATCCACCATAAAAACTGAAATAGGAAAGGTGATCGTCGGACAGGAAAAGCTCATCGACCGTATCATCATCGCGTTTCTGTGCGGAGGGCACATACTGCTTGAAGGCGTGCCGGGGCTTGCCAAGACGCTCGCGGTGCGCGCGTTCGCGCGGTCGGTCGATACCGCGTTCAGGCGCATTCAGTTCACTCCCGACCTCCTGCCGGCGGACCTGATCGGCACGCGCATTTACAATCCTAAAGAGCTCGACTTCTTCACCAAGAAGGGGCCGATCTTCACGAACATCCTGCTTGCCGACGAGATCAACCGGGCACCCGCCAAGGTGCAGTCCGCGCTCTTACAGGCGATGGAGGAGCGGATGGTCACCATCGGCGATGAGACATACGAGCTGAACTCGCCCTTCATGGTGCTCGCCACCGAAAACCCGATCGAACAGGAAGGCACCTATCCGCTGCCCGAGGCGCAGGTTGACCGCTTCTTCATGAAATGCCTGGTCGATTATCCGGGCAGGGAGGAGGAGAAGCAGATACTGACCCGGTTCCGTGAAATCGACGTGGAGCGGATCGAAAAGGTGATCGACCCCGCGGAAGCGGCGAAGCAGTCCGAACTCATCGAATCGATCTACCTTGACGGGAAGCTCATCGATTACATCGTCAATGTCGTCAACGAAACCCGCGCTCCCGCGAACGGCGACCTGAAGCGCTTTGTGGAATACGGCGCGAGCCCGCGCGCCTCGATCGCGCTCATGAAGGCGGCGCGCTGCGTCGCGTTCATGAAAGGGCGCGGGTTCGTCAATCCCGACGACATCAAGGAGATCGGCGCGGACGTGCTGCGCCACCGGGTCATCCTCTCCTACGAGGCGGAGGCGGAAGGCATGACGGCTGACCGTGTCGTCAAACTGGTCTTCGATTCGGTCGAGGTGCCGTAAATGCGCGCGCAGGAATATTCGCTCCTGAAGCGGATCCGTATCCGCAGCCGGCGCAGAATGAACAGCCTTTTCGTCGGCGAGTACCGCTCGGCGTTCAAGGGGACGGGGCTGAACTTCGAAAGCGTGCGAGAGTACCAGTACGGCGACGAGGTTCGCAACATCGACTGGAACGTGTCGGCGCGCATGCGCACGCTCTTCATCAAGGAATTCATCGAAGAGCGCGAGCTTTCCATCGTGCTCATGGTCGACCTTTCGGGCTCGGTGGAATTCGGCACCGGAAGGAGCAAGCGCGACATCATCATGGAAGTGGTGACGCTCCTGCTCTATCTCGCCCAGATGAACAACGACCGCGTGTCGGTGCTCATCTTTACTGATACGGTGGAGCGCTACATGAAGCCGAAGAAGGGGAGGAAGTTCCTTCTCTCCGTCCTCAATGAGATCCTGAGTTTCAAGCCGGCGGGAAGGCGCACTGACATTTGCGGCGCGATCGACTTCCTCGAGCGGGTGCTGAAAAAGCGCAGCGTCGTTTTCCTGGTCTCTGACTTTCTTGCCGACGACTGCGCAATGCGCCTTCGAAGGCTCGCGCGCCGCCATGACGTCATACCCGTGGTGATATCCGACCCGATGGAGCGCGAAATGCGGCTCTTCGGGCTTGCCGAGTTCGTGGACCTCGAGACCGGGCGCGTATTTCTTTCCGACGCCGTTCCCGGAAGGAACGGCGCGCAGATGCTCCAGGGCTTCGATTCGATCACGCTATCCACCGCCGAGCCGGTCGACCTGGCGATGCTGAAATTTTTCGAACAGCGCAATCGCGTGAGGATGGCGGGGATCTGATATGACTGCAGGGCGGATTTTTTTATCAGGGTGGATGCTGATCTTCTGCGCGGCGTCATTGGCGGCGGAGAACGGATCGTATCCGACCATACGCGCCGTCGTGAATCCCGAAACGGCGGCGATCGGGGTTCCGCTCGAATATAAAATCAGCATTGCGGGCTCCGACCTGAAGGGGATCGTGATCCACCTCCCCGAGGAGAAGGTGTACTTCCCCGAAAAAGACACGGCGTCAGTCGGCATCGTAAAGGCCCCGGGCGCGGATAAAGAAAGCGACACCGCGGCGAAGGTGCCGCTCTACATCATCCAGAACGCGAAGAAGGAAGACGAGTCGAAGCGCGGCACCGAGTACCTCTCCATCACGGTGCGCCTCGCGTACTTCAGGCCGGGGAAACACACGCTGCCGGAGATCGTGCTCTACGATCAGCAGAACGTTCGCATCGGCTACAAGGTGCCGGTGGTGGATGTAAAAAGCGTCAATCCGAACGGCGAGTTTCAGGAGATCGAGCCGCCGCTCGAGCTCAGCGGCAACTACTACCGGCTGCTGTTTATCCTGCTTGCGATCATTGCGCTCTCTGCCGGCGGGTATTTCCTCTGGCGGTGGTTTGAGAAGAAAAGGAAAGCTGAAGTTCCCGTCGCTGCCGTGGTCCTGCCGATCGAAACGTTCATGAGCGAGGTGGGGGCGCTGGTCAGGAAGCGGTATATCGACGAGGGGAAAACCGAGGAGCATGTGACCGAGCTCTCGCTCATCTTCCGGCGCTACATATCCTCGCTTTTCGGCTTCGACGCGATCGAAATGACCGGCTCGGAAGTGCTCGCGGCCATGGAGCGGGTCGTATCCCCCCTTCGCTTTAACGAGTACCGCGTGGATGTCGCGCGCGCGCTGGACCTGTGGGACCTCGCGAAATTCGCCGAGTTCGCGCCGGACGCGAATGCGCTGCGTTCCAACCTCGACGACACGATCAGGCTCGCGCGGAAACTTTCCGGGGTGAAGGGAAATGTTGGGAATTGAGTTTAAGAATCCGGCGTTCCTCCTGCTCCTCGTTCCGTTCGCCGCGGCGGTGTTCTTCTATTACTACCGCAGGTTCGACGAGCGGGGCGCGGCCATAGCGGTCCCTTCGGAGCGGATCGTGCCGGAGCGGGCATCCATCCGCGCGCGCACCTACCGCTACCTGCCGGCGCTGCGGTTCACGGCCGTGTTTTTTCTCATCATCGCACTCGCGCGACCGGGCAAAGGCGTCGATTACTCGAGCGTGAGAAATCTCGGCATCGACATCATGATCGCGCTCGACGCGTCACTGAGCATGAAGGGAGAGGACTTCCAGCCGAAAAACCGCCTCGAGGTGGCCAAGCAGGTTGTGCAGGATTTTATTTCGCGGCGCAGGAGCGACCGGATAGGACTCGTGGTCTTTGCCGGCGACGCGTTCCTCCAGTGCCCGCTCACGCAGGAGCGCGAGATGGTTTCCGACATCACCGGCGAGGTCGACTTCACCACGGTCAACGAGGACGGCACTGCGATCGGGGAAGCGCTCGCGCTCGGCGCTTCGCGGATGACCGAAAGCACGGCGAAGAGCCGGATAATTCTGCTTCTGACCGACGGGATGAACAACCGCGGCAGCATCGATCCTGAGACGGCCGCGAGGCTGTGCGCCGAATCGGGGATAAAGGTCTATACCGTGGGGATCGGCAAGGAAGGAAAGGTGCCGTATCCGGCAGGCTCGGGCGGATTTCTTTTCGGCAAGCAGTATCTCTATAACCACTTCGATGAGACGATCCTGCGAAAGATCGCCGACATGACCGGAGGAAAATTCTACCGCGCGACCTCATCCGGCGTCCTCTGGGAAAACATCAGGGACATCGACGCGCTTGAACGAAGCGTCATCGAATCCCGGTCGTACCACGAGTTTTTCGACCGTTTCCAGATTTTTATCATCATCGCCTCGGCGCTCTTCTTCCTCGAGCTGCTGCTGCGTTCGGTGTTTTACAGGAAGCTGCCATGATCCATTTCGGCAACATTGAATATATGCCCTATATTGCCCTCGCCTCGGCGATCGTGATCGCCCTCTACGCGATCTACCTGGTGTGGAAGGGAATGATGCTGCGCCGGCTTGTGAAAAACCGGCGCATGCGCGAAACGGTGATCAGGCGAAATGTTCCCGTTGTCATTGCCAAGGAGGTGATCCTCTTTGTCTCGATCGTGGTTGCGGCGGTGCTTCTGCTTCGCCCGCAGTGGGGCGAGGTCACGCGCGAGGTGAAAAACGAAGGCGTCGACCTGCTTGTCGCCCTTGACGTGAGCCGGAGCATGCTCGCGCAGGACGTGCGCCCGGACAGGCTTTCGCGCGCGAAGGACGCGATACGGCTTATGGCCGGCGAGCTTCGCGGTGACCGGATCGGGCTTCTGCTTTTCGCGGGCGAGGCGTTCCTCCAGTGCCCGCTCACGGGCGACCTGGGAGCCTTCTCGATGTTTCTCGACGCGGCGGGAACGGATTCTATCCGCCTTCAGGGGACGAACCTGGGCGCGGCGTTCGATGCCGCCTACCGTGTGTTTCACCGTCGGGTGATGACTTCGCGCAACTTTGTTATCATCACCGACGGCGAGGACCACGAGGGCGATATCGACGATGCCGCTTCGCGATTCCGCGATCTCGGCGTTTCTGTATTTGTGGTGGCGATCGGCAATGAGGGCGGCGAGCTCATTCCTTCCCCGCCCGAAGACCGCTCGGGCGATGTGTACCTTCGCGATTCGTCGGGAAATTTCGTGCGCACGCGCAAGAACGCGGGCCTCCTCGAGCGCATCGCGCGAGAGACGGGCGGCGAATACCTCGATATCACCGACAGCCTTTCGGGGATGAATTCGATCCTGCGCAGGATTTCGGGCCAGGAGCGGACCCGTTTCGGCTCCCGTGTCATCACCGAGCGGAAGGAACAGTACCAGGCGTTCGCGCTTCTGCTCGCGCTCCTGCTCATGCCCGAACAGCTCCTGCCGGGAAGAAGGAGGGGGTGGTGATGCCGCGCGCGATACAAACGCTCGTACTCTTAGCGGCGCTCTGTGCGATTGCCTGGATCGATCCGTACCGGGACGCGGTGCGCGAGGGGAACGATCGCTTCAATCAGAAAAAATACGATGAGGCAGAAGCGAAATACAACGCTGCATCGCCCTACGCGCCGCGCGAGAGCGAGCGGCGCAAGCTCGGATTCAACCGCGGCGACGCGCGCTACATGCGCGGCGATTATGACGCGGCGATCGGTCAGTTCCGCGAGTCGCTGGAATCGAACGACCGCGATGTGCAGAAGAAGGCGTTTTTCAACATGGGCAACGCGCATCTCAAAAAGGGGGATATAGACGCGGCGATCGATTCCTATATCAACGCACTTAAAATAGATCCGAACTATCTCCCGGCACAGAAGAACATCGAATATCTCCTGAATAAAAAGGACGACCGGAAGGAGAAAGGCGGCGACCGCAGCAAACAGGACCGCGATCAGAAAAACGGCGGCCAGGGAAAAAACGGTGATGACAAAAAATCCGGATCGGACAAGGATAAGAAGGAGAATCAATCCGATTCGGGGCGGAGCGACCGCCAGGGTTCCATCAGCCGCGAGCAGCTCAGGAATATACTCGAATCGATGAAAAACAGGCCGGTGCGCAGGCAGAAAGGGGGAAGCAATGGCAGACGGACGCTTGAAAAGCCGTGGTAGGGCTCTTGCCGTACTTCTTTTCCTTGCCCTCGCCGGCGACGCGTTTGCCGTCGATGTCCAGACCGAGATCGATCCGGGGCGCCTTCAGATCGGCGAGAGCGCGAACCTCCAGGTGAAGATATCGGGCGCGGGCAACGCGTCGCCGCAGACGATCCCCCGCGTTGACGGGCTCGGCATCGCCTACTCCGGAATGAGCCGGAGCTTTCAGTGGATCAACGGACGCACCTGGTCGGGGCTCGTGCTCAATTTTTCGGTGACGCCTTCGCGGCGCGGCAATTTCACCATCCCCCCGATCGTCTTTACCGCCGACGGCGTCCGGCACCAGTCACAGCCGGTGCGGCTTGTCGTGACGCAGGGCGCACCGGGGCCCGCGGCCGGCGGGCGGGCAAGGCTCGACGGCTCGATTGAGCTATCAAAAAACCGCGTCTACACCGGCGAGCCGATCGTGATGCGCTATTTTCTGCGCTATGCCGGGATCACACTCAACGGACCGAGGGGGATATCGAAACTGCCCGACGCGAAAGGGTTCGTACAGCGCCAGATCGAGGAGCATCCCGACGAGACAAACGGGCGCGACCAGTACGGCGAATTCGTCAGATCGCATCTCGCCACCTTCGCGATGATCCCCACCATGAAAGGAACCTCGTCCATCGGGGGCGGCAGCGCGGGCGTGAACTTTTCGATCGCGGACCAGAACCAGTTCTTCTCCTTTCCGCAGAGCCGCGAAGTCGTGTTCGACACGCGAGAAGTGACAGTGCTGCCGCTGCCGGAAGCGGGTAAGCCCGCCGATTTCAGCGGAAACGTCGGACAGTTCACCATGGCGGTCGACTATCCGAAAGAGCCGGTGAAGGCGTTCGGCGAGGCGAGGATATCGGTGCGCGTCAGGGGAAAGGGCAACGTGCTTACCATGGCCGAACCGTCGATCGGGGAGGTCTCCGGCGTGCGCGTGCTTCGCGGCGCGGGAAGCGCTTCGGCCGGAATCGAGGGCGGCGAGCTTGCCGGCGAAAAGGAGTTTCTGCTCACCGTGATTCCGGAACGCTCCGGAAGGATCGAGCTTGGTCAGATCACCTTCAATTTTTTCAATCCCGCCTCGGCACGCTACGAAACGCTGAAGTCGGAGCCGATAAGCCTGAATGTCACCGGCGAAGCGTCGGGCCGCGCCAGGGATCTCGACTTCGATCGCGAGCGCGAGGGTTTCTCGGTCAACTGGCTGATCATCGCGCTGATCGTGCTTGCGGTCGTCTTCGCGGTCGCCGGCGTGGTCTACTGGGAGATGAGAAGGTACCGCGAGACCGGAAACGCGCCTGAGACGGAAGCGGCCCCGGGCGGCAGGCCTGAAACCGCGCGAGAAATCTACGAGGCGCTGTACCGCGACATCGTCCTTTCGCTTCGCGGCGGCGAGACGGATACATTCCTGCGCATGGCCGAAAAGACGCTCAACCGCGTCGCGGATGAACTCCCGCAGTCCCCGCGCTCCCCGGAAAGCGACGCCATCGGGCGGCTCAAGGAGCGCGTCTACGCGGTAAAGTACGGAGCGGGAAAAATGTCGTACGAGGAAGCGAAAGAGCTGCAGAACGAAATCAAGTCGATGCTCACCAGGCTTAAAAGCGGCTCCTGAGCCTACTTCTGTTTCTTTGCCTCGTTCCAGAGGTCGTCCATTTCATCAAGGCTCATCTCCTCAAGCCGCCTGCCTGCCTTCGCCGCGGCCTGCTCAACGTATTTGAACCGGTTCATGAATTTATCCACCGTGCGCTGAAGCGCTTCTTCAGGATTGACCTTGATGAACCTGGACAGATTGACGAGCGTAAAAAGAATGTCCCCGGTTTCCTCTTCGATCTTCTGATGGTCTCCCGACGCGATTGCCTCCTTGAATTCGGCGACCTCCTCGTCGAGCTTGCCGACGACGCTTCCCACCTCTTCCCAGTCGAAGCCGATGTGCGAAGCTTTCTGCTGGACGCGGAACGCCTTCAAAAGGGCCGGGAGGCTTTTCGGCACGCCGTCAAGCACCGACTCGCGGGATGATTTTTCCTGCTGCTTGATCTTCTCCCATTTTACCAGCACCTCGTCGGCGCTGGCGGCGGTGTCCTCACCGAAAACGTGCGGGTGGCGGCGAATCAGTTTTTCGACGATGCCTCCGGCCACGTCGTCGATCGTGAAGCGTCCTTCCTCGCGGGCGATCTGCGCGTGCGCGTATACCTGGTAGAGCAGGTCTCCGAGCTCCTCTTTCAGGTTTTCCTGGTTTTCATTTTCTATAGCGTCGTAAACTTCGTATGCTTCTTCGATAAGATACGGTTTCAGGCTCTTTGAGGTCTGTTCCCTGTCCCAGGCGCAGCCGTTCTCCGCGCGGAGGATCGCGGCAATCTCCTCGAGAAGATAGAGCGGACGTGTTTCATTGAATTTCATGGTTTGTGTTCCCCGATTGTTGGTAAGGTACAATGAGCGCCGGGGGGCGGCGCTGTCAATGGTATTTTAAAATGGCGGAAGGGTCGTTTCGGGCTTGACTTCTGGACTTGCCGCCGGTAGCGTGAATTACTGTACATAACTTGACCGACTGTGTCGTGTCTCTCCTGAGCGGGGGTGGAGTGGTGATAACCAACAGCAGATCCAATTCGAGGAATATCTCAAAGGTGTTCATGTTCTGCCTTGCTTTTATCGTGATCATCGCCTACGTTTCGCTCCAGAGCATCTGGTCGCTCATGTCGGTCAACGACGCCTTCGAATCGTTCATCTCGCGGCAGTACAACACCATGAAGGACCTTGACTCGATCGCTAAAGACATCCTTCAGTCCAGGGTCAACATGCTTCTCGAGCAGGACGCGCTGGAGCGGGGTGACCGCGCTCTTGCCGGCCAGATTGCGCGGGACACGGTCCTCCTTGACGAGCAGTATCTGCGCAACTGGCAGCGCGTGTCGGTGTCCCTCACGGGCTCCGAAAATGCGGCTCTTGCGGAACAGTGGGGGCGCAGGGAGCAGGAGACACGCAGGCTCGGGCTTGAATTCCACGCGGCGATACGGGCAGGCAATCTCGCTGGCAGCCGCACGGTAATGGATCGTTGGGTCAGGGAGTTCAGGGAGCTGCGCGATATTACCTACCGTCTCGTGGAAAACCAGACGCGGGAAGGCGAGCGCATCAAAACCGAGATGCAGGCGCGGGCCCAGCGCGTGATCGGGCGTTCCTACGCGCTGCTTGCCATTTCGATCTTCCTCGGGTTTGTGCTTACCTTCGTGCTCATCAGGTCGTTCCTCAACTTTCTCCAGAAGGGCGTCACCCTCAACACGCTCATATCGAAAGAAGACATCGAAAAGGAAGTCGAGCCGTATCAGTAAGGAAAAGCCGTTCAGGCGGGCGCGCCGCAGTCCGTCACTCCGCCGCGCAGGAGCTCGAGGGCGTGGGGAATCGCGCGCTCGATGAATCCGAGGTTCTCGCGCACCGCTTTCGGGCTTCCCGGCAGGTTGATGATCAGGCTCTTTTTGCGAATCCCTGAGACCGCGCGCGAGAGCATCGCGTGGGGAGTGATCTCGAGCGATTTCGCGCGCATCGCTTCGGCGAAGCCTGGCGCGTGGCGGTCGATCACGGCGGTCGTCGCCTCGGGCGTCACGTCGCGCGACGCGAAACCGGTGCCGCCTGTGGTCAGTATGAGGCCCGCTCCTGCGTCGGAATTGCGGATAAGCTCATGGCGGATAGCGTCAATCTCGTCGGGCACGATCGTTTCCGAGATCACTTGATAGCCCTGCTTTTCGGCCCAGGCGCGGATCTCCGGGCCGGAGCGGTCTTCCCTGTCCCCCCTGGACGAGCGGTCGCTGACGGTGATGATGGCCACGGTAATCATTCTTTTTCCCCCTATTCTATCTCAATGCTCATGATCTGGAATTCGCGCCCCCGCGTGATCTCGATGTCGGACGAGGAGCATGACGGGCACGAGAACTGCCAGTCGCCCTTCGTCAGGCGCGTCACGGTGGCGCACTGGCGGCAGGTGAACTCGACCGGAATGTGCTCGATGACGAGTTTTGCGCTTTCGGCTATCGTCTCTTTGCTTGCGTAATCGAAATAGCGCTGCATCCACTCGGGCACAAAGTCGGAAAGGTCGCCGACGGCCAGGTTGATCGTCCGGATACTCCGCGCGTTGTGCATCGCTGCGTGCTTCAGAACAATATCGAGAATCGAAGTGATGATGGACAGCTCGTGCATCTGTTTCTCCGTGACTTTTGTTCACCGTGCAGCCGGCGGGAACACGATGTACATGTCGATCGTGCCATCGCCTTCGTCGTCGGCAACGGCGATGCCGAGCGAGCGGTAGATGAGCAGCCGGTGCGGATTCTTTGTTACGATCGCAAGTCCTTCGTTGCCGTAGTTGAACATGAAATGCTGCATTCCGTTTTCAAGGCCCACAGAATCCGCGGTGACCCTGCCGGTGTTCATGCCGGCGATAGCGGTGACCGCGTCCCTGTTCATGAATACGACAAACCGCCGTGTCTCATAATAGTATATCTTCGAATACGGAATTTTCAGATTTACGCTCTCCCCGTAGATGTCGGCGAAGAGGTCTTTCGGCTCATCGAATGAGGCCTCTTTGTCCGCGCTGAAGGAGAGGGCGGCGAGCTCTTTTTGCGTATCGCCGAGGAGCACGCCTTCGGCGCCCATGCCGGGAGCTATGAGGGCGGTGTCGCTTCGCACCATCGCCGGCGTGACCGGCGACTGCTGCGCGAGTGCGACGAGGGCGAGCAGCGGTATCAGCGTTTTTGTCAGTGGCCTGTCCATCTGGTGGGAGCTTTTACTGTGAAACGGCTGAAAATGCAACCAGATTTCTCCGCGGCGCGGATTGTATCCGGCCGTAACGTGAAGAGAGTAAGGATAATGATTATAATCATTTTTTATACTTGTCTTTTATTATACATTTTAGTATTTTAATTTAGATTAAAGCTTATTGGTGATGCTGTCAGAACAGTTTGCAGGACTGAAGGAGGTTGCCATGGATGTAATCAGCGCGATACGGGGAAGACGGTCTATCAACTTTTTTGATCCGGATAGAAAGGTGCCCTCCGACACCCTGCGGGAGTTGCTCGAAACGGCGAACCTGTCCCCCTCGTCGTTCAATCTCCAGCCGTGGGAAATCGTGGTGGTCGACGACCCTGAAAGGAAGAAGGCGCTGCGCAAACACGCGTTCAACCAGGAAAAGGTTGAGGTCGCGCCGGCGGTGCTGATCGTCGTGGCCAATCCGAACGCGGTCGAGGAAAATATCGACGATCACCTCGCGAGCATGGTGAGGCTCGGATATATCAAACCGGAGGAGGTAGAGAAGCTGCGCAAGTCCCCCTTCGGGCTCTACGGTGAAAAGGAAGGCCTGCGCAGAAAAATTTTCGCTGTCAAAAACGCGGCGTTCTACGCGATGAGCCTTATGATCGCCGCCCGCGGGTTCGGGCTGGAGACACATCCGATGGACGGGTTCAGGGAGGACGCCGTGAAGGCCGAGTTCGGCATTCCTGAAGACCGCATCATTCCGCTTCTGATCGCGGTGGGATACCCGAAGCCGGGCCTCTCGCTTCTGCCGCGCAATTACCGGCGGGAGCTAGGAAAATTCGTCAGCTTCAATAATTTCAGGAAGTGATGCACGGGAGCGGGGCGTGTGCGCTCCGCACGGGACTGAGCGGATTGTATCCCCCCGCCATGCCGGTGAAGCCGGAATAAATTTTTTTCATTCGCCCGTTGTAATGCTGTTGACCATGATGCCAAAATGTGCGTACTGTGCACAGAAGTTCATCGCGCCGCCGCCCGGGCGGAGCATTTCACGGAGCGCATATGAAGAAATTTATTCTCGACACCAACATTGTCATCAACGACCCCACGCTGCTCGACAGGTGGACGCCGACCTGCAGGGTGTACCTGCCGAGCTTCATCCTGCGGGAGCTGAACAACTTCGGCAAGCGCAGCAAGGCCAACCTCGAGATCGCCGAGGCGCTGCACCGCAGGATAGAGAACACCACATCGAAGGGATTCATTAATTTCGCCTATATCGACGCGAAGAAGCTCAAACGGCCTTCGGCGGATATGATGCGGCGAAACCGTATCACGACCAACGATTATCTGCTGGCGACCTACGCCTACGAATTTTCGAAAACAAGGGAAGGGAAAAACATTTACCTTGTAACCGATGATGTGGCGCTGTATAACTACGCCAAATCGCTGCACATGAACGCTATGAACCTGAAAGAGTTCGTACAGGAGCTTTCGACCCACCGGATGGTGAGCCTGGACAGCGAAGGGGCGAGCGAGGACATCAGGCGCTACAAGCCCGGATACATCATCGTTCCCTGTCTGACCGGGATTCTGCTTTCGGCGGCGGCTTTCTTCCTGCTCCGCAACGCCGGATATCTCGCCTCGAACCTGACAGGCGCAGGCATGGCGGGGCTGCTCGGCGTCATTGCGCTCGTTCTTTTTCAGGTGCGGCAGAAGATGCGCATCGCGTTTGCCTTGCTCGAACTTTTCGCCGGTGCCTACCTTCCGTTCCTCTTCGGTGCCGGAGCGGAGCCGCTTCCCGGCGGTGTGCTCATTCCCGCGCTCATTGCGCTTTTCCTGCTGACACGAGGTCTTGTGGATTTCAGCGCCGGCGTGAAGGGGACCTATCTCGAGCGGTACTGGTCGATCCTGTTCAGGCAGTGAGAGTAAGAACGGCCACATCCTTCTGCAATACGTGGAATTTTACGTCCTGAAGGAAGAGTTATCACTCAACCAGTTTATTTGTTTTACAGTCGAAACTGCATGAGCGTTCATTTCCGTCCTCGGCTTTGTAGCGGAGCAGTGTTTTTGCGCACTGATCGGTGGATATAGCATATGACTGCGGGCCGGCGTCTATTCCCTGGAGCGTCTTAACTACCGAGAATGAGCCGTCATCCCACCCCAGCATGATGTGAAACTCGATACTGTCACAGCAGCCCCCGTAAGCGATATAATCAGGATTTGTGTCATTGTTCATGTAGAAAAGCTGAATGCGGGCATTTTTCACCTCCGGATCGGGGGTGAAGGGGCGCTTTACCATCGAGAGTTCATTCCACTCCCCGTTTCCGTAACGCCACAGGTCGTCACGCCGTTCGTTCGTGGAAAAGCTGAATACATCCCCCTGCGTGTCCGACGTCCAGTGTGTGACCACAACATAGTCGCCGGCAATTTTTTTGATGGTGATGTCCTTTTCGGTCTGGTGGTAGAATTTTGATATCGTTGCGGGTATCTTCTCCCCTTTCCTGAAATTTTTGAACCATTTTTCACAGTACTCGGCCCATATTTTATTGTAATGCTCGGCAGCCGTTTTTTGCAGCGTGGCGACATCGTATGCCCGGAGATAACCCCCAAAAACCCAACCGGTTTTATCATTCCATGTAACCTGCGACCATCGTCCGTATTCTCCCGAAAGGAACACTGTCTCACTTCCTTCTGAAATGAGGTTCACTTTCTCGCCGAATTTTATGAGATCGATCTTACGGGCGCTTTTATCGGGATTTTCCCGCATGATCAGGCCGTCAGTGGATACGACAAAACGTTCGACGCGTTTCTGCGCTTCAACGGAATCCGGGGCAACCGGCTTTTTACATGCGGAAAGGATAAGGGCCGCTGTGAATATGCCAATAAGGGCGGGTATTGTCGAGAATCGGATAGCGGTAGAGATCGGATTGAGCATGGCATTCTCCCTGTCGTTTAACCGGAGTAATATAATTCACATCCAGTATATAGCGGTATTTTGAAAAGACAAGTACTTTTAAAGGAGCTTTATAGAGCGTCTCTTTTAAGTGTTAGGCGCAGGTGCGTAAAATTATTTTATTTTCTCGCCAACAATCTTCATTGACTGAAGGCGCCTTGAGGTGTTCAATATAACAGGATTTCTTTACAGGAGAGGGGATGATGAGCGTCCAGTTCGATTTTGCTTCCCCGTCGGGACTGACACGGGCCGAAGTCGCGGAAAGGGTGTCAAGTGAGGGATACAACGAGCTCCCGCAGGCCAAGAAAAAAACGGTATTCTCGATCCTGCTCGAGATTGTCCGTGAACCGATGTTTCTTCTTCTCATCGCGTGCGGCGCGCTCTATCTTGTTCTCGGCGACCTGAAAGAGGCGATGATGCTGCTCGGCTTTGTCGTCGTTATCATCGGCATCACGCTTTACCAGGAGAACAAAACCGAGCGGGCCCTTGACGCGCTGCGCGACCTGTCGAGTCCGCGCGCCCTGGTGATCCGCGACGGGGCGCAGGTGCGCATTGCCGGCCGCGAGGTCGTGCGCGATGATATCGTCCTCCTGGCCGAAGGCGACCGCGTGCCGGCGGACGCGGTGGTGCTGCACGCGGTGAACCTCCTTGCTGACGAGTCGCTCCTCACCGGCGAATCGGTGCCTGTCGCGAAATCATCGTGGGACGGCGTGGCGAAACCCGGCAGGCCGGGCGGCGACGGCAATCCGATGGTGTACTCGGGAAGCATGATCGTAAAGGGGCAGGGGATATCGAGGGTGATCGCGACCGGGCCGCGCACGGAGATCGGAAAGATCGGCAGGGCGCTTGAGTCCCTGAAAACGGAGGCTACCGATCTCCAGGTGCAGACTGGAGCGCTCGTCAAGACTTTCGCGGTCGCCGGTGCGGTCCTCTGTTCGGTCGTTATTGTCGTCTACGGCATCACGCGCGGGCACTGGATAGAGGGATTTCTCGCCGGCCTCTCGCTCGCGATGGCGATGATCCCGGAAGAGTTCCCGGTCGTCATGACCATATTTCTCGCCCTCGGTGCGTGGCGCATCTCCCGCCGGAACGTCCTGACGCGGAGGGCGCAGGCGATCGAAACGCTCGGTACCGCTACCGTGCTCTGCGCCGACAAGACCGGTACGATCACCCATAACCGAATGACGGTCACCAGGCTCTGCGTCGAGGGGGAGCAGTACGAGGTGGATGACGGCGAACAGGGCCTGCCGGAGAAATTTCACGGCGTTGTCGAGTATTCGATACTGGCAAGCCCCGCCGACCCGTTCGACCCGATGGAAAAAGCGATGAAGGACCTCGGGATGAGGACGCTGGTAAAAACCGAGCACCTGCACTACGACTGGTCGCTCGTGCGCGAATACTGCCTTTCTGAGCACCTGCTCGCCATGAGCCGGGTCTGGGAGCACCGGGACGGCACGAGGTATGTGATCGCCGCGAAGGGCGCGCCGGAGGCTGTGGCCGATCTGTGCCATCTCGACGCTGGGGCGCTCGATGCGCTGCGAAGAGATATCGACGCGCTTGCGCGTGACGGGCTGCGGGTGATCGGCGTGGCGGCCGCGGAGTTCGAAAAGGGGTCACTTCCCGAGGCGCAGCACGATTTCGATTTCCGCTTCCTCGGGCTCCTGGGTCTGCATGACCCGGTGCGGGAGAATGTCCCCGGCGCGATCGCGCTCTGCGCGCGCGCGGGTATCCGGGTGATCATGATAACCGGCGACTACCCGGGGACCGCGATCAATATCGCGAAAAAGATCGGGCTGGATAACCTCGACCGCATGCTCACAGGCCCGGAGCTTGACATGATGGATGATGATGAGCTCAAAAAAAAGATCGGCGGCGTCAGCGTAATCGCGCGCGCGGTCCCCGAGCAGAAGCTCCGTATCGTGCAGGCGCTGAAGGAGAACGGCGAAGTCGTCGCGATGACCGGTGACGGGGTGAACGACGCGCCCGCCCTCAAGGCCGCGAACATCGGTATCGCCATGGGAGGCAGGGGTACCGACGTCGCGCGCGAGTCTTCCGACCTGGTGCTCCTGGACGATGACTTCCATTCGATCGTACAGGCGGCGCGCGTCGGCCGCCGGATATTCGATAACCTCCGCAAGGCGATGACCTTTATCTTTTCCGTGCACCTGCCGATCGCAGGAATGTCGCTCATTCCCGTGCTCATGGGATGGCCGCTCGCGCTCCTGCCGGTCCATATCCTCTTCCTCGAGCTTATCATCGATCCCGCCTGTTCCATTGTGTTCGAAATGGAGCGCGAAGAAAAGGACATCATGGACCGCACTCCACGCCCGTCCGGTGAACCGCTTTTCGGCCCGAGGATGCTTTTTATCGCGCTGGTGCAGGGGCTGGGTGTACTTGCGCTCGTGGCAGGGGTCTACGCATGGTCGCTGCGGTCAGGATTCGGCGAGGCGGAGGCGCGCTCCCTCGCGTTCACCAACATGGTCTTCGGCAATATCGGGATGATCTTTTCCAACAGGTACTGGGGACTGAGCATCTTTTCGATCATCATGATCCCCAACCGCGCGCTCTGGTATGTGACGGCGGCGGCGCTCGGATTTCTCGCGATTACGCTCTTTGTTCCGTTCGTGAACGGGCTGTTCCACTTCGCGCCGCTCCACCCCTGGCAGTACCTCTTCTGCCTGGCGATGGGAGTCGTTACTGTCGCTATCAACGAAATTGCCAAGCTGCCGTTCTTCCTCCGGTCTTTCCCGCGTTATTTCAGAAAATGACCGGCCGTAAAAAAAGATGACGCGGGTATAATTTCGCAGTCCGGCCATAATCTTCGTTGACTGATTGCGCGCCGCGTTAATCAATAGTACGGACGTTCATTTCAACAGGGAAAGGGATACCATGGGAACACTGAAAGCGACGATTAAAACGAGCAAAGGGGATATCAAACTAGACCTTTACGACGATAAAACGCCGGTTACGGTGGCGAGCTTCGCCAACCTCGCGAAGCACGGCTTTTATGACGGCCTCAAATTCCACCGCGTGATCGCCAATTTCATGATACAGGGCGGCTGTCCGCAGGGCACCGGAAGGGGAGGCCCCGGTTACTCATTCCGCGACGAGTTCGACCGCGACCTGAAACACAACAGGCCGGGCATCCTCTCGATGGCGAACGCCGGTCCCCACACCAACGGAAGCCAGTTCTTCATCACCCACGTCCCGACGCCGTGGCTTGACGGCAAGCACTCGGTGTTCGGATCGGTCGTCGATGAGGACGATATGGCGGTCGTCAACAGCATTCAGCAGGGCGACCGGATCGAATCGATCACGATCGAGGGCGATACCGGCCCCCTCTTCAAGGCGCTGGAGGACATGATCGCCGCATGGAACAAAATTCTGGAGTCATGACAGGCCGCGGCGATGATCGCGGCGTACGGTGAACGGCATGAACAATCTGATACGCTCCAAACTTCCCGATGTCGGTGTGACGATCTTCACGGTGATGACGCGCCTTGCCAATGAGCACGGCGCGATCAACCTCTCGCAGGGATTTCCTGATTTTGACGTGGATGAGCGGCTTATAGGCCTTGTAGAAAACTACATGCGGAAGGGAAACAACCAGTACGCGCCGATGCAGGGCGTCATGGCTTTGCGCGAACGGATCGCGGAGAAGGTCGCGGACCAGTACGGCGTCGCCTACGATCCGGCGACCGAGATCACGGTGACCTCCGGCGCGACCGAAGCGCTCTACGCCGCGATTACCGCCGTTGTCGACCGGGGCGACGAGGTAATCCTGTTCGAGCCGGCGTACGATTCGTACCTTCCGGCGATCGCGCTTTCGGGAGGCGTGCCGGTCTACTGCCGCCTGCGTCACCCCGGCTACACGATCGACTGGGATGAAGTCAGGCGCGCCGTCTCTCCGCGCACCAGGCTCATCATGCTCAACTCGCCGCACAACCCGACGGGCGCCGTGCTTTCCGCGCGCGATATCGCCGAGCTTAAAAATATTGTCGCCGATACCGGAATCCTCATTGTGAGCGACGAGGTCTACGAGCACATCATCTTCGACGGAGCGGCGCACGAGAGCATGGCGCGCCATCCGGAGCTCGCCGCGCGCAGCTTTGTGATAAGCTCGTTCGGCAAGACCTATCACACCACCGGCTGGAAGATCGGCTACTGCCTGGCGCCCGCGGAGCTTTCGGCGGAATTTCAGAAGGTGCACCAGTATCTCACGTTCGCATCCAACACGCCGGTACAGATGGCCTACGCCGAATTCCTGAAAGAGAAGGACGCCTACCTCGGCCTTCCCGCGTTTTATCAGAACAAGCGCGATCATTTCCTGAAGCTGGTGGCCGGTTCCCGGTTCCGCTGCGTTCCCAGCCGCGGCACCTATTTCCAGATGCTCGATTACTCGCAAATCACCGACGAGCGCGACGTCGATTTCGCGCGGCGCATGACCGTCGAATGCGGCGTAGCGGCGATTCCGCCGTCCGTGTTCTACCGCGACGGCACCGATAACAGGGTGCTTCGCTTCTGCTTCGCGAAAAGGGAGGAAACGCTCGAACGGGCGGCGGAGCGGCTATGCGCGATCTGAAAGTTACGCTCGTCCAGGCTGAGTTGGCATGGCATGACATCGGTAAAAACCTTGAGGAGTTCGAAAGGCGCATCGGTTCGATTAAGGGGGATACCGACCTCGTGGTGCTGCCGGAAATGTTCTCCACCGGTTTCACGATGGAGCCGCGGGGCTTCGCGGAGGCTCCCGGCGGCCGCGCGCAGGAGATGATGAGCGGGTGGGCGCGAAGGCTCGGCGCGTGCGTTACAGGAAGCGTTATCGCCGAAGAGAACGGCTGTTACTTCAACAGGCTTGTCTGGGCGCGCCCCGACGGATCGCGGATAACCTGCGACAAGCGCCACCTCTTCCGGATGGCCGGCGAGGAAAAGATATACTGCGGAGGAAGCGGGCTTATCACCGAGGATGTTGGCGGGTGGAGTATCCGGCCGTTCATCTGCTACGACCTGCGCTTTCCCGTCTGGATGCGGAATAAAAACAACGAATATGATATCGCCGTGGTGGTCGCCAACTGGCCGGAGAAACGCGCGGAGCACTGGCGTACGCTTCTGCGCGCGCGGGCGATCGAGAACCTGTGCTACGTGATCGGCGTCAACCGCGTCGGCGTGGACGGCAACGGGCACTCCTACAGCGGCGATTCGGCGGTCATCGATTTCGCGGGAAAAGTGCTCTTCGAAAAGTCGGGCGCGCAGTGCGTTCAGACCGTGTCGCTCTCGGCCGACGCGCTGCGGGAGTACCGCGGGTCGTTTCCGGCGTGGAAGGACGCGGACCGGTTCACTCTTGTCGACTGATGCCGGCAAGGCCGCCATTATTTCTTCTTGACGGATGCGGCCGCGCCGCCCACACTCTATCACTGAACTGAATCGCATATCCCGCCGCGGCCGGGCCTGTGCCCCGCGCCGTGCGCACTACTACAAATTCAAGGAGCTCCACCATGAAATGGTTTTGCGCAAAGGACATTGACGGCTTTTTCGGTCTATTTATCGACAACCTGATGCAGATCATCCTGATTATCGGCTTCAGCCTGTTCGTGCTGGGCATGAACCAGGAGCCGGGTTTTCTCTTCGGCACGGTGCTTCCCGGCGTGGGTATCTCGGTTATCTTCGGGAACCTCTTCTACGCCTGGCAGGCGGTGCGCCTGGGCAAGAAGGAGGGGCGCGACGACGTGACCGCGCTTCCGTACGGCATCAACACGGTGTCGCTGTTCGCTTTTGTATTCCTGGTGATGCTGCCGGTTTACCTGGAAACGCGTGACTTCCGCATCGCCTGGCGCGCGGGACTCGTGGCGTGCTTCCTCTCCGGTCTCATCGAGCTCCTCGGCGCGTTCGTCGCGGATTATATCCGCAAGTATGTGCCCCGCGCGGCGCTCCTCTCGACGCTTGCCGGAATCGCGATAACCTTTATCTCGCTCGATTTCGCGAACCGCATCTTCGCGTTTCCGCTCGTGGCGCTGTTGCCGATGGTGATCATCTTCATGCAGTACTTCGGGAACGTGAAGTTCATGTTCAAGCTCCCCGGCGGATTCATTTCAATCGTGGTGGGCGCGTGCCTCTACTGGTTCCTCGGCTACGGCGATACCGCCGCGCTCGGGAGGGCGTTCAGTGAATTCCACCTCTCGTTCAATATGCCTAAGTTCTGCGGCGGCGACCTGGTATCCGCCTTCGGCGTGGGCGTGAAATACATGGCGATCATCGTGCCTATGGGCATCTTCAACCTGATCGGCTCATTGCAGAACCTTGAATCCGCCGAGGCCGCCGGCGACAGGTTCGGCACAAAATCATCGCTTATCGTCAACGGCCTGGGAAGCATGCTCGCCGCGGTGCTCGGTTCGCCCTACGCGACCACGATCTATATCGGCCACCCCGGGTGGAAGTCGCTTGGCGCGCGCGCGGGATACTCGGTCATCAACGGTATTGTGATACAGCTCCTGGTGCTCTTCGGGTTTACAAGCATCATCATGGTGCTTGTCCCGATCGAGGCTGGAGCGCCGATAGTCCTCTGGATCGGCATGATCATCACCGTGCAGGCGTTTGCCGCCGTGGAGAAGGAGCATTATCCGGCCGTGGTCATGGGTCTCATTCCCGCGATCGCCGCGGTCGCCTGGCTTATCATGTCAAGCTCGTTTGCGATCGCCGGCGCGAACTACAATACCATCGCCCCCGAGCGGTGGGCGACCTTCGCCTACGCCCACAGGGCCACCGGCTTCATTACCCTCGAACGCGGTTTCATCATCACCTCGATGCTCTGGTCTACGATCACGGTGTTCATCATTGAGCGGAAGTTCCTGCAGGCGCTCTATATGGCGCTCACGGCGGCGGCCTGCGCCTGGATCGGGATCATTCACACCTACGTCGTCGATCCGAACGGCCAGCTCATGCACCGTTTCATGAACGCGCACCTCTTCCAGTCGCAGTGGCAGTATTCGCTCGCCTACCTGATCGTGGCCGCGTTCTTCCTCTATTTCTTCGTGAAGGAGAAGTACCTGACTAAAGCGGAAGGTTGATTTGCCGACAAAGGCGGCGATCATGATCGTCGCCTTTTTAATTCTATGCTGAAACCGCCCTCCATGCCGCCGCGGCGATTTCTTCGATCGCGGTGGCGGGGGTGGAGTGGTTTTCGCCCGAGAGGTAGATGCGCGCGTATTCCTGGCATGGGCCGAGGATGATACAGAAATACAGGTCGGGCGGTATTTTCCGGATAGCTCCTGATTTGATATGCTTCAGGAACCATCCGCCGACTGTTGAATTGAACACCGTATTCAGGCGCGTGAATTCATCTTCCGTGCTGCCCATGAATTCGGCATGACGGTACCGCGTGAGGAATCGCGCCCAGTCACCGTTTTTTTCTATCCACCCGAGATGATAGCGGACGATCGCCGTCACCCCTTCTTTCGCATCGGCGCGGTCTTGTATCACCTCGATGAGTCCCGCCTGATAGCTTCGTATTCCTTCGAGATACACGGCCGCGGCGAGCTGTTCCTTTGATTTAAAATGATGATAGATGCTTCCTACGCTTGCGCCCGATAATCCGCACACGTCGCTGATGCTGGTGTCGGTAAACCCTTTTTCCGTAAAACAGCGCAGGGCTGCCTGGATGATCTCCATTTTCCGTGGCATTGAACTCTGGTGCTGTGATTTCAACTTTTTCACAATTTTCCTTATTGGAGCCTTAACTGTGTTGACAATTAGAATCATATATTAGAATATGATTCTAATATATGATCATCTAGTGATGGTATTACGTAATAGAATTATATTTTTTTACAATCCATTTTTATATGGAGGCGGATATGGATCTGATCGACTCTATCAGCCGGAGAGCAGTGAGGGAGTATTTCAGCAAAATGTGGCTTACCCATGACGCAATGTGGTTTTACCATTGTATGAGCGAGATCGGAATCGAAAAAACGAACAGGATCAATAAAGCCGCGGTCCGCTCGATGGCACTGGTGGAAGTGAAGCGCTTTCAAAAACTTATCGGGATCGGGCAGGGTGAAGTTTCAGGATTCGGGAATATCAGTAATTTCCTGGAACAGGCCATAGCGCTGGTCCGGACCGATTTCATGCCGGTAACGGTTTCCTCGCCTGAAGATGGCGTACTGCGCTTTGAGTTCGAAAATGACCGCTGTTTCGCGTTCGAGGGCCTGTCGAAAATGGGATTTATCGAAGGATACGAATGCGCTGTTTTCGAAAGAATCGAAGCGTGGTTTCAGGGGATGGGCGTCGCGTATGAAATCGAGCCGCGTGTGGTATCCTGCATGAAACTGAAGGGAGAAAAGTGCTACCGGGATTGCAGGATCGTATAAGGATATGTAATTGGCGGTATCCCGCGGCGTTTGACGTTATTTGAATAACAGCACCGTTTGTGGCGCAGGGTGTCTCCGTTTCACTTTTGTCATAAGCCGGCGTGTAGATGACGTTTTCAGCATATCGTAATTTTCCTTGCAAAAATCTCATTCCCTGCAATACTCGCGCCATCAAACCCGCCACGGAGGTACCATGAAAAAAGCAATTAAAATCACGCTCATTGTAATCGCTTGTCTTTTTCTGATCGGTTTCGCCGCGAAGAAAATACTTCTCGACAGTTCATTTGTGGCGGAAAGGCCAGGCATCACGCTGGGCGTCGATGATTTCCGCGCCCTCGCCGGAGATGCTGCCCGCCTGCCGGTGAGAATCAACCTGCTCCGGGTGGCGCAGAGTGATTTCCCTCCGGGAGTGGTGGTGGCAGGGAATTATTCGAAGACCTACTCCGCTCCTTACATTGCCTATCAGATTGTGTACGATAAAAAACTTTCCGGAGGCGGCAACACCGTGATCGTCGACGCGGTTCTTGATAAAACCTGGCTCGCGAAGATGGGAAAAGAAGCCGCGTTTGATGATGCCGCCTATGAAACGCTCCAGAAGGCCATGCGGAAAGCGGAAGCGATCATTCTCACGCATGAACACTTCGATCACGCGGCCGGCATCGCGCACTCGCCGTTCTTTAGCGAGATCAGCTCTCGCGTGCTCCTGACGCCCGAACAGGCCGCGGGGACTGAGCTCAGGAAAGCAGGCTTCACTCCCGAGATGATCGCGAAATGCGGAAAGCTTGACTACAGCGGCGCGCAGGCGCTTTTCCCCGGCGTGGTCCTCCTGAAAACGCCTGGACACCTGAAAGGGCACCAGGTGGTGTACGTGAAACTCCGTAACGGCAATGAGTTCCTGATCGCCGGTGACATAGCGTGGAATATGGATAACATTACACAGCTCAGGTCGCGACCGCTCCTCGTGAGCCTCATCCTTGGCGAGGACCGCGCGGCTTCGGCGGGCCAGATCCGCTGGCTCCACGACGCGTGGCACAGGGGGCATCCTGAAGTGCATATCATCGTATCGCACGACAGGGCGCAGCAGGACGGATACGTGAAAAGCGGCATGATGGGCGAAGGTTTCGAGTTGTAGCGGCCTCGCGAAGGCGCGAAAATGGTTTCCCGCCTTCGCTGTTTATCCTATCTCAACTCTTTTCCCACATAGATGACGCCGAGGAATTTTTCGGTATCGCGCTCGGCGGCGTTTTTGAGTTCCCCGAGCGTGGTCGGCACGAGCCTTCCGCTTTTCGAGAATCCCGCCTTGTAGGCGATGCAGGCGGGCGTATCGTCGCTGAAATATTTTTTGAGCACGGGGAGGATCCGGTCGATCTCCTCTATTCCCACGAACACCGCGAGGGTGTCGCCGTTTTTAGCGATTCCCTCGATCATCCGCTCATTTCTCCGGATGCCGTCGGGCACCGCGATCACCACCGCGCCGTTGATAGCGAGGTTTTTGCCGATCATCGCGTTGGCGGCGTTGAAGGCGCTGACGCCGGGGACGATATCGATATCCGTCCTCTTGAAATGGTCGTAGACCCAGTAGGTCCATGAGCCGTAGATGGTGGGATCGCCGTATTCGAGGAGCGCCACGTTTTTACCCTCGCCGAGCGCGCGCTTGATGCGGTTGATATTTTCGAGCCGCAGCCGCGCGACCTCCTTTTTCGCTTCCTCTTTCGTCGCGCGCGGGTTCTGCTTCCGGTAGAAATACATCAGGTTGACGAGCGGATCGTAGAGCACCGGCCTTCCGGCGATGTAGCGCGCGAACCGGTTTTTGATATCGTCGGAGCAGACGAACGCGTCGGCCTTTCCGATCGCCGAGACCGCCTCAAGGGTCAGCAGGGATGTATCCCCGCATCCAACCCCGACGATTGAAAGACGGGCCGTGTCGGGAACGCTGATGATTTCGATTTTCGAAAGCGATTTTATCCACCGGTCGGCCGAAAGCTCCTGCGGAAATACGAGATTGAATTTTCCCATTTTGTCGATCGCTTTGCCGTCCATCGTGTCGGCGACCATGATTGCCCTGCCCGCGGGCGTGTTCAGAAGCTCGCCGGCCGAAATGAGCGAGCGGTAGCCTTCGGGGGATGTGGCGATGAGCACCGAATCGAAGCCTGGGGCGATACGTGCCTTGCGGAGGATATCGGCAAGCGGCGCGCCTTCGAACTCGCGCAGGCCGTGGTATCCCTTGCCGTCGCCCTGCTGGCGCGCGAAATGTCCGGTGCGTGAATAGCCGTCCAGGCCGGATACAGTGACGGCGCGGCCGTTGCCCGCGCTGATCGTAAAAGCCGGCGCTTCGGCCTTCCTGTTCCTGTCAAACGGGATGGTGATGCCGAGATCGGTGATCTCGATCGAGCTTACGTTTTCGATGCAGCGGTCGGTGAAAAAATCGTTTGCGAGCACGAGCTTCGGAAGGCCCGGGCGGCGGTCAAGCGGGGAGCGCCAGCGCTGGTACTCGGAAGGGGATTTGTGGCATCCCGCGCAGTCCTTGGTCGGCATCACGGGGTCCGCCGTGAGCGCAAGTATCGTGTCCGCGGGATTGTGGTACATCACCTCTGCCCATGAGAGCACCGCTTTCTTTCCGTCGACAGTGCGCACGATTATGGCGAGGTCGATCGGTTTGAAGAAGGGGCTTTCCTCTTTTTCCACCGCGCACTGCTCGACGAGCGCTTTCAGCGGCACGCCGCGATAGATAAAGGAACCGTGATAGGTTCTGTCTGAGGAGACCTCGTTCAGGCGGACGGTTGACTGCTGAAAATTGCCGAGGTCGCGCATGGTAAAAGACGAAGGCTGCTTCACCAGCCCGCGCACGGAAAGCACGGGGCGGCCTTCATCTGCCATGAGTTCGGTGGTCGATACAAGGGCAAGTATTATTAATGTAAGTAGTGCGGTTGCGTTTTTTTGTAGCATGAGAAAATTCCTCCACTGAATTACCGATTATTACAAAAATGTCATCGGGTTTTGTAAAGTCAAGCAGTTGTGCAGGAAAGATCGTGATAATGCGTGAGCGGGTATGCCGCAGGACAATAAAAAAGGCCGGGGCAACCCCCGGCCTGAAACAGAAACATTTGCTGATCTGTATTATCTGAAAAGCTCCATGATGCCTTTATCTTTCGGATTTTCGATCACCCCTTTTTCCGTGATGATCGCGCTGATGTTTTTCGCCGGTGTCACGTCAAACGATGGATTGCGGATAAACACTCCCTCGGGAGCAATCTGGACTCCTTTGATGTAGGCGACTTCTTCGATGCTCCGCTCTTCGATGACGATATCGGCGCCGGTCTTGGTCTCGGGGTCGAGGGTCGATACCGGGGCGGCGATGTAGAACGGGATGCCGTGCTCTTTTGCGAGCACCGAGTGGGTGTAGGTGCCGATCTTGTTCGCGGTGTCTCCGTTGGCGGCGATCCGGTCCGCGCCGACGATGATCTTTTTTATCACGCCGAGCTTCATGAAATGGCCGGCCATGTTGTCGGTGATGAGCGTCACTTCTATTCCGTCTTTGAGAAGCTCCCACGTCGTCAGCCGAGCGCCCTGCAGGTACGGACGCGTCTCGCAGGCGAATACTTTGATTTTCTTTCCTTCCTCGACGGCGGCGCGTATCACTCCGAGCGCGGTGCCGTATCCCCCCGTCGCCAGCGCTCCCGCGTTGCAGTGGGTCATGACGACGTCTCCGTCGGCAAGGAATTTCGCGCCGTTCTTTCCCATCGTCCTGTTTGTCGTCACGTCCTCTTCGTAGATCGCGATCGCCTCTTTCTCCAGGTCAGCCCTGAGCTTTTCGACATCGGAGGCTTCCGCGGCGATCTTTTTCATCCGGTTGATGGTCCAGAACAGGTTGACCGCGGTTGGCCTGGTCGCCGCGAAGATGTCGAATATCTGATTGAGCTTCTCTTTGAACTCGTTGATCGAAGCCGCGTCGGTCGTTTTCGCCCCGAGCGCGATGCCCATCGCGGCGGCGATTCCGATCGCGGGCGCGCCGCGGATGATCATGTCCGTAATGGCGTCGGCGACGAGATGATAGTGCGAAAAGGTGTGATAGGTCTCTTCGGTCGGCAGCAGCCGCTGGTCAAGCATGGAGACGGAATCGCCGTTCCATTTGATCGTGTAGTACATCAGGTCCCCCTAATTGCCGTTGTTTCCGTTGTTATGCGGTACGCGGTATTTGCGAAGCCGGATCTGGTTTCCTTTTTCGTTCCAGCTTATTTCATCCACGTGGATGCGGATGATAAGGAGTCCACGCCCGCTGTCACGCAGAAAATTTTCCGGGTCGCGCGGATCGGGAAGCGAGCGGAAGTCAAAGCCGGGCCCTTCATCTTCAATTATGAATTCTACGTAATCGCCGGTAAATTCATTGTGGATGGTGACTTTCCTGTCTTTGTACCCGGGCATGTTCCTGCGAAGCTCGATCTCTTCGTTAAATCCGTTGATGCCGCGCTCTTCACGCACCTTCGAGTTGATCTCGAGGTTCCCGTGGTACATCGCGTTGGTGATCGCCTCGCGCAGCGCGAGCGAAAGGTTTTCCGCGGTGGTCCGGTTGCAGAAGCCCGCCGAGGGAAGGTTCTTGGTGAGCTTGTAGGAGAGTACGTTACAGGCGGATATATCCGTGCCCATCCGGTATATCCCCTTGTCGTATACGATATACTGGCCGAACGTGTCGGCGCGCTGCTTCTCCTGCCTCGACCGGATAATGCCGCGCACCACGGAGATCACTTCAGTAATGTCGAACGGCTTGCGGATAAAGTCGCACGCGCCGTAGCGCAGCGCCCTGATCGCGTCCTCGACGTGCGCCTGCGCGGTGAGGATCAGCACGGGTATCGGGGATTCGAGCGAGTTGGTGTGGCGAAGGAGCTCTATCCCGTCCATTTTGCGAAGCATGATGTCGGTGATGATAAGGTCGATCTTCTTCTCGCCCGTCTTGATCAGATAGAGGACCTCCTCGGCCTTTTCCGCCGAGATGACGTTGTATCCGTTCTTGAGGAGCTTTTTCTGAAGCGAGTAGCGGATCATCTCCTCATCGTCGATTACGGCGATGGTGGGATTATTCGGGGTCATTCGGCTTTTTACCGTGTCCGTGATTTCCCAGAATCAGGTGCCCCATCTTCTCCTTTTTTGTCGTCAGGTATTTGAGGTTGTCCTTCTGCGGCGGTATCTCGATCGCAACGCGCTCCACGATTTCCAGCCCGTATCCCTCCAGGCCGATGAGCTTTTTCGGATTATTGGTCAGCAGGCGGATCGTGTGGATGCCCAGGTCTACCAGTATCTGCGCTCCGATCCCGTAGTCGCGCAGGTCGGAGGGGAAGCCGAGCTTGATGTTCGCCTCGACCGTGTCCAGCCCCTGCTCCTGCAGGTGGTATGCCCTGATCTTGTTCACCAGCCCGATGCCTCTTCCTTCCTGGCGCATGTAGAGGAGCACGCCCTGTCCCTCGTTGTCGATCATCTGCAAAGCCTTGTGCAGCTGGCTACCGCAGTCGCAGCGCAGTGACCCGAAGATGTCGCCCGTGAGGCACTCGGAATGCACCCGTACCAGCACGTTTTCCCTTCCGTCAACCTCGCCCTTGACCAGCGCGACATGGGTAGCGTTGTCGACCTCAGTTTCGTAGGCGACGATCCTGAAGTCGCCGTACTGTGTCGGGAGCGACGCCTCGGAAACGCGCTTTACGAGCCGGTCCTTGTGCTGGCGGTATTTGATAAGGTCCGATATGGTCGCGATCTTCAGGTTGTGCTTTTCAGCGAACTCATCAAGGTCGGGGCGGCGCGCCATGGTGCCGTCCTCTTTGATGATCTCGCAGATCACGGCGGCGGGCTTCAACCCCGCCAGGCGCGCCAGGTCGGTCGAGCCTTCGGAATGCCCTGACCGCACGAGCACACCCCCCTTTTTCGCGGCGAGCGGGAAAATGTGGCCGGGTTTGTTCAGGTCGTCGGCGGTGGTGGTTTCGTCCAGAAGCACGCGTACGGTGCGCGCACGGTCGGAGGCCGAGATGCCGGTCGATGTGCCCTCTTTCGCGTCCACGGATATGGTGAAGGCTGTGCAGAACTTGTCACTGTTCTCGGGGCACATCAGCTTCAGCCCGAGATGGTCGAGCCGCTCCTGCGTCATGGCTATGCACACAAGGCCGCGGCCGTGGGTGATCATGAAGTTTACTATCTGGGGTGTACAGAATTCCGCGGCAATAATCAGGTCACCCTCATTTTCCCTGTCCTCGTTGTCCACAAGGATGATCATTTTCCCGTTGCGAATGTCCTCAAGGGCCTCAGGGATTGTGCATGTTTTCATCGATTCCGCCTTCACTCTGGAGATACATCATACCCCACGTTAAAAGAACCCCTTTTGGAGTCAAGATATTTATAATTTTTTTAAAAATGGCACAGTGACATTTTTTGTCGGGAATACTTGACGTGTGGAGCGGTATTTGATACGTTAAACAAATTGCAGATAGTATAAATATATACATCCGCGTAAAACTATAGTATTCTGGAGGTAATGATGAAAAAGTATGTAGGGATAATGTGTGCGCTTTTACTGGCGCTCGCATGGGCGTGCGCAAGCCAGCAGCCTGCGTCACAGACGAGCCAGCCGAAGGAGACTCCGAAGGTAGCCAGCTCTGGCGCTTCGCTTGCGGTCCAGGCGAGCAATGCGGCGTTGAAGCCTGCCGCCGAGGAACTTGATGTGTTCCCGCCAAGCCTCGCGACCGTATCGAGGAAGAACCGGGATCTGCTCGGATCGAAGATCGTGCGGGTGATCGGGGACGTGGTAAACAAGGTTCCGGAAGGATATGTGGTCCAGATTACCGGCCACTCGGCCAAAGTCCGTCTTGCTGCCGAATCCGATGAGGTGTCGGTGCAGCGCGCGAAAGTCGTGTATGATATCCTTGTGAGGAACAAGGTTGACAGGGCAAAACTTACCTATCGCGGCGTGGGCAATTCCCAGCCCCGTGAAGGCTTTGCCGACAACGCGCCGGAGCAGAGGCGTGTGACCTTCCAGGTCGTTCCCAAGTAAGGGGAGTATGGAGCGGGGACCCGTGGTTAGCGCGGCGTTCCCGCTTTCATGCTTTCATTGATCATCAAAAAAAAGATTAACATATTCTTTGAGCGAAAGCGTGTAATCGAGCTTTATCCTCGTCTCGACCGCCCAGGACGATGACGGGAAGCGTCGCAGCGTATTCCTGAACTCCTCTTCGGCCTTCATCAGGTAGGCCATCGCGAAGTCCTTTTTGAAATGCCCCCTGTTGTGCCTGTCGTAGAATATTTCCTTGTGGGATATGTGCAGCGAATCGTCGCCGCGCCGGTAGGAGCGGTATGCCTCAACTTCCGTGATGTCGCGATACGAGTCAAGGATGTTGATGCACTCTGACGACTTGTAAAAATTGAACAGCATGTTGCTGAATGTCTCAAAATGTTCGATTGCTTCCCTGTCGGTGGTCTGATGTGAAAGCTCGCGTATGGCGTGATAGTGGCGGCGCAGCGCGAACACGATGTCGTTGAAAACGCTGGTGTTGTAGGACTTGTCCCGGTGCGCGATATTGTGAAGGCTGTACTGAAAATACTTATAGAGCGAATCCTTTACGGCCTCGCGGTGTTTGACGAATTTAGCGGTAATGATTTCGCGGTGCAGTTCATCATTGATGGATTCCTCGCGGCGGGCTTTCGTCTGCCGGGCGCGGTGATGCGCGTCTCCCGTTGTTTCGGGCGCTTCTTTTTCCGCTCCATTGCCCTCCGAATCCCTGAAGCGGGAGCTCATGATGGTGGTGTAGGACAGGTTCAGGTCGGCCATCATCGCGGTGGCCCACTCTGTGCGTTCACGGTTTTTGTCGGGGTGATATTTGAACGCGAGCGCCTTGTAGGCTTTTGCGACTTCCTCGTCGGTGGCGTTTTCGCCGACACCGAGGCGCTGGTAGCATTCTTTGAGTTCCATTGACGTCGTCTTCCATGTATTGTGCTGGCGCCAGTGCCGCCGCTTCAGTGGCGGCGGAACAGGTGGCTGTGTAACATGCCTTCTTATATTTGTAAATATAAATAATCGGTTATCGCGTGATTTGTCAGGATGGCGGATGTGCGGAAGCTCCCGCATCCTGACGTGGGGATTTATGTTTGACATCGTCGTGAGCATCTGTGATATTTGTGGAGTATGTTCAGGCGCGGTCGGGACGGGTGTTTCTTTCCGGAGTTCTCGCGTATATCAATAATTGAAGAGGAGTTGAGCGATGAAAAAAACATTTGCGGCTATTCTGCTGCTTTTTGTCTTTTCGCTTTTAATCATGCCGGTAGCCACGTTTGCTACCGATTATAATGCCTCATCCGCACCCGCTGCCGAGTCTTCCCCGGCGCAGCCGGGACAGAATGAGGCCGAGGCGGCGTCCCACTCCAGCCACGTGCAGGCGACGCATCCTGATATCGGATCAATGCTGCCGCTCTGGACGGTCATACCGTTCGCGGGCATACTTCTTTCTATCGCGCTTTTCCCGCTCTTTGCGCCCCATTTCTGGCACCACCATTATCCGAAAATTTCACTTGCGTGGGCGCTCGCGTTCGCGCTGCCGTTCCTTGTCGTGTTCAAAGGATCCGCGCTCTACGAGATCGCGCACATCTATATCATTGATTACATACCGTTTATTATCCTGCTTGGCGGTCTTTTCACGGTGGCGGGGGGGATACATGTCAAGGGTTCGCTCAAAGGCAGTCCCGCGGTCAATACGGTGATACTGCTCATGGGTACGCTCCTCGCCTCGTGGATCGGAACGACCGGCGCGGCAATGGTGCTTATCCGGCCGGTGCTTCGCTCGAACTCATGGCGGAAATACAAGGTCCACACGATCATTTTCTTTATCTTCCTGGTCTGCAATGTCGGCGGCTCGCTCACGCCGCTCGGGGATCCGCCGCTCTTTCTCGGATTTCTGCACGGGGTGCCGTTCTTCTGGACGTTCAAGCTTCTGGCCCCGATGGGCTTCTGCGCCGTGATCCTGCTGGCGTTCTATTTCGCGCTCGACTCCTTCTATTACCGTAAGGAGGATGTTTCCAGGGCTGATTCGGGCGAGAAAGAGCCGATTGCCATCGAAGGGGCGTACAACTTTGTTTTCCTCGCCGGGATCGTAGGCGCGGTGCTCTTCTCCGGTCTTGTTTCTATCGGCGAGATATCATTTTTCGGGATCCATCAGACTGTCCAGAATCTGGTGAAAGACGGGATAATCATCGCCATGGGCGCGCTCTCCATGGTGATCACGAAAAAAGCCATCCGGGAGGAAAACGAATTCAGCTGGGAGCCGATCAAGGAGGTCGCCTATCTCTTTGCCGGCATTTTCATGACCATCATTCCGGCGCTCGCCATCCTGAAGGCCGGCTCTCACGGGGCGCTCGCGTTCCTCGTCCAGACAGTCGAGAAGCCTTCCCATTATTTCTGGGCGTCAGGGTCGCTTTCGAGCTTCCTCGATAACGCGCCGACCTATCTCACCTATTTCAACACGGCACTCGGGAAATTCTTTCCCGGCCAGCCGGAATCGGTCGCGGTACGCCAGCTCATCAGCGACACGGTCATTCCCGGCCATGGAGGACTTCGCTACAGCGATTATCTTCTCGCCATATCCTGCGGTTCGGTGTTCATGGGGGCCAACACCTATATCGGCAACGCCCCCAATTTCATGGTGAAATCGATCGCCGAGGAGGCCGGTGTGGAGATGCCGAGCTTTTTCGGATACATGTTCAAATACTCGATTCCGATTCTCGTGGTGCTGTTCGTTATCGTAACGCTGGTTTTCTTTTAATCAGGCGGAACGAAAAATTACTGGAAAAAATCGGCCGTTTCTGTGTAATGGGCTGGCTTGAATGTTCCCTCCCGTCCGGGAGGGAACTCCGTTTAAATCTTGTCGAATAGAGTGGTGCGCGCGATGGAACTTCCTTCCTCATATGATCCTAAATCAGTCGAAGACAGATGGTACCGTCTCTGGGAGGAGGAGGGCCATTTCCACGCCGTCGAGAGCGACGGCAAAAAGCCATACTCCATCGTTATCCCTCCGCCCAACGTGACCGGGAACCTGCATATGGGTCACGCGCTCAACAATACCCTCCAGGACATCCTTATCCGGTGGAAGCGGATGCAGGGCTATTCGGCGATGTGGATGCCGGGCATGGACCACGCCGGCATCGCCACGCAGAATGTTGTCGAGCGGCTCCTGAAGGATGAAGGAAAGACGAAAAATGATCTCGGGCGCGAGGCGTTCGTGAAGCGCGTCTGGGAATGGAAGGAGCATTCGGGCGGTCAGATACAGCGCCAGCTTCGAAGGCTCGGCTGCTCGCTCGACTGGCAGCGGGAGCGGTTCACGCTCGACGAGGGGCTTTCGCGCGCGGTGAGAAAGGTGTTTGTAGAGCTGTATAATGAAGGGCTCATCTACCAGGGATACCGGATCATCAACTGGTGCCCGCGCTGCGAAACGGCGCTGTCCGACATCGAGACCGAGTACCGCGACCTCAAGGGGAAACTCTACCACATCAAATACCCGATCAAGGGAACGAGCGATTTTATTGTCGTGGCGACCACGCGTCCCGAGACGATGCTCGGGGATACGGCCGTGGCCATGAATCCTGACGACGACCGGTACCGCCACCTCGCGGGAAAGACACTCATCCTCCCGCTCATGAACCGTGAGATACCGATGATCGCCGACAGCTTTGTGGGCATCGAGTTCGGCACCGGACTCGTGAAGGTCACGCCCGCGCACGACCCGAACGACTTCGAGATGGGCAAGCGCCACAATCTCCCCGAGATCAACATCCTCGACGAGAAGGCGTTCATCAATGAAAACGGCGGCGCGTATAAAGGCCTCTCGCGCTACGAGGCGCGCGAGCGCGTCGTGGAGGACCTGAAGGAGCAGGGGCTCCTCGTGAAAATCGAGGACCACGATCACGCCGTCGGCCACTGCTACCGCTGCGGCACAGTCGTCGAGCCGTATCTCTCGAAGCAGTGGTTCGTGAAGATACAGCCGCTTGCAGACGAGGCGATCCGCGCGGTCAAGGACGGGAGCATCCGCTTTGTTCCGAAGAACTGGGAGAAGACCTACTTCGAGTGGATGTACAATATCCGCGACTGGTGTATCTCCCGCCAGCTCTGGTGGGGGCACCGCATCCCGGCGTTCTACTGCGCCGACTGCGGCGAGATGATGGTGACGATGGAGGATCCCGCTTCTTGCGCGAAATGCGGATCGAAAAACATCAGGCAGGACGAGGACGTGCTCGATACATGGTTTTCCTCGGCGCTCTGGCCTTTCTCGACGATGGGATGGCCGGACATCACTCAATCGCTCAAAAAATATTATCCGACAAGCGTGCTCGTCACCGGGTTCGATATCATCTTCTTCTGGGTCGCGCGGATGATCATGATGGGCCTGAAGTTCATGAAGGACATTCCGTTCCAGGACGTCTATATCCACGCGCTGGTGCGCGACGAGCACGGTCACAAGATGAGCAAGTCGCGCGGCAACGTGATCGATCCGCTGATCATGATGGACCAGTACGGCACCGACGCGTTCCGCTTCACGCTCGCGATCTTCGCCGCGCAGGGGCGCGATATCATCCTCTCCGAAAAACGGATAGAGGGATACCGGGCCTTCACCAATAAAATCTGGAACGCCACGCGCTTTATCCTGATGAACCTGGGCGATGATTTCAAACCGCGCGAAATCTCTGCCGGCGAGCTTGAGCATTTCGACCGCTGGATGCTCCACCGCCTGAATACCGCCATATCCGAAGTGAGCACTGCGCTTACCGAATACCGCTTCAACGAGGCCGCGCACGCCATCTACGATTTCTGGTGGCACGAGTTCTGCGACTGGTATCTCGAGCTCACCAAGACCAGGATCTACGCGAAGGACGCGCCGGCCTCGTCGGCGAGCGCGAAGCAGGTGCTCTACCATGTGCTCGTGACCGGCCTCAAGCTCCTGCACCCGTTCATGCCGTTCATCACCGAGGAGATATGGGACCGGATCAAACAGCCGGGCGAAGGGCATCTGATCAACGCCGCCTGGCCGCAGGTCGAAGCGGGCTTCACGTTCAAAGAAGAGGCGGATGACGCGGCGCTCTTCCAGGACATCGTGTACCGGATCCGCAATGTCCGCGGCGAGATGAACCTTCCGCCCGACAAAAAGGCGAACGTGGTGTTCAAGACATCGAACGGCCGCGTGAAGGCGATCATCGAGCGGGAAAGCGCGCATATCAGGGCGCTTGCGAAGGTCGAATCGATCACCGTCGATCCGGCGTACGCACCGGATAAAACCGACGCCTCGGCGATACTTCCTGACCTGGAGATCTACCTGCCGCTTAAAGGCCTTATTGACGTCGAAAAAGAGCGAGCCCGCCTGCAGAAGGAGATTGACCGGGTGAAGGGAGAGCTCGAAAGGGTGGATGCCAAACTCGGAAGCGCGAGCTTCGTTGAAAAAGCGCCGGCGCAGGTTGTTGAGAAAGAGAAGAAGAAGCGCGAGGAGCTTGCGGATGTTCTCGCGAAGTTGAGCGAAAGCCTCTCCAACCTTCCGTAGGGAAGGGATCGTCAGCGGCGTTTCTCCCCGTAGTCTGCTGCGGGAGGCGTGCCGTCCCATTCAAACGGACGGCCGAGTTCGAAGAGGGTATCCGCTTTCTTTTCCCACTTTTTATATTCGTGGTTTCGCGCCCGCACCATGCAGTACGGAAGGCCTTTTCGGAAAACCAGAAGGCTCGACTGGCTGCCCGCGGGAGGATCTTTGATAATCGCGGAGACGTTGACGAAGAGCGTTCCCTTCAGGTCGTTCTGCGCCTTCCATTTCCCATTGAAATAGGCGGGGATATGCTTGTGCCCGCACAGCCACAGGTCGACGCGGTGCTGGCGCAGCACTTCCGCGAACCGCGATGAGTTCTCTATCGAGTTTTCAGGCATCATCGATCCGAAGAGCCCGCTTTCCTCAAGCATGGCGTGCGTGACGGTGATGATGATCCGGTCCTGGTTGTTCGCGACCATATTTTCCCACCAGCGGAAGGTCGTGTCGGATATACGCTGGCGCGGCCCATCTCCTTCATCGCCCATGAAAAGCATCAGCAGGTTTCCGACCCGCACGGAGTAGTGCGCCGGCTTCCGGATATATTTCCTGTAATTGTCGATATCGTTCGCGTCGTGGCTTCCCGGTATTTCGAACCAGTGCCTGACCTTCGCTTTCGCCCTTGATTCAAGGTACCATTTGTAGACGCTGCCTGAATCTTTGTGGTGCACGATGTCTCCCGCGACGATCCCGAGGGACGCGGACGGCGCTGCGTCGTTGATGTCGGCAATGGCGTCTTCAAAGTACGAGCGCTGGGGTGTCCTTGCCGGCTGTATGTCGGAAAGCGCCCAGATCGCAAGCGTGTCCTTCGCCGCTTCCGGCCCGGAGATGTTGAACTGCCGGACATCCCTGTCGGCGCAGGAGAGGGACAACGCTGCGGAAAAAAATGCGGCAAATGTCGTCAGCGCAACTGTTTTCATCCTGAACAGGGGACCATGAGAGGGGAGAAATGTCCAGAAAAATTCTTCAAAGTTTTTTTTGCATTGAAAATTTTGGGATATATTTAATTTACAATAAACTCGTTTATGTATGGTATAATATTTCTGTAAGAATCATTACGGATTGAAGGACGGGCGGATATGGCCTTTCAGCGCTACAGGGATTTTTTCCTTCACAAATATTCGGATTCGGATTATCTCACGCAGGCGCGATCATCGCTCCTGCTGGTTTTTGAGTCGACAACGTTCATTATTGTTCTGCTTTTTACTGTTTTGATGCTGCTGGCTGACTTCAAAACATTCGTCCGAACGGCAGGCGTCACGGGGGCATTCTCGCTGGGGCTGGTGTCCAGCCTCGTCCTGCTGAGAAAAGGGCGCTACCTGTCAGCCGCAAACATCTTCATCCTCTTCGCGTCCCTGACGGTAGGCGGGGGATTCCTCATGCACATCAAAGTTGAGCCGCAGCTGCTTTACAGCTCATACAATTACTTTCTCTATCCCTGTGTCGTGCTCTGCGTCATCTTCAGCACGGCCGGCTATCTTGCCTTTATCACCGGATTTTTCTTTCTGGTCAATATGATAGTTTTTTTCACGCAGATCGGGATACAGGCTCCCGGCTACAGAAAGGTGGTGGTGCTGGCCTGCATCGACACGACCTTTTCGCTGATATTTATCTCCCTCATCTGTTATCTTGCGATGAGGATATTTCAGCGCAACGCTGATATCGCCAATAAGGAGGCCGACCGGAACCAGCGCCAGAATGAGTTCATCCGCAGTACGCTGCGCGAGGGTGCAGGAAAGCTTGTCGGCGCCATAAGGGCGATGTCGTCGCGGATAGACCTCTTTTCCGACAACACGCGCCAGCAGGCGGCGGCGATCGAAGAGGTAACGGCAACCGTCGAAGAGATGTCGGCGGGGATAGACAGCGTTGCCTCCATTGCCCTCGGCCAGAACACGGGCCAGGAAAAGCTGAAGGAGATACTCGAAGGCCTTTCGAACGCCATTCTCCGGATTAACGATACCATAGCCGCGACGCTTCAGGAGACTGATCTTGTGTCGGGAAGGGCGCTTTCGGGCGAGAAATCGCTTGTGTCGATGAGCGAGGGGATGAAAAAGATCGGGGAGAGCTCGCTTGAGATGACGAACATCCTGGGCATCATCCACGATATATCCGACCAGATAAACCTGCTTTCCCTGAACGCCGCGATCGAGGCCGCGCGGGCGGGGGACGCCGGACGTGGATTCGCGGTAGTGGCCGATGAGATATCCAAACTCGCCGACCGGACCTCGACGAGCCTTAAGGATATCGAGGCCCTGATAAAAGCGAATGATGCCGAGATACGGCGCGGAATGGCAGGCGTCGAGACGGCCGTGTCTACGATCAGCACGATCATCAGCGGCGTCAACTCAATCGATGAGAGGATAAAGACGCTGGTCGAATATACCAGACAGCAGACCGATGCCAATGACAAGGTGAACGAGAGCACCGAGTCGCTGCGGAAACGGTCCGAAGAGATACGTGTCGCGACCGCCGAGCAGAAGAGGGCAGTGGATGAGATTGCCCGTACGACATCGGAGATCAATCAACTGTCGCAGTCGAATTCTATCGGCGCCGAGGAGATGGCGGCCGAAGCACAGAACCTTGTGGCCCTTGTCGGCGATTTTAACCGGGTCATCGAGGAATACAGAGGATGACCTGTTGTCTGTTTCACGGCAATCATTACACCTGGATATCCCGGCCGACGTTCGTCATAGGAGAACATGAACCGAAAAAAGTGTTCATGAATAAAGATATTAATTTTTTTTATTATAATATGTAATTTTAATATACAAATTAATTAACCCCTTCAAACATGTTATGAGCTGATTTTCAAGCGATAACATTACTGATTATCTTTGAGAGGCATGTTATGATGGGAAGATATATGAATTACTTTCTCAGTGAATACGCCGAATCTGACTACCTCACGCAGGCGCGTTCAAAGCTCCTCCTTGTTTTCGAGTCGGCGACCTTCCTCATGATCGTCCTTCTGACGCTGAGTACGCTCCTGACAGAGTTCAAAACATTCCTCATCATGATAAAGGTGGCCGGCTTTTTCTCCGTCGGTTTTTTTGTGAGCCTTCTGTACCTGAAAAAGGGAAAGTACCTGAGCGCGGCGAACATATTTATCTCCATTGCCTCGCTTGTCGTGGCGGGCGGGTTTCTCCTTCATATCGTGGTGGAGCCGCAGCTGCTTTACAGCTCGTACAGTTATTTTCTCTACGCCTGCGTGGTGATGTGCGTCATTTTCAGCACGAAGGGGTTCCTCTCGCTTGTTACGGTTTTTTTTCTTCTCGTCAACGGTGGCGTGTTTGTATCCCAGCTGGGCGTCAATACGCCCGGCTACAGAAAGGTGGTGATGCTTGCCTTTATCGATACGACCTTCGCGCTGGCGTTCACATTTCTGATCGGCTTTCTGATCATGAGGATATTCCAGCGCAACGCGGATATCGCCAGGAGCGAGGCCGATCGCAGCGCCAGGCAGAACACCTTTATCCGCAATACGCTCAGCAACGGGTCGGGTAAGGTGAAGGATGGAATACAGTCGGTGTCGTCCCGTCTGGAGATCGTATCCGACAACACCAAGCAGCAGGCGGCTGCGATCGAGGAAGTTACCGCGAGCATCGAGGAAATAGCGGCGGGCGTCGACAGTGTGGCGGATATCGCGAAAGGGCAGGGGGAAAGCCAGAAGCGGCTGGTGGACGTGCTGGACGGGCTCTCCCTGGTTACGCAGAGCGTGAACGAAATTATTGCTGAAACGCTTCGTGAGACCGACCTGGTCGCGGGAAGGGCGCTTTCCGGCGAGAAGTCGCTCGTGTCGATGAGCGAGGGGATGAAAAAGATCGGCGAGAGTTCGCTCGAGATGACCAACATTCTGGGAATCATTCATGATATATCCGACCAGGTAAACCTCCTTTCGCTCAACGCGGCGATTGAGGCGGCGCGCGCCGGGGACGCGGGGCGCGGGTTCGCCGTTGTTGCCGATGAGATATCCAAACTCGCCGACCGCACGTCGGTAAGCCTGAAAGACATTGAGCTGCTCATCAGGACAAACGACACCGAGATCCAGAAAGGGATAGCGGGGGTGAACGCCGCGGTCGGAATCATCAGCACGATCATCGAGGGGGTCGATTCCATCGACGCAAAGATCAAGACGCTTGTGGAGCATACCGACAGGCAGAAGGAATCGAATAAAATGGTGAACGACAGCACCGAGGAGCTGCGCCGCCGCTCGGAGGAGATCGCCATCGCGACGGAAGAGCAGAAAAGCGCGATCGATGAAATCACGAAGGCGATGTCCGAAATAAACAAGCTCGCGCAGGAGAATTCGATGGGGGCCGGGGAGATGGTTGTCGACTCACAGAAACTTGTCGCGCTGGTCGTTGATTTCAACCGCGAGATCGAGGAATATCAGGGGTGACGGCCTGCGGGCTTTTATGTCTGCGGGTGAGCATAAAACGGCCTCCGATTTCCGGAGGCCGTCGTCGTATCGAGGATGCCGTTTTTACATCGCCTGAAGGCGCGCGATCCGGTCCTCGATGGAGGGGTGCGTGGCCCAGAGGCTTACCCTTCGGCTGGAGCTGATCTTTGCCATTGCATACGAGTCGCGCGGCGTGGGCATTCCGGACATGTCACCGAGCCGCTGAAGCGCCGCCGCCATGGCGCGCGGTGAGGTGATCTTCGCCGAACCGGCATCGGCCCGGTATTCACGCCAGCGTGAAAAGGCCGCGAGCGGTATGGAGGCGAGAAGCATGAGCACCGTCTCGAGCAGCATGACGACCATGATGTAGCCGAAATAACCGAGGCCGCCGCGGTCGTCTTCGCCTTTGAGGAACGTGTCGATCGCGTAGGCGATTATCCGCGCCAGGAACATCACAAGGGCGTTTGCGATACCGGTCAGAAGCGTCATCGTCACCATGTCGCCGTTGGTGATGTGCGTGATCTCGTGTCCGGCGACCGCCTCGACTTCCTGTTTGCTCATTCCCTGAAGGAGGCCGGTCGAGAAGGCGATGAGCGATCTTTTCTTCGTGGGGCCCGTGGCGAAGGCATTGGGCTCGTCAGATTGATATATCCCCACCTCGGGGACCGCGGGAAGACCCGCCTGGCGGGAGAGCCGCGCGACCATCTCATAGAGTTCCCGGTCGTTGTAGTCCTGCGACGAACTGTCGATCAGTTCGATGCCGTACGCGCGCTTGGCTATCCACCGGCTGATAGCAAGCGAAATGAACGCGCCGACCATACCGAACACGCCGCAGAAAATGGCAAGACCGATGATCCCCTCAGGCCGTATGCCGAGGGCCGGCAGCACGAGGTTCATGATCAGGCCCACGGTAAGCACTACCAGAAGGTTTGTCAGCAAAAACAATCCTATTCGTTTCAGCATTCTTAAACTCCTCATTTAATCACAGATTTTAATCGGTGGTCCGCCAGTCGCGGATTATCGTGATTGTATAACCCTGCTCCGTCCTGTCAAGACTTTCGGGGGGAAGTGTGGATACTATCCGCCCTGTTCACCGATATGAGTTTTATATAAGATAGCCCAAAACCTGTTTTGTTACCGTCATTTACGGTGATCTGTGCTGAATTTTTTTCCGAAAATAGGAGAAAGTGTCCCGAGGGCGGATTTTTGCGGGATGCAGGGTGGCAGCATGATTTCAGGGGTGATACGCATATACTATCATCTCGAACGAATGTGAGAAGTCTCATCTATTGCATAAAAACAGATTTCTCAGTCGCTACGCTTCTTCGAAATGACAGGATGATTCTGGTTATATCACCAACATTTAACTGCTACAGGATGAGGGCTGTGAAAAAAATTCTTGACAGCGCCGGTTTGAAGACACAGATGAATATGGGGTTCTTCGTGATTTTGAATGAATACCCTTTTCATGTTGGTCCGATGCCGCCCCGCTTGAAACAGTGCCGGCCCTATTTTCCGCGAACCTATCTTTATGAAGGCGTATCCGGATCGGTAACGGCGGCGAGTGTATTAATTTACAGAAAGTAACGCGCCGCGTGGTATAATTGGTTAAAAAAAGATGTATGTAAATCTACCGTACGTTGAGGTTTTGCCTTGAAGATTTCAGGAGCAGAAATAATCGTTGAAAGTCTGAAGAAGGAAGGGGTCGAATGCATGTTCGGATATCCCGGCGGCGTGGTTATTCCGATCTTTCACCACCTCTTCAACGCGCCGTTCAAGTTCATCCTGTCCAGGCACGAGCAGGGTGCGGTGCACGCGGCCGACGGCTACGCGCGCGCCTCGGGGAAAGTGGGAGTGGTTATCGCTACATCTGGCCCGGGCGCGACCAACCTTGTGACCGGCATCGCGACCGCCAATATGGACTCGGTGCCGCTGGTCGTCATCACCGGACAGGTTTCGACCGAAATGATCGGCAACGACGCGTTTCAGGAGGCCGACATAACCGGCATCACGAGGCCGATCTGCAAGCACAATTATCTGGTCCAGAATATCAACGATCTTGCGCGCATAATCAAGGAGGCGTTCTATATCGCATCAAGCGGGCGTCCCGGCCCCGTGGTCATCGACGTGCCGGTCGATATATCGAAATCGGTAACGAAATTCGTCTATCCCGATTCGGTTTCGCTTCGAGGATACAAACCTGTCTATGAGGGGCACTCGGGCCAGATCCAGCGGGCGTGCGCGCTTATAGAATCGGCAAAGCGCCCCGTCATCTATTCCGGCGGCGGCGTGATCCTCTCGAACGCGGCGAAGGAGCTGCGCGAGTTTGTAAAGAAGACAGGCATTCCGATCACCACCACGCTCATGGGACTGGGCGCTTTCCCGGAGACCGATCCGCTTTCGCTGCGGATGCTCGGGATGCACGGGACCTGTTACGCGAACCTGGCCGTGCACGAGTGTGACCTCCTCATCGCGGTGGGCGCGCGGTTCGACGACCGTGTCACCGGCAAGGTCTCGGAGTTCGCGCAGCAGGCGAAGGTGATCCATATCGATATCGACCCTTCGTCGGTGAAAAAGAACGTGCAGGTCGACGTGCCGATCATCGGCGACTGCAAAAGGATACTGCACGAGATGAACGCCATCGTGAAGCCCCCGAAAATCTCCGAATGGGTCGGAAAGCTCATGGCCCTCAAGGAGAAAAATCCGCTCACCTATCGCGACAGCGACAAGGTGATCAAGCCGCAGTACGTGGTGCAGAAGCTTTATGAGCTTACGAAGGGCGAGGCGATCATCACCACCGAAGTGGGGCAGAACCAGATGTGGGCGGCGCAGTTCTACGATTACACGGAGCCGCGCACCTTTATCTCGTCGGGCGGTCTCGGGACGATGGGATACGGCTTTCCCGCGGCGATCGGCGCGCAGCTCGCGCGTCCCGACAGGCGGGTGATCGACATCGCCGGCGACGGCTCGATACAGATGAACATCCAGGAGATGATCGTGGCGGTGCAGCACCGGCTTCCGATCATCATCGCGATACTCAACAACTGCTTCCTCGGCATGGTGAGGCAGTGGCAGGAGCTTTTCTGGGACAAGCGGTATTCCCACACCTGCATGAATTTCCAGCCGGACTTCATCAAGCTCGCCGACGCCTACGGCGCGGCGGGTATCCGCGTCACGGAAAAATCCGAAGTCGAGAACGCGATCCGCGCCGCGCTCGATATAACCGACAGGCCGATTGTACTTGATTTCCAGGTCGATCGCGAGGAGAATGTGTATCCGATGGTCCCCGCGGGGAAATCGGTGAAAGAAATGATTACGGTGGAGTTAGTATGAGCCAGCATGTGATATCGGTCAGGGTCGAAAACAAGTCAGGAGTGCTTGCCCGCGTGGCGGGCCTCTTTTCGGCGCGCGGATACAATATCGATTCCCTCGCCGTCAGTGAAACCGAGCAGGAGGATGTATCCGTCATGACGATCGTCGTCCGCGGCGACGACAGGATCATCGAGCAGGTCAAAAAGCAGCTCAACAAGCTGATCGATGTCATCAAGGTTTCCGACCACCTCCAGGGCTCGTCGGTGCAACGGGAGCTTGTGCTCGTCAAGATAACCGCTCAGCCCTCGAAACGTCCCGAGATATACCAGCTCGTCGAGATTTTCGGAGGCAAGATAGTCGATATATCAAAAAAGACGCTTACTATCGAAGTCACCGGCGATCCCGGTAACGTGGAGAATTTCATCGAGCTCGTAAGGCCTTACGCGATCAAAGAGCTTATCAGGACGGGGAGAATATCCCTCTCGAAAGAATAAAAGATATGGTAGTGCAGGGTATGTGTTGCCGGCCCGCGCCCCTTAAGGAAGAAACCGGTCGTTGCGATATGCGATCCTTCGCTTTGCGTGAAAAGGGCGGAAATGCAGGCGCGGCTGAATCAAATATAAAACAAGGAGACAAGTAATGGCACAGATGTTTTACGACAACGACGCAAACCTGAACGCGCTGAGCGACAAAATAATCGCCATCATAGGCTACGGCAGCCAGGGGCACGCCCAGGCGCAGAACCTCCGCGACAGCGGCCTGAACGTGATCGTTTCTGAAGTTCCGGGGAGCGATAACTACAAGCTTGCGGAATCCCACAACTTCAAGCCGGTATCGGCAAAGGAAGCGGCGGAGAAGGCCGACCTCATCCAGATCCTGACCCAGGACCATGTGCAGGCGATGCTCTACGAGAACGACGTGAAGCCGTTCATGAAGGCGGGCAAGACGCTCGTGTTCTCTCACGGCTTTAATATCCATTTCGGACAGATCGTGCCTCCGGCCAATGTCGATGTCATCATGGTCGCGCCGAAGGGCCCCGGCCACCTGGTGCGCAGCGAATACGTCAAGGGCGCGGGCGTTCCCGCGATCATCGCTGTCGAGAACGACACGACCGGCCACGCCAAGAAGATCGCCCTCGCTTACGCAAAGGGGATCGGCGCGACGCGCGCGGGAGTGATCGAGACTACCTTCAAGGAAGAGACCGAGACCGACCTTTTCGGCGAGCAGTGCGTGCTCTGCGGCGGCGCTTCCGAGCTGGTCAAGGCGGGATTTGACACGCTCGTCGAGGCGGGATACCAGCCCGAGATCGCCTACTTCGAGTGCCTCCATGAGCTCAAGCTCATCGTTGACCTCTTCTATCAGGGCGGGATCAACTACATGCGCTATTCGGTATCCGACACCGCCGAGTACGGCGATTACATGATCGGAAAGCGCATCATCACGGATGAAACGCGCAAAGAGATGAAGAAGGTACTCGGGGAGATACAGGACGGCACCTTCGCGCGCAACTGGATCCTCGAAAACCAGGCGGGCCGCCCGCATTTCAGGGCGATGAAGCGTATCCAGCAGAACGCCAGGGTCGAGCAGGTCGGCAAAGAGCTGCGCAAGATGATGAAGTGGATCGACGCGAAGTAATTTTCTGTTCGCGGCGCTGCAACGAAAAAAAGGCGGGGGGATGTGTTCCCCGCCTTTTTTGTTCGGACGTGCGGAATGATTGAAAGATTACGGGAAAAATCAGGCGCGGCAAAAAGGGAGGCGATGGCGATCTGTTACGCGTATCGCGATCCGCGGCTCGGGTTGTGGCCGAAAATCCTCCTTGCGCTCGTCGTGGTCTATCTCGCGAGCCCCATCGATCTTATTCCTGATTTCATACCGGTGCTCGGGCTCGTTGACGATCTGGTGATTCTTGCCGGCGCGGTGTGGCTCGCGCACAGAATGGTCCCGGACGATATCATGGAAGAGGCGCGCGAACGGGCGCGCATCGCTCCCGAGACGGACAGGAAGATGCTGCTGGCCGGAGCGGTTGGTATCCTGCTTATCTGTACGCTTATGGGGCTCCTCATATACCGGTTTTTCTGCTGATACTTCCTTTTTTGCAACCATATCCTTTTCGCGCCTGTCTTACAGAGTGGCGTGGAGATAAAAAGAGGATTGACGGTGGCAGTATTTCCGGTTACCATTTTAAAAAAATCCACGGAGGAAGGTGGCATGAATACGCCGTCAGTAGCCGTTCAGATAATCATTTCGATCATTCCCATTGTGGGGATCGTATTCGGGAGCGCCGTTATATTCTTTTATCTTTTCTGGAATTATAAAATGAAAACGCTTATGATAGAGAAGGGGACATTTCAGCGCGTCATCGAGCGTTTCGACCTTGACAGCTTTGCGCTTCTCACCGGCCTTGTGCTTACCGGCCTCGGGCTCGGGATGGTGATATTCTTTTATCTGAAGGCCGGAGTCAGTTACGGGCTTCTGGGAGGGGTCATACCGCTCTCGGTTGGCGCGAGCCTGGTGATTTATTATATTATCAAGATGGTACTAGACAAGAAGAGAGATGAATAACCCCCGGTCTGCCGATGAAGACATTGTTCTGAAGGTGCTGCGGGGAGACGTAGATCTTTATCGGATCATAGTAGAAAGGTATCAGAAGCGGATTTTCTCGATGGGGTTGATGTTCCATAAAAACGCTGATGATGCCTCGGATTTTACGCAGGAGGTCTTCATCAGGGCCTTCGACCGTCTCGGCTCTTTCCGAGGGGACGCGAAATTCTACTACTGGCTTGTGCGTCTGGCCTACAACTACGGTATAAATGCCGTAAAAGGGAAACGCCCCACTGAAAGCCTTGCCGAGTCGTGGGTGTGCGATTCAGAGGAATCGATCGAGGAAGCACAGGAAAAGGATGAAGTGAGGAAGCTGCTCGCTCGTGCGGTCGCAGAGCTTCCCGAGAAATACAGGGTGTGCGTCGACCTTTACTTTTTCTATCAGCTGTCGTATGGCGAGATAAGTGAGGTTACCGGATTCCCGGTGAACACGATCAAATCGCACGTGTCCCGCGCGAAACGGATGCTTCGCGACGCGCTGAAGGGGACAATAGTGGAGGAATATCATGCGGTGTGAAAAAGCGATTGCCCGGTTTCTCGATCTTGACCAGCAGGAGCGGTTGCCGCTTGCACTGAGGCTCCATCTCGCGCACTGCGCGAAATGCAGAAACGAGGTTCGCTCGCTTTCACAAACCTTCCATTCGCTGGGCGATGTGTCCGGGGTTGTGATGCCGCGTGATATGGGCGACGGCGTAATGCGGATGATCAGGCTCTCCGCCACGACCTACGGGCGCAGCATGTCGCTTTTCAACTGGATGTCGGGAGAGATCCTTATCATCGCGAGCCTGGTGCTCATACAGTTCAACGATCCGCGCGTCTGGCTCGAAGGGCATTTCGGCGGCAGCCTTGAAGTCCCGCTCAACATCGTACTCGGCCTGGTGATCACCGTCTATTCTTCCGTCTTCATCGGCACCCACCTCAAGGAGTTCAAAGGGTTCGTCGGGCGCGTGCAGAAAAAATTCGGTCAGTGAGCCTCTTCCCAGTTCTTCCCCCATCCCACATCGACGGTCACCGGCACGCGCAGTTCAAGCGCGTGTTCCATTTCATGACGCACGATTGTCTCGATCTGGTCGCGTTCGCTCTCGGGTGATTCGAAGACGAGCTCGTCGTGCACCTGCAGGATCATGCGCGAAGCGAGTTTTCTCTTTTTTATTTCATGGTGGATGCGGATCATCGCGATTTTGATAAGGTCGGCCGAGGTGCCCTGTATCGGCGTGTTGATGGCGACGCGCTCCTCTCCTTCCCGCCGGAAAGAGGTTGTCGAGTTGATCTCGGGCAGCCGCCGCTTCCGCCCGAGGAGCGTCTGCACGTATCCGTGTTCGCGGGCGAAGGCGATCGTATCGTCAATGAATTTTTTAAATCCCGGATAGGTCTCGAAATATTTGCGGATAAATTCGGCCGCCTCGCGCATTCCGATGTCGGCCTGCTGGGAAAGGCCGAACGGTGATACCCCGTAGATCGTGGCGAAGTTGATGATCTTCGCCTGGCGCCGCATGTCGGGCGTCACGCCGCCCATCTCCACGCCGAAGACCGACGCGGCCGTCATGGCGTGGATGTCGATCCCCTCCCTGAACGCGCGGATCATGTTCTCGTCGCCCGAGAGGTGCGCGGCGATGCGCAGCTCGATCTGCGTATAATCGGCGGACATGAGCAGGTGTCCCTTTTCCGGAACGAAGCCCCTGCGGATCTTCCGGCCGAATTCGTCGCGCACAGGGATGTTCTGGAGGTTGGGTGACGACGATGAGAGCCGTCCCGTGGCCACGATCGTCTGGTTGTACGAAGTGTGTATCCGCCCCGTCTTCTGTGAGATCAGCGTCGGCAGCGTGTCGATATAGGTGCTCTTGAGCTTTGACAGCGTGCGGTAGGAGATCAGGTGGTCGATGATCTCGTGGCGCCCTTTGAGCTCCTCGAGCACCTGGATGTCGGTGGAGAAACCGGTCTTCGTTTTTTTCACCGGCTTCAGTCCGAGCTTGTCGAAGAGCACCTGCGAAAGCTCGCGCGTCGAGTTGATGTTGAACTTTCCGCCGGCTGTTTTGTGAATCTGATCTTCGGTTTTCGCGAGCAGCTCTCCGTTTTCGCGCGAGAGCTTTGCGAAATATGCCGAATCGATCTTCACGCCGTTCCACTCCATATCGGCGAGCACCTCCACGAGCGGCACTTCGACATCGGTGAAAAGCTTCGTCAGGTTTTCCTCCGCGAGCTTCGGTTCGAGCACGCGCGAAAGCCGGTAGGTAACGTCGGCGTCCTCGATCGCGTATTCGGCGACGCGCTCGACCGGTATCTCGGTGATCGGCACGGCGTTTTTCCCCTTGCCGGCGAGCTCTTCGTAGGTGATGGTTTTGTAATTCAGGAAACGGTCCGCCATGTCGTCAAGGTTGTGATTGCGTTCAGATGGATTGAGCAGGTACGAGGCGATCATCGTGTCGAACGAAAGCCCCTTCACTTCCACGCCGCACCCGCGAAGCACGATGATGTCGTATTTCAGGTTCTGGCCGATCTTTCGGATGGAGCCGTCCTCCAGTACGGGAGCGAGGATCGCGAGCGCTTCCTCCTTCGGCATGCCGCCTCCGCTGAAAAGCGTGGCCTCGTGGACGGGGATATACCATCCCGCGCGCTCGCGGACACAGAGCGATATTCCGACGAGGTCGGCCTCGACCGGGTTGACGGAGGTGGTCTCGGTATCGACGGATACGTATCCCGCCTCGCGGATGGCTTTTACGACTTCCCGCAGCTCGTCGGCATTCGTGACGGTATGGTACTCCTTCTCATCGCTGACCGATCCCTGTCCCTTCGGCTCCTCGCCCTGAAAAAAGTCCTGTACGATGGAATTCATCTCGAGCCGCTGAAAGTAGTCGCGGGCCGCGGCGCGGCTGATGCCCGTGAAGGCCGCCTGGTCGAGCGCGAAGTGGAGCGGGATGTCGGTGCGGATGGTTACCAGATCGCGGCTCAGGTAGGCGCTTTCTTTGCCGGCGAGGAGCAGATCGCGCTGTTTGCCGGTGACCCGGTCGATCCCCGCGTAAACCGCGTCAAGCGATGAAAACTCGGCGATGAGCTTCTGCGCCCCCTTCTCGCCGATCCCTTTCACGCCGGGCACGTTGTCGGAGGTGTCTCCGGTGATCGCCATGTAGTCGATCACCCGGTCCGGGGTGATGCCGAGCTTTTCGGTGACCGAGGCGGCATCCATCATCTCGTACTCGGTGATCCCTTTTTTCGCGGCGTAGATCGATACATGTTCCCCGACGAGCTGGTAGGCGTCCTTGTCGCCGGTGACAAGGACGACCTCGGTCTCTTCGGAGGCGAACCGTTTCGCCAGTGTGCCCAGTACATCGTCAGCCTCGAAATCGCTTTCCTCGAGTTTCGGAATGCCGAGAGCCCCCACCATGTTTTTGATCTCCTCGATCTGTGTGCGCAGCTCGTCGGGCATTTTGACGCGGTTTGCCTTGTATTCGGGATAGAGCTCGAATCGGAAGCTTTTCTTCGGAGGATCAAAGGCGACGGCAAGGTAGTCCGGCTTCTGCTCGGCGATGAGTTTCAGGAGCATCCGCGCAAAGCCGAAAATCGCCGAGGTGTTCTGGCCGCTCGAATTGGTGAGAGGGTTTTTGATGAACGCGTAATAGGCCCTGTAGCAGAGGGCGTGTCCGTCAATGACAAAAAAACGTTTTTTCATGGATCAACTCCTGCGTGTTGCGTGAAGACGGGCGCGTGCGGCGTTTCGCCCTGAATATGCTCTTTACGGCAGGATAATAATCATCCGGTGCGGGATGAAAAGCAATACAAATATTCGGGCGCAGGAAAGCAGGCCGCTGAATGAGTTATGCCTAAATAAGTTAGATATAACTAATTTATTCTTGACGCAAACACCCGGCCGAGCTATTGTGGCATTATGAGCGGGAGAAACGTTGTATGACGATCAATGATCTCATGATTAAAAGCCTGAACGATATTCAGACGCGGCTTGATGAGCACAGGCTAATTCTTGAAAGCCGGGGAGATGGTGAAACGCCATCTTTTTTGAAGCGGTGTCTTCCGGGGTGTCCTCATGAGCGGTGTCTCAGGACGACACTCCTGGAGACGATCGAGGCGCTGGAAGAATCCCGGAAAGCTTTTAAATCAAAACAGCTCGAAGCGCTGCGAAAAAAGCTTCTTCGTATTCTGGCCGAGATGCAATGACATCTGATTAAAAGGATGCAGTTCCTACGGTCCGGCGTGTTGAGCCGGGAAGTGAGGGCGTGAGTGAACTCTTCATTTTGAAGTGTTTTCTCACGCCCTTTTTTTGCAATAGATTATGTTAAGGAGGAATCCAATGCGGTTATATCCTGCGGTAATGATACTGCTGTTGTTCGGGGGTGTTGCTTTCGCGGCGCACCCGATGATGACAGACGACACCGGTACGGTGGGTAGATGGAAAATCCAGCTTGAGCTGACGGGCGAGTACGGGGAGGACAGGGAAGACGGTGTCAGGACTAAAACGTTTGAAGTGCCGACCTATCCGGTTTTGTCCATCGGTCTGGCGGATACCATGGATCTGGTATACAGCCTCTCCTACATGGTTATCGAAACGGAACAGGGCGGAGTAGTGACTTCCGAAAAAGGGATAACGGATGCGGTGTTTGAGGTCAAATGGAGGTTTTTTGAGATCGGAGACCTGAGTTTGGCGATGAAGCCCGGGATCATGCTCCCCTCAGGAGATGAGGAAAGAGGCCTAGGGAACGGGCGCACCTCATACAGCTTTTTATTTCTCGCTTCATATGAAGCGAATCATCTCGCCTTCCATTTTAACGCAGGCTGGCACAGAAATGAGTATAAATTGGAGTCGGATGTTGACGCGCGCAGAAAAAATATCTGGCTGTTTTCTTTTGCCGCAAGCTGCGAGATCTTAGAAGGCCTGTCGGTTGTCGCCAATCTTGGTATGGAGAGAAATTCGGACCGTGATTCGGATATACCGGCCGCTTCCGCGCTGGGAGGGCTGATCTATTCGCTCTCTGAAAATCTTGATATCGATTGCGGGTTCAAAAAGGCCCTTACCGGACCTGAAACAGATTATTCAGTACTTGCAGGCATGACCGTCAGGATGTGAGGGAAATGAAAAAAGCTTGATTCAATTTCGCATGATGCTACAACTCGCGTATGCTGAAACTATTTATCAACACCTTTGTCAAGTTTTTCTTTCTCCTGACGCCGTTCTTTCTTCTGACCAGCTTTCTCTCAATGACAAGGGGGATGGGCGAGTCGGGGCGAAGGCGTATCGCCGTGCGCGTGACGCTTGCGATCGTTGTCGTATGCGTGATACTGCTGCTAATCGGCAACCAGATATTCGAGGTCTTCGGCATCACGCTCAACTCTTTCAGGATAGGGACCGGCATCCTGCTCTTCCTTTCTTCGATCACTCTGGTGAGAGGGGGGAACGGCGCGGAGGCCTCCGGTGCCGACGAGGATGTCTCGGTGGTGCCGCTTGCGATACCTATCGCGGTGGGGCCGGCCACAACGGGAGCGCTCCTTGTCATGGGCGTGGGGCTCGGTACGGCGCGTGAAATCGCGACGGGGGTCGCGGGGCTTCTCTGCGCGATCGCCTGTGTGGGCGTCCTGCTCTTCCTTTCCGCCGCGGTGGAGCGCCTTCTCGGCAAACAGGGGCTTACCATCCTCAGTAAGATCACCGGCCTCGTGCTCGCGGCGCTTGCCGCCGAGATGGTGATGAACGGTGTGATGGGGTTTGTAGCCAGGTGAGCGGGACGGGAACTGCCTGCCATTAAAAGCCATTGACTGCTTCGCCGCGCGTCTCTGTGTTCAAAACGTAAATATCCTTCAGATCGAAATCCCCGCGTTTGATATGGGTAAATGCTACAGGCTCGAATCTGCCGGGCCGTACCTGTCCGGAATAGCCCGTGGCGTTTATTTATCAATATTGTGAATATCTATATCCTGATATTTAATGTATTAAAAAATAACATCAATAAATATATTATTATAGATAATAGTTGATCGCTCCATGGATGATGAATACGTTACAAGAGTATAAACCGCTTCCGGTTTATACCGGCGCGTGCGCTGAAATTTAAGAGGAGGATGTGTCCATGGATACCGGCGCGTTAAAGAAGCTGCTGGCGGGGATGAGCATCGCAAGCATCCTCGCGCTGGGCATTACGGTATCCGACTGCTCGGGCATCGGCTGCGGATGAGGCGGCCAGAAGCCCGGTGCCGGGAGCACCGACAAGGCGGGCAGCGGATGAAGCGGTAGCCACGGTACCGGTGGTACTGAAAAAACCGACAAGTCCCAGACAAAAGGGAAAAGCGGTTGAGGCGGGGCCAAGTAGTGCGGTCTGCACTACTTTTTCCACGGATCGTTCCGATATCGGGACGGTCCCGCTGTAAAGTATAACGGACGGGAAGATCACGGTTGCGGTATGCACGCTCATCTGGAAAACATTAAAAAAATATATTCGCGGTCATGTTCAATGATCGCGCCGGATTTCCTCGCCCGCGTAGTGGAGGGATCGGGAGATGATTGCAGTCAGGAATCATTTCCCGATCTGCTCGTCGCGGCGGATGGTGCTCCGCCGGGCTTCATTCCGGAGCTTGCCCGCCTTGAGCTTCTGGCTTTTCATGCGCGCAAAAAAGCAGACGACATTCCATCGCGCGTTGAAGAGATCACCATCAATCCAACTGTGGCGCTTCATGAGTGCGCGTGGAGAAATCTCTGGACGTTTTTCGGGGATGAAAAAGGTCCTATCCGCGAACCGGAGGAAGGGGGCGAATCGCTGCTCATCTGGTGCGCGTCGCGCGACGGCGAAACGAGAGTAGTATCCGCCACGGGCGAGATCCTTCTCGCGCTGAAATTCGTTGCGGAAAATCTTGACCCTCGCGAGGTGTCGCGCGAAACGGGGCTTTCCCTTTCCATGATAGGGAGGGTTGTCGATGCCGCGTGCGAGAAAGGAATTCTACTCAAACCGGCGACTCGTATCCGACGTGATGCCGCGGCCGTTTCGTTTCCGCTGATAACCGATCCCGCCCGTTACGAATCGACGTTTTTCACGCTGCAATGGCACATCACTCAGGCATGTGATCTGCACTGCCGGCACTGTTACGACAGGAGCCGCCGCTCGCCGCTGACGCGCGATGAGGGGTTGCGCGTGCTTGACGATCTTTATTCATTCTGCCGCGAGTATCATGTCAGGGGCCAGGTGTCGTTTACCGGCGGGAACCCTCTCATGCATCCTGATTTTTTTGAGCTCTACAGCGGTGCGGCCCAACGGGGCTTTTACACGGCAGTCCTGGGCAACCCCGCGTCAGAAGAGATCGTCGGGCGGATCGTGTCGATACAGATGCCCGCTTATTATCAGGTGAGTCTCGAGGGCCTTCGCGCGCACAACGATTACATGCGGGGCGAAGGACATTTTGACCGCGTGATGAATTTCCTCGATCTGTTGAAAGAGCACGCGGTGACCTCAATCGTGATGCTGACGCTGACCCGTGACAACCTGGCGCAGGTGCTGCCGCTCGCCGAAGCGCTCAGGGACAGGGCTGACGAGTTCATGTTCAATCGGCTTTCCAGAGTGGGGGAGGGATCATCGCTGGCCGTTCCGCCGGCGGAAGAATATGCTTCGCTGCTTGAGGCGTATCTGGAGGCGTCGGAGGGAAACCCGATCATGGGAATGAAAGATAACCTTTTCAATATCCTGAAGTTCGAGCGCGGAGAGGATTTTTTCGGCGGATGTGCCGGATACGGATGCGGCGCAGCGTTCAATTTTGTCGCGCTCCTTCCGGACGGAGAGGTGCATGCGTGCAGGAAATTTCCTTCGCTCATCGGCAATATCCGCGAGCAGAGCCTTGCCGCAATTTATGAATCGGAGCAGGCGGCGCGCTACCGACGCGGAAGCGAGGCGTGCCGCTCCTGCCAAATCCGTCCCGTGTGCGGCGGATGTCCCGCGGTTGTGCACAGTTCGGGACTTGATGTGTTCAAAGATATTGATCCTTTCTGTTTTTTCGACAGACGCAAATCGCCGGCGACCGCCGCTTTTTCATCCATCCGGTCCTCCGGTGAATAATTTTTCATTGCGCTTTCAGGCGCGCCGCTGTATTCCCGCTTTATGAGGTATCGATGAAATTCCAGGGGATATTCTCTGCCGTGATATCCGCGGCGCTCGTAGTTGTCGTCCCGCTTCTATTTCTGTCGGAATGGAATGCGGCGGAGACCGGTGCGCGCGAAGTCCACGCAGAGCGCGTCATCTCGCTCTCTCCGTCGCTCACCCGCCAGGTGATCGACCTTGGCGCCGGAAACCTGCTTGTCGGCGTGACCTCGTACTGCCCGCAGCCGGATAAAAAGTCGGCGGTCGTGGGTACGATCATCCAGCCCTCGATCGAGACGATCGCGCTTCTGCGCCCCGACCTGGTGATCGCCTCGGAGGAGGACAACGCCGTGCAGCACCTCGACCGGCTGAAGGCACTCGGCATACGCACGGTGAGCTTTCTGAAAAACAGGGATTTTGAGGCCATCTGCGCGAACTATCTCGCGCTCGGGAGGCTGCTCGGCATGGAAAGAACGGCTGAGGATAAAATAGAGAAGTACCGGCGCGAGCGCGATCGTTTGAAAGCGGGTGCGGATAGATGCCCGGTGGCCTTTATCATATCGCATCGGCCGCTCATCGCCGCGTCCGGCGATTCGTATATCAGCCGGATCATCGCCGACGCGGGAGGGCGCAATGTCGTGGGCAGGATCGGGATCGCTTATCCGATCGTTTCGGCCGAGTTGCTCATCGCAACATCCCCCCGCGTCATCCTCTCGATCATTCCCGGCGCGCCTGAGTTTTTCTCAGGCATGTACGGACTACACGGCGCGGTGCGCGCCGCCGTCCATTCGATCGGCGTGGACCACGTCCCGTACTACACGCCAGCCGATTACCTCGCTTCGATCGCCGAGGTGCGCGCCATGCTTGCGGGCGGAGGCGCCTGCGATGAATAACGCCCTGCGATGGACCGTCCTTCTCTGCGCCGGCGCCGCCATCACGCTCGTAAGCGTCTGTGTTGGTCCGGTGTTCCTCTCTCCCGCAAAAATTGCCGCAGTGCTTCATGGCGGCGCTTTGCCTGACGAGTACCGCATTCTTCTCGCGATACGCCTCCCGCGCGCGCTCATGGCCTTCATCATAGGCGCTTCGCTTTCGGTGAGCGGGACGATATTCCAGGCGGTGATGAGAAATCCCCTGGCCGATCCGTACACCACGGGAGTTTCCGGCGGAGCCGCGGTGGGCGCGACGATCGCGGTGGCGTTCTCGCTCCCGTATCCGTTCATCGCGCTTTTTTCCTTCGCGGGAAGCACGATCACGATCGCCGTCATCTATGCCGCGGCGCGCGCCCGTGGCCTTTCGAGCGCCGCGCTCGTGCTTGCCGGCGTCGCGCTGAGCTTCATTCTCTCGTCGGGGGTACTTCTGATCTTCGCGCTGAGCAGGGCGGAGTATGTCCACCGCGCGATCCTCTGGCTCATGGGGGATATATCCCTCGCCCGCTACGAAAGCATTGTCAGGATGGGCCCGGTCGCGCTCGCGCTCATCGGCATCGCCCTGTTGTACTGCCGCCATCTCGATATCATGTCGTTCGGCGACGAGTTCGCCGAAGGGCTCGGGGTGAGGCGGCGCGACGTAATGAACCTCTTCTGGACTGCCTCGCTTCTGACCGCGCTCGCCGTCTCACTCGCGGGAGTGATCGGGTTTGTCGGGCTCATCGTGCCGCACACGATGCGCTATCTCGTCGGCGCGGGGCACAGGCGGCTCCTTCCCGCCGCGATGCTCGGCGGCGGATTTTTCCTGATGCTTTCCGATACGGTCGGGCGCGCGCTCGCACCGCCGTTCGAGATACCCGCCGGCATCATAACAGGCTTTGTCGGGGGGCTCTTTTTCCTCATCGTGCTCATCCGCAGGGGGGATCGCGCATGAGCATATTCCGTCTCGAAAACGCCGTTACCGGCTACCGCGGTGTTGACGTGCTCGGGGAGGTGAGCCTCGAGGTCGGGCACGGCGAGTTCATCGCGCTCATCGGGCCCAACGGCGCGGGCAAGAGCACGCTGCTGCGCCTCATGCGCGGCTATCTTCCCGCGCGGCGCGGAACTGTCTTCTACCGCGGGCGCGACCTCGGGTCGTATCAGAAAAAGGACCTCGCGCGGGAGATCAGCGTGGTGCACCAGTTCGCAGAGGAGGTGCCGCCGTTTCGCGTGCGCGAGTACGTGGCGATGGGGCGCTTCCCGCATCAGCGGCTCTGGGCGCCCGAATCATTGACAGACCGGGCGAAGATTGACGAGGCGCTTGCGGCGGCCGATGTCGCGCACCTCTCGGACCGCCCGCTCACCATGCTTTCCGGCGGGGAGCTCCAGCGCGCGCACGTGGCACGGGCGTTCGCGCAGGCAAGCGGCGTGATGCTCCTCGACGAGCCCGTATCCCACCTCGACATCACCCATGCCGTTCGCATCATGGACATGCTCTATCGGCTCCACCGCCAGGGCACCGCGATCGTCACGGTGCTTCACGATATCAACCTTGCCGCTGAATACTGCACCAGGCTTGTCGCACTCAAGGAAGGAAAGATTTTTTTTGACGGAGCGCCGGCGGAGGTGATGACCTACCAGAACATCGAAAGCCTCTTCGACACCGTCTGCGTCGTGACGGAAAACCCGATTTCAGGGAAGCCGCTCACCTACCCGGTGCCCGAATTCGTCCGCGAGCGGAAGTAAAAAGGGGAGGCGGATACTATCCGCGCCGTTGATCAGATTCCTGTAACGCTTAACGCGCCTTCACTTTTGCCTGTTTAAGGAGAAGGTTGAATTCCGCCGAGACCCGCGATTCGACGATGCGCGAAGTGACGGTGAAGCGGTCCATCCGTTCCATGTAGGGAAGTACCGGCGCGGCGAAAAGGGCCGCCGGGCTCCGGCCTATGGATGTCCTGACCGCGTTCATGTCGAGATGGAAGAGCAGGTGCGGGAAAGGTCGCGTTTCGCTGGAAACGCCGAAGAGCCGGCGATAAAGGGGAGCGGCGCCGGCGCGCGTTTCACCGGAAGACGCATCCTTTAACAGCGATTCGTCCGCCCCGAAGAGGAGCTCCCGCTCGCCGAGCAGGAGATAATAGGTGTCGATCCGCGCTTTCTGTTCCTGGGTCTGCATGTGAGGAGTCTGTGTCCGGACCTCCGTGTCGATCTTCCAGAGCGCGCCGCGGTCGTAAGCCTGCCGGGTGTAGCGGGTCCCTTTGTCCTCGGAAGTGACCCTTTCCGCTATCTTCTCGAAGAACTCCCTGATCGTTCCGGCGTTTTCAGGGGAATACCCCGCGCTGAAAAGATAGCGCGACGGCTCGGGCTGGGCCTGGCCCTGAGCGGAGGGAAAGCGCTCCATGACGAAGCCGTAGTTGTTGTTGAGAAGGTTGATGAGGCTGCTCTCGATGTTTTTGCCGGTCTTCTGCTGGACATTCGCGATCATCGCGGAGTACTGCGGGCCGAATTTCGGCGCTACCAGTTTTATGAAATCGATCCCCTCCCTGAGGTTGAATCGAAGCCTTCCGTAAATGGCGGGCCTTCCCTGGATGTTTTCTGTCGACAGGGGATGGGTCTCTCCGCTGAAAAGCCTTCCGTAAAAGGAGTTCCTGTCGGCAAGATACCCCTCTTTGAAGATGCTGTCGGCCTGGACCTTGAGGCCCTTTTCATCCATCGTCGCGATGCCGCCTTCGCACAGCGCGTTTGTCCTGAGTTCATCTATGAAGCGCTTTGCTTCCGGCCCGGGCGCTTCACCGGGAGACGAAGGAGCCGAGGTAAACAGCGATTCCTGAAGCCTCGCGGGATCGGCGTAGTAGGAGAAGACCGCTTTTCTGTTGGCGTACGTTTTAGCTGCGAAGGCGGTGAACGCGGCAAATCCAGGCTCGGCGCCGATAGGGCGGGATGCCTTCCTGGTCATGCTGCCGGCGCGCTCGCCGGAATTCGCGATGACGATATGGCGCGCCGCGCGGGCAACGAAAATGTTGGATGAGCGGCTGCGCATCAGCGAATCTTTCGTGATCTCCTCGACGAGGTTTGGATCGGGCTGCGCTCCCGGGCCGCCTTCCCGTGACATGATCTCCTTCATCGCACGGTAGAGGGCGAGCGAATCGCGCGCGGGGATGAAAAAGGCGGCATCGCTGCGGCGGGCGGGCCCGTTTCCGGCCTCCCCGGGTGAAGAGAACTGTTTCACCGAAATAGCGATGGGCCGCGCCGTGTCGATCCCCGCGGATTCCATGGTGCCGGCTTCGAGCACGTTAAAACCCAGTTTCGCCTGCATCATGACGGTGAGGACGCGAAGCTCGGCATCCCCCCCTTCTCCCCGGAGTCCACGGTACAGCTTTTTAACTCCTTCGATTACATTCCTGACAGGAGCGGTCTCGATGTAGATCAGCTCGTCAGCGGGGATGAAGTCGCGATACTGAAAGGTGACCGTCTGTGCGGCCACCGGAATGGACGCGAATGAGAGCGAGAAGAGTGCTGAAAGGAGTATGCCATGGAATGCCCTGAAAGATTTCATGATGCGGTCCTTGTTGTTGGATATGATGCGATCAGTCGGGAACGTGAACCGGTGTTGCCCGCGCGACATCGCATTTCTAACATACAACCGGAGGAGCGTGAATGCAAGACAATTTTTGCGCCTCCTGAAGGTGCGTCCGGCGCGACTGCTATACACATTTTTCCGGCTTCATCGCGGTTAAGTGGAGCGAGATGCACAGAACGTGATGCCGCAGGGCCTGTGTTTTTTACGGGGGTGGATACATCCCTCCCTTCTCTGTCAGGTATTTCCAGTAGCGGCGCGGCATGAACTGGCGCTGGAGCTTCAGGTTTTTCCTGTCGGGGATTGCCATTCCCGCGCAGTACTGCCGCCAGAGCTCGCGGTACGCGGCCTCATCTTCCGAAAACTCCGGATCGCCGTTCACCTCCGCATGATGGATGTCCCACCGTTTCGCATCGCGGCGATAGATCGCCGCGATACCGCGCCGCCGGTCGTGGATGATCCAGTCCTCTTCAGGCATTCTTCGCGCGAAGTGCGGCGCAAGGAGCCCCACGATATTGTGATCGGGCTCGATCGGTGCGTACAGTGCGCCGCTCTCGAGCAAAGAGAAACGCACGAGCCCCATCATTCGGTGCCGCTCTTTGGTGACTTTGTGCACCAGCCGGTGTATGCGCAGCACCGCTTCATCGCCGAGGGCGAGATGGAATCCCGCGCCGACCGCGCGGCCTTTTTCGAGATAGCGCAATATGTCGGTTTCCATCCCTTCAATCTCCGAGAGGAAGGCGAGGCAGATCCGGGCCGTGACTTCCGGCGAAAGAGCTGACGATATCCACTTGGCAAGACGGTCCGAATCTTCGCTACGTGTGGCAATTGCGATTTTTTCATCGAATAGCGTTGTTTCGCCGTTGCTCTCAGGCGCGATGCGCGCGCCGTGGTCATTCCGCCGCAGCGCGGTAAGCACGGCGGTCATGAGCCCTTCAAAACTTCCGTCGTACAGGTAGACCGTCATGTCAGAGCTCCTGGCGGGATTGCCCGATAGAGAGAAGCTCGCCGGCATCGTTGCCGAAGAGGAGAAGCTGGCGGTCACGGTCGCGTTCCTTTGGGGGGCGGACATCGGTGAGTGCCTGTCGAAGAATTACCGGATCGAGCGACGGCGGCCTGAAAGGCCTCTCGTTGAAGGTCAGGAAATGGCGCGCGCGTTTGAGGACCACTCCCATTTTTTTAAGCGAATCGGGACCGAGCCGGTTGTACTTTCGCGCCGCGATGATGCGCCGCGCCGAAAGCACGCCGAGCCCCGGCACGCGCAGCAGCGTCTCGTAGTCGGCGCGGTTGACGTCGACCGGAAAGCGGTCGAGGTTTGCGAGCGCCCACGCCGCCTTCGGGTCCATGTCGAGCGGAAGGTCGGGGCGCTCCATGCTCAGAAGCTCGTCCGCCGAGAAACCGTAAAAACGCAGGAGCCAGTCCGCCTGGTAGAGCCGGTGTTCGCGCACGAGCGGCGGCGCGGGAAGGGCGGGAAGGCGCGTGTCATCCGAAACCGGCATAAAGGCGGAGTAGTAGACGCGGCGCAGGGCGAGCCTGCGGTAAAGCGCCTGCGAGAGCGCGAGCACCGTCAGGTCGGGATCGGGACTTGCGCCGATGATGATCTGGGTGCTCTGACCCGCCGGCGCGAACGAGGGCGCTTTACGCGAGGTGCGACGCTCGATGCCGGTTTCCCTGACGGCGTGGCTGATCCTTTTTACGGAGCTCATTATCGTTTTGCCGATCTTGTCCGGCGCGAGCAGCGCGAGGCTTCGCGAGGTGGGAAGCTCGATATTGGCGCTCAGGCGGTCGGCGAAAAGCCCCGCTTCCCGGATCAGCCGCTCGTCGGCGCCGGGCATTACCTTGAGATGGATATAACCGTTGAAGCGGCGCTCCTGCCTGAGGAGTTTCACCGTGCGGATGAGCAGTTCCATCGTGTAATCAGGGGATTTCCATATCCCCGAGCTCAGGAAGAGGCCCTCGATGTAGTTTCTCCGGTAGAAATTGATCGTCAGATCGGCGACCTCTTCCGGCGTGAAGACGGTCCTCGGCACGTCGTTGGAGCGGCGGTTGACGCAGTATGCGCAGTCGTAGATGCAGCGGTTGGTCTGAAGGATTTTCAAAAGCGAGATGCACCTGCCGTCATCCGACCAGCTGTGGCATATCCCCGCCCGCGCGGCGTTGCCGATGCCGCCCGCGGTGTTGGAGCGGCCGCTGCCGCTGGATGAGCAGGAGGCGTCGTATTTTGCCGCCATGCCGAGGATGTTGAGTTTCGCGCTGATATCCATACTGGTAACAGGAATTTTCGTTTAATTGTATACTATATATATGTATAGTATAAAGCAAGCAAAAAACCGGTCTGCCGAAAAATTTTATCCCCCCGCCTGAAAAAACGCGTCGGAACAGTCATGCCGCTGACACTTATTCACAGGCGCCTCAAGATTATCGAAAAGGATTACCTGAAGCATGTATAACGTGGTGATCAGAAAATCCGCCGTGAAGACCATAAGGAAGATGCCGCCGCACATCCGCCGGGTCGTGCCGCTGCTCATGGAAGACCTCCGCGAGTACAGATCGCCCTGGCAGCAGTGGCCGCATTACAGCAGGATCGGGAAGGACCGGTTTCACTGCCATCTCGCGTTCCAGTGGGTTGCCTGCTGGACATGCAGCGAAGCGACGATGACGATCGAGGTCTATTACGCGGGATCGCGCGAAAAGGCCCCTTATTGAAAAGAGTTTTTTGTCGTCATCCGCGGATGGAATTTTCCGGCAATACCCATTTCTTGATTGACAGCGAACCTGATTATGTCCTCAATATGGGCAGATGGGGGATACAGACGATTGTACGCGGTCGATTTCCCGCCCTCGCACAGCCGCATGACTTATAAACGATATTTTTCTTGGCTCGCCGTGAATGCCGTAGTATCCTGATTGTAACAGTACGATAATCCTGTATAGTACCGGATGGTGATTACCTATGCACAGAAAGGCCTACCTTGTCCTGGAGGACGGAACCGAATTCGAGGGATCAAGCTTCGGGGCTGACCGCGAATCGATCGGCGAGGTCGTCTTCAACACCTCGATGAGCGGCTACCAGGAGGTGCTGACCGATCCCTCCTACAGCGGCCAGATCATCTCGATGACCTATCCGATGATCGGCAATTACGGCGTAAACGAGGACGACGTCGAGTCTGACAGGGTGCAGGTCGCCGGCTTCGTGGTGAAGGAGTACGCGAAGTGCCACTCGAACTTCAGGGCGACCTCGTCGCTTGCGGACTATCTCAAAGCTCAGAATACGACGGCCATCGAGGGGGTGGATACAAGGCGCCTGACGCGCCATATCCGCGACAAGGGAGCGCTGCGCGGCGGCATTTTCTTCGACAGAAAGGACGCCATCGGCCGGCTCCTCGCCCATCCGAAGATGGAGGGGCTCGACCTGACCGGAGATGTCTGCTGCCGGGAGCCTTACTGGTTCGGCGCGCCCGATCCGGCGAAGCCGATGGTGGGCGTGTTCGATTTCGGGGTGAAGTTCAACATCCTGCGGCTGCTGGAAAGCTCCGGCTTCTCGGTAAAGGTGTATCCCGGCCCCACGCCGCTCAAGGATGTGCTGAATGATGGAGTGAAGGGAATATTCCTATCCAACGGGCCCGGCGATCCCGACGCGGTTCCGTATGCCAAAGGCCTGGTAAAAGAGATTATCCGCGAGGAGGTGCCATGCTTCGGCATCTGCCTGGGGCACCAGCTGCTCGGACTCGGATTCGGCGGAAGGACCTACAAGCTCAAGTTCGGACACCGCGGCGCCAACCAGCCGGTCAAAAACCTCCTCACCGGGAAGGTGGAGATCACCTCGCAGAACCACGGTTTCGCGGTGGATTATGAGTCGATGAAGAAGTTCGATGATATCGAGGTCACCCACATCAACCTTAACGACAACACCGTCGAGGGACTGCGGCACAGGAAACTCCCTGTCTTCTCGGTGCAGTATCACCCTGAGGCGAGTCCCGGCCCGCATGATTCACGGTATCTCTTCAGCCAGTTCTACGAAGCGGTGACGGCATAACACCATGAGTCCGCGGCGTAACCGGAACGCGCATCTGATATCTTACATATAAGGGGGAAGAATCCCGTGCCTGTAATCGAAAAAACCGCTGATCTGGACTGGTCGGCTGTACAGATAGCATCCAAGCTCCATCCGGAGCTGACCGAAAACTCGAAGGTGGTGCTTGAAAAGCGCTATCTTGCCAGGGACGAGAAGGGGAAGACGATCGAAGCCCCCGAATCGATGTTCCGCCGCGTCGCCTCCTACATCGCCGCCGGGGACATGCTGTACGGCAAATCCGCCGAAGAAGCGGGCCGGACGGCCACCGAATTCTACGAAATGATGGTCCGGCTCGAATTCCTTCCGAACACGCCGACGCTGATGAACGCGGGAAGGCCGCTCGGACAGCTCGCCGCCTGTTTCGTGCTGCCGGTCGATGACTCGATGGAAGGAATTTTCGATTCGATCAAGAACATGGCGCTCATTCACAAGAGCGGCGGGGGGACCGGATTTTCCTTCTCGCGCCTGCGCCCGAAAAACGACATGGTGCGCTCCACGGCCGGCGTTTCAAGCGGACCGGTGTCGTTCATGAGCATCTTCAACGCGGCGACAGAAACCGTCAAGCAGGGCGGCACGCGCCGCGGCGCCAACATGGCGATCCTCAACGTTGACCATCCCGACATCCTTGATTTCATTCAGGCGAAAAGGGACGGCACGCAGCTGACCAACTTCAACTGCTCGGTGGCGCTGACCGACGGTTTCATGAAGGCGGTCAAAGAGGGCGCCGACTACGATCTGGTGAATCCGAAAACGAAGGAAGTCACGGCGCGCCTGAACGCGAAGATGGTCTTCGACCTGATCGTCGAAATGGCATGGCGCAACGGCGAGCCCGGGATCGTGTTCCTCGACCGTATCAACGATAAAAATCCGCTCAAAAAAGTGGGCCTCATCGAGAGCACCAATCCGTGCGGGGAGCAGCCGCTCCTCCCCAACGAGTCGTGCAACCTGGGATCGATCAACCTCCTCAAAGTGCTCGAAAAGCGGGGAGGGGGATACGGGATCAATGTCGACCGCCTGAAAGCGCTCACGGCGAAGGCGGTGCATTTCCTTGACAACGTGATCGACATGAACCGTTACCCGCTCGACATTATCCGCGAGATGACGCTCTCCAACCGGAAGATCGGCCTCGGGATCATGGGGTTCGCCGACATGCTGGTGCGCATGGGCGTTCCGTACGATTCGGAAGAGTCGATCTCCATCGCCGAACAGGTGATGTCCGTCATTCAGGAGACTTCGAAGGAAGCGTCGCGCGCGCTTGCCGCCGAACGGGGTGCGTTCCCGAACTTCGAGCTTTCCGATTTCGCCGAAAGGGGCGAAGCGCCGATCCGCAACGCCACGACGACCACCATCGCGCCGACCGGCACGATCAGCATCATCGCCGGCACGTCGAGCGGCATTGAGCCGATATTCGCGCTCGCCTATGTGCGCAACGTGCTCGATAATAACGTGCTTGTCGAGACCAACCCGCTCTTCGAGGAGATCGCCCGCAGCGAAGGCTTCTACAGCGAAGACCTGATGAAGGCGATCGCGAAATCAGGCTCGGTGCGCCATATCGACGAAGTGCCGGAACGGGAGCGGAAGGTGTTCGCCACCGCGCATGACGTGTCGCCCGAATGGCATATCCGCGTCCAGGCCGCGTTCCAGAAATACGTCGACAATGCCGTCTCGAAAACGGTGAACTTCCCGCATTCCGCCACGGTGCAGGACATCGAAACGGTGTACCTGCTTGCCCACGAGCTCGGCTGCAAGGGCGTGACCGTCTACCGTGATGGCTCGCGCGATTCGCAGGTGCTCGAGGTGCGGCGCGAAAAAGAGGAAAACAAAGAAGAGGCGTTCGGCGGATTCATCACCCCGCGTCCGCGCGGCGAGGTGACCTACGGCTCCACGCGCAAGATGACCACCGGCTGCGGCGCGCTCTACGTGACCATCAACAAGGACGAGCACGGGCTCTTCGAGGTGTTCGCGCAGATGGGCAAGGGCGGCGGGTGCGCCTCCAGCCAGACAGAGGCGGTGAGCAGGCTCATCTCGCTTTCGCTTCGAAGCGGCGTCAAACCCGAAAACATCATCAAGCAGATCAAGGGCGTGCGCTGTCCGAACCAGGCGTGGGAGAAGGGCGGCCGCGTCTACTCGTGCGCCGACGCGATCGCCAAAGCGATCGAGCGCGCGCTTGATATCGAACCGCAGAAAAGCGTCACTGAAGTCGAAGTCGCCAAGAACTCCGCCGAGACGAACGGCAAGGGAAGCGATGTGGTGATGGTGGGCGTATGCCCCGACTGCCACGGCCCGCTCGAGTTCGAATCGGGATGTTCGGTCTGCCGCCAGTGCGGGTTCTCACGCTGCGGGTAGCGGCAAACGATGCCGTATCCTTACATCTCCTTGCAACTCGATTTTGATCCCAGATTACAGGCCCGCCGGTAATACTCAGAGGCGCGGGCGGGATTTTTTTCGACACCTCTCCCGTAGCGGTGCATGGTGCCGAGGTTATGGCATGCGGTTGGCACATTCGCCGTACATGCCTGGCCGTACAACTCCGCGGCTTTTTTCAGGTCTTTCGCGACTCCCCTGCCGTGTTCATGCATGACGCCGAGTTCGTAGCAGCCGTGCGGGTCGCCGCCGTCGCATCCCTTGCGCATGAACGTCACGGCCGAGGGGTAATCTTTCGTGTATCCCCACGTCCCGAAAGCCTTTCGCACTCCCACGCTTGTGCACGATGACGCGTTTCCTGCCGCGCATTCACGCTCGATCTGCTGCGATTGTTTCACGAGGCGGCCCAGGTCCTGCGCGTCAGCTCCGCAGGCGACGATGGCAAGAAGCGCGGCGAAGAATGGCGCAGAAAAATTGAGCTTTGCGGTGCGCATGGTGTCGCTCCTGTTACAGGATATATCCGAAATTCAGGTTCCTTCCTTTATCGCCCATCCGATGGGAGAAAAGGGTGTCGTTGTCCTTCATCGTGCAATGTATGGGGGTGGATATTCCGCTTCGCGGCACGCCCATGGAAGCGATCGGATCGGCGATAGTCTTCACGAGGTCCAGATAAATCTTTCCGTCGCGCCGCTCTGCCGCGCCGGGGAAATGCGCCGCGACATCCTCGCCGACGGTGTAGGATAGCGGGCCGATCGCCGGAAGGATCGCCACGCGGATGTCTTCCGGCCTTGATCCGTAGCGGCTCGCCATGAGGTCAATGAGTTTCGAAGCGATCCCGAGCCGGCACCCGCGCCATCCGGAATGCACCGCGCCGAGCACGCGCTTCATCGGATCAAAGGCAAAGACCGGCACACAGTCGGCGGTGCGGATCACCAGGCAGAGGCCCGGCAGCGTGGTGATCAGGCCGTCGGCCTCGGCGATCCAGGGACGGTCCTCGTCGGGATATCGGTCGAGCGCGACGATCGCGTCGCCATGCACCTGGTTGAGCATCACGGTGCGCCGCGGCTCGATACCGGCGAGCGCATGGATGAGCGCTTTCTCGTCGCGGCGAACCGATTCGGATTCCTGAGAATAGTCCACGCGGTTGTGCGCTTTGCCGATCATGCCGATGCGGACACTGTCATGCGATGCGATGAAGGGCATGCCGCCGTCTGTCTGGTGTGATTTCATTTCATGCTCACAGGGGGATATCGAACCTTTTGCGTTTTTCAAATCTTGAGATCTTCCGGTATCCGGTTTGTTTCAGAAGCTTCACCGCCTGTCCGAATTCGTGCGCGACTTCCTCCGGGGCATGGGAGTCGGACCCGAGCGTTACCGGCACGCCGGCGTCAAAGAGAAGGGCGAGGATGTCGCGCGACGGATATATCTCGCGGACCGGCTTGCGCAGCCCCGAGGTGTTGAGCTCGACGGCGACATGTGCGGGAACGACAGAGAATGCCGCGCGCACCGACGCGGAGAAATCCTTTGTGGCGCGGTGCCCGAATTTTTTCACCAGGTCGATGTGGCCGATGATGTTGAAAAGGCCCGATCTCACCAGCTCGCCGAGGATCTCGAAATAGCGGCGGTAGATCCCATCGATGTCGCGCTCCTCGAATTCCCTGGCGTAGTCGGGATTGTCGAATCCCCAGCCGTCGATAAAGTGGCATGATCCGATCAGGTAGTCAATCCGCGGATCGGTGTAATACCGCGCGTCAAAGGTGTCGTGCAGCGGGTAATCGACCTCAAAGCCGATGCGCACGGCGATCTCGTTCCTGAAGGAATCGCGCACCGCCTCTATCGTCGAGAGGTAGCGTTCGGTCTCTTCCGGGAGCATCGTGATCCCTTCGCGCAGGCGCTCGGGCAGCGGCGCGTGGTCGGAGAAGCCGACTTCCGCAAGGCCCGCGCCGATCGCGTGCCGGACGTACTCCTCCGGCGAGCCGGACGCGTGGTTGCAAAGCGGTGTATGCAGGTGGTAATCGACGAGCCGCATCAGTAGCCGTGTCGCGAGTAGAAGAATGAAATTTCGTTCAGGTAATGATAGTTGCCGCGCTCGCTCCCGTTCTCCCGCTTGAGGAAGAATTTGTCGATCACGCCGTCATCGGAGTGGCTGATGAGCGAAATGATATACCAGAGCGGAGGCACTTTCGGCTGCATGTCGTCGCCCTGTGCGTTGAGCGTACCCGGCACATTGCCGCTGGTGAGCCGTGACATGTCCAGCGGCATGAATTCGGCGTAGTGCCTGAACTTCGAGTCAATGCTGTAGAAAAAAGGATGGTGAAGGTAGAGCACGAGGATCTTCTTCCTGCGCAGGTAGAGCCCCAGAAGCTCGATCGATCCCGCTTCGATGTAGCGCGGACGCAGGACGATCTTATCCACATTGTCAAAGTCATCGGGATGCGGATAGAGCGACAGGAGAAATCGGATATGATCCGGCCCCTTTATGAGGAGTTTGCGCCCGGGATAGGGCAGCTTCGGATAGATGATATCGATCGCGCGCGAATTGCGTTTGAACCGGTCAACGACGTAGAGCCTGTCAAAACGGTTTTTGAACAGGTTGTCGATATCGAGGGATATATCCTCCTCGATGCTCCCCGCCTCTTTCAGGATGGTCGTTTTTTCCTGATGGTGCGTTCCGGTGTAATCCCTGAAATCGAACATGCGCGCTCTTTACTTTGCTTTTCTCCGCGGCCGGATACAGGCCGTCCCGTTTAATATAGCAACTTTTTCAAAGCTATTCAACGGTTTTAATTATGCAAGTTTTTTTCTCGCGCGATTTTTCGCGGGCCGGGATGAATTTTCAGTAAAATACTTGTCAAATGTCGGAACTCATCTATACTTCGTTCATAATCGGTTATCAAAGCCGGCCGCGCGTATCCGGCCGCCGTGAATCCGTTCACCCGTGAGAAGATATCTTTCCAGGAGAATACAATGATAGATACAAAGCTTTTGGATATTCTCGCCTGCCCCGCGTGCAAGGGCGACGTGGAATATGACACCAAGAACGAAAAGCTCATATGCGTGGAGTGCAGGCGGAAATACCCTGTCCGCGACGGCATTCCGATCATGCTGGTCGACGAGTCCGAGGTCGGGGCGTAATCTGCGGGGGAAGTGCCCCCCCGTGGTATGGAATATTATAATTGACAAAATGGCAAGTTTACTGATGAGTAACACTTTATCCTTTGCCTGTCGGCGCGGAATACTATCACACATCGTTCAGATATATACTGAGTAAGAGGAATATATGCCGAAGTCTGAAATCTCATTTAAAAAAGTCGGGGGATATATCCTTATAGGCTTTTTCGTGGCTATTATCGTCATTTCGTTCGGGATGCCGGACTTTCTTTCCCACATGGGGGGAGGCGAGCAGGGCGCCGTGGTCGTGATCAACGGTCAGCGGATACAGGGGCTTGAGTACGTGCGGTTCAGGGACAATCTTCCCAAAGAGGTCCAGGAACAGATCAAGAAGATGGACGAGAAAGATGTCCAGCGGTATGTGCTCGACGCGCTCATTTCGAACAAGCTCCAGCAGCAGATGGCGGCTCAGCTCGGCATTACCGTATCCGCCTCCAAAGTCAGAGAGGTCATCGCGACTATTCCCGCCTTCAGGAACGAGCTGAAGGAATTTGACATGCGGCTTTACGCCAGATATCTTGACCATTACCGGTTTACCAAGCAGGAATATTTTTACTGGATGCGCGATAACCTGACCACCATGGAAATGGCCCGCCTAATCGAGGACGGTATCGCCGTTTCGCCCGACGAGGTGGTGAGCGAAAACACGATTGAGAACTCACAGATACAGGTAAAATACTGCTTCGCGTCGAACTGGAACCTGAAGCAGCGTTTCAAACAGGAAGTTGCCGTCGCGGACGCGGAGGTTGACGCCGAGATGAGCAAAAGCAGTGGCGCCGATAGCGATGCCGCGGCACGGAGGGCGACCATACGGGCCGATCTTGAACAGCGCAAGTTTGACGTCGTCAAGCGCAAGCTCGTCGGGCAGATCGCCGATATGGCGCGTCTCCAGAAGTCGTTTGACGAGGCGGCGCGTTTCCTCGGCGGCGATGTTGGCACAAGCGCGATTTTTAAAATCGGCGACACGGTCAATCCTTCAGATAAGAAGAACACGATCGCGTCGCTCACCGAATCGAAGGTTTTCAGCGACGACTGTCTCGTGGTCGAGATGGGAAAGACCTCGCGCGCGGTCGATACGATCGACGGTATATACGTGTTTACCCCTGTCAAGCGTGAGGTTGCGTTCGCGATTCCCGACGATGAGGCGCGAAAGAACATTGAGAAGAGGCTGGCGAAAGAGCGTCTGGATTCCACATACGGATCGCTGCTGAACGGGTTTGCCGCCAGGTCTAAAATAATCAGAAATCCGAAGTTCATGTAAACAAAATTAGCGAGGAGAGGTTGCCATGAATATCAATGCCGAGTACATCAATCCCTTCCTGGAAGCGGCGAGCGCCGTCTTTAAATCCGTTGTTCAGGTCGACCTTCGACGGGGAAAGCTGAGCATCAAGGAAACGCCCGAGCCCTCTCACGATGTGGCGATCATCATCGGCATCACGGGCGCGGTGACCGGACAGGTTGTGTACAGCCTTGCCTACAGCATGGTTTACAAGATCGCGAGCATCCTTGCACCGGGCCTTTCGGAAGAGGATGTGAAAACCGAATACAAGGATATCGTCGGCGAGCTTGCCAACATGATCACCGGCAACGCGATGAACCTGTTCGCCTATTCGGGCAAAAGGGTCGAGATGACCACGCCGACTGTTGTCGAGGGGAAGGAGTTTACCATCACTATGGTCAAGCAGACCACGCTTGCGATCAGCCTCTACAGCCCGTACGGACAGCTCGAAATGAATGTTGCGCTCAAATAGGTGAATGTCACGCGCTGAGCGGATTCATGGGTTGAAAAAAATCCGGCGGATATGCCGGATTTTTTATGCTCGAAGGTTACTGTAGTTCGTGCCTGAAATGGGTGGATTCGAGGCGTTTCAGGTCTTTTTTTACCCGCCGTAGAAGAGGGGAATCCTTGAAGTGGGGCTCGCTGGCCGCCGCTTTCTGGATGAAGAGCCTGTAGAACTTCCTCGACGTTTCCATGTCTTTCAGCGTCGGGTCCTTTTCGTATATCCTGCCGATCAGGTAGTACGCCTCGTCGATGGTGTTCCTGTCGCTGTAGTTCCGTATCACCTTTGTTGCAGCGTTCAACGCGAGGTCGCCTTTTTTATCCGCCAGATATATCTCTCCGAGCCGTATCAGCGCGTCGTCGGCCAGCTCGTACTTCGGGTATTGGGCCGAGAGCCGGTAAAACGTGTTGATCGACTCGACCGTCTGTCCCATGCGCCGGTAGGTCTCGCCGAGATAGTAGAGAGAGGCCGGGTATTCTCCCGATTCCGGATTTACCGATGAGAATTGGGTGACCGCTTCGCTGTATTTTCTCATCTGAAGGTTCGTCCTGCCGCTCCAGATCGCTGCGTTCTTGCCGAAGCTGCTCTCGGGAAATTTGCTTTTCAGTTCGCCGAAACTTTTCAGGGCGGCCTCGTAATACTCGGAGTTGTAGAGCTCGATGCCTGTTTTATAGAGCACCTCGTCCGCGGACGGTGATTTTGTATCCAGCTTCTTCTTCGCCTTGTCCGCCGCGGCTTTCTCATCGCCTGCCCTGTCTTCGGCGACCTTGTCCCCCGCTGTTTTTGCCTCGGGCTGGGAAGCCGGGGCCGTTGCGGCGGAAGGAGTGACGGTTGTTGCCGGTGCGGGGGGCGCGGGTTCAGCGGCTTTCTTGTCGGGTGCGATCTCGGCTTTTTTCTGCGGGGCCTGCTGCGCGGTGCCCTTGATGATGGAGTTTATGATCTGTTCGCGCTGTTGCTGCTGCTGCGCGGGCAGCACCGTCGCCGATACGAGCAGCGCCGCGAGGACGATGAAGCGATTGAGGATATTCTGTCGGCCGTTTTCTCTCATTCGACTATCCCGCGGTTGTTTTCCATCGGCCTCATCGCGCCAGGCGCCGCGCGCCTGATGATGCCTTTCTTCTTCGGGGCCTCCGGCGCCGTTTCCTCAGGGGCTTTTCGCGTCGGGGCGGGTGCCGCCTCCTGTCCGGGCGCCTGGATGGTCCGGTCTTTTCTGTCTTCGGTGATAATTCCCTGCCCTTCGGTGCGGTCGACCGGTTCCTCGCGGCGCTTGAGCCCGCGGACATCGGACGCGGGCGGCCGCTCGTCGGTGCGGTCAGGCTCGGACAACCGGCCCTCCATATCCACCTGCCCGGGCGTTCTTCCCCGCTTTTCACGGGCTCCCGGCTCGACGACCTTCTCTTCGGCTTCGGGCTCTGTCCCCGTTGAAGGCGGGAAAAGGAGTCTTCGCAATCCCGGTACCGCCGAGTCGTTGATCTTGTCTGGCTCGATCACGTTGTTCAGGAACGGGCGCTCCCTGCGGCTTTTGATATCGATGTCGAATACGTCGTTGGTGTTTTTGATGAGGTTAACGCCGCCGATCTTCGCGTTCTTTTTTCCAATGATGGCGCCGGTGATGATGGCCGCCAGGATGATGAGGAACGCGACAGTTTTCGCGCCCTGTTTGATCGAGTTGACGGTCTTTTTGTTCATGCCGTCAATCATCCGGTCAAGGCCGCCAAATATCTTCGACAGTATGTTCACAATAGGATTCATGAGCGGTTCGGGGGACGTTCCTCTGTTTTTTATATCGCGTCAGCGCGCGCTTCGGCGCTCCCTGTTTTCTCTGCTAAGGATAATAATGACATTGCATTTTTTCAAGCTATTTCTCGTGTTTCTTGCGCCCAGGATCCTTCGCGCGTCGCGGTCGGACACGACCGGGTTGCCGTTCAGGGTCCTGATCGCCGTCGTGTAATACGGTCGCCTTCCCGCCTTCGGGTTTTTCATCGCCTCCTGCTCGTTGAAACAGTATGAGGCGATGCCGTGCCTGCAGGCGTAGCGGCTTTCGACGAATATCCGCCCGTATATCTCAAGGCCGTCCTCGTCGAAAATTGAAGGGTAAAGCATTTTTTCGATATCAAGGCCGCGTCCGTCAATGATGAGCCCCGTGTAATCGGTCGGGAGGACGCTGTCGTCCCGTGTCGGAAAATCCTGCTCGGGGAAATTATACGGCAGTGAGCCGATGATGTCGGCGAAGCGCATCTTGACTTCGCAGCCCGAGGAGTAGAAATCGGCCGGGGCCTCCTTCACCTTCAGCGCGTGCATGAGCGCGTCTGATATCTTCTGCTGCGTGTATTTTTCGCGTCCGATGATGTCGCCGATGAGGTTTTCCGAGTCAATGCGCATTCTTTTGAGGGTGAGCACAAGCCGTTCGGTCGCCGCGTCGCGCGCGCGCTGATAGGCGTCCATGCGCGCCCTGTTGAGCGTGCTCGAAAGTCCCGTGTACGAGTCGGCGGGCTGGCCGCTTTTCCGCACTTCGATCGAGGCGGTCGCGCGCGAGGTGATGAATCCCCTGTCCCAGTTGATCTCGGTGACCGGGGCCGATGCCGCCTGCCCGGAAGATGTTGAGCGGGCCGCGATCACGAATCCGGCAGCAAGGGTTAACAGTGTGAAGATGGATATGATCTTTTTCATTCCGTGAAGCCGCTCTGATGATCGAAAAATCGGCCGAAAGCCGGTCGGTTGCGTTCCCTTATAGTATCGGCAGGCCGGGGATATTATGTCAAAATAAAAATCTTTTCCCGGAGGCGCGAATTCGTTACCACCTTCAGAGGGGCGCACCGCCGGCCGGATGATTTCCTATATGCGTTCGAGGTTTTTCTTCGCCCTGCGAAGAGACGGGAGGAGCCTTGCGGCGGCGGAGGCGATGTCGCGCGCGTAGAGCTCTTTCGCCTTCTCATCGCTCACATCGGCTTTCCGGGCGAGGAATATCTGCGTCCGTTTCAGAAACGGGGAGAGGAGGTCGGCCGGCGCTTCGCGCAGGAGGAGGCGCTCTATTTCACCGTCGAGCGAGGCGTCCCCGGAGGCGGTGCGCTTCGCGGCTATATCGCGCAATGCTTCGATCTCGGCTATGGCGGCGGTCACGGCGTCCCTGAGCGGCGCGGCGTTTTCTGATGGCCCCGTTACGGCATATCGCGAGAGGATTTCGGCGGGAGCCGTTTTCGCGCGCGGCATCGAGTCGATCGCCTGGCGCAGCGTCATTTCCCGCGTGTTCTTTATCCGCGCGCCGCCCCCGGTAGCGTTAATCACGGGGATGGGGACTTTCGCGGCCGAGTCCTCGAACCAGCCCTTGTAGAGGTCAAACACGAAATCCGATATCACCGTGCCCTCTCCTCCGAACGCCTCAACGTATTTGATTTTCCTTTTCCTGATCACGTTCTGATTGATGGTGTCGAGGTTCATGAAGCGGTTCGTGCGCGCGTTCCAGTCCTCGTTGTGGTGCGTCCCGCTGCAATGGATTTCCCTGCCGGTGTAGGCGAGGTCCTGACCGACGAGGATGATCGATGAGCATCCGAGATTAAGGAGAAAGTCGAATACGCTCGTGGCGACCGATCCCCCGGACTGGATATCGCCCGCGGGCGGACAGTAGTTTTCTATCCAGCCTACCGCCGGCGTCGTTTCCCTTTTGAAATCTCCCGCCGCGTCGGTGTAATATTTTGATGTGGTGCTGATGATCCGCTCGCCGGAATAGTCGCGAAGAAGGGGCGGATAGCTTACGAGGTCGGCGAGAAGTATCGCCCCGTGGTTGCGTATGCCGAGGAAATGTTTGATGCTGTGCTTCTGCGCGTCGAGCGTCATGACCAGGTGCGGTGTGATACCGTGCGCGAGCAGGATCTTCAGCGCCGTGTCGACGCAGACGATGAGCGCCCGGTCGCGCGCTTCGGCGAGAAGGGCGACATTTTTACGAAGTGAGGGGCCCGCCGAAACGATGATCCCCGGATATCCCGAAAATTTTCCGAAAAGCTCCCTGACCGGGGTCGAGTCGAACAAATGGTGGATGTTTGAGAAAATGTTGCCGATCCAGAGTTCCTCGAACTCGAACCTCGTCAGGAGGTCGGAGAGCTTCGATGAGATGTACTGCGCGATATCGCGGATGATCGAATCGTAGAATTCAGGGTAGAGCTGGTACGACGGCCGGTGATGGTAGATCGCCGTGCCGCGAAACGATGTCAGGTCGCCTGTCTCGAATATGGGCCCGAGATCGCGAGGCGAGCACACGATTGCGGTTCCTTCAAGGGACTGCGGGTTTTCGCCGCGCGCGAGATCGACTACTTCGGCGTCGTGTTCAACGGCGATGATCGCGCGTCCCGGAAATTTCGCCCTGAGCGCGCTGACATGATAGGCGAGGCCGAGGCCGCACACAACGATGATGCTCGCGCGGCCCGGATTGAATGCCGCAACGGAGCGCTCCGCCTCCCTGACGGGATCGTAGGCAGAGTGGATGCGGACTTCCCTGGCGTCCCGGTACGAAAGGGTCCTCGCGCCGCTTTTTGTGTCCTGAAGGATGTATCGGCTCATTGCGGGCGTGCCGGCGCTACAGCTGTTCCTGCTCTTCGAAGCTCTTTTTTATTTCCTGGTGGAGCTTTGCCGCCTCCTCTTCGGAGCGGATCATGAAGCGTTCGAGCACCGGTTCTTCGATATAGTTGTAGTCGTATTTACGCGACTCGATGCCGCAGAAAAGGTTTGCCAGATAGGTGACGAACGTCTGGTCGCGGTACTCGTTCTTTGAGCGCAGCGGCGAGTGGTGGTTGCGAATGATGTCGGTGAGATACTCGGGAAACGACCATTGCTTCGATATGATCTCGCCGATGGTCGCGTGGCTGATGCCGATCGAAATCTCCTCCATGATGGTCGAGGTGCGGATCTTCCTGTTGTTGACGATATCGGCTATCCAGTTGGTCAGCTCCAGGTTGGTGGATAGAAGGACGATCTTCCCCAGGTCGTGCAGAAGGCCGGCGAGATAGACGTTCTCCAGGACTTTGTTGAGGCGGTATTTCGCCGCGATCGCGCGCGCGTAAAACGCGGTTTTGTTGCAGTGGCTCCATATCTGTTCGAACTTCTGAAAGCGCTGGTCGAGTATGCGGCGCGCGCTCGACGCCATGAGGATTGCGCTCAGGTTCTTCAGCCCGATTATCATGACCGCTTCGCTGACTTTTTCGATCCGCTTGCCGGTGATAAAGCCCGCCGAGTTGGAGAGCTTGAGCACGTCGGTTGTAAGCGCCGGATCTATCATTATTTTTTCGGCGATCTCGCCGATCTCGGAGTCGCGATTGGCGCACATGCGCTGAAGCATCATGATGTTTTCAGGGAAAGTCGGGATCCCCTGTACGAGCTCGATGATCTGCTTTTTGATGTTCGTGGTGATTTCGGCCGGTTTCAGCTCGAGCGGAATGGTCAGGTCGCACCTGGTGTTGGTCCCGTCGCTTGACAGCGTATACGATTCGGCGCCGATGCCTGAATTTTTAAGGAGCAGCGTCACCAATACGATGCCGAGGCCGGCCCCTTCGGTGTTGTCATATACTTCCTCATACGCCTCGCTGAAATCGTTGTATTCGCGCGCCCGCGTCATCCTCAGGGTGATGCGCTCAAGCTCTTCGGGGAGTATCGCGGCGTTATTGGTGACGGTGAAACGGATGCCGTTTTCTACTTTCTGCATCGTCATCCTGATCTTCAGTTCGCTTTTCGCAAGGTCGCTTTTGATCACTTCCAGGTCGCCCACGATGTCCTGCTTGAATTTTTCGATCCCTTTCCGGTAGTTCTCATGATCGGTGATGTCGAGTTCGAGGTTTTTGAAGTACACTCTTTTCGCGTTGGCCTTGGCCGCGTTTACAATGATTTCCCGCTCGATGGTGATCAGCGTGTCGAGAAGATATTCCAGGTCGATCTTCGAAAGCACCTTCGCGAAGACCGAGTTGACGTATTTCATGGTCTTTTCATCAGGATAGTAGAAGGCGAAGGATACGGGGGCGCCGCTTTCAAGGCGCGATATGAGATCGCTGGTTTTCTGGGTATCAAGTATCATGGCTTGCCGGTGCTGTTTTTTCTAAGATTTAACTCATTCGTTGCTTTAACGATTGAGATTACGATCGCGCCCCGCGCATCGGGAAACCGGAGACAGGGAGCAATAAATATATGAATAAATGCCGTTTCTGTCAATATGGAAATCGATGCGCATGGATCGTACAATGCCGCATGTGTATGCAGAACCGGTCAGTGTATATATCGGCATCGCGGATTGTAAAGTTTACCGGCAAATCCGTGGGTGCGCCGGAAAAGGAACCGGCACGGCATCGGCGGCGAGAAAGGGGCTTCAGCGGGCGATCAGAATTCCGGCGCTGAGAAGCTCGATGGCGCTTGCGATGGTGTGGTGGCGGTTCTGCTCGCTCAGGAGCTTTTCACGCTCGCGCTTCTCCTGGGTTATCCGGTTTTTGGTGCGGGTGATGGCGCTTTTCATGTCCTTGTCGAACCATTTCATCTGGCAGACCTGGCGCTCGAGCTGCTCCTCGTATTCCTTCAGCCGCTGGTCGTAGGCGTCCCGGATCTTGTCGATTTCCGCGACGATCGACGCGTTCATCTCCTCGTTGATTTCGCAGCTGCGAGCCATGGCCTTTGCCCGTATCCGCCTTCCCGCCTCCTCGAAAAGCGTGTCGGCCTGACGTGCCGCCTGGGCCAAGAGCAGGTCGAGGCCGTCATGGCGCTCTTTTGCGAAAAGCGCCTGGCATGAGAGCGACTCAATTGCGCAGAGCTCCTCTTCGGCGGCCTTTGCCGACAGCGGGACGAACACCGGAATGAGCTCCTGGTGGGACGCAATCGAGCGGAACGTGACAAGATAGTTGAAAAGAAGCCCCGAAATCCTGTGGTGGTGCCTGATGAACCGCACACCGGTGAGGCCTCCGAATTCGCGACGCTGGCACTGCTGGATCAGCGTGTCGACGATCGGGTTGCCGAACGCGAGAAATTCTATCGAGTCGTTGTCAAGCGCGCGGTCGCTGTCAAAGGTCGCGTGCCTGCGGGCCGGCGCGGAGCCGTCGGGCATCTTTTTTATGGAGTAGAGCCTGGTCAGCGCGTTTTTTCTGCCGATCAGATCGTCGACCTCGGTGTATTCGGGGCGAAGGCGCGCGATGAACTGCTCGATCCGCTTGTTGGAATATTCCCGCTCCTTGAGGGTCGTCTTGTAGTACTCATCGTAGTTCAGGTCGAGGCGGGTGGATATGGCCAGCTGTGAAAGCTTCTCGTAGCTTTTGCGCGCGATCTCGAGCTTGCCGTCTATCTCAGAGTTGATCTGGCGTGAATTCTTTTTGCTGAGCGCCATCTCCATGAATATCCGGTTCAGGTTGAGCTCCTCCTCGATCTGCCCGAGCAGGATATCGGGCGTTCCGATCGACTCCTCGAAGAGCTTGAGCTTGCGGGTGAGCACCTGGAGCACCCTTTCGGCGACCGTGTCGACCGTGGAGAAGTTGTAGATGAACACGTCGCTCGTCTGGCCGAAACGGTGGATACGGCCGATCCGCTGCTCGATCTTCAGCGGCGACCAGGGAAGGTCATAGTTGATCAGGATGTTGCAGAACTGGAGGTTTCTTCCCTCGCCGCCGGCCTCGGTCGAGATCAGGATATCGGCCTTCTCCTTGAAGTTCTGTATCGCCTCCTCCTTGCGGTCCTTGTCCATCGAGCCGTTGAATATCTCGACACGGTAGTCGGATAGTATCCCGCGCAGGTACTCCTGGGTTGTCGTGAACTGGGTGAAGATGAGCACTTTCTTTATCTTGCGTTTCTGAAGTGACCCGATGATCTCGCGCAGCTTCTCGCCTTTCTTGTTGACCTGTATCCGCTCGGCGATGCCGATCAGTGTTTCCAGTGTGGATATCTCTTCCCTGAGCTCGATAAGGGTCTTGCGCAGCGTCTCGCCGAGGAGAGACTCGGCATCCTCCTCCTCGTCGACATCCATCGATTCCCACGAAGGGTTCTCCTCGATGATGCTGTGCGCCATCATGTCGCGGTTGGCGCGCTCGAAGAGCGATTCAAGGTGGAGCTTCCGCTTGCGCAGCGCCGAGAGGAGCGCCATTGATGACGAGTCGAGGAGCTTCTGGAAGACCGTCATCACGAATCCCACCGCCCTGTTCTCCGCCTGCATGGCGCGGTTGAACTCCTCGGTCACGTAGCGGGTGGTCAGGTCGTAGAGGAGCCGCTCGTCGGGATAGAGCTCGAAGCGGATGGTGCGCGCGTGACGCCTGGTGAACCCGCCTACTTCCTTTTTTGTGCGCCGGATGACCACCTGCGAGAGCTTTTCGCGCAGTCCCGAAAGGTCGCAGTTGTTCAGGCAGTAGGTGTTGTAGAAGGTCTGGAACGGGCCGAGAAGATTGCGGTCGATGAGCCGCACGAGAAAGTAAAGCTCCTCGATCTTCCCGCGAAACGGCGTCGCGGTGAGAAGCAGGAGCGCTTTAGCGTTTTCTGACAGCACTTCGGCGACGTTGTAGGCGAGGGTGCTTTTGAGCGAATCCCGCCTCAGCCGGTGCGCCTCGTCGAAGATGATGACGTCCCACTTCGTCTTTTTCAGGTCCTCGAGGTGCGATTTGCTCTTGATAAAGTCGAGCGAGCAGATTACCTTTGCGTGCCGGTTCCACGGGTTGGCGTTTTTGCTGCCGGAGGCGCGGCTGCTTTTCCGGTGCGCGCCGCGGTCCATCAGGATGAACTGCTCGTTGAATTTGTTCTCCATTTCGTTCTGCCACTGCATCAGAAGCGAGGCAGGGCAGACGATGAGGATGCGTTCGTAGCCGTGGCGGAAGATCAGCTCCTTGATTACGAGCCCCGCTTCGATGGTCTTGCCCAGTCCAACCTCGTCGGCGAGGAGGAAGCGCTGGTTGAGTGAGTTGATGATGCGGTGCGTCGATTCGACCTGGTGGGCAAGGATCTGCGTGCGCGAGTTCGAGAGCGAAAGCACCTTGTTGTTGGTATAGGCGAGCTTCAGCAGGTACGCCTCGGTGCGCAGGTCAAACCTGGCGTCGGTCGGGACCGCGCGGCTTCTGATGAGCTCGCGGACCTCGTCTTCGTGCAGGATGACGTCTTCGCGCGCTTCGGGAACGGGGTTCTCCGCGGCATACTCGAACAGGTCTATGTCGTCAACTGCGGGATCGTGCTTCAATCGTGCTGCTCCCTGGCCGGTCGGCGGCCGAAAAATATAACCCTCTCGGGCTGATCACGCAGAGAGGGTGCCATGGTGTGCCCCGAACGGGGCGGTCTGTCAATGAAGTGACATAATTGATCCGTATCGGCAAAAAATTCAAGCTGTTTTTGAGGACGGAGAACAATTAATCGGTTATATTGATGATCGTGGAAACGGGTTTATATGTACGAGAGCAGCCTGATCAGGAGATGCGTGGCAAGCGCGGCGGCAATCGCGCTCACGAAGAGCACCCGCACGTCCCATCGGTCGGCGAGGGCTTCTCTGCGGCCGATCAGTCCGCGGGTTATCCTCGCCGCAACGAGAAAGGCGCACACGAATATCGCTATTTTGACAAGGTGGATAATAATCGTCTTCATGCCGGTGTCTCCATGGCGGTTTACAGGCCTGACGGCATGTGAATTCAGAACGGCGGTTCCGATAAAATCAAGCGGTTTTTTCAGGGGAAAGCGTTGAACGGAATTAATCATTCGCGGATCGAAGTGGAATACGGGGGAAGCGTGTTTTCTCTCGATACGAACTATCGGCCGGGCGGGGAGTGCCTCATCCTTTTCGTTCACGGTCTTGGCTGTTCGGGCGCCTCGTTTGGCGACGTGTGGCGTTTTGAAAGCTTCGCGCGTTTTTCTGTCCTTACCTTTGATCTCCCCGGGTTCGGTAACTCCTCAAAACCCGAAAATTTTTCCTACCGGCTCGAAGACCACGCCGGCGTCGCCTGTGCGCTGCTGCGGTGCTTCAGTCCGGAGAAGGTCCATATCGTCGGTCACAGCATGGGCGGGGCGATAGGGCTCCTGGTCGCGCAGATGATGCCGTACGAGCTGAAAACCTTCGTGAGCGTTGAAGGCAATCTTATCGGGCCCGACTGCGACATGAGCCGGCGCGCGGCGAGAATATCATATTCGCGCTTTCGCGCTTCGCTTCTGAGCAGCCTCGTCTCTTCCGCGCGCGCGTCGGCGCAGCCGGGGATGCGGCTCTGGGCGGAGTGGAGCTCGCAGGCCCTGCCGTTCGCGTTTACCCGAAGCGCGGCCTCGCTCGTGGAGTGGTCGGCAAGCGGGAGCCTCCTTGCCGCATTCAGGGGGCTGCCGTGCCGCAAGGCCTATATCCACGGCTCAAAGAACAGCGGGATGACGGTGATGCGCCGGCTTGGCGATATCGAACGGATCGCTATCCCCGGAAGCGGGCATTTCCCGATGAACGATAATCCAGAGGCGTTTTACCGCGCGCTTGCCGGTGTGCTGGAGCGCGCTCTTTCCGGGTGAGGACGTGTTTCAATTTTTCAGGCGGTCTGTATCGATCATGCCGCCTCTGTCTCCCCTGCGTCGGATATCCCCGCGCAGACGATCGTATCCGTCGAATCCTTTTTCAAGCTCGCCGTGGAAGAAATCATCCGATGTGCCGGCGTTTCCGAAGAGCTCCTGCGCCTTTCCCGGGAAGCGCGCGATTTCATGGTACGCCGATTCTCGAAGCCCGAGATTGACGGCGGTGTAAAGTATCGGGTGGTCGAGGTTGCGCGTCAGCCGCCTGGCGATCGAGGATGTCCGGAAGAACTCTTTTTTGATCCAGAGCTTGCCCTCGTGCAGGTCGAGCGGCGACATGTTTTTCGGTTTGAAGACGACCGTTTCGGTATCGTAATAGCGCCAGTCGGTGGTTATGATCCTTCCTTCGCTCATCAGTTTTTTGAACGTCCTGGTTCCCGGGTACGGCGTCAGGATGTTGAAGGACGCCGTGGTGATTTTGTTCCTTTCGAGGAAATCGAGCGTTTCGGGAAAAATGGATTTCGTGTGCTCGTCGAACCCGAACACGAGCGAGGCGTGGAAGAGGATGCCGTGGTCCCTGATCACGCGGATGGCGCGTTCGATGTCGGCGGGTTCTTTGATCGATTTTCTGAACCGGCGAAGCGTGGGCGCCGATATCGATTCGAGGCCGAACAGGAGCGCCACGCAGCCGCTTTCGGCTGCGAGCTTCAAAAGTTCAGGATTGTGCGCAAGCGCTACGGGCGCCTGCCCGCCCCATTTTATTTTGAGGGACTTCAGCGCCGTGAAAAGCTCGCGGGCGTAATCGGGATCGCCGATGATGTTGTCGTCGTGAAAGATGAATCCCCTGCCGCCCGCTTTGGCGATGTCGCGCACGACGCGCTCAACGGGAATGTGGCGTATTGTTTTTCCGTAAATTTTCGACACGGAACAGAATTCGCAGTCGTACGGACAGCCGCGCGTCGTCATTATCGGGACGATCCGGAACGGCCCGCGGCTTTTGCTGCTCTGCGTGCTCGTCGCCGCGTGGCGCGAAAGATCGGTCCCGCGGTGGTGATAGATTTTTTTCAGGCGGCCTTTTTCGAAGTCATTGAGGAGCGTTTCCCACGCGCCCTCGGCCTCTCCGGACACCACGGCGTCGGCATGTGTGAGCGCTTCTTCCGGGAGCAGGGTGGGATGTATCCCCCCCATGACGACTGTTTTGCCTTCCGCCCTGAACCGGTCGGCAAGCGCATAGCCGCGCGGCGCGTTTGCGGTGAAGCAGCTTATCCCGACAAGGTCGCAATCCGAGTCGAAAGGAATATCCTCGTACTCCTCTTCAGCGATTGTGACGGTGTGGCGCGGCGGGGTGAGACCTGCCAGCAGATGGAGCGAAAGCTGCGGGATCATCACGCGCCTGGGCGTTTTGTAATCAGGGTCAATGCACGGCGATACAAGAAGGATTTTCATGGCGGTTCTGGTGAAAGGGGATTTCAGGGACTCTGTACTTGTATCGAGAGGGTGAGGATGAAACTTTAATGAAATGCCGGATCTAGCGGCGGCCCCTGTATTCTACGGCGAGTATCGTGATGTCGTCGTCGAAACTGTTGGAAAGCCCGGTGAACTGGGCGACCGCGCGAATGACGGTGTCGCAGAGGCTGTCCGGAGAGGCCCCGTGATTGCCCCTGATCAGGTTCAAAAGCATTTCTTCGCCGAACAGGGTGCGGTCGGGAGTGTATGCCTCGATGATGCCGTCGGTGTAGAGAATTATTTTATCGCCATGCTGCAGGGTGGCTTCCTGCTCCTGGTAATTGGGCTGCATGATGTCGTTGATGACCCTCCCTCGCGGGTTCAATATATCGATGGTGCCGTCCGCACGGGCGATGATGAGCGGCAGATGCCCTGCCTTTGAATAGATGAGCTTCGAAGTGGTGAAATCGACGTAACAGATCGAGGCGGTGATAAAGTTCTTTCCGATCTTTTCGGCGAGGAGCCGGTAGAGCAGCACGAGCGTTTCGGAAGGGCGGTTGAGCGTGTGGTGCCAGTTGGTGAGCGACATCTTTACCATCGACGCGATCAGCGCGGCGGCGACGCCGTGGCCGGACACGTCACAGATGAAGAAAGCTATGCCGTTGTGTTCCTCCGAGTATTTTATGTCGAGGAAATCGCCGCCGATATCCATCATCGGAAGGTAGCGGTAGGCGATCGACATTTCCTTCAGCTGCGGTATTTCCCTCGGGAGGAGGGCGGATTGGATCTGGCCGGCAAGCTCTATCTGGCGCTCGAGCTCTTTTTTCTGTTCCTCGATGATCAGCGTGCGCTCCTGTACGAGCTGTTCGAGTCCCTGGTAGATCGTGGCGATCTCGATCGAAATGGCCGCCTGGGATGAGAGGATTTTGAGCACATTGAGCCGTTCGGGAGTGAAGGCCCTGGTGGTGATATTGTTCTCAAGATAAAGGATGCCGGTGAGCGATCCCTGGTAGATGATCGGAGTGCACAGCACCGATTTGATGTTGTTGTCCCTGATGTAAGGGTCTGAATTGAATTTGAACTCATCGGACGCGTTGTCGAGCACGAGGTCGTCGAGCGTCCTTGATACGTAATTCAGGATCGAAAGCGGCAGGCCGGCGCCGTCGGTTTCGGCATATCTTGAAAGCGGGATCGAATGCAGGACGACCACTTCTTTCCGGTAGGAGTATATCTCGGCTTCGATGAAGAGGGTGTGCCCTTTCTGGAGGAGGAGCACGCCCTTCTGCGCGCCGGCGTTCTCGATGGCGATCCTCATCAGGCTCTCAAGAATCTTTTCGAGCCGTATCTCCCTGGAAAGGGACTGGGACGATTTTATTATGCTGTTGATGTCGAAGAGGCTGCTGTAGCGCGATGAGGTGTCGAGAAGGAAAGACGATCCTGAATGTCCCTCTTTGGAATTGCCGTACCCCGATGCTTTTTGCGGATTAAGGCCGTACTCCTTTTCGAGGTCGTCAACCCTGTTCCGCGCTCCCCATTTCCTGTAGGTGTTGATGGCTTCGTGCAGATATGGCTCGCCTATGGCGCGAAATCCTTTTCCGAAGAAAAAGCGTGAAGCACGCTCATATCCGAGCGCTTCATCATGGGTGAAGCCGTTTTTGCGGGCTGATTCGATCGCACGTGTGTAGGCGGAAAGCACGACGTCAATGCTCTTTCCTGAAACGCGCGCACGTTCCGCTTCCACGAGAAGGTGTTTGTGCTCAAAGTTGCATGGCGCGTGGCGCGACCACTTTTTCATTTTTTTCTGATTGGACGCCACCTGGCGAAGCTGTTTTTTCCTCGATGCGTTATCGTTGCCGAGGGGTGTGCAGGCGAGAAGCGCGAGCGAATAGTAATAATAATATTCAGGGATGAAAAAAAGACCCATCATCGAGCCGAGGTAGCGCTCGCCGCGCTCGGCGATTCTGACCGAATCCTCATGCATGCCGTTCAGATACAGGAGCGCCATTTTGCACACGGTGTAGTGGCCGAGCACCGTCATGCTGTCGGTATTCTCCCACTCAGTGACCATCACGCGCTCGTCAAATATCGGCCCGGCGATCAGCAGGCGGTCTTCCGTTTCGCCCGAAAGGTTCAGCACGAATTGATACATCTGCTCGAACGACTGAAGCGTGTTGGTGCAGTTGTACCGCTTCATGATCTCATAGTTCTGCGCGTATTTCTCGATGAGCTCGCTCAGGGGATCGCCTTTGAAGAACGAATTGATCATGTAGTGGTGAAGCGCATAGGACGCGAACGCGAGGTCGCCCTTCTCGGACGCCTCCGTGAACGATTTCTGAAGATATTCGAGGTCCTCGCTTATGTGCTTTTTCCAGTGCCGCACTCCGACCCCGTAGATGAAAAATATTTTGCTGCTCAGGTTGCGTTCGTGCACGTTTTCGAGCACTTTGAGCGCGAGGTCCCCGAATTCGAACACGAGGTCGATCCTTCCGAACGCCTCCATCAGTATCCCAGAGTAGAGAATATAGGAGTACGCGCTGTAGGGGGAATTGCCGTATTTAAGGGAAAAATTGAAAAGCTTGAGCACTATCGTCGGGAGATGGTCCGGCACGCCCAGATACGCGGGCTCAATACACCCCACAAGGATGCGGGCGATCGCGAGCCTTCGCGGGTCCTCCATCTCGGGCAGTGTGGCGATGTCGTCAGCGCTCTTGCCCCAGATCCGGAGCAGTGAAATCAGGAGGCCGGAGATGATGGAGGGCATGCCGGGTTTCGACGGCATCCGCACTCCGAGGAGGCGCAAAGCCTCAATTCCCGTGTCGAGCGCTTCCCGGAACTGGAGGCGTGAGGAAAGGTGCGACATTTTGATCTCGTACGCCTTGATTTTATCGAGCGTGTTTCGGGCGTTGGCGACTATTTCGGCGAAGCGCTTTTCGGCCGTGCCGTGATTTCCGGTGTAGTATGCGGTTTCGACGATGCCTGCGCAGATTTCAAGCGCGAGGTCGTACGAACGCTCCCACCTGTCGGCGCCGGCAAGTTCGAGCGCCCGCGCGTAATATTCGGCGGCGGAATCGAAGGCGGCCGCGTTTTTCGCTTTTATGCCGGCGCGGCAGTTCAGATGGGCGAGTTCACGGCGCACTTCCGGAGATGAGGCGTGGTCCCGGCCCAGGTTGAAATGATGCGCGATCGTAAAAATGTTTTCATCAAGCTTGTCGCCCGCATCATCCTTTATTATAAGTCCGATCCCGAAGTGGATTGTGGACCTCTCGTCGTCCTCGATGAGGCTGTAAACAGCGTCCCGGATCCTGTCGTGGGCGAAGCGGAGCGTGCTGCCTGATTTTATTAACATCCCGTCGCTGATAACAGGTTTGAGCGATTCGATTATCCGCTCGCCGGTCTCGCCGGTCATTCGCGCGATATGGTCGATTTTTCCCTTTTCGCCGAAGCATGACGCTGTTTTAAGTATTTCGCGGATATCGTCGGGAAGCTTTTTCACGCGGTCGGCCATGAGTTTCGAGACGTTATCGGTTATGTCTGCGTTGCTGATCTCCCCGGTATCCCACTCCCATTCGCCGTGGAACTGTAGGTATTTTTCATGATACAGGTTTCTGATAAACTCCTTTACGAAGAAAGGATTGCCGCCCGTTTTTCTGTTTATAAGGGAGGAGAGTTCGGAGGCCCTTTCCGGCTCAATTGAAAGCGTATCTGAGATAAGGTCGCACACCTGTTCATGGCCCAGCGGTTTGAGCTCGATCGTGGTAAACGGCTTTCCGTTTTTTTTCATCTCTTCGAGCAGGTGCGCGAAAGCATGGTCTTCCGTTATCTCATCGTCCCGATACGAGCCTATGAGGAGAAAGCCTGACAGGTTCTCGCTTGAGGCCGCGGTCCTGATGAAATTGAGGCTTGCCCTGTCCGCCCACTGGAGGTCGTCAAGAAAAAGTATCAGGGGGCGGTTGATGTCGGCGAATATGCCGATGAATTTTTCAAAATAAAGGTTAAAGCGGTTCAGCGATTCGGTCGGCCCGAGCTCGGGAACGTCAGGCTGCGGCCCGGTGATATGCTCGAGCTGGGGGATGACGTCGATGATGATTTTGATGTTGGGATAGAGCGCCTCGAATATTTTCTTCTGCCATTTTTTGATGTCGTCGTCGCTCCCGGTGAGTATCTGGACGATCAGGTCATGGAGGGCGGATATCAGGGCCGAGAAAGGGGTATGGGTCGAATCCTGTTCGAATTTTCCCGCCACAAAATAGTTCGGCTCTCCTCCCGTGTTTCTCTGGAGCTCGTTGATCAGATAGGTCTTACCGATGCCGGACTGGCCCGATACGAGGAGGAAGCGGTTCCGCCCCTGGCAGGCGAGTCGGTATTCCTCGATGAGCCGTTCAAGCTCCCTGTCGCGCCCGTAGAGCTTTTCCGGGAGCATGAACCGGTCGAACACATCGTTGCTTCCGGGCTGGAAATCACGCACGGTCCCGGTTTCGTCCAGGCTCGCCAGGCATGTCTCCAGATCGTTTTTGACGCCATACGCGCTCCTGTACCGCTCCTCGGGATTCTTGGCAAGGAGCTTCATTATTATCTCCGACACGACGCGCGGGATCCCTGGATTTTTCTCGTGGGGCGCGACGGGACTTTTCGCGATGTGGCAGTGGATCAGCTCGCTGGGGTCCCTGGAGTCAAAGGGAAGTTCCCCTGTTATCATCTGGTACATCGTGACGCCGAGGGAGTAGAGATCAGTCCGGTAATCGACGGACCGGTTCATCCTGCCCGTCTGTTCCGGCGATATATAGGGAAGTGATCCCTGCATGAGCGCCTGTGATTCTTTCGTGATGCTTTCCCGCGAGAGCTCGGAGGCGATATGGAAATCGGTCACTTTTATCAGCCAGAGGTCGTCTGAGTCGGAGGGACGTATTATGATATTTGCGGGTTTTATGTCCTTGTGGATGACGTTCCCGCGGTGGATGTCTCCGACGATGCGCGCGATCCGTGCTGATATAATGAGGAAATCCCTGAGCGTGAGGCTTATTTCAGAGAGAAGATTGTTAAGAGACGTGCCGCCGAAATCCTCAAGGACGATGGTGAGCGCGTTTTCATGATAGCCGATCGCAAGCGGCGCGACGATGCCGTCATGGGCGAGTTTTCCGGCGATGGTGAAGCCGGAGCGGAACTGTGCAATGCTTTGCGGCGACAGGTAATCGTCTTTCAGCTTCTTGAGCACGACCGGTGTGTCTTCGTGGTCCACGCCACGGAAGATAACGACGGAGCCGCTTTCATATATTTTTTCTGTGATGTGGTAACCGGTCAGGGTATTCATAAAAGAAAGCCGTCCGACGCATTACAATCACTTGAAATAAGATGAAAGGCTCTGTTTTATTTCAAGAAAAATATGTGACGCGGATAAAAATAAAAAAGCGGCGTGGTGAGGTCAGAGTGTGATCACATCGGGGCTGCGGGACTGGCCGGGAGTACTCTCGGAGAGATGCCGATGGAGTGAGTGGAGTTCTGCCGGGCCCAGAAGCATGTCCGGATGCGCAATCGTCCCGCGAGACGTATCCGTCAACGGGCGGGGCGGCGGAGCCGGGTAAAACGAAAGCGTGATTCTGTCCTCCTCAATGATCTCGAGAAGGCGTTCGAGGTATCTGCCGTACTGGAACCCTTCAGGAAGGAGGCACTCGCGGACAACACAGCTTTTGAGGATGTGGGACGCGTGCCGTATCGAACCGTAATCGGTCCTGGTGAGGTACACAGTGAGCCCTGATATGTTTCTTCGGTTGAGGTAGCGGACCACCCGCTCGGCGTCTTCGCGTGATCCGATCGCCCCGAAGAAAACGGGCCCGTTTTTGCGGCGCACGATGAGCGCCTGCGAGTCGGGTGTGTTCAGAACCGCGAATCGTTCATGGTGGCCGGGTGGTCCGGCAAGCTGCCACCAGACCGCGGCGAAAGCGAAGAGGACCGGAAGAGAAAGGAGTTGCCGTTGTTTTTGCATTGGAAGGAGCGGAGCCAGGTAGCACAGGTAGGAAGCGGGGATGATCCAGGAGAACGCGGCCTCCGGAAAATGAAGGCCCAGTCCCGCCATGAAATCGACCGCTCCGCGTGTGAGGCCGTATCCGATATCAAGGCAGTGCGCGGCCGCGCGCACATCGAACGGGACGAGCGCGGAAAAGGCAGTGACGCCGATTGATGCGACAAGGATGCAATCGATCACGGGGACGATGACGAGGTTGGATATGAGCGCGGTCAGGTTTATCTCGCCCATCTGAAAGAAAAGTATCGGATACACCAGCGCCTGCGCCGAAAGCGTGAAGGCGACAGGTTTGGCGATAAACTTCGGGAGAAACGAAAACGTGCCGGAGTATGCCCTGAAAAAGGCGATGATGCCGAGCGTCGCGCCGAAGGTGAGCTGAAAACCGAGGCCGTACAGCTCGTACGGGTGGAAGATGAGCACAGCGATCGCCGCGATGAAGAGCGCGTTGAACGGGTTCCTGTCGAAATCGAACATGAACTGGATGAAAAATATCCCGCACATGATCGTCGCCCGCTGTAACGACACCGGCGTGTCGGTAAGATACAGGTAGAGTGTCACCGCTACAAGTGTCACCGAAAGCGTAAAACGCCTGTCTATCTTGAACGCGCCGAAAATGAAAAAGGGGATCATGGCGATAATGGCCAGATGTGACCCGCTCGCGGCGAGGATGTGCAGTACACCCGCGCGGCGGAACGACTCAATGGTGGCTTTGCGGATATAGTTCTGGTTTCCGAAGTAAAGCCCGGTGAGCAGCGCGGCGGTGTCTTCGTTGTAGAGGCGCTGTATTCTCATCCCGATAAGGTTTCGCAGGGACGATCTGGCCGAAGGAGGCGCGCGGCGGACGATGCGGTAATTTCTTTCGTTGAGGCGGATAATATGCCGTATCCCTTTACGCAGGAGCATTTCGTTGAAACGCGACCGGCCGTGATCCTCATCCGTGATTTCGACGGGCGGGGAAAGTATTTCAATCCCGTCGCCCGCGCTGATCGGGAGCCTGTTCGGGATATAGGCGATGATGACCTGCCGCGCGCGGCCGCTTTTTTCGCCGGGCGCGTTGATGGCAAGCGTGAGCTCCTGAGAGTAGGAGAGCATCCGCGTGTCAAGGACGGTCGCGTTGATGGGAACGGGCGGAAGCGGCCTTCGGTTTTGTTCGTTGATCTGATGTACGCGGTATGAGGGAACGCAGATCGTCGCGGCGACAAGCAGGATATGTCCGGCCGTACGGAGGATATGTCCTGCCGATAAGGATATCCCATCAGGACGGCGCGGACCGGTGATGTTTTCGCCGGCGTGTGCCCGGCGCGCGCGGAAGACAAGTACGCCTGCCAGCGCTGCCGTCGCCATTCCAATGATCGAAACAACCCGTTGTGTTGAGGAGTCAAAGATCGACGAATATGAAAAAATGATTGACGAGGCGGCCGCGATCAGAACCGGGAGGGAAGGAACGAGCGGCCGCGGGATGGGCCGGTCAGATCCTGCCAACGTTTCGCACTACACCGATGGTGATGCCGTAGCAGAGCTTGGTCGAGTCCTCCCCGATCCCGAATTGTCCGTACCGCAGGTTGAAGTCGAAGACTATTTTCCAGTCGATATTGATTTCGTAGAGCATTCCCAGCGTGACCGCCGGGCCGCCGCCGCCGTCGTATTTTGCCGTGGCCGGCGGTGTTTCCATGTACAGGCCGAGGCCCCCTGTCGCAAAGAAATCGGCACCGAGCGGATACGAGTACTTGGCGACCAGTGTGTAGAGCGGGTGGCTGATGGAGGTGTCGGGATTTTTAGTGTCGCTGTTGGAGTTCATGTCGTACTGGAGGGTGAACTCGCCGATGAACTGTTTCACAAACACCTGCAGGATAAATCCGCCTGAATAATAGGAGCCTGATATGCTCTGGCTTCCATACTGGTTGTCAAACCAGCCGTTATAGTCGATCTTGTTGATCCCGGTTCCGAAGACGGCGCCTAAATAGGTGTAGTAGCGTTCTTCCTCTGCCGCCAGCGGCGCGCTGGTCAGGAAAAACAGCAGTACCAGTAGGAAAAATGTGCGCCGCGTCGTCATGGTTGCAGGGCGACTCCTTATTTGATATTAAGCGGATTTGTCACCGTCTGGCTGCTTGACGGCGGATTGAAATCGAAAAGTCCCGGAGACATCCCCTCTCCGGTGATCACGCCGGAAAGCGATATCGTGATGCCGCCCCCGTCCTTTGTCTGCAGTACCGCCTTTTTCAGCATGAAGGACTGGTCGACCACGAGCGTAATACTCGAGTAATGGCGCTCGTTGTTTTTGAGCTTGATTGTGTATCCCCCTTTGCCGCCCATGGCGATAGCTGAATAACCGCTGATAAGCGCGGCGATTCCGCCTGACTCCCCTCTCGGCGCCACTTCCTGAACGCCGCAGATGTTGCTCGAAGGATTGTATACCCATAGCTTTCGGCCGTTGCATGATATGATCTTGCCCGAGGGGTTGGTGAACTTGACGTGAATACGTCCGGGGGCGAGATACTTGAAATTCCCCGTGTACATAAAACCCGATTGCGTGGTCCAGGAAATGGTACCGCGGGCGGATTTCAGGCCGAACATGCGGCCTTTGAACTTTTCGACCGCCTCATCGCCGGTCAGCGCCCATGAGTGTGCTGAAAAAGCGATAAGCAGGGTGAAAAGCAGTGGAAGCGACTTTTTCATTTCTGTTCCTCTGTTGTAAAATAATACTCTTTTTGAATAAAAAAAATCAAAATATTTTTCATTAAAACGCCAGACCGGCGTATTTTTAATTTCGATGAAAGGTGCTTGACATCCGGCGGTATCGCACGTACAATACCGTTATAGAGGATCAGGCTTCAGGGCCGATATGCGGTATCCCCTGTGTTTTCCCGTTCAAATAACAAAAACTTGCTGATATAACCGCTTTGTGCAACAATTATTTTTTAGAGGTGTCAGGATTTCTTGTCGCGTTGTCCGCGTTAAATCAGCCGATTTTAGGACGGCCGGGGGTTCGGGGTTGTGTGCATCCTGGTCCGGGGCGTCTGTGGCAAATATAATCATCAAAGCTTGATTGAGATGGAAAAGAGAGAAAACACCAAAAAGCAGAAAAAAGGTCGCGGAGCCGGCAAGCCGCGCCGCGGCAGAGAGGAGTTCGAAACCTTTCGCGGCGATTCCGTCGATGAGCTCGATGAGCGTGACGGCTTCGGGGATTTCGATCTGAAGGAAAACGCGTCGCCGGCCAAGCGCAAGGGCAAGAAGAAAAGCAACGACGATTATTTTTCCGATTCCGCGATTTCATGGTATCTCGAACAGATCAACAAGATACCTCTCCTCACCAGGGAGGAGGAAGACAGCCTCGCGCGCTCGGCCCGCGAAGGCAATGAGCACGCGAAAGACCGGCTGATCCAGGCCAACCTGCGCTTTGTCGTTTCGATTGCGAAGAAATATCAGACCTCGGGAATATCCCTCCTTGACCTGATCAATGAAGGGAACATGGGGCTTATCAAGGCCGCCGAAAAGTTCGACCCCGACCGGGGATACCATTTCATCTCCTACGCCGTATGGTGGATACGGCAGGCGATCATTCTCGCGATCTCGCAGAAAACATCGCTCATACGGCTGCCGCTCAACCGCACGGCCGATATGCAAAAAATCGAGAAGGTGCACAACAAGCTCGAGAACAAGCTCGGGCGCGAGCCCACCCCCGGCGAGATTGCCGAGGAGCTGGATATGGATGATGAGGAGATAAACCACCTGCGCAATATCTCGCAGGATTACATTTCACTTGACGCCACCTTCGGCGATTCGGACGATACCTCGATACTGAGCATGGTCGAGGACCAGCGCGTGGAGTCGCCCGACAAGAAGGTGCTCGACGAATCGCTCCAGACGGCGCTTGATAATGTGCTCAACGAGCTCACTGACGCCGAGCGCGAGATCATAAAGATGCGCTTCGGCCTTAACGGCTCGAAACCGATGTCGCTCCAGCAGATAGGGGAGGAGTTCAACCTTTCAAAGGAGCGTATCAGGCAGATAGAAAAAAAGGCGATCAGGCGGCTGCGGCATCCTTCGCGCAGCCAGAAGCTCAAGAGCTTCCTTCAGGATTGATCGCTGCTTAAAATATACACAGAGAGCGGATAATGAGATATTTTTTCCTTGGTCTTGTGGCGGGCTGCCTGCTGGCGTTCGTGCATATAATAGAGCCTTCGGGCGGGATGAGCCTGCATCCTGAGTGGTGGGGCGAGGTTGCCGGCCCGGCCGCTATCGAACAGTCGCAGACGCAGGGGCTTGCTGCCGGCCGGCTTTTCCCCGTGCAGTCCGGAAGCGAGGTGTCCCTTCTTTCCGGAAACGGCGCGCTCCAGCGCCAGTATAAGGCCGCGGATCCGCTCATGCTCGCGGTCAGCGGTGACGGTCAGTACTGCGCTGAGTTTGAAAAGGCGGGGCGTAATGTCGAGTTCATCAGCACGGCGGGCGACAGGTTCTGGCGGCTGAAATCTCTTGAGTATCCGTATCTTTCCTATTCGGGCAGGCTTGTGCTGCTGCTGAACGGCGATCAGAGCAAGATCCGTATTTTCGACTACAACGGCAACGAAGTGGGAGCGGGTTCCATTATGGGGCGCTTCTGTACCGTGATATCGTTCGCCCAGCGTTCGGACTTTGCCGGCATCGGCTTCCTCGACGGCTCTTACTACCTGCTCAACCAGAAGGGAGAGGTTGTGGATAAGGGAAAGACTCCGCAGAATACCGTCGTCAAGGGGATGGCCGTGAGCGACAGCGGTAATTATTACGCGGTGCATTTCGGCAACTCGGAGAAGGACCGCGTACGGCTCGTAAACGTGACGGGGAAGGATGTGAACGAGTGTGCGCTTTCGAACGTGCACATGACACGAACCGCCATGAACGTTGCCGACGACGGTACGCTTGCCGTCCTTGACCGGGACAGGCTTGTCTTTACCGATGATGACGCGGATGTCGACCGGATAATCAAAGTCCCTCCGGCGCGGGCGGGGCACGCTAAGATCGCGCGGGCCGACGGACTGTGCGCCGTAACCTACAGTCCCGAGACGGGCGGAGCGAGATTTATCCTGATGCAGAACGACGGCAATATTATCTTTACGAAAGACGTGCCTGAAGAATCGTTCCTTGATTGCGTGATCGACGGCGGAGTTATTATGCTGCGCGGGTCGCAAAAACTCCTGGCGTACCGGCACTTCTCGCCGAAACGCGGCTGACCATTTCGACGGCGGTCAGCCGCCCTGTATCCCCCCTTATTTGAAGAGGAATTTCACCGGGTGTTTCTTGAGTTCGGCGGAGATCTCGTCGAGCGTCTTTGCCGTCTTGCGGAACGTCGAGAGCGTTTCGGCGATGTCCTTCTGCGAGCCTTCGATAAGCCTGCTGAAGTTGCCCGCTGTATTGGCGAGATTGCCGAGGATGTTGCGGAGATTGCCTTTGCTCTCCGAGGAGATGTCCTTGATGAGAGCGACCGTGCCTGAGACGGTGTTCAGAAGCTCGTGGATGTCCTGCAGCACCACTTCGAGATTGACGAATTCTATCCCCTCGAGCACATCGCCGTCGCGAAGCGGCTCGCCGATGGTTTCAGGGTTGCGAAGCTCAATCACCGGGTCGCCGATGATGTTCTGGTTCTGGATGATCGCGGTGCAGTTGTCGTATATCGTCACCTCGTTCTGTATGCGCATCACGGCGAGAAAGTGCAGCGTCGGTTCATATACCGGCAGGATGGTGACCACGCGGCCGACGGTGTACCCCTTGATCTTGACCTGCGTCCCTTTTTTGATGGATGATATGTTGTCCACCTTGAGATAGATGTCTTTTGTCGAGCTTGCGAAGGAATACCCGAGCTTCAGAAGCACGAACAGCAGCAGGATGACCACCGGTATCAGGATGAACAGCGCCACCCTGAGTTCATTTTTTTCAAATTTCAGCTTCATCGCGTGATTCCTCCGTCAGAGTATCCTCATTGGGCCTTTCCGCGACACGCGCAGATACTGGTCCAGATACGGGTTGTTGTGGCCGGAAAAGTCTTCCTTTGTCCCCGAGAAAACGACATTGCCGTTATACAGCATAAGAAACCGGTCGGCGATATCGAAGTACCGTTGCGGGCCGTAGGTGGTGATGACCAGCGTGAAGTCGTCGCCGCGGGATTTTTCCCAGAGGTTTTCGAGGTACGTCTGTATGTTGATGAGGCACTGGCCTTCCGTTGAGAGCTCCATGAGCAGCAGCGACGGCGTCTGGATTATAGATCGCGCGTAGGCGGTGTTGAGCATTTCGGATTTCTTGAGGTCTATCGGGCGCATGTGCCTGCAGTGTTCGAGGTTCAGCTCGCGGATGTAGGTGTCGACGAGCCTGCCGATCTCGCCAAGCGAGAGTTCGGAGTGGTATTTGAGCGGGAGCGCGATGTTGTCCTCCACCGACATGTTGTTGATCAGGCCGAAGTGCTCCTGCACGTAGCCGAGCTCCTTGCGGTAATGGTTTTTCTCTATGTAGTCGAAGTTCTTTATCGGCCTTTCCCGGTAGAATATATCCCCGTCGAACTCGTCGACCATGCCGGCGATGAGCGGGCATATCAGGCTGATGCCGGAGCGCTCCGGGCCGAAAATCACCATCGTCTCTCCCTTCATCATCGAGAAGGAAAGGTCGACGATCGTCTCGGAATTATCGGCGATGCAGGATACGTTGTCAAACCTGAGTATTTCCTCTGCCATGGCGTCTCCGTCAGAAATAGAACAGCGCCGATACGATGGCGTTGATCACAAACAGTATTAAAAGCGTCCTCACGACGGCCTTGGATACGTATATCGGTATTTCGTAATCCGAGGTCGGCTTGAAGCCGTAGTAGCAGCAGATGAGCGGGATGAGCGTCCCGTAAATGAAGCTCTTCAGGATCGTAATGACCAGGTCTTCGAAGCTGAACGAATCGAGGAGGCTCGCGAAGAAAATATCTATGGGTATGAACACCGTCGTCAGCGCGATCAGGTATCCCCCGAAAAAAGCGACCATGTCGAATATGACCATGAGCGAGAATATGGAAAAGACCGAAGCCATCATGCGGGGGAAGATGATGTAGAGCGTCGTGTCGATTCCCATGAGCTCGAGCGAATGTATCTCGTGTCGCTGTTTCTGCGTGGCGATCTCGGCGGCGATTGCCGATCCGGAGCGGCTGACGACGATGACGGCGGTGACCAGCGGGCCGAGCTCGCGCGCGATGATGATGACGAGGAGGTTGCCGATAAAGCCCTCGATCCCGAATTTCGGGAAATTCTTGGTCGCCTGGACTATGACGGTGGCGCCGAGCATCATCGCGATGACGACAATGAGCGAGAGCGCGTCGATCCCGGTGAACTTCGTCTGATTGACGGCGATCGTGTAGAGCGAGCGGAAGCGCAGGTAGCGCAGCGACTTGAACGAGACAAAGAACGACCGCAGGAACCGGTTGAACTCCTTGATCCCCCTGATGAAATTGACGATCGATCCGATAATCGGTAGAATGATATTCCTGTTCATGTGCTGATGGCCGTTCGTGTCGATGCGCGGAATCGGTTCCACTAACTCTGGTAAAGATATTGATAAAATTCAAGCATTTTATCTTGGGCCATGCCCCCGGAATGGGGAATGGAAGCGGATGCCTTCGTTGAGCGCGTTCCTGTTCGAGGATATGAAAATATTGTGATGTGACGTAATTAATGTAATTGACAGTGACAGGCGCTGGCCCCAGAAAAGAGCGACAAAAGAATGCGGTGACAATCGGAATATGAAATACAGCAGCAGGAAGATCGCCGGGATCGCTTCAGGCGCGGCATGTGTGCTAGTGGGCGTCCTGATTTTTGCGGGGTGGGGCCATCCCCGGCGGGCGTGGGACAGGATTCAGGGATTTGCGATAGAGGTGACAGATTATTTCATGCCGCGCGTGGCCACCGTTCCCGAAAGCTTTGTTGAGGAACGCCGTTATCAGAATACCTATGCGGGGCTTCCGAGGCAGTTCATCAGGTCGGGGCATTTCCTCTTCTACCGGGCGGATGAGGACACAAGCGTGCGCGAGATTTCACGCGCCGCGATCCGGTACACGCACTACCTGCGCACCTATGCGCTTGAAAAAGCTATCCGCGAATATAACGGCATTAAGGAAAGCGATGTAAAAAGGAAGGGACTCATCCTGATTCCGCATTCGCTGCCGCCATTCCTCCCCGACATGAAGAACAAACAGATGCCTGCGCTGATTACCGCGAGAGGCCTTTACTATACCGGCGGCTCGATTGGTAACGAAAGGGTGCTCAAGTCGGTGGATGAGTACGCGAAGTACGGGCTGAATACGATCGTGTTCGACGCCAAGGATGTTACCGGCATTGTCAATTACTACAGCAATAATCCCGACGTGCAGGAGTATAACGCCCACGAGAAGCGGACGATCGATAACATCGACAACCTGATACGCTATTTCAAGCGCCGGGGCGTGTATGTGATCGCGCGCATTGCCGTTTTCCACGACCACCTCCTGTTTAAAAAGAATCCGGACTGGGCCATACATTCGAAGTCGACCGGCAGGCCGTGGAGCCCCAATACAAGAGAGCTCTGGCTCGATCCGACGAACCGGCATGTACAGGATTACAGCATAGGCATGGCGGTGGAGCTCGCCGAGAAGGGAGTGGATGAGATACAGTTCGACTATATCCGCTTTCCCACCACCGGCAACCTCGCTGATGCCGCGTTCGCCAACCATTTCGGCGCCATGCCGAAGGAGCAAACCATCGTGCAGTTCCTGAAAAGGGCGCATGACGAGATATCCGTGCGCAACTGCCGTCTCTCCATCGATATCTTCGGAGTGGTCGCCTGGGGCAAGACGGTCGACATCCAGCAGACCGGGCAGCGGATAGATCTCCTCTCGAAACACTGTGATGTCATTTCGCCGATGCTCTATCCGTCGCATTTCAGCGACAACTTCAACGGCTTCGCGAATCCCGGCGACCACCCGTACCATTTTATTTATGAGGGATGCAAAAAAGTCATAGGACTTTCCGGCGACCGGGTGATACGCCCGTGGCTCCAGGCGTTCCGCTGGCGGGTGAGTTCCTACGACGAGCGGTATATAATAAAACAGATACAGGCAAGCGACGATTCGGGCGCGAAAGGATACCTCTTCTGGAACGCGTCGAACAATTACGAGACGGTGCTGCGCGCGCTGGCGATGATCAGAAACGGCGGCGGAAAATCGCGCAAAGATGAGCTCGCGAAAGACGCGAGGCCCCGCAAAGCGGCGATCGATTGAACATAAAAGGAGCGTACCACGGGTGATAGTAAGGGACAGGCAGTTTTTCGATGAATATGTCAAAGTATGGGACCAGGGGGCGCTTCAGGACGCGCCGTTCATCACGCTCGGCATTGAGGTCTTGCTGAAGGATTATTATGGCGATCTGCTCGACGCGCCGCCGCCATTCCCGGTAAAAGCGGGCGAGCGCGTCCTCGATCTGGGGTGCGGGTGGGGGCGTGTGCTCAAGCCGGTGCTCGACCGGAAAGCGAAGGCTGTCGGTTTCGATATATCGGAGCAGATGCTCAGGCTCACGAAAGCTCACCTTAAAAAAAACAGGCACAAGCCGGTTGTGGTCAGGGGGGATGGAACAAAACTTCCGTTCGCCGATGAGAGCTTTGACATGGTTTACTCGCTGCTGGTGCTCCAGCACCTCTCAAAAGAAAACGGGAAAGAGGTGTTCAGGGAAGTGGCGCGCGTGCTCCGTCCCGGCGGCGTCGCCTATATCCGGGTTCCCGGGCGGTTCGCGCCTGAAAACCTGCTCTTCGCGTTTCTGCAGTTCATCAGTATCCACATCTTCCGCCTGAATGATCCGATAAGGATGCGTTTCTACCGCCTGGGCGAGATAAAAAGGATCTGCAGGCCGCTTTTCTCAGAATGTGAAATTACGGGGCATGAATTCAGGCCTCCGTGGAACCTTCACACGCGATGGACATGGCACTACATTCTCGTCCCGAAGTTCATGCATAAGTGGCTGCGCAGGGTTTCGGACCGGATAGAGGCGATTGCCAACGGCAGGTTCGGGTTCCTGAAACATTTCGGCGTTGTGCTCATGGTGCGCGTGACGAAGTGACCGTTTCAGGCTCCCCGCCTGTTCTTGATAAAAATATACTTGCAATTCACGTGATGATGCGGGTAGATACGATACGGCGTTTCCTGTAATGCCGTTGAAGCCCTGTCGCTCGTTTTGATGAAAATACTTTTTTTTGAAAAGAGGCTGATAATGTTCAGTAAATATTTTGATGACCTTTCCGCGGTACTGGCAAAATCACGGAAGTCCGGCGCGGCGAAAGCGTCCGGAAAATCCGCCACCGGTGCGAAAAAGAGCGCGGGCAAAGACACGGCGGAGAAAGCGCACGCGAATGACGAAATAAAGGCGGTGCTCGAAAAAATGGTGCCCGCCCACCTGGAGATCGACTCGCTCCCCGTCGTCGATCCGAGCGGCTATATCCCTGAAGGGGTGGATTATATCGTATATCGCCGTCTTTTCCGCGATTTCAGCGCGATGATGGGCAACGCGGTTCCAAATGAGCTCGTATACGGCGCTTTTTTCGTTGTGGACTCGCTGACGAAGGCAACGCTTCTCGATGTGCTCAACAGGGTGATGAACCTGAAAAAGCTCAATCTCTACAATGAGTCCGGCGATCCGGGACAGTTTATTCCCGCTTTTGTGGTGGCGATGGATACAAATTTGTCGTTTCCCGACATCCAGGCCATGATATTCGAATTTTACACAAGCAAGTCGATCGACAACTCTTTTGAGCTCGATATCATGGCCGTTGTAAATCAAGGCGTGGTGGTGAAAGACTGGCGTGAGGCAAGGGCCTTCAAGGCGATCGTTACCGGAAAGGATACCCTGAAATGGTTTTTCGTGCTTCTCAATGAGTACCTTGATGTTGAAAGGGGGGGCAACTTCGATTTGAGGAACTATGTGAGGGATACGGCCAAATATGACGAATATTGATCAGGGGAACAGGCAACGAATCTGATTTTGCTTCAAGACGAAAGGCAATACAACAATAATCGTTAAAATATACAAATTATTTCATATTATTATTGGATGATAATTTATAAATAATGTTCTTGACATTTTATAGAGCGGTAAAGATTATTAAGAAAGGGAAAATCTACTAATCTTTTGGATGTGCGCCATGAACGATTTAGGAAAAAGGATTTCAAGAATTGGAATGAAATGGATTCTCGTGGTAATGCTTGCCGCTGTCATACCTCTGTGCTGCAGCGGAAAGAGTAAAACCGAAGGGAATAAGGATCTTATCCTCGTCCTCGACACCTCGATGAGTATGGTAGGCAAAGGGGGCGGTGCCAGGAACATATTCCCCGAAGTAAAAAGCAGTCTTACCAGGTTCATAAGCAAGCTTGATGTTGGCGACAGTCTGACGGTTATGACGTTCGATTCAAATGTTAAATCATATCCGACTGTAAAAATCAGACACGCCGAAGACAAGGAGATCATCAATAACTATATCGCCATGGTAGAAGCCAAAGGATTGTGGACCCACACCATGGGTATGTTAAAGCAGGTGTTTGAAAAAGCCCAGAGCTTTCAGAAAGCGTCTCCAGGCCGACAGCAAGTCATAGTAATTCTTACTGACGGCCTTGATGATCCGCCTCCAGGCATGGTCGGGGAGAAGTTCAACCTGAAAGATGTCGGAAAGACGTATTCCGGCAACGAGTGGTTTATCTACCTCGTGAATTTCGGGGAGCTTCAGAAAAACAAGAGGATAGCCCAGGTGGAGAAGGATTTGAAGGGCGTTTCCCCGCATACGCAGGTGATAAACGCGGATAAAGGACCGTCGGCGGCCATTGAAAAAAACCTTCAGCAGGAAGTTGACCGTTCGATGCAGCAAAGGGCCCTTGCCAGGCGGCCGTTCTACAAACATCCTTTGTTTATATCACTTATTGTTATAGCGATTATCCTTATAGTATTACTTTTCTATTATATGCAGTCTAAAATAAAGGTGACTGGAAGCCTTGAATACTTCAACCATACGATCCTTAATCCGTATGTGGAAATGTATAACATGACGAATCAGTTCAGCCGGGAAATACTTGTAGGAAGAAATTCCTCAAACCTTAATTTAAGAGATTTTGACTTGAAACAACCTTTTAAAATACGGGCTGATAAGGTCAAGGGAAAGATGCAGTTTTCTATCCTTGCGCCGGAAGGTGCTACGGTACAGTATGTCAACCGGGAAGGCGTCGAATATCTTATGGATGGAGATAAGTTCAAGATAGAAAACTATACGTTCAAGTACATCGCCGAGCCGCAGCAGGGTTGATTGCGCTCTCGGCGGCGATTGTACTAATATTTTTTTATAAAAATGCAAATAAAGCCTTGACAGTTTGAAAGTCGTTTAGCATGATTATTCAAATTATATTTTCGTTTGAGCCGCGGTGTGTGGTTTGCATTTTATTATAGCGAATTGTTTTATTTTGCTTCTTTGCAGTCAGTCTGATTAGGTGAATAATTTTCCAGGAGGTCATAAATGTCATTAGCTCAATTTCCCAAGAGTCCAAATAAGGTACACCCTACTCAGCCGAGTGCTGTTGGTTCGCGAGAGTCACTTGCACAGGAAGGGCGTGATAAAATAGCCGAATCGAAGCTTATTCTCGAGGAGTCTACTGATAAGGTCATGAATCATATCATGAATAAACTGCCCGAAGATGTCCTGGTAAGGCTTGATGTGATGGGTGGTATAAAGGAGAAGCTCTACAATTATATCAATCAGACCTATGTTAACATGTTTAATCGTTATCAGGTGACGATGGAAGACGAGTTCGTGAAAAAGGTTCGCGATTTCGTTGATAAAGAGGAAACGAAAGGCCTCGCGAGATATACGCCCAGAGAACTTGTTGAGCTTCTTGATAAAATCGGCGGTTCGGACAAGTTTCACACCGGTGAAATAGAGAAAGCGATGGTCAATATGTTCGGTCACCTCCATGGACATATTCAGCGTGGAATGAACGACCTCGAAAATGAGACTAACGCCATTCTCCGTCAGAAAACTGACGTTGGAGCTTTTGTTCGCGGTGAAAATGCGTATGCTATCCTGAAATGTATCTTCAAAGATAATGAACTCAGGCCTAAGTATGTATACGATATAAAACTTTCGATAAATATTCTCGAGAGTGAGTTGATAAGCCCGATTTACCACTACCAGGTAACGGTTGAGTCGCTTCTCAAAGACGCGATCCAGAAACACATCCACGACCTGATTGATCGTCAGATAACGGTTCTCAAGGAAGAGCTTGTTGATCAGGGCAAGAGCGAAATGACCGGCGCTGAAGTCATGTTTGAGAAGATCAAGAGGATCGAGAACTTTACCGACGACGATAAGGATGATGAGAAATCACGTCGCTATACTATTCTTGCGAAGAAGTTCCTCGATAAGATTGAAGGTCTTCGTGCTGAGATCGATGTTGAGGAGTACGATCCGCTTAATATTCGTGAGAACATCAAGCATATAATAGACAGTGAAAATATCCGTAACCGCGGTTACAATACGGCGGTAAACGCGATAACCTCGATTCTCGATACAAGTAAGCTCGGTTATCAGGTTTGCGATAACATGAAGAATGCCCGTGTATGTAAGATCAGAGAGTATGAAGAGCTCGATCTTACCATCCTTCCGGATGAGCGATATGCGATGAGGCTTGCGTTCTACGATCAGAATCAGCTTCGCGAAGAGAAGAAAGAATATGATCGCCAGATGGAATCTTTCACGAAAGAGATTCTCAGGATATGGGATGTTTGCCATGCGCATTATGAGTCCAAAAAGAGATTCAGGTCAATTAAAGATTTTGATGATCTTGCCGGACGCCTCATGAGCAAAGAGTGGAAGCGCCTGAAGAGAGAAGAAGAAGCGGATCCCAATCACGTCCTCTGGAATGAGGTTGGAGAGCTTTACAATGAAAACTCGTTTGTTGAAAAGAACAACAGAACGTATGAAGACAGGATGTTAAACCTTAAGAGGAAGCTGAAATATTGTTCTGAAATGCTTCAGAAGATGCACGGTTATCAGAACCCTGTTGAGCGCGTGGTTCAGGATGAGAGAATTAACTTTATTACACGCAGATTCAATGAGTTTATCTATAAGGTTAATCCGCATCACATCCAGCCAGGTTTGATACTCGACGTTGATATTACGACTATCAAGCGCAAGCAGTATATGCTTAAGGGTATGGCAAACGTGCTGAATGAGTTCCTCTATGGCGTATCGAAGGGATTTGCAGATCAGGCATTTGCTTCCTACAGCAGGAGACGTTCTACCATGCGTCAGGATATCAACCAGTCTTTCGAACAGGCAGAAATGAAGGAAGACCTTTTTGAAGCCGCTTATAAGCAGGCAAGTGGTGAATCATCAGAAATAAAAGGTTCAGTTGATCTTTCACCCAAGTCAAGGCCGAAAGGAAAGACATCAGGCTTGAAAGAATTGTAAAAAAAGTAATATATGAGTAAAAAGAGGGTACCTGAGAAGGTATCCTCTTTTTTTTCTATTCTCTAATAATAGATGTTTGATAATTTTATATAAAAAAATAAACAAAATGGTTGCGAAAAAAAGCAAATTACTATAAAATCACCTTAGAAAAAAAGTTGAAATGCTGAGCCCCAAGACGTTGCGCCTCTGTATCAAGGTTCAGAGTCTTTATGCTTTTAAAAAGATAAAGAGTGATAAATTCCAGAAAGGAGTAATGTGATTATGGAAACCACCTATTTCGCATTGGCCACAAAAGGTAACTTTAATATGTCGCTACGTCACTTCTTCAAAGTTAATGAGGTTGTAGAGGAATTGGACCGCAAAAAAAATCTTGCCGATCTTATAAATACCCAACTGGCGAGCGGTGAAGTGTCTCAGGATCAGGTGCTCCCCATCGTCGGAGCTGTTATTAAAGATAAGTATAATTACAGTTATGATTCATATAATGTTCCTGACACTATTAAAGAGTTTGATAAAATAATTAGTGAAACTCAGAAATGGACGGCGATTGATGTGCTGATGGTGTACGATGACCCGAATGGCGGCATTGTTTTAATCAACCCCAAGAATCCTCAGCACTGGGACCATGTAAGAGAGTTGACGAGAGATCAGCTGCTTGTTGTGTATGCGAAAAACCTTAAATCGGAAGAAAACAAGAAACTTGAAATTGAAGCTATAACTGCAGTTGAGGAAATGATCGCAGGCAAGGATGTTTTTATAAATCCTGAGTTTATCGACCAGAGTGTTGTGGCAAAAGTTCCAGCACCTGCGCCCAAGGTGAGTGAGGCTGCATTAACATCGAAGAATAAAACACCGAAATACTCTATCCAGGTTTCCAATGAGTTGTTCCATAACGGCAATGTTGAAGCATGGAAAAAGATTATTGAAAGCTTTAAGACGAAATTTGAGGACCTTGATGTTGCGATTTTTCACGAGGGTGAACTCATCAATGATATCAATACGCTTTTTAAATGGGGAAAGGTTAAGCACGGCAGCCTGATTTTCTTCCAGGTTATCGGTGAAAACATACGGGGTGTATCGAAACTTCAAAAGTATTTATATGAAGGCGCGAGCCCGCGGTTCGAGCAGTTTTTAAGAATCGGTGTAGGAAAGGTCCTTAATCTTTTTTAATTAGCAGAGAGTGATGAAGCGACAGGTGATTGAAGTATTATTTGAAAAAACAATGCGGGGAGGATCCTTAAATCATGGAAAATATAATATATTTTAACAAAGACCTGCAAGAGGTTGATGAAAAAACTAAAAGGAAGCTTGGCATACGTGGCAGGAGGGCAGTTGATCTTGCAGCCATGGGGCTTCCTATTGCTCCAGGTTTTATAATTGATTCGGAATTAACGAAAAAATTGCCACAGGCTAACGTAAAACAGATAATAAAAACATATATTGATAAAATTGAAAAAGACACTAAAAAGAAATTCGGAGATCCGCAAAAACCGCTCCTGCTGAAAGTCGTTTTGAGTTCCGATCTGAATATACCCAACTTTCCGTCAATACACAATATAGGTATAAATGATGAAACTGTAAAAGGTTTTGCGAAATTTACAGGAGAAGAATTTGCATTTGGAGAATATCGCTTCCTGTTGCGCGGCATAGGAACAAAAATATATGAATTTGAAGCTGCTGAATTTGACAAACTTGATGGCGGCTCGGCAAAAAAAGCAACGGCAGCTGATTTGAAGCAGGTTGTTGAGAAATATAAAAAATACATCGGTGATAAATTCAGTGATGATGTGTATGATCAACTCGGGCTTATTTTAAAGGGCGCAGCAGCGCGTTATTGTGACAGTGATATCGATGTGGACAATTCGCTTTCCATCATGGTACAGGTGATGGTTTACGGGAATTACGGCCAGAACTCCTATTCGGGAAATTACTACACACGGAATATTATCACCGGCGATCCTGAAATTCAGGGCGATTTTCTCCAGAATGAGTTTGATATAGACAGGGGCAAGCCGAAGGATATTTCTAAAATCGAGAAGAAGTATTTCGATAAATTCACCGATATCGCAAAAAAAATTGAAGCAAATTTCCGTGAAATAAGAGATGTGAAATTCACCATCGAGGAAGGGGATTTCTGGCTGGTCGAGCAGAAGGAAGTTGATGAAAAATCCACGCAATCACACATTAAGACCCTTCTCGATCTGTGCAAGAAAAAAATCATTACCGAGCAATATCTTATCCAGAACATAAAACCGAACCAGCTCAATGAGCTCTTGCACCCGGTTATCGATCCGCGCACTATCAAGAATGTTAAGAGTATTAAAGGCGGTATCGCGGGATCAACAGGAGCGGCGATTGGAAGAGTGTTTTTCTCTACCCCGAAACTGCTTGAGGAATATAAACGGGCGATTATGCATGGCGGTGATACCAATATGATCCTTGTGATGCCGGCAAGTTACGCCGAGGACGTCAAAGCGATTGAAGTGGCAAGGGGCGTAATTACCACTGAAGGAGGATTTTCGAGTCACGCTCCTGTTGTTGCGAGAAGCCTTGGTAAGGTAGCCATGGTGCAGCCCGAGATGAAAATTCGCGGAAACAGTTTTACCCTTGCGGGTAAGACCATCAAGGAAGGCGATTATGTTTCTATAAACGTCCCTTACTATGAGGCTCCTACGATATATCTTGATAAGGTCGGTTTGATCGAGCCGAACTTTGATGAAAACGGGCTCCACGAGTTCCTGGGCATTGTGGAAAAGTATATCGGAGATTTTGATGTCAGGGCCAACGCGGATCAGGGACGGGATGCGAAAGTATCAAGGGATTTCCTCGCCAAAGGCATAGGGCTCTGCCGTACCGAGCATATGTTTTTCAATGAGAAACGGATCATGAAGTTCCGGGAGATGATACTTGCTGTGGATGAGGCTGAGAGGCGGAAGGCTCTCGACGCGCTCCGTCCCATGCAGCGATCGGACTTTTACGATCTTTTCAAAATTATGGTCGGATTCCCTGTAACAATCAGGTTGCTCGATGCCCCCTTGCACGAGTTCCTCCCGAGGACAGAGGCAAGCATGCAGGAATTCATTGATTACATGAAAAAGAAAGATACGAAAATCAATCCGGGTGAAATCCGCGCCAGATGCGCAGACCTCGGGGAAATGAACCCTATGCTGGGGCACAGGGGATGCCGAGTGGCTATTACATACCCCGAAATCTACGAAATGCAGTGCCGGGCCATTTTCGAAGCGGCCTGTATGTTGAAGAAGGAAGGCATCGACGTCAAGCCTGAGATCATGATTCCTATTGTTATGAGCGAGCAGGAGATCAAGTTTATCAAAAACGGTAAGAAGATCGAAGGAATGGAGATCAAGGGGATACGCGATATCAAGGAAGAAGTCATAAAGGAATACGGAATCGATGATCTGGTCTACAGCGTGGGTACAATGATCGAATTGCCGGCAGCCGCGCTGGGGGCAGGGAAAATTGCTCAGTATGCCGAGTTCTTCAGCTTCGGGACAAACGACCTTACTCAAACAACCTATGGTCTCTCTCGTGATGATTCCAACTCATTCTTCCCGAGTTATACGCTTTTTGACTTGCTCAAAAACAATCCTTTCAAGGTGCTCGGTGAGGAGGTTAAAGAGCTTGTGCAGGTTGCTGCGCTTCGGGGCAGGCTTACGAGACCTGATATTAAGATGGGCCTGTGCGGTGAGCATGGAGCCGATCCCCAGAATATCGAGTTTTGCATGAAGGCGGGTCTCAATTATGTATCATGCTCGCCTTATGCAATACCGCTTGCAAAACTTGCGGTAGCACATGCGAATCTGCAGAATAAAGCCGCTCAAAGTAAAGGTGAATAGTCGGTAGTTACTTTTTAGAAAAAAAGGGGGCTATTGCCCCCTTTTTATATTATTATTCACATTTTAAGGAATGTTTTTTTGAAAAGGCTGGCGGTATTGATAAGTTTTATCACAGCGCGACTTAAAAAATTCCTTTACAGTAAAAAATGCTTTTTCTACTATCGGTTAATTTAAAAAAGCGAGAAGGTATTTTTATTCCATGGATGAGAATAAAACACAAAGACCAAGAACCAAAAAGGGATTTTCCCGGAAGAAAACAAATCTGCAACGCCTCAGCGTCGAGATGAATAAAGTCGCGAGCGATGCTGTTGATAAGGAGATTATTAAGCGCTTTAAAACTCTTATTGACACGTGTGAGGAAGATATCACAAAATCAAGCCTTCTTCAGGTCCTGAAAAATTCAAAGGATGTTGACGTGAACAGTTTTCATGAAAGTCTTCAGCCTTATGTCAAACACTATATCTTCATGGTGAAAAGAAACAAGAAGTAGTATATCCTGTTTTTTGTCCGGCCTTTACATCAATATGGAAATAATCATAAAAGCTTTTGCTGCTGCAAAAGAAGCGTTCGGGTTTCAGGAAAAAAAATTCGTGGTCGGAGAAGGATCGACGGTCGGCCAGGTTCTTGAAATGCTGACGCGCGAATATCCCGAAGCGGCTTCGATAGAGATTACGCTTCTGTGTGCGGTCAATTCTGAATACAGCGGGAAGGAGAAAGTGCTGCACGCGAACGATATTCTCGCGCTATTTCCGCCTGTTAGCGGAGGGTAGGAGTTCGCGACAATGCGGGACATCACATTTCAAAAAGAAAAGATCGATATTGAAAAGGCAATTGCGCGATGCGGAAGTGAAGCAGACGGCGCGGTTGTATCATTTGTCGGAAGGGTGAGAAATGTTTCTGACGGGAAAGCGGTCACCCGTCTGGAATACGACCTGTATGATGATATGGCCGTTTCCGAAATGGAGAAGATCGTATCCGAAGCGGGTGACCGATGGGAAATAAGCGATTGTATTGTAATTCATCGATACGGTCGTATTGAGGCGGGCGAAGCAAGTATCCTGATTGTTGTATCGTCCCCGCATCGCGATGCGGCGTTTCAGGCCGTGCGCCATATTATCGATACCATTAAGAAAAAGGTTCCGATCTGGAAAAAGGAGTTTTATTCTGATGGTTCAAGCAAATATCTGTAAATGATTGCTTAGTCGTCCTCGACGTTTTGTATCCCCCCTTAAACAGAAGTCTGAAAACACGGATCCGCTGATATCATAAAACTTCACAGCAGACTGATTTTATCAATTGACAAAGCGCAATTTAAATGAGGGAGTTGTGAAAGTGCAGTCCCTTAATGGAGATGCAGGTGATTATCGGGTTGATAACCGATTTCGGAACTCTGGATCATTATGTTGGCGCCATGAAAGGCGCTATTAAAAAAGAAAATCCTGACGTTGACATAATTGATATCACGCATGGCGTTGATTCGTATTCGATTACGAATGCCCAGTACGTGCTCGTCGCGTCATATTCCAGTTTTCCGGCAGGAACAGTTTTTTGCATTGTCGTTGATCCGGGTGTAGGTTCCGGGCGGCGCGCTCTTATCGCGGTGAATGCCGGTTATGTTTTTATAGCGCCTGACAATGGCTTGCTTTCTGCGGTCGCCGGTCAAGGAGCGGAAGTGTTCGCGATCGACGAAGGATTGTTTCCCGGAGCGTCCCCGACATTTCATGGCAGGGATATATTCGCTCCTGCTGCGGCAAAACTTGCGGGAGGTGCGTTGCCTTCATCACTTGGCGCGCGGATACATGATTGGGTGAAGCTTGAATTACCGGCGTATCGAATTACGGATTCGTCCGTTTGCGCATCTGTAATTCACGTTGACAAGTTCGGGAATGTCGTGACCTCTATTCCCAGCAGCGCTCTTGAAGAAACAGGTATGCGAATCTTGAAAGTGAGAACGCCGGCGGTTCAGTTTGACGCAATGTGGTACAGGACGTTTTCCGACATTCCCGTTGACAGCTGTGGTGTTATTTCAGGAAGTTCAGGTTATGTCGAACTGGTTCTTAACCGGCAATCACTTTCGGAAAAGTATGGCATGAATATAGGCGCAGAGTTTGAAATAATCTATGGATAGTTCGAGGAAAATTGTAATATTGCTTGGCGATGGGATGGGGGATTACCCGATCGATGCGCTCGGCGGCAAAACGCCGCTTGCCGCGGCTCGAACTCCCAACATGGATTTTCTTGCCCGTAACGGCATTCTGGGATTGACAAGAACCGTTCCCGACGGGATGTCTCCGGGGAGCGATACCGCGAATCTTTCGGTTTTCGGTTATGACCCCTCTAAATACTACACCGGCCGCGCTCCGCTCGAGGCGTTGAATATGGATATTGAACTCGGTCCGGAGGATGCAGCGTTCAGGTGCAACCTTGTCACTCTTGAGGGGAAAATCCTCAAAGACTTCAGCGCCGATCATATCAATACCGAGCTTACCAGAGTGGTAATGGCCGAGATCGCTGACAATATCCGCATAGACAATATCGAATATTATCCGGGGGTTTCTTACAGGAATATCGTGGTGTGGCGACGATTTCCGTATGACCGGCTGCCGTCGACAACGCCGCCCCATGATATACAGGACATGGAATATGAAAGATATCTGCCTGCGGGCAATGGTGAAGATGTCCTCCTCGATATTATCGAACGATCGAAACTGGTAATTGCAAAGTCTCAGAAAATCGCAGCCATGAGGAAACGTTACAGCGGCAAACCGACCTCGGTATGGTTGTGGGGCGCAGGGAAAAAACCGTCGATGGTGCCTTTTCAGCAAAAATACGGATTGTCAGGATATACCATATCTGCGGTCGACCTGATCCACGGGATCGGGCGCGCGCTGGGCCTTTCGCCCATCAGGGTCGAAGGAGCCACCGGCTACTTGGATACGAATTACGAAGGGAAGGCGTCGGCGTTATTAAACGCGCTGGGGAGCTCGAATTTCGTTTTTCTTCATGTCGAAGCTCCGGATGAATCAGGCCATGAGGGCAATCTGAAACATAAATTGCAGGCCATCGAGGATTTCGATGAAAGAATTGTAGGGCCTGTCCTGCGCGGGCTTGATAACTATCCCGATTTTTCTGTTATGGTTATGCCCGATCATTTTACTCCGCTGAAACTGCGGACTCATACCGGCGATCCGGTCCCGTTTGTAATTTATCACAAGGGTATGACTCCTGCGGAAGCTGTGTCATCGGGATTGCAGCGGGGATTCAATGAACGTTCCGCGGCTGAAACCGGGATTAATGTCGATCGCGCTGACAGGCTTATGGATATTCTCGTGCGTAAAGAGATGCTCTGAACCTTTTTTTGAAAAACTTAGTTCTATTTGATGAGAAAGGGTTTTGACTGATAAAGTATGTATGTCTTTCGAAAAGCGGAAGGCAGGAAGGCAGGGTTTCTGTTTTATGAAAAAACTTGTGATTGTAGGTCTGGCTGCGATTATAGTTGTGGGTAGTATTGTTCTCGGGTACGTCCTCACGCACCGGGATAATCTGGAAAACGCTGTAAGCGAGTACGAATCAGGCGATTACGATGACGCAATCACCATGCTGAATCGGCTTGCTGTGACTGCGAATTATGATCAGGGCGAAAAGGTCCATTATTACCGCTGTAAATCCGCGAACAAGCTTGCCGAACAGCTCAGCAATGATTACAGCGATGAACTGAAAGATGTTTCCCTCAATAATAAGGATGCAAATTCACGTAACCGCGAGAAGCAATATATAGAAAAGAGACTTGCGAGAATCAACCGGAATCTCGGAACCGATTTTCTTCTTATGATAGATAAATCGGAAAGCCGTATTGTAACCGGTGGAAAATTTTATGAAGAGTTTGTGTCGAGGTACAGGGGTAGCAGTTTAATTGAAGATCTTGATTACGAGGAACTCGAGCGAAGTGCGCGTATCCATCGCGATCAATTGCTGAGTTCACTGGTTAACTTTTACTCCCGTTATCCGAACACCACGTACCTTTCAGAGCTTGTGCGGCTGCTGTTTGATAATCTGGCCAGGGGAGGGCTGAACTTGGAGGGCAGGGACGAATTTCTCTCAAGCCTGATCATACAGTTCTGCCGTCGATACCCCACGAGTTCTGAATTTCACAGGATTTTTACCTGCGGCGGCGCAGATGTGAATTTCAGGAATTCGCCGGGCACGGAGGGAAAGATCGTCGGAAAGATCGTGAAGGATACTATCCTCATCCAGCTTGAAAAATCTATGGATAGCGTCCAGATCGGGGAAACAAGGGATTACTGGTACAGGGTTTCCGATTTGAAAGGCCGGCAGGGATGGATATTCGGAAAATTCCTATCTCCCCTCGATATGACGAAATACGCCGGTGTTCAGGAGAACGAGCGCTGGAGTATAGATGATTCATTCAGGGAATGGTCAGATTCGAACACACCCCAGAACTGGATCCATATCAAGGATTCAGATGTGCCGACGGTGACGTTCTATGAAACAAAAGGGATGCGGATCGCGAAACTGAATTCGCCGAAGGGAAAACTTTCAGGACTTTACCGGCGGACTACCTCCGGCTATTCTTTCGATATAGTGGCGCGCGGCAGGCTGGTTAATGGCGATTCGATGGTTCTTTTCGGCTATCTTGTAAATGAAAACACCTTTTTTTATGTAAGGTTGCGAAAGGATGAAATGGAAGTTTCCGGCAGAACAATACCGTTGCAGACTTCCGGGTGGCATGATTACAGGCTTTTGAGCGAGGACGGGCGTTTCGCTAAAATATTCGTGGACGGCGAGCTTATATCAAGCCGAATACCTTCCATAAAAGAAGCGACTCTGGGTAACAGGGGACTCTATTGCATGTTATCCTCGAGAAATGATTCATCGGAAGGTGAGGTTGAATTTATTAAAATGAAATGATACGTTAGTCGAAAAAAAACCCGCATTAGCATGCGGGTTTTTTCGAACAGGGTGCTATCAGCATCCTACCATTCATCGCTCTGACGATCGTAGAACTTATCCCGTACATTGGCCGAGATGTCGTCGACATAAATATAACTCTGCTTTAATACGTGGCCGATATTGCCGGGATTGTACATGATCCTGGTAATTTCGATTTCGCGCTTCTGGCTCAAATGCTCATCCGATTGTTTTACGGTCGGAGGGATGTTAACCGAAAGCTTTCTCCAGCCGAGATAATCAAGGTTTCCCATTATCAGGCGGTGGGATGTGTTGGCCGCGTCGCGGAGCATGATAGAAATCTCTCCGGGGAAATTCTTCCCATATACCCACATGGAGATTGACTTGCATTGTTTATCGATGGTCAGCTTTTTCGCCGGTATTATGTTGATGATGTCTCCCCTTCTGCCCAGTACTTTTACTCCGAGATATTTTTTCGAATTATTGGCCGGCGCGGGGAACTGGTCGCGAATCGCTATTCCAGCGCTCTGGTTGGTGGTTGCTTTGAACTGAATGTTATTGTTGCCGTACTGTGACGATTCGAAATCCTCGAGTATCACTTCCTGTACTATCCTGGCGCTCTTTGGTTCCGCGGCTTTAGCCGCTTCGGATTTCTTTTCAACGGATTCTTTTTTCTCAGGTTCTGCCGCTTTATCCTGTGCCTCCTGTGAATTTGCCTTGAAAGAAAACATCACAGCAACTGACAAAAAAATGATGACCGCTGTCAGGAGTGCTCTTTTCATCTGCTGATACCTCCAAAGTTTGATATAATTCTAAAAAGCCATTAAACCTTTTATGAAATGCCATCAAAAATCGCTGGCGTAAAAAAACAGTAAAAATGTATTTTTATGTTGATATAGTATATTTCATTAAATCAATTGTCAATTAATTCTTCAAATAAAAAACAAAACCACAGCCGTATTTGTCCGGAGAGCGGTTATTCTGTATGGCAATTGATTTTTCCATTTCGTTACAGTTGCTTAAGCCTCTTAAATATTTATCATGCGGGTATCAGTGTTTATGGGAATCGATCTGTTAATTATACTGGCCTATTTTGTTGTCGTCAATGCAGTAGGTGTTAAATATTCAGGAAGAAAAGATGTAACAGATTATTTCCTCGGGGGGCGGTCTCTCCACTGGACGATATCATGCTTTTCCATTGTCGCGACAGAAACGAGCGCGCTGACATTTATTTCCATTCCGGGCCTTGCTTATGTGAGCGGTCTGGGATTCCTGCAGCTGACATTCGGATACCTGGCGGGCAGGATATTTGTCGCGTTTGTGCTGCTGCCGAGTTTTTTCGAGGGAAAATTCGAGACGGTCTATCAGTTTCTTGAGAGGTCATTCGGGACAGGTTCAAAGAAATTTATATCAGCTCTTTTTCATATCACAAGGGTGCTTGCCGACAGCGTAAGGCTTTATGCGACAGCAATTCCGCTTACGTTATTGATGGGATGGGATTATAAAATATCTATTATGGTAATAGGGGTTGCAGCAATACTTTATACCTACTATGGCGGCATCAAGTCGGTGATGGTCGTCGATGTGCTCCAGCTTGTGCTGTATATCACGTGTGCGATCCTTGGCATATATCTCGTATCCTCATTGATGCAGGTCCCGATTGTTGATATCTATCACCGGATACCCGCGGATAAACTTAAGATATTCAGCTCCGGATATGAAGGAGGGTGGGGCAATCTGTTCAGGGGATACAATGTTTTCTCGGGAGTCCTGGCCGGGGCGATACTTTCTTTTGCCTCGCATGGAACCGATCATCTTATCGTTCAGAGGGTGCTGGCATGCGGTGATACGCGATCGGCGCAAAAGGCGATGATTGCGAGCGGGGTGCTGATAATTTTTCAGTTCGCCCTTTTCATGGTATTGGGGCTTTACATCAGGGAGCTTTTTCATGGAGCGGCTTTTACCCGAAGCGATGAAATCATTCCGCACTTTATCGCGAATTATGTTCCTAACGGATACAGGGGCCTTATGCTCGCCGGAATTTTTGCTACCGCAATGTCCACTCATGCATCCGCGATAAATTCACTTTCATCCTCAACGGTTATTGATCTTCTCGAATTAAGGAAGAAGGATTATCCCGAAAAAAAGCAGTTGTGGATATCGAGATTGACTTCGATTGTCTGGGCGGTCGTTATCGTGGTTGTTTCAATCTTTTTCAGGTATACCAGCGAATCGCTGGTGATCATTGCCTTGTCGATTGTTTCCATTACCTATGGAGGCATTATGGGGATATTCATTATGGGGCGGTTCATTAAAAGATTGGATGGCGTTTCCGCAATGGCCGGCGTCGGTGCAAGCATCCCTGTGATGGTTCTGGTGGCTTTATTTACTGAAATCAGCTGGCTCTGGTATGTGGCGATAGGGTTTGCCGTATCGCTCGTTGTTGGGCTTTTAATTGACGTAGTGATGACTGCAGCAAGGCCGGCTGAGGAAAAAACTATGCCAGGTCCTCAATGATCTTGAGTGAAGAATAATTCTCGTCGTCGCGAGCGTAGATCTTATCAAAGATAAGTATTATTTCCGTGCGTACATCTTTTTTAATTATAAAATAATATTCGCTGCACAGCTTCCTTACCAGATCTATGCCGCGCCCCGTTTCTGAGATGATATCGTTGACGTCTTCACCTGTTTCGATAGCCCGCATAAGAATGTTTGACTGCTCGATAACCCCGTGTATGCTGTTGAGGATGGTTGATTTCGTCAGTTTGCCGTTGTAATCGTTAATTGAAAACGCAAACGCGGTTTTGCTGCGCGCGAAGAAAAGATCAACAAATTCATTTTCCTTAAGTTTTACCGGTATACGTGACTCTTTTTCTTTTGTGTAGCCGTGGGAGTGGTAGACAGCATTGATGGCCATTTCATTAAGGACAAGGTTGAGCACCATTTGATTGTCAACTGTGAATCCCCATGACTCTATCTGATGCAGGGCTGTGTCGATAGCTTTCTGTATCTGTCCTGAAGATGTTAATCTTATCTTTTTTATCTCTTCGATGCCTCTCATGTAGTTCTGAAGTCCGAAAATGTTCTTTTTTGTTATAAGCTTCTCGCTCAGATTCAGAAGTTCCTCTTTTTTAAGGGGCTTGCATAATACATTGCCGATTCCTTCACCGATTATCCTGTCGAAGAATGAGTCAATATTTTTATCAGTCGTCATGATCGTGGGGATGTAGGGGTAATGTTTGGTTATGTAGTTATAAAGGTCAAACGCGTTATCGCCGGGAAGTTCGACCTCGGTCACGACAAGATCGACATCGAAGGCCTTGAGTTTCGATATCGCGTCAAAAGCCGATTCGCAGATTTCAACATTGTATCCCGCATCCTCGAAAATCTTTCCAATGCTGTTTCTGTATAATGAAATGTCGACGATAAGTATACGGTAGCTCATGGTTTATTATTTGTTCCTGGCAATAGCGTTGTCGAGGACGATTTTCTTTTTTTCTATCCTTTGAAGATAGTTCTCGATGATTTTACCGAAATCGGTATTTCCGTTAATGATTGAATACCTCTCTGATTCTATGGTGCCCAGGTCGGTGGTGATCTTTATCTCGCTCGCTTTCATCGCGTACTTTCTGGCTTCCTGCCAGTAGGGCAGTGCTTCACGGTAATACTCAGCGGCAGTGTCCAGGCTTTTCCTGATGTCTTCGGCAAAGTCAAGATTGTAAAAATTCAGTTTTCTCATATCGTATCGAGCGGCGATTTTCAACTGATCGCGCATTATAAGCATGTTGATATGCATGAACATCAGATTGCGGTATTTCAGGTATTCGGCCTCAGATTCGGTTTTTACAAGCGCCTGCGACGGGTGCCTGAATTTTGAGTTGAGAGCGGTCTTCAATCTTTCAATATTCCTTCTGAGTGATCCCTCATTATAGTACTGTTTCATGGAATAAAGGAGATAGTAGTCTTCAAGATAGTGAGGTACGGTCCTGAAGTGGAGCCTTGATTTCGGGATATAGTCGGAGAAGGGGGTATATTTTTTTTCCTCGTGAAAATACTGGTATTCATAATCTTCAGCATGAATGTTGCCGGGGAAGAGTATGAAAATATGTAAAAGAATAATTGCGACCGCCAGCCTGATCAGGAATTGCAGGTGATGAAAGAGACTTGCAGTCCAATTCGGGCCGCAGTTGTGTTTGAATTCAGAGATTGATGTCGGACGATTCCTGTGTTTCATTCGGCAATTCAATAATAATCAAATCAATGAGTAATTAGAAAAAAATATTGCTTCCATGTGAAATGTGGCAGTCAGGGAAAAAATAGTTTCCCCGCATGATTATTATCGGAACAATTTTATTTCAGAATGAATGATTTATGATTCTCCGGAATTTCCCAGAACGCCGGAAATTATTGTGACGGGGATATGGTAGTATCAAACGGAGTATGTGGGCTCTTTTTTTACCAGAATCTCCTTGATTTTTGATTCACCTGCGGAGAAGTAAATAATATTTGATTCAAGTATCTTGTATTCACTCATTAGGTTCAGAAAGTCATCGTCGAGAGAAAGCTCAAGCAGATCGATTTCTCTGAGTTTGTTCTGATTTATGAATATCGCTTTCATGTAAAATCCAAAAAATTTAGTGTTGGACGGACTGACGCAGTGCAGTGAAACGGAATCCGCTAATGGCAACCATGCTTAATTAAACGTATCAACCAACTTTACTTCATGCCGTACTCAATCATTGTGTATAAAATAAGTAAAATTGAGTGCCGAATGATAATAACAATGCTATCATGATAAAAATATTTGTCTACAACTTAATCTAAAAAATTAAAATTAAGTAATGACCCTTTCAAACAATAACCAACTTACTGTGACATAACCTTGTAATATTTTTCCGGAAGAAAAGAATAAATAGTTATAAGGTGTATCGGGTGCGAAATGCTTTACCGGCCCCTGGAGGTATATCTTTGATCTCCTCAAACGAGATATCTGTCATATCTGAAGCTTTATCCTTAACCGCCCCGGTGACCAGTATTTCCCACGCTTCGGCAATATCTTCTCCGAGTTTGCTTGCCGCGTTTACTTCAGCGCCGAAAACATCGCTGTCGCCGATTCTCAGAACCCTTCCGAATCCCAGGCCGATACAGAGGAGGACCTGCTCTTCCGCCGTTTTGTTTACATTATATTCCTTAAGAATGCGTTGCATGTGAATGGACGATTGCAGCGCTTTTCTTACATTCCTGAAAATCACGAGGAAGCTGTCACCCTCGACTTTGAGAAGGATCCCGTCATGTTCTTCAATAATGGGAATAAGAAGCCTTTCGGATTCGTGAATGGTCTGAAGAAAATGGATGATGCCGAATTGTGCGACTCCACGCGAAAAGCCTGAAAGATCCGTAAACATTACGCACCATTCTTCTCCGAAAAGATCCCAAATCCGCTCGTCTATTGTTTTCTTGTCTGCGCCCGGTTTCAATCGTTCTTCTATGAGTTTCTCGAGCCTGTCTTCTGATGCTCCGACGACAATGGACCCTCTCGTTGCCATATCGACCTCCCGGTAAGTTGAAACGGCTGTACATAACCGTCTCTTTTAAAATGGAGTTGATGGTAAAAGTAAATGATCTGATACCGTTGACTCTATATCATCTGAAGAGAAATAAATCAATACAATAAATGAGGATTAGGGGAATTATTTCAGGGGTTGAATGCTATTGGGTATCTCAATAAAATGTTTCAGCGGCATATTTTTTGATGTCAACCGGTTTTCGGAAAACGCCGATAAATAGGTATAAGTAAAATTTCCGATACATCAATATCGAAGATTCGCAGAGGATATGCCATGATTAATAACGCAGTGCCTGCTGAAGTTGTAACCATATATAATAATGCGTTGTCACTTTCAAACAAGGGTGACTACAATTCCGCGCTGAATGAATATCGCAAGGCGATCAAAATGTTCCCGTCGTTTATCGAGGCGTATAACAATATCGGCGAGATATATTCTCGCCTCGGAAACAGGGACAAGGCGATTTCGTCATATATGGAAGCCCTGACGATTGAGAGGAGTTTCCGCGTCCTCCTTAATCTTGGTGTCGAATACTACAACAACAGGGATTATAAAAATTCACTGAAGTATTTTCTCGAGTCGCTTTCAGTTAATAGCGATTTTCTCGAGGGGAACTTTTATACCGGGATGGCGCTCTTCAATCTCAAAGAGTTCGAGAAAGCTGAAAAATATTTCATGAGGGTAGTCCGGCTCGATCCCCGGCATGTGAAAACGAACTATCTTCTTGCGTATATCTATTATGAGTGGAAACAGTACGAAAAGACACTGATCTGTCTTGATAACATCAGGGAGCTCGCCGACGACAAGGTGTTTATCAATAAATACTACGGATTCTGTTATTATCACCTCGGTAGACGTGAGGACGCGGTGAAATATCTCAGCCTTGCGCTCGAGCTCGATCCGAATTATTCAAAATACAGAAACTATCTCAAAGGACTCACTTATGAAAACAAGATGAAAGAGATCGGGGATATCGACAAGAAGATACGTGAGATGGAAGAGAAGATGATGAAGGACCGGCCTTCTCTGAATGAGTATACCCATCTGAGCATGCTCTATATTTTCAAGGGCGAATATAAAAAAGCCGAAACACTCCTGATGGACGTGAAGAACAGGCGCTGAGAAGCGCGACAGTTACAGATCGTTCATATCGAGCTTCCAGTACGCGCCCTCCTTGACGAACGACAGCTGCATTCCGTTCGCTACCTGGAGGGCGCATTGTTTCTGCCCACCCTTTTTTCTGACGATCTGCGAGGTTAGAATAATTCCGAGCATGTCGTTGCCCGGCTGCCTGTCGATGTTGAGCTGGAGCGCGATATAATCCTTTGCCGTGATCCGCTTTATCCTGTCGGGAGTGATATTGAATTTCTCCGAAAACGCTTTTGCCTGTTCGGCGTCCATCTCGCGCATCATGGCGGTTATCTGATCAATTCTGTTGCGGCTTTCGGATGATATGAGGCCGAGGAACGCATCGGCATCAGAATCCATATACGCATCCTTCAGCATGGCGAAAGTCAACTCTGGAGTAAGGGGGCCTTTCGGTGCGCACGAAAGAAACGCGAAGAAAAGAATACAGACTGCCGGAATTTTTAATACACGCATCGATAACCTTCTTCTTTTTTCTCAATGATCATGTTGTCGATAAGACGGGTCTGCCCGAAGAAAGCCGCCACGGCAATAACATTTTTCTGGCCGAGCGCCGCGGCGGGCTGCAGGGTGGCGTAATCTACGATGGATATGTAGTCAATGCTGTCAGGTTTTCCCTCGGAAACCGCGCTGCGGACAGCATCGATTAATTTTCCTGCGTCGCGCTCTCCTGCCGCGATCATCGAGTCCGCTTTCTGAAGGCTGTGGTGAATGCTGACCGCCCAATTGCGCTGGTCTTCACTCAGGTGTTTGTTCCGTGAGCTCATGGCCAGGCCTGACGATTCGCGGATTATCGGCGCGACGATGATCCTGATCGGGAAATTCAGATCCGCCACCATCTTCTCGATGCCGATTACCTGCTGAATGTCCTTCTGGCCGAAGACCGCCAGGTCCGGCTGCACGATATTGAAGAGCTTGGATACGACGGTGAATACGCCCCTGAAATGTCCGGGACGGTGCGCGCCGCAGAGGTGGTCGGTGAGGATGTTCATGTCAACGTAGGTCAGCGGATTTTTGTACATCTCGGCGTCGTCTGGTGTGAATACGAGATCGACTCCCGCGCTCTGCGCCAGGTCGAGGTCGCGCTGGAGCTCGCGGGGATAGGTCGCGTAATCCTTCGGATCATTGAACTGCATTTTGTTCACGAAAATGCTCATCACGGTGAATTGCGCGTCACGCCTGGATATTTCCACAAGGCTCAGGTGGCCGTCATGAAGATAGCCCATGGTGGGCACAAAACCGATCCTCTGTCCTTTTGAACGTGCTTTTGAAACATGGTCACGGACCTCGGCAATTGTTCGGACTACTACCATCGGAAAACCTCAAAAAGTAAATTCCCGCAACGGGTTGACAGGAGGTAAAGATAACAGGAGTAATTAAAAAAAGTCAATAGGAATATAGATGATTACATTTATGAAAAGCATAAAAGAACTTCCCCGGTGAGGGGAAGTCAGCATCTTACGACTTACGTGTCGTTAAAGGAGGATCTTTATATCAGGCACTTAAAAGGCACTCTATGTTCTGGATTTTTTTTGTGACCTGCTTTCCTCTGTATTTTCCCAGAATTGAAATCGCCTCAAGCTCATCTTCCGCTTCGACGGTGAACGATTCTTTCCTGCCGACATCTCCGTTGTTATATATTATTGTGTATATCATACGTCCCTCACATTTCTGTATTATATAATATAATCATTTAATAAAATACTAACATATCACACAAAAAACAAGAATTTTTTTAAAATGGGGGGATATTAATCTTCTCTGAGCCGAAAACTACGGTTTTCTTGCGGCAACTATCATCATGTCGCCGGCATAGAGGTGCTTGGCGAGATAATCGGCAATGCGCCGTATCCTGCCTCCGGCGCGGCCGAACCCGCTTCCGTAGGTCCGGTAGTGGTCGGGAAAGAACCCGATGCCGGATAGAAGCGCGGTGATATGCCTCCTGCTGAAATAGTAGAGGTGCTCCGGGAAGTTGTAGAACCGCCAGGAGGGCCCGAACAGGCGCATGAAATTGATGCCGCCGGCCCTGCAGGTGGAGATGTAGATGTATCCCCCCTTCTTCAGATCCGAAAAGGCTTTTTCAAGCACGCGTTCCGGATGGTGCAGGTGTTCTATCGTCGCCCAGAGCGTGATCAGGTCAAACTGGCGGTCGTAGCGCTTTTCAAGGTAATTTCCCGTGGTCACCGAAAGGCCGAGCGAATCGCGCGCGAAGGAGGTGCAGCTCTCCGCGATATCGATGCCGTGCGAGTTCCAGCCGCGCGTTTTCATCAGATTGACGAAATAGCCTGCCGCGCAGCCGATGTCAAGCGAGGCGCGGTCAGCGGGAAGCGCGCGCTCATATTCAAAGAACCCGAGATCGGCCAGGTTGAGCAGCATGACTCGCTCGATCTCGGCGCGGATTTCCGGCGAAAAATAGTTGTCGTAGCCGCGATCGGTCCGGCGTGTAAAATAGGTGTCTTTGTAATAACGGCCAATTTCGGTTTCATCAGGGCGGGGGGATATAAATCGCAGGCCGCATCGGGCGCACGTGACCAGGTTGAAAACCTCTCCTTCGCCGGACGGTTTGCTGAACCTGAAAACGGTCCTGCTTTCTCCGCACAGTATGCAGGAAGGTTTTTCATATGCGTTGATCTCTGCAGCGGACACGGGCTCCTCCGGAACTGTGAAATAATTATGGTTGCAAATAAATACTATCTGGTGTAGCGTCAGGAGTCATTGTGCGGACGATAACCGATGACACAGTAGTATGATCGGTTTTTCAGGGACGGAAGTTGAACTCATAATTCAGATCAGGGTCGCGCAGGGGCAGGGATACAGGCCGGATTTCAATTTTTCCATATAAGGAGCACGACTACGGAACTCCAGTCCGCAAACAGGGCCATCGTTATAACGGAATACAAACGGGTGCTCCTTACTTTGAAGTCCATGCTCTCGAAGAAGAGCGTGGAGATCGAGACCCGCTTTTTGAATCTGACATCGCTCTCGATTATCCGCAAGGTTGTCGCGAATGTTAAAAACACCGCTCCGATCCGAAGCGAGCTGTTCAAATTCATAAAGGAAGTCGGTGTGCCGTACTGTATCGCTATCGATTTCACGATCGACCTCAAGCTTGACAGCGCGCTCGATCCCGACCGGCACAAGCTTATCCGCACGCTTCTTATCTCGCATATCATTCTCGCGCGCGGCAGAGGGTTTGAATCGCTGCGGGGAAACTTCCTCATCCTCGCCGAAGGAAGCCAGTACGAAGCCCTTAAAAAATTTGAGGACATGCCCGTACGCGTTCTCGAAATTCTCCAGACCAAAAATGACGTGGTGAACGGCTTCATCTCCGGGCTGCGGCAGGACCCGGTGCGCTTCAACCGGCTTTTCTACTTCAAGGCGGTTGACGTGGGGGGCCCCGGCGACCGCCTTCAGGAGGACGTGGAGGAATTCCTGAACAATGTTGAAGAGCGCATAAAGCAGCAGGTGTTTCTGAAGAACAGGCCGCAGGCCGAGGTTTCGAAATCGGTGGCGGCATCGGCGAAAGTGATGTACCGCTTCAATGACCTTGATTGTCTTGCCGACGGTGACGAAAAGAAGGTGAGTGACGAGCCCGATTCTGCCGCGCTATCCTCGGGCGAGATCTACGTGCTGGGAACGTGGATCGGCAGCAATAACGTCGATGTGGCGCAAAAGCTTTCTGACACGGTACAGAAGCTCCTCAGGGACGACCGCTTTGATCAGGGGGCCGGCGTGATGATCGTGCTCGGCGACGGGTGCAGTATCGACGGATCGGTCGCGGCATCGCTCGCGCAGCTGCTGATCAAGGAGCTCAAACAGCACAAGAACTGCAAGGTGCGCGTGACTGAAAAGAACAGGCGCATCCTTGAAAATTCGAAAGGCTTCGCCATGATACGGCAGAATGTATCCTACGTCGGGGCAAACGGCGGCGGCTGACAGCGGTGCGAGGCGGGGCTGGATGCGGGTCTCGTGTTTACATGCAGTTTTTTACCGAATAGCGGACCGCATCGTATCCGACAATCTGTGAAAGCTCCCGCAGCAGCGACTCTGACGGTGTCACGTTAAAGGTTGTGTGCGCGCGTACCACCTTCTCCTTTGCTTTCGGCTGTGCCACATGGAAAAAAACCGGGCAGTCGCCCCTGCTGCCGGCAATCGCTGATTTCATCTTCAAAAGCATCTTTTCATCCACACCGATCGAATCGAGCCTGATGTGGACCGCGGTGATCGACTCGCGGCGGATCTCCCTGAGCGACTTGACTTCGCGGATAATGATCTTCTTGACCGAATTTGATTCGACCTCGACTTTCCCGCGCAGCATCACCGGTTCGTCCATGACGATGTGGCGCTCGTACTGCTCGAAGGTCGCCGGCACGAATATCGCCTCCACCGTTCCTTCCATGTCCTCGATCATGCCGACCGCGAACCGCTTCCCGCTTTTCGCGACGCGCACTTTCAGGTTGTAGATGACGCCGACGATCGAAACGCTGTCCGAACCCTGGTAATCGCCGAGATCGTTTATCGAGACGCACGCGAACGATTTCATCTCGGATTCATATTTCGCGAGCGGGTGCCCCGTCAGGTAAAGGCCGAGCACCTCTTTCTCGAACTGGAGCTTCTCGTTGTCGTGCCAGTCTCGTATGTGTGTTATTTCGTATGAGGCCGATGTCCCCGCGCCGCTGTCGGCGCCCATGTCGAAGAGGCTTCCCTGTCCGGTCGCCCTGTCGCGCTGGCGGTCTTTCGCCGTCTCAAGGAGTATGTCGGTGTTTATGAAGAGCTGGGCGCGGTTTTTGTGGATGGAATCGAACGCACCGGCTTTGATAAGCGATTCGAGGGCTCCTTTGTTGACGCTGTAGATATCGATATTATCGAAGAAATCCGCGAGCGAGGAAAAGCCCCCGGCCGTTTTCCTCGCGGCGATGATCGATTCGATCGCCTTTTCGCCGATGCCCTTGATGGCGTTCAGTCCGAAGCGGATGGAGCTTCCTTCTATGCTGAAATCGTACAGGCTGTGATTGATGTCGGGCGGCAGGATATCGATCCCGTTCGCACGGGCGTCGTTGACGTACTTTATGATATCGTCCTGGTCTGTCGTCGAGGAGAGGAGGGCGCACATGTACTCGACGGTATAGTGTGCCTTGAGGTATGCGGTCTGGTATGAAATCACCGCATAGGCAGCCGAATGCGACTTGTTGAAGCCGTAGCGCGCGAACTTCTCGATCGACTCGAACATCTCCTTGGCGATTTTGTTGTCGATTTTATTGTCGTGAGAGCCCTTGAGGAATTTATCCTCCATCTGCGCGATGATCTCCGGGACTTTCTTTCCCATCGCCTTGCGCAGTTTGTCAGCGTCGGAGAGCGTGAATTTCGCCATGTGCTGGGCGATGAGCATGACCTGTTCCTGGTAGACGATAACGCCGAGTGTGTCCCTGAGTATCGGTTCGAGCAGCGGGTGGAGATATTTTATCTTCTCGGGATTCCGCTTTCGTGTGATGAAGTCGTCCACCATGCCTGAATCAAGAGGGCCCGGCCGGTACAGCGCGTTGATGGCGATGATGTCCTCAAAGCAGGTGGGTCCGAGCTTGCGCAAAATGTTCTGCATGCCGGCGCTTTCAAGCTGGAAGACGCCCTTGGTGTTCGCCTCCTGCAGCAGTTTGAACGTAGCTTCGTCGTCAAACGAGAGTTCGTTGACGTCGAGATCGATCCCGCGGTTCTCCCTGATGAGCCGCAGGCAGGCGGTGATGATCGTGAGGTTTTTGAGGCCGAGGAAGTCCATCTTCACCAGGCCGGTTTTTTCAAGGCTGTTCTTTTCGTACTGCGACGAGATGCTTCCGTCTTTCGCGTCGCGGTAGAGCGGCGCGTATTCGGTGAGCGGTTCCCGCGAAATGACGACGCCCGCGGCGTGCTTGCCGGCCGAGCGGGTAAGCCCTTCAAGCGAAAGGGAGATATCGATCAGCATCTTGCCCTTATCGGTCTCGCGGTAGATCTGCTGCAGTTCCTCGGAGTTTTTGAGCTCGGCATCGAGCGAGTCCTCGGTGATGTGCTTGCTGATGAGGTTGGCGTCGGCGAACGGGATCTTCAGCACGCGCGCAACATCCTTTATCACCGCCTTTGCCATCATCTTGTTGAAGGTGATGATCTGGCTCACATGGTCCTCGCCGTACTTCTGCTTCACGTACTCGATCACTTCCTCGCGGCGTTCCGCGCAGAAGTCAATGTCGATATCAGGCATCTCGTTCCGGTCCGGGTTGAGGAACCGTTCGAAGAGGAGGTCGTATTTGAGCGGGTTGAGATTGGTGATACCGAGGCAGTAGGAGACCATGGAACCCGCTGCCGAACCCCGTCCGGGGCCGACGGGAATTCCCTTCTGGCGCGCGTAATTAATAAAATCCCACACGACCAGGAAATATCCCGAAAACTTCATCTTCGTGATGACTGAAAACTCGTATTCGATGCGCTGTGATACCTCGTTCGGTATTAGTTCGCCGAAACGCTCGGCCGCGCCTTTGAGCACCAGCATCTTCATGTACGAGTCGAGCGTGTAGCCTTCCGGGACTGAAAAATGTGGAAGGATCGCCTCGCCGAGCTTGAGCTCAACGTCTATCATTTCATAGATGGAAAAGGTATTGTAAATGGAATCGGGCACATCGGCGAAAAGGCGCGCCATCTCGTCGTGCGACTTGAAATAGAACTCCTGCGAAGGAAACCGCATCCGGTTTTCGTCCTCGAGGAACTTACCGGTCTGGATACAGAGGAGCACTTCATGCGAAAAGGCGTCGTTTTTATTCAGGTAATGGCAGTCGTTTGTCGCGATCAGCGGGAGGTCGCATTCGCGGGCTATCTCGATGAGCGCGCGGTTGACCGTTTTCTGTTCCGGGATTCCGTGGTCCTGCAGTTCGAGATAGAAGTGGTCCTTGCCGAAAATCTCGTTAAAGCGGCCGGCAAGCGAGGTCGCTTCCTTCATTTTGCCCTGAAGGATCAGCGTCGGTATCTCGCCCCCGAGGCAGGCGGTAGTGGCGATGAGGCCGGCGCTGTACTTCTCCAGCGTTTCAAAATCAATTCGTGGCTTGTAGTAAAAACCCTCGAGGTATCCTATTGAAGAGAGCTTGATGAGGTTTTTGTATCCGGCATAGTCTTTGGCCAGAAGCACAAGGTGGTAGGCCGTATCCTTGCCCTGGTTGCGCTGGTCGCGATCAAAACGCGAGCCGGGAGCCATGTAGCATTCCTGTCCGATGATCGGCTTGATCCCTTTCGATTTAGCTTTCTGGTAGAATTCGATGGCGCCGAACATGTTGCCGTGGTCGGTAAGGGCGACACCGGGCATTTCAAATTCAGCGGCGCGGTTGATCATCTTCTCGACGGTCGTGGCGCCGTCAAGTATTGAATAGTCGGAGTGATTGTGGAGATGTATGAATTTCATGGATAGAGTTGTGCACGAGAGGGGACATAATTGCAAGGATTTAATTTTTAAAAAAATGTGCGGCGAATCAAATTTTTCAGCTAATCCCATTTAAAAAATAGATATAATTATAAAAATGATGAGTATCGCATGAAATAAACATCGCTGATTTTAATGGGTAGGCACAAAAACTACCGTTTTTGTGCCTACCATCGGGCGCAAGTAGTGAAAAAACCAGCTTTTTGAATGGCAGCAAAATGAAAAAGCTGGTTTTTATGACCGCCATAATTTTTTTGTTGTAATATTTAATAATTTCAAAGTATGACTGATTTGTTCCCTCTTGGGTATCTAAATGCGTTCCAATGCCCCGTTGCGTGCAGGTGGTTTCTGTCCTTTATGAGTCTGGTTTCAGGAAGAAAGATAATTCTTATCGCGCTTACATGTCTCGGGATGATCATTGCGCCGGTTGCCCGCGTCCGCGCGGAAAACGCTGTCAGCGAGCAGATCACTCCATCCGGCTCCCATCCGAGCATCGTCAATATCAGGAATACCAACGGGAAATTTTACGCCTACATCGTGCTTCTCTTCAATGAAAATCCGCATTTCGTCAACCTGATCCAGGAGGACAGCATCTCGCTGAAAACGATGCAGAAAGAGGGATTCCATGTGGTGGAATACCGCAACTATCTCAATAACCTGAAAGATCCGCAGTACCAGAGGATCGCGCGTACCATGTTTGATGTATATCTCTACCCTGAGAAATTCTCCGAGGGGGAACTCCGGTCGATCGAGGACACGCTGTCGAAGAAAAATATTATCCTGCGTTTCTCAAAAAAGGCGCAGACCCCCAACGAAAAGATCATGCTCGATTACTGCATTTTCGGCCGGAGAAAGCTTATCAATATCACACACCCGCTGTTCCAGATCAGGGAAAACATCTACAATATCCAGCCTTATATCTACTATGACGAGTTTTCGACGAGCAACTCGACCTTCTACTTCGATATGGTTTATATCAACCCGGACGAGGTGTACAACGACGCGGTGATTGCGAAGAAGGTGATACAGGGCAAAAACGTCGACACGATGTTTTTCGTCGGATCGCGCGTTACCGAGGATATAAAGCATTGCCTGTCGCGGGCGTTTCCCAACGTGTACGCGATAAAGCGCGAGATATGGAAGATGTTCGTCATTCACGAGCTGACGCACAAGATACTGAACAACCACTACAACTATTACGATCAGATACTGGGCGAGGAGCTGGCGCTGTGCAGCACGATTTTTTCAAATCCGTATCTCGGCCTCTCGGTGCTCTACAGCTACCTTGATTACAGCATCACCAATCCGCACCGGAACGCGGCGGTAAATTTCATACGCTACATCGCGGATACAACGGATAAATCGAACCTGATCGAGTACCCTTCGATGCTGAAGTATTATCCCACCGCGCAGATGAGCAAGCTCGCGAAAGACCGGTTCGAATCACTGTTGCGGAATCTGCGTTAGGGAAAAGGCGCTAAAACCGTAAGCGTATCGGCTCTTTGTGGCGCAATGCCCTGGCCCCTTCCTTCTGTTCGCCGGTGAGCGCGTTGAGCGAGATTTTTTCGATGATAGCGTCGTAGTTCTTCCTGGAGCCGTAGAGAATGCCTTCGATCGCCTCCCACGCGTCAACCACGCGCGCGCTGCACTCCCTGAGAATGTCTTCGACTGAATCGTACCGTACGCCGGGAATGCCCGCCGGATGGATCCATCGCGCCCTGTGGTGGTTGAGCACGTGCCGGTTGATCTGTCGCGGCTCCGGATAGCGGACAAGCAGGTCGAAGTAGACGCGCTTTCCGCGCAGTATCCTGGACGAGATCTTTTTTATATACTCATTTTTGCTCTGTTTGAAGCGATGGGTGAGCCTGATCAGGGTCGTAACGATGTCGAGATAGCCGATGCTCTGCGAGTAACGGGTGTCTTCGGTTTTCCCCTTTTTCCAGACATACCGGTCGACGAGAAGAGGATGCGCCTGTGCCATCGAGCCGAGCAGAAGGTCTTTGACTGCGGCATCAAGCCGCTTCGACCTCAGCCCGCCCCGGCCAAGCAGCATGTCATCGATCTCGAGCTTGAAGCGGCGGTCCTGATAATGGTAGAGAAAGAACAGGTCCATATTGTATTCAAAAAGGAGGTTCTGTTCCCTGAAGTGATGTATCTCGCTCTTCCTGCCGTTATCCGGGAATCCTGACCAGTACAGTATGAAAGGGTGAAAGAGCGCGTCGCTTATGATGTGGGATATGAAGCCGTACAGGTAAGCGCGCTGGATTGAGGACCACTCGTTGGTATGGTCGCCTATCGCGATAAAGCGGTCGAGCATCGCCGTGAGGAGCGGTGCGCTGCCGCCGTCATGCAGTATTGAAGAAGTTCTCGAACCGAACGCGGTGGTGTGGCGCAGCGGTACATAATCGAAAATATCCGGCCCGAGCGCGCCGAAAAGGGCCACGCGGCGATAGTAGTCGTTGTTGAACAGAATCCGTATCGATCTGGAAAGATAGTTGCGGTCTTTTTTCTTTTTAAGATATTCAAGCGATTCCTGAACGATCAGGTTGTGTGTGAAAATTCCTGGCATGCCGCTGGAGCCCGTTTCCTCCGGTAATTGGTACCACTTTCATAAATTATTCCCCCGAAAAGTCAATAGGAATTTGTGCCGATATGTTCTTGACGGTTGTTCACGGATGGATATGATTGTTCACTGTAATTTAACAGTAAAGGAGCGTTCGTATGAAAAAAGCATTACTTGCGCTGGTTATTCTGGTTTTCGCGGGTTCATTTGTTTCGGCAAATCCGCAGATCCAGAGCAAGCACAAAAACATGAAGCAGGGAGCAAAGAGCATCAACTGTAATTTCTGTCACAGCGATGCGAAGGTGCCCAGGACGAAAGGGAGCTATGGTACCGCAAAAGTCGACAGCAACCGCCTCTGCCGCGGGAGCGGATGCCATCCCAGACGGTAATTTTTCAGTATTTAATTATTAACTGCACTGATAATCCCCCGAAGTCAAAGGGGATTTTTTTTTCGAAAGGAATAGCCAGGCCCTCTTCGGCCGCGGCACCCGGAACGATGATCGCGTATCCGCAGCCGCGGTAGTTGCGGCGGATTGTATCCCCGATCAGGCGATACCCGTCGAGGGCCGAAACGGCGCTTCCGATCCTTTTGCCGTAAGGCGGGTTGAGCAGGATGAGCGCCCGCTTCCCCTCAGGTATGGCGTAGATATCGCAGAAAAAATCCCTCTTTTCGAACGTGATCAGGCCCTCGACGCCGGCGGCCGCGCTGTTTTTCCTGGCGATCGATAGGGCCGTTTCGTCAATATCGGCGCAGAGGATCCGGCATTTGTCTTCAAATCCGGCGGCGTGTTTTTCCTCAAGGGACTTTTTCATGTGGGCGAACGCGGGGGCCCGGAAGGCGGGCCACGTCTCGAAGATGAAGTTTCTGCGCGCACCGGGCGCTATCCCCGCGCGCATCATCGCTGCTTCGATCGCGAAGGTGCCTGATCCGGTCATCGGGTCGATGATCATGTCGTAGTCGCTGGCGCGCGCCTCCATGGCGATGAGCGAAGCGAGCGTTTCGCGGAGCGGAGCGTCGGCGACCAGCTGTTTGTATCCCCGCCGGTACAGCGGCTCGCCGCTCGCGTCAAGGCTCACATGGCATACGTCGTCGGCGAAGCGGATGAAAATTGTCTGACACCTGTTGCGGTCGTTCAGGTCGGATACCACCGGCTCCATCCCGAAATCCGCGAGCCTGTCCCTGATTCCCCTGAAGCATTCATCATCGATCCTTCCTGTGTGATAGAGGCGCGAGTTGTGGCAGGTCGTGTTGAATGAGACAGGCGCGGCCGGCGCGAGATAGAGCTCCCAGGGGATATGGCCGATCCGCTGCCGCAGCGCGGAAAATCTCGTCACGCTGAAAGACGCGAGGCGCATCACGACGCGCGTCAGCGTCCGCGAGCAGAGGTTGATCCGGTAGCAGTCGGTGAGTTTCGCTTCAAATTCGAGCCCTCCGCGCGTCGTTTCCGTGAAGCGCTCTATCCCGAGCGACTCAAGCTCGCGGCGCGCGGTCTCCTCGAACCCCGGCTGCACGACGGCAAAGAAGCGGTGCGGCTTTCCGGCGACATGCTGCCGTATCCGGCGGGCGAGTCCTTTGCCGTCCGACTGCCCGGGGCGGTCATTTTCATCGAGCGGCGTCATCGTATCAACCATCCTTCCTCACAAGCACCGCGAGCGTTTCGACGTGGAGCGTCTGCGGGAACATGTCGAACGCCTCGAATGACACCAGCCGGTAATTGTCGAGCGCCGTGAGATCTCCCGCGAGAGAGGACGGGTTGCAGGAGACGTAGACAATTCTCGGCGCGCCGCCCGCGTTCAGGTATTTGAGCACACGGGGGTTCATGCCCGCGCGCGGCGGATCGAGGATGATCGTGTCGTAGTCGAGCGCGTGCTCTTTCACCCAGGGAAGCGCGTCGGCCAGTACGAAGTCGACATTGTCGATACCGTTGAGCGAGCGGTTGAGCTCGGCATTCCTGACCGATTCCTCGATGATCTCGACGCCGGTGACGCGGCTTGCTTTCTGCGCCGCGTAGAGCGAGATGCTTCCCACGCCGGAGTAGAGGTCGAGCACCCTGCCGCCTGAGACTTCGTCGCGGATGCGGCGGTAGAGGAGAAGGGCGATCTCGGAGTTCGACTGGAAGAACGAGTTCGGCGTGATGCGGAAACGGATGCCGTCGAACGATTCCTCGATGTAGCCGCGCTTCACGTCGCAGAGTATCTCGCCGAAGCTCAGGTCGGCCTTTCCCTCGCTCAGAATGATCGATATCGAATCGGCGAACGGGTCGATCGCTTTCACGGTTTCATGGAGGCGCTCCTCCCGTGTGGCCACGACCAGATTCGCCATGACCTCGCCGGTGAAGCGTCCCTGCCGAAGCACGAGATAGCGGAGATAGCCGGTGTGATGGAGATAGTCGTAATCTTCTATCCCCGAGAGAAGAGGCCGGATGTTTTTAAAGGCCTCTTCGGACCGCTCCTGAAGAATCGCGCATGATGAAAGGTCGATCACGTCCCGGTATCTGCCGGCCCTGCGGAGGCCGAGCTTTCCGAACGCGGTGACGTAATCCATCCGGTTCCTGTACCGGTACGGTCCCGCGGATACGATCGATCCGATCGGATATATCCCCCCCATGAGCGAATTGATATACTCGACCTTGATGGCGCACTGCGCCTCGTAGGAGATGTCCTGCATCAGGCAGCCGCCGCACTGGCCGAAATGCGGGCACTCGGGAACGGCGGAACGGTCCCGGTGGCGGTCCATTATTTCGAGAAACTGCAATTTTTTCTTTTTCATTAATTTCAGCCCGGCCCGGTAGTCTGGGTATGGAAGAGGATGCCACAATAAAAAAAGGCGACGTTCTCCGCAACCACATTCCATACCGCGAACTGACGTGTTTCAGCCGCCGGACGGTGGCGGCGGCTGAATGGTTGTCCGGTTGTTTAAATAATCACCATTATTGAAATAAATGCCGATAATGAGACAGACACTGCCGTAAACGGGATTTTCTGATTTTTATGGTAGGCGATCGTTCCGTTCAAATAAATTGACCCAGGTCAGGGAAGCTTTTTTTATTTAACTATCACTATCGTGTGCAGAGGATTTTGATGAGTACGACTGAAAGTCTTTCGGTGAACAGTGAGAAGCTGGTAAAAAGGAATCTTCTTAAAGACGGGGCGTTTCTAGAACAGTTTATCGCTTCACATGAAACGGATACCATACCCGCAGAGATATGCGGCATTATCATTAACCATCTCTCCGGCATGACAATACCAAATGAAAAAGCGTCGGATATTTTCAAAAAGGTGAGAGAACACGGTGAAGTTCTTTCACGGACGGTAGGGCGTAACGTTGGATTCAGGGTCGCCCTCCTGGATTACGTGTTCAATATCGAAACTATCATGAAAAATCCGAAGTTTGTTGAGGTCGATGTCTTCGAAAAGGTCGTGGCGATGAGCAAGGAAGACATCAAGCTGGGATGCTATAATATCCATTATTTCAAGGAAGCGCTCTGCGCCGAAATCAAGCGAGCGGAACGGTACGGAAACAAACTTTCGATCATGCTCATTGACCTTGATAACTTCAAGGAGATCAACGATCATCACGGACATCTCATCGGTGACCTCGTGCTGAAAGATTTTGTCGCGGCACTCAAGGACAATCTGCGCGGTCAGGATATCCTCGCCCGATACGGCGGTGATGAGTTCCTGCTGCTCCTTCCGCAAACCGGCAGGATCGGCGCGCGGAGGATGGGAGAGCGCCTTCAGAAAAAGCTTCAGGACCGTCTGGGGAACCTGCGCCGTGGAGATGAAAGGATCGAACTGGCGTTTTCCGGCGGAATCGCGGTCTATCCCCAGGACGCATCCGACACGGAACGGCTCATCGAGTGCGCCGATAAGGCGCTCTATAAATCGAAATATCTGGGCAAGAACAGAATTTACGATTTTTCATGGATGGACGGGAGCGACGATGAGGTATCGTCCGTTGAAAAGGAGAAGCGGCGTTATGACCGGTATACTATCATAAGCGATAACAGTGTCGATATCCTGATGGAACAGCCCGTCTCTTCAATAAGAGGCAGGATCATAAATATGAGTTCAGCCGGTGCCTTCATCGAATGCAACTGTTCTGTTTCAAACGAGATGATGAAGAACTCGATGAGCCTGTACCTCCGAAAGCTCGGCTCCGAGGACGTCGGGAAGATCAACCTCTCGGGCAATATCGTCCGGATGGAGAACGAGGGGGGAAGCTCGGTTAAATTGTATATCGCGCTTCTGTTCGAGTCGGTTCTTGACGAAAAGGCGTGGGACGTTATCAGGAAAACCGGCGCGCTCATCCCGCAGCGGCATTGACCCTTTTCCGGTCGCGCCGCCGCATCACCGCGTTAACTTTCCGCTTAATATTTCCCCGCATCATTAAAACAGTTGTCAAATCTGATGCGATGTTTTAAGTTGATGGATGCCGGTTTGCGGACCGTGTAATTATATCTGGAGATGAAGCATGGCGAAAAAGATCCTTCAATATCAGGGCGGCGAGCGCATCATACAATCGGGCAGCCGCGAGAAACGAATGTATATCATCCTTGAAGGATCGGTAAGCATTTCCCTGTCGGACGGCAACAACGTCATCAAAGTCGCCGAGATGCACAAGGGTGATTTTTTCGGCGAAATATCGCTTTTCAATAACACGCCGCGAAGCGCCACGGTTACGGCGATCGACAGTGTCAGCGTGGCGTATATCGACAGCCTGGAAGAGCTTCAGGCGTTCCTTGTCAGGAACCCGGTATTCGCCGCCAAGATGGTAAATATCCTCGCGCAGCGCCTCGCAAAGACGGACGAGATCCTCATCGGCAAGATCAGTGAAATGAACAGGATCGGGCTTATCAGGGACGTGTGACCATGTGCCGCGCCGGCCGCTTCGTTGTTATATCACCACAAAACGCGCATCATATCTTTCAAGCGAACCGGGCAGCGTGGCGACAAACGCCCTGATCTCGTCACGCACCCTGCGGTAATGTGAAAGGGCCTCTTCGTCGTCACGGGCCGCGCGCACCAGCGCAGGCGGATCATCAAACCCGACATGAATGACTTTGACGGGACCGGGGAAAGCAGGACAGTTCCTGTCCGCGTTTCCGCAGACGGTGATGACGTAGTCGAAGGATATACCGGCGAGGCTTTCGACGTGCTTTGACTTCTGCCCGGAGATGTCGATGCCGATCTCGTTCATCACCTCTATGGCGCGCGGATCGATCCCGTGAGGGTCCGTTCCGGCGGAAAACGCCTCAATATCCCCACCCTTCATGCTTCTGGTCAGGCCCTCGGCCATCTGGCTCCTGCACGAGTTGCCGGTGCACAGGAAAAGTATTTTTAAGCGGGAGTGTTCCATGGCAAAAAACCTCGTTTCTGATATGTCTTTTTCGGGCGGCTGTGCGAACGCGCGATAAACAGATAAGCGGGTGGCGTAAAGGAATTATAAAGGGAATGTGAAATGTTTGTTTCCGGAGTCGCGATGTACGCGGGACGGAAAGTGAGTGAGGCGGCAGCGTCAGCAAAAGTGCGATCTGAGGCAGAGTCCCTCGTAATATTTTTTCCCGAGCGTGATTTCGTCTATTTCAAGGAGCTTCCTTGAGCGATTGAGCTTGCGGTTGATCTTCTCGACCGCTTCCGTGTCTCGGATAAGTATTTTCAGGTGCGGCCGGTACTCGTTCTTAACGCCGAAATCGTTCAGGTCTATGAAAAGGCCGTTGTAGAACACCACCATGCTGGCCTGCTGCTCGCGGCCGGCGGAGAAATCGAACTCCTTCATGTCGAGGACGGACGTCTGGTCAAGCTCGACGCTCTCGTCCAGGCTCAGCGCGCGGTCGAACATCTCGTGGTCGCCGGTGTTGTAGTACTGTTCGATAAGGAGACGTGAGATGATGGAGCGGATTCTTGAGTGCGCTGTCTCCGTGAGGTGCACGGCGTCTTCGCGGGTGATTTCGCCCATGATGTAGAGCCGGGCGATTTCACGGATGCTTTTTCTGTAGTAGTCCCAGAGCTTGCAGATCTTCTGGGCGTATATATGCACTATTTCCTTCTTCTCGACTTCGAGAATATCGTCGTTTCCAATCCGTGTAAAAAGCTTTTCATGTGCGCTCATCATACAACCCTTCTGTAACGCGATTCAAATATCAGTATACAGACATTTTGGCGAAAGTTCCAGAAAATATGTGGATAAAACCTTCCGGTTTGTTTAAAAACAGCCTGTTTTCACATTATAATAATGTAAAATCACGTGATTGCCGCGCCGGTTTCATCAGGCTGCCTGCTGGCGATTCCGGTATTGCGCCCGTACAGATGTATTTTTATTGACAGACCCCCATTCCCGTGTCACTAACGGATACAAGACACGTGCCGCAGAACAGTCACAGAGACAGGCAAGAGATCCGCGTATGAATATGATGGAAAGCGACAGGCTCAGCGTTACCGAAGTGGCTGACGGCATACTTCTGATCAGCCAGATCAATCCTCCCACGCCGTTCTGCTCTTCGGCGGGACTCCTGGTCCTTCCCCGGCCGGGCAGGACCAGATCCACCGTGGCGCTGGATATAAGCGTCGAGCCCGATCTCGTCAGGCAGATTGTCATCGCTTACGGCCCGGTCAGGGAGTATGTCTGCACACACGGGCACATGTCGCATATCGCAAACGTCCACGCGTGGGAAAAGCTCGGGGCGAGGATCCACGCACCGCTTCCCGAATCGAACTATCTTTCCGGACTCAAATACTATTACCGCGGATTTGAGCTCGGCGACGTGCTTACGTTCCAGTACGTCGAAAGCTTCGCGCGCGTCAACGGCTTCCGCCCCTGCGGGAAGGTCAGGACCTTCAGGCCGGGCGACGTTCTCAAGCTTGACGGCCTCCAGGTCGAAACCGTTTCGTTCAAAGGCCATTCGCGCGCGCACGTGGGGCTTCTGCTTCCGAACGAACGGGTTTTTCATATCACCTCGCTCGGCTTTGATGGCGCCGAGGACGGCACCGGCGGTTTCGGGCCCCGGTACGGCTACAAGCAGTGCTCCATCCGCCAGTATCTTCGCGATATCGAACTCGCGGAGGAGATTTTCAACGACAGGGCGGATACGCTCACCTCGAGCCACGGGAGGATCGCCCGAAGGCCCGACAGGACGCCGTTTGAGTACATGCGCGGGAAAATCCAGGCAGGGCAGGAGAAGGTCGACGAGGCGGTGCGCTCCCTCAGGCCCGCTCCGCAGTCGGACGAGGAAACGGTGCTCGAGCTTCTGAAGATGGACCTCTTTTTCCCGCAGAAAAAGGATGGCGGCTTCTTCATGGAGATGTACAACTTCTGGGAGTACTGGATGATCCGCAATCACCTCAAGCGGGGATGACCGCGGCTACATGACATCAGCATAACTGCCGAAAATGTTTATCCGAAAAGACACCACTTCCGCGCTTCAGGAGGATGATGAGCATACGCGCGCATGAAAGCCTGAGTATCAGCAACGTTACCGATGATGTGCTTCTCATTCATCAGAACGATCCCGCGGTGCCGTTCAGCACCTGCGACGGGCTCCTGGTGCTCGCCAAGCCGGGAAGAAACAGGCGCGCTGTCGCGTTTGATCTCAATATTGAACCGCATCTCATCGACATGATTGCGGGGGAGTACGGCCCCGTAGGCGATTGCGTTGTTTCGCACGGCATCATGGACCAGGTTGCCCATCTCCACGCATGGGAGGACCTCGGCGCCGTGGTCCATGCGCCGCGCCCGGTTGCGGCGCATCTTTCCGATATTAAGGCGTTCTATCGCGGGATTGGATGCGACGATTCGATCGGTTTTACGGCATTCCGCGCGTTCGCGGAGCTGTGCCGCTACCAGCCGTGTACCCGGGTCAAAGACTACAGGCCGGGAGAGGTTTTCAGGTTCGACAATCTTGTCGTGGGAACCATTCCCTTCAAGGGGCGCGCGCCGGGATGCGTCGGGTTTACTCTGGTAAATGAACGGGTGTTTCATATCGGCGGCCTCGGGTTTGACAGGGAGGGACCCGATGGCGACGGGTTCGGCCCGCTTTACGGGTTTAAGGGATGTACGATCCCCGCGTATCTTCGGGATATTGACCTCGCGCGGGAAGTGTATCTCGCGCATTCCGATCAGCTCACTTCGATCTCCTCCGGACCTGTCGCCCGTCCCGACGTCACCCCTTTCGAGTATATGACTCAGAAAATCCTGAACAACAGGGAACGGGTCGAGGAGGCGGAAGAGGCGCTGAGCCCCTCCCTGAAATCAGCTAAGAAGAAACTCAAAGCGCTGCTCGAACAGGACCTTTTCTTTCAAAAAGATGAAATGAAAGGCCCCCTGCGGGACTATTGCACTCACCTCGAATACTGGATGATCCGCCATCACATGAACGCGTGATGTGGATCGGCATTTCCCTGAGGTTATTCTCGGGTTCATTCCTCTTAAATTCATGTTGACGGCGTGATTTCTCTCTGCCAGTATAATGCCCGGTTGTGGCGGGTGGGGGCCTGCCGCGATCGGAGTAAAAAAACAATTATAAACAGGAGAGGAACATGAAAAAAGTTTTTGCCGTAATTCTATTTGTGCTTCTGGCGGTCCCGCTCATGGCACAACCGCAATCACAGGCGGAGCGGGCTTATATTGAAAGCAATGATTTCGGGGTCTCGTTTTACACGGGCTTCGTGCTGTATGAGCCCATGGAGTACAACATGATCCGTAATTTCGGCATCAATCTGATTTACCACCCGGTAAGTTTTCTCGCCGTTGAGCCGGGATTCTTTTTCTCACGTGTCGAGTCTGATGAGACGAATAATAAAACAGGAAACGTTGATTCCGACCAGTCGACAACACTGGGCGGAAGTCTCGGTCTCTTCCTGTATAACCATCTGGGAGGCAATCTGTATCTGTACGTCGGTCCACGGGGTTCGTATATGAAAGAGGATGTGACGTCGTTCAATAATGTTGACAGCAGCCGGTCTGACCGGAAAGGCGATTACTGGGGAATAAGCGCGGTGATTGGACTCAAGTTCCTCTTCAATGACCATTTCGCGGTGTTCGGCGATTTCTCATTCGGATATCTTGAACATGAGTATGACTACACCTACACATCCAGCGCCGGTGCTGTCACCACTGACAGGACGACGACGGAGAAATACTTCACTGCGGCAAGTGCGGTGCTCGGTGTGACCTTCTATCTCTGAGGACGTACCGGTATGATAAAAAAGCCCCTGTAATAAACCGGGGCTTTTTTATTTCGGGGATCGGTCAGCCGACCGTTTCGCGGAACGTTTTCTCAAGCCAGGCAATCCACGCGTCAAGGCCTTTGTTCTGCCTGAGCGATACCTCGAAGACGGGGAGCGTCCCGTTGAGCTTGCGGATATCGCTGTCAAAGGCCTCCTTGTTGAAATCGGTGTGTTCCATGATGTCGACCTTGTTCAGGAGCATCGCCCTGGCTTCGCGGAAGAGAAGGGGATATTTCTCCGGCTTGTCGTCGCCTTCCGTGACAGAGAGGACTGCGATCTTGGCGTATTCCCCGATATCGAACTCCGCCGGACAGACGAGGTTGCCGACGTTTTCAACGAAGACGATGTCGGTCTTCTTGAGGTCGAACTCGCCGAGCGCTTCCTGAATGCTTACCGATTCGAGGTGGCATGCGCCGTCTGTGTTGATGAGCACGATCGGAATGTCATATTTCTGCAGGCGCCTGGCGTCGCGGTCTGTGGCGATATCGCCTTCGATGACCGCGATCGAATACTTGTCTTTCAGCCGCTCTATGGTCTTCTCGAGGAGCGTCGTTTTTCCGGCGCCGGGCGAGCCGATCAGGTTGACCATGAGCACCTTCTCTTCCCTGAGGTGCTTCTTTATCTCCTCGGCCACGTCCTGGTTGGCCTCGAGGATATTCTTCAATACCTTGATTTCCACTAATTCTCTCCTTCGATATTTTTTATGATTAATTCCTGGCCTTCGGTCACGGAAAGGTCGGTGCCTCCGCAATGGGCGCAGAGAAAGATGTTGTCGTTGATAAGAAATTCACGCGTACAGGAATTGCACCGCGCTTTGACCGGCACAAACTCCATCTCCAGAACCGCCGACTCGGCAATTGATCCTTTTGAAGCTGCCTCGAAAGCGAAACGCATGGTCTGTGGAACGATCTGCCGCAGTTCGCCGATCTCCAGAACGACCTTTGTGATCGAAGTAAGGCCTTCCTTCTGTGCGATGTCGATGATGATGTTCAGGATATTTTCGATGATGCTTAGTTCATGCATGGGTAGAGTCGACCGGATAATGAATTGTATAAGAGCGGAAAAAAACCGGGCGCGCCGCTCAGGCGGGACGCCCGGTTTCCGTTGTTACGTAGTTTGCGCACAGCACCCGTCGGATGCGCTGCGTTCTGAAAAAGTGATTGCCGCCTGTTCGAGCGCCTGTATCGAACCCTGACGCAGAACACCTGACAGAAATTCGAATGCGGCATCGAGATTGGCCCGGGCCCCTGAAGAAAGGCCCTCGGCCAGCTCCCATTCATATCCCCTGATCCCGAGAAGGAACGCTTTTGGCGTCTTCCCGGTGGTCTCCTCACACACGGCCAGCACCGATTGCGGCGACATGGCATGTGTGGTGAAGGCGATCTCGGCTGAAGGAAATATCTCGATGAAATCGAATTGCGCATCAAGATCCAGCGCCGCATCGACAAACACCACCGCGTCCGATTCGGAAACGGCGACAGCGTCTTCGATATTCAGCTGGTAGTTCGAGTCAGTGACAACTCCCGGAATGTTGAGCTTGTCGATCAGTTCGACGACCTCGTTGCCGAGGCCGTCGTCCTGCCGTCCGGGGTTGCCGTATCCGTATACAAGCACACGCATTGGCGAGCCGTCCTATCTGTACTTCTCGTCGAGGATGCTGCCTTCAGCGTCTACAAGCTGGACGTGAAGCGGCATTTTGCCGAGCGCATGGGTAGCGCATGAGAGACACGGATCGTAGGCGCGTATGGCGACTTCGACCTGGTTCATCATGCCTTCGGTGATCTCGGATTTGCCGTTCATCGCGTTCTTGGCCACGATGTTGACTGCCCTGTTCATGGGCTCGTTGTTGTTCGTGGTGGATACGATGAGGTTTGCCATCTCGATCTGATCGTCGTTGTTGATGCGATAGTGGTGGAACAGCGTTCCCCGCGGGGCTTCGATGAGGCCGACGCCCTCTTTGCGCTTTTTGCCCTTGGTGACGAGGTCGGTCTTCTGAAGATCGGGATCGTTCAGGAGTTCCTTGATCACTTCGCCCGAGTGCAGGAGCTCGATGAGACGCGCCCAGTGCATGTGCATCGACATTCCGTTCGGTTTGCCGTTGGTATATGCCTTGAAGAGCTCGAATTCCTTCTGCGCCTTGGGAGTGGGTATGAAGTCGCAGACGTTGAGGCGCGCGAGCGGACCAACCGTGTACCAGCCGTCCTTCTTTCCGAAAGACTTGAGATACGGGAACTTCATATAGCTCCACGATTTGACTTCCTCGCCGATGTACTTCAGGTAATCCTGATAGTCAACGTCCTTGAGGATCTTCTTGCCGTCATTGTTAACCGCGCGGAGGACGCCATGGTAGAGGTCCATTGCGCCGTCTTTGCGCACGAGGCTCAGGTGGCTCGACGGGAAGTTTGCGAAACCGTCGATAAACGCCTTGTTCTTTGCATGGTAATCCTTGAACAGCGCAAGCGCTCCTTCCGCCCACGCGATCATCTTGTCGATGTTGAGAGGATCGGCGCCCTTGAGGAACTCGTCGCGCTCCGCCGTCGACAGGTTCTTGTTGATACCGCCGGGGATCGCGCCGGTGCCGTGGATCTTCTTTCCGGCAGTCGCGCGGATGATCTCCTGGCCGAACTTCCTCATCATGACGCCCTGAACGGCGAGGTCCTTGAAATTGAGCGCAATGCCGATAACGTTGCGGATCGCCGGATCGGCATCAACGCCGAGGAGAAGGTCGGGAGATGCGAGATGGAAGAAGTGCAGCGCATGGGACTGGAACATCTGTCCGTAGTGCATGAGCCTTCTCATCTTCTCGCCTGTGGGGGTAAGCTTGTCGGCGCCTACGATCACGTCAAGTGCCTTGGCGGCGGCAAGGTGGTGGCTCACCGGGCAGATGCCGCAGAGCCTTTGTACGAGCACGGGCATTTCCCAGTAGGGACGGCCCTGTGCGAATTTTTCGAAACCGCGAAACTCAACGACATGGAGTCTCGAGTCGATGACGTTGTTCTGGTTGTCCAGCTGAATCGTCACTTTGCCGTGACCTTCAACTCTGGTTACCGGTTCTATTGTTATCTTTCTTCCCATAGTATCTCCTCCGAAATTAGTCGAACTTCACAAGTTCATAGGGCAGGTTGAGAGGCTTGCCCGTTACCAGTGCCACCAGTGCTTCCCAGATGAGGTCCGCCTTGGGGGGACATCCGGGGAGGAAGTAATCGATCTTTACGATGTGGTGACAGGGGTAGACCTTGTCAAGAATCATGGGAAGCTCATCGTCGTTGGGAATGATCTTGTCATCCACCGTGGGGCAGTCGAGATACGCTTCCTTGAGGCACGACTCGACGGAGATGTCGTTTCTCATTGCGGGAAGCCCGCCCATGATAGCGCATTCGCCGAGCGAAATGAGGATCTTGCAGTTCTTGCGGAACGCCTTGAGGTTCTCGACGTTTTCGCTGTTGCAGCATCCGCCCTCGATGATTCCTATGTCGCACTGCTTGGAGAACGTCTTGATGTCGTCCACCGGCGATTTGTGGAATTCCACGAGGTCTATGAGCTGAAGAATCCTGTCGTCTATATCAAGTAATGACATGTGGCATCCAAAACATCCAGCCAGCGAGGCTGTCGCGACTACTGGTTTACTCATTTGTATTCCTCCATTCTATTCTCGTCAGGCATGCCGGATAGCAATAAGTGTATCCCGCTTACGCCCGCTTTTCAATATCGCTGCCGATAGGCGTGAAGTCGAACTTCCTCTTGCCGACCGGGGTCTTGTATCCGACTTCCTTCCTGAGAATCGCGCCGACGGGACACATTTCCATCGCTTTCATCGCTTCTTCGTCGGTGAACTTCGCCGACATTGCGTGGTCGATCGCGATAGCGGTGTGGCCGCCCCTGTTGACGAGACCGAATACCTGCTTTCCGTCCTTCGTTGCGCCGCGGACGCACCGCAGACACTGGACGCAGCGGTTCTTGTCGAGATAGATCTTCGGCGCTGTCGCGTCGACATTGCATACCGGGAACAGGAACTGGAACCGGGGAACCAGCATCTGGTAGCGGTATCCGAGCGCCTGAAGTTCGCAGTTGCCGCTCTTTTCGCATGTCGGGCACATGTGGTTGCCCTCGACGAAAAGCATCTCAACGAGCGCCTTGCGGAAGTCTTCGAGCTCGTCGGTCTTGTTCTCGACGACCATGCCTTCGGCTACGGGAGTGGTGCAGGCTGCCATCGGGCGGCCGTTGACCTTAACTGTACAGATACGGCAGGTTCCTGCCGGCTTCAGACCCTGAAAATTACAGAGCACGGGGATGTAGATTCCGTTGTCCCTGGCGGCGTCAACGATCATCTGACCGTCCTTGGCCTTTATTTCCTTACCGTCTATAGTAATTTTGATATCACTCATCGTTAGCTCCTTGCTCTCTCTTAGTGGTGTTCCTCAAATTTGGGCGTCCTGCCTGCAAACTTACAGGATGCCTGTACGGCTTCTTCGAGGCTGAAGGAAGGCAGGAAGGGGCTGTCCTTCTTGACTTTCGCATCATAGATCTCGCGGAAGTTCTTGATGGTCGACTGGATCGGGTTGGGGGACGTCTGACCGAGACCGCAGCGGCTCATCGTCTTTACGATCTGGCACCATGACTCGAGGTCCTTGATGTCGCTCTCGGTTCCGTGCCCTTCGATGATCGTTTCGAGCTTGTTGAGCAGGATCACATTGCCGGCCCTGCACGGTACGCACCATCCGCACGATTCCTCAGCGAAGAATTCCATGAAGTTCTTCACAACGTCGAGAAGATCGCGGTCGGGCCCGAAGATCATCATCGATCCGCCGGTTCCAAGGTCGCTGAAGCATATCTTGCGGCCGTAGTCCTTCTTGCCGATGAAGGTTCCGGAAGGTCCTCCCACGAGAACGGCCTTCGCGTCCTTGCCGTCAACCATTTCGAGAAGCTGGTCGATGGTGGTGCCGAACGGTACTTCGTAGATGCCGGGTTTCTTGCAGTCGCCCGATACCGAAAGGACCTTGGTTCCCGCCGACTGCTCGGTTCCCATGCCTTTGAACCATGCCGCGCCCTGGGTCATGATGCGGGCCGCCGAGGCGAACGTTTCAACGTTGTTGACCGAGGTGGGAAGGCCCATGAAGCCGCGCTGTACGGGGAACGGAGGCCTGTTTCTCGGCTCGCCGCGTTTTCCTTCGGCTGATTCGATAAGCGCCGATTCCTCACCGCATACATACGCGCCCGCGCCCATCTGGATGGCGATGTCGAAATTGAAGCCCGACTTGCCGCCCGCGTTGGCGCCGAGGATGTTGCTCTTTCTGAGGTTTGCGAGTACGCCTTCAAGATACGGCTTGAGGTAGATATATTCCGCCCTGAGGTATATGAGGCCTTTGTCGGCGCCGATTGCGTAGCCGGCGACCGCCATGCCCTCAAATACGAGCTCGGGACATTCGGTCAGGAGTACCCTGTCCTTGAACGTTCCGGGTTCGCCTTCGTCAGCGTTACATACGACATACTTCTTGGAGCCTTCCGACTTGCGGCAGAAGTCCCATTTCATGCCTGTGGAGAAACCCGCGCCGCCGCGTCCGCGAAGGCCCGACTTCTTCATCTCTTCGATGACTTCTTCGGGTTTCATTCCTACGGCTTTCTTGAGTCCCGCGCCGGATTCGAACGATGCGAGAATAACGTCACCCGGCTTCTGGATGTTGTTGTTGACCATGGATTTGATTTCGGCCGACTGGTTCTTGCCGTCACCGAACTGCTTTACCATGTCCTGAACTTTGGCACCCTTCTTCATGTCGGCGACAATCGCCTTTGCCTTGTCGGCGGTGAGCTTGGTGAAGTACACGCCGTTGATGATCGCGGCGGGTTCCTGGTCGTTCATGCCCACACAGGAGGTGTCGAAAAGACCTATCTTTCCGTCCTTGGTCGTGGTTCCCCATGCGCACCCGGCCGCTTCTTCAAAAGCCTTGACCACCGCTGAACGTCCGTTCATATAGGCGGTGGGGGTGTTGTTGAGGTATACCGCGTACTTGCCGACCGGTTTCTTCGAGAAGAAGTGATAGAAGGTTACAACTCCCTCGATATCCACGCTCGACGTTCCCATCACTTTGGCTATCTCGGCGATGGCTTCGTCCGAAACACAGCCAAGCTCGGACTGAACATCGCGGATAACGTCCAGCAGCTTGGTCCTGTCTTTCTGGTACTTATCAGCGACCTTCTTGACTACTGTCACAATGTTATTTCCCATAGTACCCCTTCTTGTACGTTAAAATATTGAGTATTAAACTAATTATAGAAGAAAACTTAAATTTGTTAAAACTGCTGACACTTTACTATATTATGGCCACTTTGCACCGCGTTACATATATTTCAATAATAAATTTACGCGCCTTCCATTTTTTATGGGGGATAAGGGGGATACAAAGGCCCCGGCGCGCGTTTTGATGATCCGGTGGTCCATGATATACCGCCTGTTCCGGCTGTTGCCCGGAATGCGCGGGAGGTCGTTTAAATTAATCATACGAATTTATTTTTTTGTTGTCTGGCTGATTCGATTCCATGCATCGGTCCGAACGGCGCGGAATTTTCCACGGTAAGATCACAGGTGCCTTTTCGCGGTAGCACAGGTACGCGTCGCCGAAATCGGCGACGAGGTCGCGCTCTTCAAGCCGGCAGGCGATCAGTATCCACCCCGACCAGAGGCCGTTGAAGAGCAGCCGGTCGGCGAGAAACAGTCCTGCAGCTATGGCGGATACGAACAGGTCGTGCGCGAACTTATCCACGATGAAAAATCAACAAGCGTCGATGACACAATAGTCTCGACGCTCCTCCAGCAGAACACCGCGTTCCAGAAACAGGTCTGGACCCAGCAGCAAACCACCTTCGATGAACGCCGGAGCGAAGGGAAAGCGACTGCAAAGCGTAGTGAGGGCGTAAGAAGAGAAACGGATGATTTTGGACAATTTCGAAGGAATGTTGTATTTCTTAATTGTGCGACTTGGACAATATACCACCCTAACGAACATTAATAGAAAGTACTTTTTAAGTATTATGATTTATATTAATTTTTGGCCGGGAGTGAATGTCGTATTCATAATATTTCTGACATGGTTTATTTTTTCAGATATGCAGTTTGCGGCTTCTTCAGGTTTTTTCTGTTCTATAAGATCTATGAGCTTGCGGATAAGATCTAATTCTATCTTAAGAAAACCATTTTTATAAAGAATTTCTGTCCAGGGCAGGAAAATAGGGTAAAAAGAGTAATAAATAAGCGGATGTATAATATTGCCGGATATAATACTTAATTCATGAAAAAAATCTACTGATACCTCACTCCTCTCGCGCAGATCATTTGTACTGTTCAGTTTATTAAATATGGTCTTAAGTTTCTCGATATCTTCAACAGAAGCCTGTTGTGCCGCAAGAAAAACAATATTACTCTCAATGCACTCCCTTATCACAAGCAATTGATTCATCATTTCGGGATCAAAACGACCACCATTATAGATAATTAATGATTGGAGGATTTCAATTTTCCCCTTACGTTTATAATCAGCTACATATGTCCCTTTTCTGGGAACGACATCGAGGAATCCTTTATTTGCAAGTTCGAGAATTCCACCATTTATTACAGCCTGACTGACTTTCATTTTTTCTGCCAGTTCCCGCTCTGTAGGGAGTTTTTCACCTATTTTTAGTTCTCCTGAGAGAATCATGGCTTCTAACTCTTTAACAAAGAGTTCTTTCAATGTCGGGGATACAAGTTCTTTAAATGCCACAATATACTCCTTACTGATATTGTTTATATCATAAATCAGATACGATTAATTATTTATCTTCTGTGTCAAGAAAAAAACTTGACAGAGACATATATCACAAATCAGCTGTGATATATCACAAATCACAAATAAAATATCAGAAATCAACACTATTGATGTGATTTTGAGATTAATAAGGAGGTAGTTAGCAAATATGAACAATTCTGAAGTTATAGTAGTTGGTGCCGGTATTGCCGGGTTAACTGCGGCGTATGACCTCAAGGAGGCGGGATTTAACCCTATCGTTATTGAGAAATCCGAAAGGGTCGGGGGGAGAATGTGGACTGAAAAGATCGATGGATTCACTATGGATGCAGGGGCACAATTCTTCCAGGAATCTTATCCCATTTTAAACTCGCTTATTGACAGGAATGGATTGAGGGATAAATACGTCCACACAACTCCCTATCTGGGAGTAGTCAAAGGTGGTAAAATTCGCAAGACCCACCGTTTCCGTCCATTATCTCTAATTACAACTGGAGCTCTCTCTATTCCATCCTGGATTCGTTTTATGGCGGGTAGCGCTTATCTGATGAAAAAAACGAATCATCTGGATCTGAATAATATCCTCGACTGGAATCATCTGGATGATTTGGACGGTGACAGGTGGAGCAAGAAATTTTTCGGGAAGGAGGTTACTGATAAAATTGTCGAGCCGCTCATAGAGTCGCTTTTTTATCAGACCTTACAGGAGAACTCAAAAGGTTTTACCATTTCAATGGTAGCCAGCATGCTTTTGCGTTTCACAAAGACCACAACAGATTTAGTTGACGGGATGGCTGTTCTGCCTCTGCGTATGGGTTCTCAACTTGATGTGCGGTATAATACAACAGTAAAGTCAATCAATGCACAATCTGAAAAAGTTGTAGTTGAAACTGACAAAGGAACATTTACGGCTGATCGGTTGGTTCTTGCCGCACCCGCGCCGGAAGCAAGGTTGATTTATCAGCCGAAGAATTCTATCGAGAAAGAACTGCTTTCCACTCCTTACAGTTCAACACTTGTCGTCTATCTGGCTATGGATGAAAGCTTCCAGATCGATCCGAAAATCCGCGAATGTTACGGAATTACCATTCCGCCAAAAGAAAGGGAAAACATTGTAGCGATTACAATTGAAGAATCGAAAGAAAAAACGCGGAGAGGAACCGGTCATCTCTTTGGAATCTTTTTATACAGTGAGGCGGGGAAACGGATGCTGGACTGGGATGATGCGAGGGTTACACAAGCTGTACTCGCTGAGGTTGAAAAGTATTTTCCGGGTGTTTCAAGGCATTTACGATTCAGCAAGATTTACAGGTGGAAAAATGCACTTACAAAAACTCCCGTAGGAAGAGGGGAAACTGTTGCCCGTTATCGTCAAAGTGTAGGTCCTGAAACCAGGATTTTTCTGGCCGGAGATTATACAGGGATGTCGTCTACAGAAGGCGCAGCCGCAACAGGCAGGTGGGCAGCAAATAGAATAATGAAGTACATGTAGTGTTTACGTCAATGACGTGTTAATCATAAAAAGTAATATCAACAAGTAAAGCATTACAGGGATTGACTTCAACTGATAATAGTTTTGAGAAATAACTAAGGAGGTTTTTTATGGCAAGTACGTCAAAAATTTGTGCAGTTACTAATAAGTCTGATGATAATCCATGGTATGGCGTTGAACCGGATATCCCGAAATCGGTGATAGTTGAAACAATCAACACAGATGTTCTGATATGTGGAGCCGGGACTGGTGGAATGGTGGCAGCTATCGTTTCCGCAAAGACCGGAGCAAAAACTCTGATCATCGAGAAAAATGCAACAGTAGGCTATTTCAAGACATATATTGGTGTCATTAATACCAGGGCTCAGAAAGCCGTAGCGGATAAAACCTGGATAGATAAGGAAGAGATAGTACAGGAGCTTCTTCAGTATCCTAAACAGTATGGTGTTGAGTCGAAATTCATCAATAACACCAATCCTGTGAATGAAAAGCTTATAAGGTTATGGGCCGATGAAAGTGGTCCGGCACTTGATTTCCTGGCAGACGAGCTCGCTTCATATGGTATCAAGCATGTAGCTGAATATGATGTTGGAGAAGGACATCATGGGAAATTCAGATCCTATCCGATTCACACAAAGTTCCTTGTACCGCTTATAAAGGGCGGACCAAGAGGCCGTGTCCATGGTGGTGTCGGCGTTTTAGAACCGTGGCTGGTTAAAAAGGCTAAAAGCTATGGTGCGCAATTCAGGTTTAGTACACCGATGGTTAAGCTGATTAAGGAAGGAGATAAAGTTGTTGGAGTAATTGCGAAAAATAAAAGCGGCAAATATATTCGTATTAATGCCAGTAAAGGCGTTCTGTTGACAACCGGCGGTTATGCTGCGGATCATAAGCTGTTTGCAAGCCTCAATCCTCAGGCTACAGCAGTGACAACGTATTACTACGGGCAAAAGGGGACAACAGGAGACGGGCACAAAGCCGCAATCTGGGCTGGAGCGGAAAAGGAAAAATTCCCGACAGCCATGCTCTTTGACCGAGGTGCGACAAAACCTGGCGGCAAATCCGGTCTCCCCTTCAAGACTCCAAGCGCGACACTGTTAGGCCCTATGGATGCTTTTCATTTCGGATCGCAGCCATTTTTAAAAGTTAATAAGGAAGGAAAGCGTTTTTATAATGAGGCTGTACCATACGATGCAATTTTATACCCCTTACAATTCGAGACGGATGGTGTAATGTGCATAATCTGGGATTCTAATTACTGGAAGCACATAAAGGAGTTTCATACAATAGGATGTTCAAGGCAGATACCAAGCAGCAGCAGGCCAAAAACCCTTGAAGGGATCGGGTGGTTTTCAAACTTCGCGCTTATGCTGTATGCAAAGATTAGAGGTTATGTAAAGAAAGCAAATACTATAGAAAAACTAGCGAAGAAACTAAAACTCCCACCTGAAGAATTGAAGAACACTGTAGATAAATATAATCAGATGGCTAAAGCGGGTAAAGATACAGACTTCGGGAAACCGGCTAAATACCTTCTCCCTCTGTTAAAGCCGCCGTTTTATGGAGCGACTAATGCCGGCTGGCTTTTAACATCAATGGATGGACTTAATATTAACGGTGACATGCAGGTCCTCGATAAAAGCGGTAAAGCAATTAAAGGCCTGTATGCGGCTGGTGATGTGGCTGGCGGGTTCTTTGGAAATAACTATTATCCGGAACTTGTCGTCGGTTGTGCTTCAGGAAAGACGATGACTTTCGCAAGACATGCCATCCTGCATATGACAGGTGGTATTTAAAAGATGTGTTAATCAAAGCCAACTAAGTGGGTCTTAAGTTATGTGATTTATCATAAAATACATGATAACTTAATCATAATATATTAAGATAATGCCAGATGTTGAATCAAAGCGATATACGACTCTGGCATCATCACATTATTATAAGTTTTATTACATTCAGCATGAGATCTTATGGAACAATCTAAAATCATTGAGATCAAGCAAAGTGTTTTCGAGGATAATAATATACATGCGGTCCGCTCGCGCCCCGGGGGCGTCACGCGGGAGGCGCGGCAGATAGGGGAATTTGTTTCTCAAGTGAGGGGATGGCATCCCTCTGCTGTCGATACGGACGGCAGTCATCCGGGAAAATCAGCGCGGAATTTTCCACGGTAAGATCATGGGAACCTTTTCGCGGTAGCGCAGGTACGCGTCGCCGAAATCGGCGACGAGGTCGCGCTCTTCAAGCCGGCAGGCAATCAGCGTCCACCCCGACCAGAGGCCGTTGAAAAGAAGCCGGTCGGCGGACGGTTCCGGGTATGACCAGAACATCACCAGCATGAATAAGTAGAGCGGATGGCGGACCCACCGGTACGCGCCGCGCGCGGAAAGCGGCACGGGCTTTTCTTTTTTTCCGTGGATGATGCGCCGTATCCGTATCACACCGTACGGATCGAACGAATCAAGCGACCTGACGCCCCAGAAGAAGCCCGCGATGCAAAGAAAGAAGAGCGCGCGCAGCGCCCACCACAAAAATCCGTCGGCTGCGTACACGGGCCGGGGGACTTCCTGCCATAACGCGACGATGATGATGAGGGCAATGCCCGACGCGATCGAGAAGAACGCGGCGTAGTAGTCGTCGGATACAATCGCGCGCAGCTTCGCGCGGACTGAGCGCCTGATCATGACGCTGTGCTGTATGAAGAAAAGGAACGAGAGGCACGCGTCGAAGATGAGGACTCCGGTCAGGGGAAGCCCGAAATCGAGCGGCGTGAAGGAGCCGAAGAAGAGGAACGCGCCGAACAGGAGCAGTGATGCCGATCCGAGAAGGGACGAGAGGCGGGCGATAAGGGCGGCGCGTCCTTTGTTCATGGCGTCCCTCCCTGCCGCTGCCTGCTGCTGCACCGCATATTGTTATTGCTGTCGTAGTAGAAGTTGCACCCTTCGCGCAGTATCCGGTTGAGGAGGATCTTCCCGCGGTGGAGGCGCACCTTGACCGCGGATTCGGATATATCACAGACGGCGGCGATCTCGGCGATCGTCATATGCTCGAAGAAATACAGGACGAGCACGGTGTGATAGAGCGGGGCTATCCGCCCCATCTCACGCCGGATGCACTCGTTCATCTCGTCGACGATGACCATGTCCTCGATGTCGCCGGCGCCGGTCGCGGCGTCAGGCATCGTTTCATCGATGGCGAGCGCGGCCTTTCCGCCATGCTTCCTGAAAAAGTCGATCGCGGTCGTGGTGGCGATCCGGAAGGCCCATGTCTTTATTTTCGACGGGTCCTCCAGGTCGGGCAGCCGTCCGGCGATCTTGATGTACACTTCCTGAAGGAGGTCCTCGGCGTCCTCGCCGACGCCGGTGAGCTTTTTCAGGTAGTTGAAGAGCGCATCACCGTGCGTCCTGACGAATTCTCCGAAATCGGGAATGTCCCTGCTCGTGTCAGTATCCATGTCAGTTCCCCGCAGTGCTGAAATTTCTCCCTGAGAAGATATATCCGTCACCCGCATGAACAGGTGTCGTCCCGGCATTCCTCGTCGGCTATATACTCGCGGTCGAGCTGGCGAAGCGCCGTGGAGAGGACATTGTCAGCCGGCACTTTTTTTACTTTCACGGCGGCGTCTATCCCCGCCCTGATCTGTTCGTCGGAGAGGCCGCTGCGCCTGCACTGCCTGATGTGGTACACCACGCAGGGGATGCAGTTGGACCCGATCGACGCGCCCAGCGATACAAGCGAGAGTTCCTGTAATGTCAGCATATGTTCTTCCTCCTTCTATTATACGCATGCGGTGCATGCCGTGTCTTCTTTTTTATTGCCGGAACGGAGCCCGGAATGAATTTTTTCGGCGATATCGGCCGCGATTGCGTTCCTTTCGGCTTCCGGCACGTCATCGACATGGAAAAACTCGGTGTACTTCCGGTAATACGAAAGTGCGTCGAAGCTGCGGATCTTCGTCTCATCGAGGATGTTCCTGAAGATGCGCTCATGGCATTTCAGAAAGCAGCCGTCAATGACGACGACCGTTTCGGAGTTCCTGATCCAGTTCGCGATCGCGGAATCCGGCACGGTCAGAAGCTCGCCGTGACAACCCCTGGCATAGCCTTCTTTTTTGGAAAGGATGTTGGCGGCCGTCCTGGCGATCTCGCCCCGTACGCACGCCCCCTCGCATGAAAGGACAGGGACGGCCCTGCGCGAAAGGCATTCATCGCCGTGCCGCTCGCCTGAGGGGCATCTTCCTTTTGTGGCGTCGATTGTCACGGTAAAACGCGCTTCCCCTGCGGGTGACGATCCCCCGCAGGATGGTGTGGTGCATTCCATATAATGTCTCCTGAATGATACTATGATGAAAAACACTCTATAGACGGATTTTTCCGCGCGGAGGTTACAACTTTTTCGGGAAGGGGGTGGATAAGGGAGGGCTCTGACACGTGAGCCTTTTTGCGCCGGGATTGGATTTTAAAGGAAAAGGTGTAACCGAACAATAGATTTGCATAAGGCTGAAATGTAATATGTGAAGATGTAATTGTCGCTGACAAGAGCGGAGCTCCCTTTCGCGCATTGCCGACGGGAAGTGGTCGAATGTTCATTTTCCTGTTGACATTATTGGCAATAAAAGGCCACTTTCATTATGTGATGTGTTTTGTATCCCCCATATAATGGTAAGCCGCAACGTCAGAGGAGTTTCTTATGAGACTGACCGACTCCCTTCTCTCCAAATACAGGGACAGTTCTTTCATTCTTCAACTGAAGGCCAGGACGCTGTTTTATCTCAACGCCGTCCTTATGGTGATCCTCCTCATACTGCTTGCGGTCCTCAACGTTCTCAGTCACAGAGATCCGTTCTCGCTCCTCAACGGCATGATCCTGACGATCACGGTGAGCATGGGAATCAGTATTTTCCTGGTGATGCGCGGATACTATCAGACCGCCGCGGGAGTGACGATCACCGTGTCGCTCATCGCCTTCCTGGTCTACTCCTTCACCGGCCGGCTTGTGTACAGCAACGGTGTGATATGGAACATCTACCATCTGCTGATATTCCTTATGTTCTCCTCGGTGTTTTCGGGGAAGAGGATGACCTTTGCCGTGTTTGCCGCAGTGCTCGCGGGAGGAGTGGGGACGCTGCTCTACCGCAGGCTCCTGTCACCGGGCGAGACCAAAACGCTGATAATAAATTACACGTTCCTGAGCACCATCATCTTCGTCATGAGCTACCTGCTTCATTCCATCAATTCGAGCACCCTGCGGAAAATGAAGGAGGAGGCGGAGAACAGGAAGCTGCTGGAACGGACGAAAGAGCTCCTCGAGGGCGTGCGCGAGATATCGTTCGAGATGTCGGACGCGTCCTCGCACATGGCTGACGTCTCATCGTCGTTCTCGAACAACGCGCAGAACCAGGCCGCCACGGCCGAGGAGATCACCGCCACCGTTGAAGAGATCTCGGCGGGCGTCGAGCGGGTCGCCGACAGCGCGAAGGAACAGGTCGACCGGATGGACCTGCTCATGAACAGCATGAGCGAGCTCTCGGCGAGCATAAAGACGATCGACCTCGGCGTCGAGGAGGCGACCGGGGTCGCCGACAGGGTCACCGGCGAAGCGCGCACCGGGGAGGCGGAGATGAACGATATGAACGCGAGCATCAACCGGATAAGCGAGAGCTCCCGCGAGATGACCAACATCGTCGGGATCATCAACGACATATCGGACCGGATCAACCTCCTTTCACTGAACGCCTCGATCGAAGCGGCGCGGGCAGGCGACGCCGGGCGGGGGTTCGCGGTCGTGGCCGACGAGATATCCAAGCTCGCCGACCAGACCTCCTCAAGCGTCAAGGAGATCGACAAGCTCATCAAGGCGACCGAGGCCGACATCACGCGCGGGACGGCGAGCGTCGATACGGTGGTCTCGACGATCAGCACCATTATCAGGGGCGTGTCCGCGATCAGTGACAAGATCGCCTCGATACACGCCAGCATCCTCGTCCAGGCGGGGATCAACGAAAGGGTGAACCAGGACGCCCGGATGATCAAGGAGCGCTCCGAGGAGATCTTCAGCGCGGCGAGCGAGCAGAAGACCGCGGCCGGGGAGATCGTGAAGTCGATATCGGTGATAAACGAGCTCACCCAGGCGAACGCCGCCGGCTCGCAGGAAATGGACGGAAACGCCTCCCAGATCGCGAGCCTTGCCGAGTCGCTGAAGGAGAAGGTTGAGGCCTTTTAACCGATTTGCTCCTTTCTTTTTCACCGGCGAAAAAGAAAGGAGCGCAAAGCGACCGGACGAAGTGAGGAAGTGCCTGTGGCAAAAAGCCGCCGCTGCGCGGGGCTTTCGTTCGACGTAACCCGACCGCTCCTCGCCATCTGCCGAACAGGATGTTCAAATGTCGACGCTGCGCAGGACGCGCAAAAAGGCGTCGACCGTGGCGTCGCGGCATTGGCGCATCCGTGCGCGGCACATCCTGCCGGTCCTCGGCCGCCAATTCATTTCGCTCGGCGTCCTGCCTCGCTCACCATGTATGAGCTTGTTTCAGAGAAATCATATGATCCGAAGCCCTTGATCTTTCTCTTTTTTTAATTGAAAGGCTCCTGCCTTTGCTCTACATTATCCCGTGTGTTGCTGCGTACATCGTTTTGTGTGACGGAGGCGGCGGCGTGAACGACTTTCCCGAATTCATGAGAAACCCGAAGAACAGGATAAGGCAGAGCTCGCAGTTCACGAAGGACATCGAGGGGTTCGTCTTCGATGGGGCTGACGGCTCGCAGATGGCGTTCTGGACCTGCTTTGAGGACAGGAGGTCGGCCGAGCACGCGCACGGGTATGACGAGTACCTCGTCTGCGTCCATGGTCGCTACACAGTGTTCATGCGGGGAGAGGCGGTTGTGCTTTCACCGGGCGATGAGCTTTTCATCCCGGCGGGCGTTTCGCACGGCGGCGAGTGCGTCGCGGGTACGCGCACCATTCACGCGTTCGGAGGAAGGAGGGCGGAGCGGGAATGATACGCGAGGTCTACACCATCCTCTTCGGCGGGTTCGAGACGCTCGACGTGTTCGGCCCGATCGAGATCCTCGGCAGAATGAAGGAGCATTTCTCCCCGCACTTCTATTCGGCCGAGGGAGGTATCGTCATGAGCAGCCAGGACGTGCCGGTGATGACCGGGCCGATGCTCGGCGCCGACGCGGGCGGCCATATCCTTCTTATCCCCGGTGGCGCGGGAGTGGTTTCGCTAATAAGGAACGAGGAGTATATCCGGAAACTGCGGATGCTTGCGCAGAGCGCGGAATATGTCCTCACCATATGCACCGGCTCCATCCTCTTTTCAAAAACGGGGCTCCTCGACGGAAAGCGCGCCACGTCCAACAAGCGGCTCTTCTCATGGGCGCAGAACGAGTCGCCCGCCGTGCGGTGGGCAAAGAAGGCGCGATGGGTCAAAGACGGCAATATCTACACGAGTTCCGGCGTGAGCGCGGGGATCGACATGACGCTCGCTTTTGTATCCGACCTCATCGGCCCTGAAGCCGCGAAGCGGCAGAGTGTCGAGATCGAGTATCTGTGGAACGAGGACCCTGACAGCGACCCGTTCGCGGACCTGTACTGAGTGAAGCGGCACCAATGATTCGGAACATACCATGAATTGGCAAAAAATTGTTGTTGAAAGATTTAAAACCTTTTTCATAATGTTTGTCTCGTTCTTAAAAAGTAAAAACAGCCAGGAGGCGAGTCAATGAAGAAAGTTGCAGCAATCGTAATGTGCCTGATGATCGGGCTTGCGTTCCCGCTTTTCAGCCAGACCGCGGAACCGCCACAGGCGGCCCCGGAAGCGAAGGCGGAGCCAGCGAAGGAAAAAAAAGTTGAGCGCCGCGCACCGCGCCGTCCGGAGCGTCGTGCCCAGCACCGCCGCGATCACCGTCGCGAGCACAGGAAAGCCGCGAAGGCCCAGCAGCGTGAAGCGGCAAAATCGGCGAACCAGGAGCAGAGCGACGCCGCGAAATAACGCGCCGCTGCTGCTGAAAGGGGAATTCGTTCCCCCGATAAAAAAGAACACTCCGAAAAGGAGTGTTCTTTTTTTGTCACCGCGGCGTGGGAGACGGTCCCGCACTTGTGGATATTAAAATCTTCTTGACCGGATAAAATAATTCATTTATTTTACAGACGTTTTAAGGAATTATATTGAATGTCAGGATTGGTCAGATGACGCTTCCGGTTGAATACAGGCACGATATAGAAAAAGCGATCGGCATACTTAAGTCAGAGGGTGATGTCGAGATATATCTTTTCGGTTCACTGGCTGTCGGGAATGCTCATCAGAGGAGCGATATCGATATCGCCGTACGCGGCCTCGCCCCGGCCCGCTATTTTGAAGTTTTCGGCAGGCTCCTTGTGTCCCTTGATCATCCTGTCGACCTTGTCGATCTTGACAGTGATAATCCTTTTGTTCGCATGCTTCTTGAAAAAGGATCATTGAACCGTGTTGCCTGAGTCTCTTAAGAGAAAAATAGATTTTGAATTCGAGTCGATAGATCGCGAGCTGCGCGACACAGAGGATCTTTTCAATGAAATCCAGTACAGCACTCCCGGTCCTGTCGCGATTCGCGCTATCGCAACCACTCTTCATGCGTTTTATAACGGGATTGAAAAGATATTCTCCCTGATAGCGCGGGATGTCGATGGCGCTTCCCCGGATGGAGATAGGTGGCATGCCTCTCTTCTTCACGTGATGAGCGTTCCGGCCGCGCAAAGAAAACAGGTCATCAGCGAGAGTGGCAAACTGCGTCTTGAGAAATATCTTGCGTTCAGGCACTATTTCCGTCATTCATATGGTTTTACCCTCGATTGGGAACACCTCAAACCGCTCTGCATGGATCTCAAAGGAACATATCAGATGATTAAAGAAGAGATAATCCGCTTCTCTCATGGTAGTACATAAGGCTACAGCTCCTTATGGTCTCATGGAGGATTTACTCCTGCCTTCATAAAAAAGAACACTCCGAAAAGGAGTGTTCTTTTTTTGTGACCGCGGCCCCGGAGGAGCGGAGATTGCATACTTCGGGCCGGGGCTTTTTTTTCAGGAGAAGCCGTAGTGGTTAATGCGTGGTGTTGCGACAACGGCGCGGGCGTATGGCGCCTGTTATTGCCGGAATATACGCATCCTGTACGGGGGTAGTACGCGGTCTCCCGCATAATACGGAGTACTGACGGCGGACACAGGGAGATGACCGGACGAGGACCGGACTCTTCCCGGTGCGGAAAGGACTGTTGTCATGCCGTGAGTTCCTCCTATCCGGACTGACCGGCGTATCCTGCATGAAGCGGTTGTGGCGCTCCCGAGATAACAGGATATGAAAAAGTTGTATCCGCTCCTCCGCACGCGTCGTGCCTTGCCGTTCCATTCCTCTCTCTGTTCTATGGTGAGCGTCTGCCATGCGTGGACCGCTTCGCGGAAAGCCCCCCGCTGAGTGCGCTGGGCAGGAGTGTCAGGATTTGACGGAACTACATACGGGCGCATGAGCTGTTTTCCGTAGCGCTGGTAGAAAACTGCGTCGCCTACTTTTCCCTGGAGCGATTTGAAAGCGACATTAAGGGTAACTCGTGCCATTGTGTGTCCTCCGGTGGTGTGATGATAAGTAGTGCGGTTTGCCTGTGGTGGGTGACAATTTTTTTCGTATGCCTTTCCATTTATAAGGGAAGGGACGGAGATGATCAATCACTCAGGGTACCCGAAGGATGTACCTGTGCGGATAGAATTTATCGCCCCATTGATTCTTTAATCTGCTTGCAAAAAATTAATGGACGTCAATACCTATGAGCATCCTCTGCGGATCGAGCGCCAGGAAAATAACAGATGGCGCTTCTGGGGATATGTGGATGAGCTTGAAGGTCGCGTACTCAGGGTCGTCACGCTTGATGACAGGATAACCGTTCATAACGCTTTCCCAGACAGGGGGTTTAAGATCAATGAAGATTAATTATTATCCTGAAACCGATTCACTGTATATAGATCTCTCATCGAGAACAAGTGTTGAAAGTGTTGAGATATCAGAAGGTGTCGTTATCGATTATGACGAGCATGGAGGAATCGTTGGCATCGATATTGATAACGCCGCTTCAAAACTCGATTTAAACGAACTCATAATGCGGCATCTGCCGATCAAATCACAGATCATTTCCGCCTGATAACCTCTTTTCGAAGTTCGCGTCGCGGTCCTTCTTTAATGCATGGTGTTTTGTTTATGACATGAATTCGCAGTTTTTCACGGGTAAAGGGCTCCGCCCTCTCCCCGTGGCCCCCTCTCCCGCCGCTCAGACGCCGCGGGGGCTCGGAGGTATGCATTGACATGAAAGATATTCTATACGGCTGCGAACTCAACGTCGTGTTGAGTCGCAGACCCATTTCGCCGACGTCCCTGTCGGCTCAGGGTTAGATTGCGGGATTAAAAATTCTGTATCGAAGCCCTCGCCCTTGCAACGGGAGAGGCCGGGCGCTTTTCAAACGTGCTGTCAGCATCAGGCATTTAATCGTCCTGGTCAGCAGATAGTCCGGAGGAGGGGTGAGGGTGGGCGGGACACTGAACCGCCGGCCGTCGTTGCCGGCGATGTATGGAGGGGAGTCGTTGGGGGAGCATTTGAGGAAGATCCATCATCCGCTTTGTGTTGACATGTCCGTTCTGTCGGTTCAGAATCATACTTGCCGCCCGCGGATGGATCGCGGCGGAGCCAGTGGCACATGCGGCAGTAGATGAACCGGGGAGCTATGGACCTTGACCTTTTTGATCTGTTTTATATTTATCATTCCGGGCTGTTCGAAAAATATGACGCCGTTATCCTGCGCCGGGTGTTTGACGTGCTTCTCGACAGGATCAGCACTACCGATGAAAAAAGTTTCCCCCTCTCCGAGCTTGAAAACGCGGTGGCGCGCGACCTTGCCGGGAGCGGTATCCATTGCATCGGCCTTGCCGGAATGATCAGGGAAATCATGCCGTTCATCTGCGAGATGGAAGAGCTTGCCGTCGATTCATTCGCCATGCATGTCGAGGATATCAACAGGCTCTCCTGGAGCGTGCTCGCCCGCCACGTGGAAGCTCCCGCCAGGTATTCCAAGAGGCTCGCCAACGCCGTTGTCAGGAGTTTCTCGAAAAGCGGTGTTGTATCAACAGAGGATGCTTTCATGTCAATAACCGCGATGAAGTCGTTCTCGGAGATACCGGAAGAGGCGATCGCGGAAGCGATTGAAGCGGCCTACGATTATTTTGTGGAGAAAGGACTGCTTGCGCCTGATTGAGAAGATGCCTGCGCCGAAACGGGCGCTTATCCGTACACCCCGAGGCTTTCTCTGAGCGCCGCCGGTTTTACTATTTCGACCTCTTTCCCGAAGAAGAAAAGCTCTTTGCAGAGGTTGTTGATATCCGCGCCGAAAGGGGTGAGCAACCTCGCCGAAGGGTTTCACAAATCGATCCGGGCGATCGGGACCGGGAAGCGTTCGTGCGGGGGGTGTTCAGTTTTCTGCTCGTGCCGTTGAAGGGAAATACCAGGAGATTTTATCTTACATAGATTTTTCGCCTGCGGTGTGCGCTTCGCGGAGATGTTTTGTTTATGACGTGAACTCGCAGTTTTTCACGGGTAAAGGGCTCTGCCCTCTCCCCGTGGCCCCCTCTCCCGCCGCTCAAACGCCGCGGGGGCTTGGAGGTATGCATTGACATGAAAGATATTCTATACGGCTGCGAACTCAACGTCGTGTTGAGTCGCAGACCCATTTCGCCGACGTCCCTGTCGGCTCAGGGTTAGATTGCGGGATTAAAAATTCTGTATCGAAGCCCTCGCCCTTGCAACGGGAGAGGCCGGGCGCTTTTCAAACGTGCTGTCAGCATCAGGCATTTAATCGTCCTGATCAGCAGATAGCCCGTAGGAGGGGGGATGGTGGTCGGCACACCGAACCGCCGGCCATCGTGGCCGGCGATGTACGGGGAAATCGTTTTCCGGGAGCCCGAAAGGCGGAGATTTTACGTTGACTTTCATGAAGCATGTCGTATACTCGTTGAAAGATGCGTGGTTTGTGATGGTGGTCGGTCAGGCGCAACGGATTGAGGGAATTTAGCCTTTATAGTGATGACGCGGGTCTTGTGAATATCAGAAAAAATGCCCATCAGGATTTTTCTGTTTTCGTGGTTTGCTATTTTGAAATAGCCGGGGAGTGAGGATGAAAGCAAAGACTAAATATGAAGAACAGATAATGCGGGAGATACAGGGGATGCCTGTCCCCCTGCAAAAAATGATCGCGAAAATGGTTCGTGTGTTGAGGGAGGAAATGTCCGCTTCCGCGGTCGAGGAAAAAAAGGCTACCGATGAATTCCTGCTCGCGTGCGGCACATGGAAGGACTCAAGAACCGTAGAAAAGCAGATAGACGATATTTACAACTCAAGGAAATCCAGAAGTGCTATGGGGACTCTTTCATGATGTATATTCTTGATACTAATATCTGTATATATCTTCTGAACGGGAATGAGAAACTTGAAACAAAAATAAGAAATATTGGTATTTACTCTATGGCGATCACTCACTCGGTGCTCGCCGAATTATATTATGGCGCGCATTATTCCAAAAGGGTTAAGGATAATATTAAGCGAATAGATGATTTCAGAAAGAACCTGACCATTATCCCCGAAGATGTTGAATCATCCCGCCTTTTTGGAAGAATAAAAGCCGAATTGAGATCAAAGGGCGCTCCGATTGATGATTTTGACGTGCTTATCGCTTCTATCGCATTGTCCAACAACTGCACTGTCGTGACAAATAATGAAGATCACTTCAAAAGGATAAAAGGTTTGCGTGTGGTCAACTGGGCGAAGTAATTCTCATGGTATTAATATTCTGATAGCGTATGATTCTTCATTAGACACCTCTTTCCCCTCCATGTCGTTTTCAATCCTGCGGGACACCGAACCGCCGGCCGTCGTGGCCGGCGCTGCATGGAGGTGAGTCGTTGGGGGAGCATTTGAGGAAGATCCCTCATCCGCTTTGTGTTGACATGTCCGTTCTGTTGATACAGAATCATACTTGCCGTCCGCGGATGGATCGCGGCGGAGCCAGTGGCACATGCGGCAGTAGATGAACCGGGGAGCTATGGACCTTGACCTTTTTGATCTGTTTTATATTTATCATTCCGGGCTGTTCGAAAAATATGACGCCGTTATCCTGCGCCGGGTGTTTGACGTGCTTCTCGACAGGATCAGCACTACCGATGAAAAAAGTTTCCCCCTCTCCGAGCTTGAAAACGCGGTGGCGCGCGACCTTGCCGGGAGCGGTATCCATTGCATCGGCCTTGCAGGAATGATCAGGGAAATCATGCCGTTCATCTGCGAGATGGAAGAGCTTTCCGTCGATTCATTCGCCATGCATGTCGAGGATATCAACAGGCTCTCCTGGAGCATACTCGCCCGCCACGTAGAGGCTCCCGCCAGGTATTCAAAGAGGCTCGCCAACGCCGTTGTCAGGAGTTTCTCGAAAAGCGGTGTTGTGTCAACTGAGGACGCTTTCATGTCAATAACCGCGATGAAGTCCTTCTCTGAGATACCGGAAGAGGCGATCGCGGAAGCGATTGAAGCGGCCTACGATTATTTTGTGGAGAAAGGTTTGCTTGCGCCTGATTGAGAGGATGCCTGCGCCGAAACGGGCGCTTATCCGTACACCCCGAGGCTTTCCCTGAGCATCGCCACCATCCTCTCCCTGAGCGCCGCCGGCTTTACGATTTCAACCTCTTTCCCGAAGAAGAAAAGCTCTTTGCAGAGGTTGTTGATATCCGCGATCGTAAACGACATCTGGTAGCGTTCGTTATCTTCGAGCGTCTCGGTTTTGACTTCGATTGCGCTGAACAGCTGTTCTATCCGCGATTGCGCGTTCTTTGTATAGCGGATCACCACCGAATGCTTCTTCCCGATGTAGGCACCTATGGAATCCTTGAATATTTCACGAAGCTCCGGTATCGGTTCGCTGAATTTTGTTTCGAGCACTTTCAGGTTCTCTATTTTATTCACGATGAAAGGTGATGTGCCGTCGCGATAGTTGCTCCTGCCGACAAGGTACAGGTTGTTGTCCCTGAACACCAGGTGATAGGGATTGACCTGATAGGTGTAGGCCTTCTTTTTCCTGTGGGGCATGTAATCGAATTGGACCAGGTTTCTGGTGACGATCGCGAAGTGGATGCGCGCAAGAATCCAGAGCGCGTCATAACGGTGCCGCTTGATGAGCGCCGAGAGTATCATCTCGCGGGTCGAGTCGGCGACAACAAACGAGGAGTAAATATTCGCGGCCCTCCGGAGCAGCCCCTCATCCAGCGGTCCGGAGAGCTCTATCCGCCGCATGCCTTTCCCTTTCACGAATTTGACGCCCAGTTCGTTCTCAAGATGATCTTCAATATAATCCCGTATGGCTTTATCCGCGACACCCGGATCATGCTCCTCTTCCGCCGAAATGAGCGCCGCGAGGGAGGAGGCGTTCCAGTCCTTCGGGTCTTTGTTGTTCTGAAGCAGGGCCAGTATATGCAGGTAGCGGCGGAGTACATTGATCTGAGTGGAAGGTTTCGGTATCTGTTTTTTCATCGAAATCGACCTCTGAGCTCTATTTACGCGCGCCTGTCCCGTGTATGTTGTACGGTAACGGGGCGCGCCGGATGGTGTTTATCTGAAAGCCGGCCGTTCGAAAATTGCAAGCATATTACGGGAGAGGAGGAACCTATGGCATCCGGTAAACATATACTTCACGCCGTTACTGACAGGATGATACTTGCGAAGGGGTATGGCGGATGTAATGACGGCCAGTCCGGAACCGCGCATGCCATTATGGGATATCTTGATGCCATTCTGCAAGCGTACGAAATTACCGAAGATATGCTGGTTCTGGCGGTGCTGCTCCTTGATGTTGCGAGACGCAAAAGCCTGATCGAATTTCTTTTCCCTAACAGGGGAGGGGATTCCGCGAGGGCGGACCTTTACGGGGAGGCGGAAGAATTGCTTTCCTCGCCCGAATTGCTCGCGGAAAAAATCATTACCGGCATAAAGGAGAAAAGTATCCGGTTCAGCCGGGACGCGATCGTTGACCGGCTGCGGGACCTTGTCGGCGGGCGACGGGCGGAACTGCCGCTTCAGGTTATCGCGGCCTTCGAGGAAAGGCTCGCCGAGGCAGGTGCGCTTTTCAATCTCACTGAATCGGATAGTGACGTGCTCCGTATCATGTATTGTATCTTCGGGGCGCGTAATCAGGAATTCGGTGCGCTCCGGAATAACATGTCGTTTAACGAATTCATGGTGTTTATTTCGGTAGCGACCGGCCTTAGTGAGCGGGAGGTGAAGCGGTCGATAAGCCGCTGCGAGATGCTCTACCATGTGAAAATCAATTCGGAGCTTTCCGCTCTCGGGTGCGGCGATTTCATAGAGATGGAAGACAGTGTCATAGAGTACCTTGCTGGCGTGTGTGATGCCGGCCTCATCGAGCAATACCTTGTTCCTGACAGCGCCGGCGCGTACGCGCTTGAGTCATTCACGACCGTGCCCGCTGAAAGTGCCCGCCTTCTGATTGCCATGCTGTCCTCCGATCAACCGGTCAATATACTGCTCTACGGGAGGGCTGGCACCGGCAAGACCGAGTTCGCGCGTTCAATCGTCGCGGGCGCGAGGAAACAGGCTTTCTTCCTCCAGTACGGGAGCAGGAGGGAATCTCAATCGGTTGACCCGTCGAAGCGGATGGTCGCGCTGTATGCCGCGGTGAACGGCGTGTCCCCTGAGCGGGACGTGATAATCGTCGATGAGGCGGATTCCATCCTTAACACTATGAACGCGTCCCGCATGCCTGAAAGCACCGTTGAAAAGGGAAGGCTCAACTCCTTCCTCGACGAGCCAAAGGCCGGGATCATATGGATTGCCAACACTATCGAGATGGCTGAAGAGTCCACACTGCGGCGCTTTTCCTTCAGCCTCTATTTCCGGGACTTCTCTCCGGTGGAAAGAAAGGTCATGTGGAAGAAGATTCTTGAGCGCCACCCGCTGAAGCCGTATCTCCCCGCCCCGGCGCTAGAATCGCTCGCGTCTGAATTTGACGTCACGACGGGAGGAATAGCCTGTGCGCTTAACGGGGCGGCCGCGGTATTCGGATCGGGAGCCCCTTCGAAGGCGGAAGCGGTGAAGACGGTGCGGGAACTGCTCACGCGCCACCGGGATCTTGTAAACGGCAGCTATTACAGGGAGAAACACTGCGATGTTGAAACCGCGCCGGAGCCCTACGATGTGAAGGCGCTCAATACCGATATCGACATTTCACCTCTCCGTAATCACGTGCGGACATTCGCCAGGCGGATGAAAAAAGACACGGCAGGCGGAGGATATAACCTGAATATCCTTCTGTGGGGAACGCCCGGCACCGGCAAGACCGCGTTTGCCGCCCACCTCGCCAGGGAGGCGGGGCTTGCGTGTATCGTAAGGCGGCCGTCTGATCTGGAGAGCATGTATGTCGGGCAGACCGAAAAGAACATCGCCGAGGCGTTCAGGGAGGCGGAAGAGGGGAGTGCGGTCCTCTTTATCGATGAGGCCGATTCCTTCTTCACGGCGCGTGAGACCGCGTCCCGTTCATGGGAGGTGAGCCGCACCAACGAGTTTCTCACGCAGATGGAACGCCATCGCGGCATCCTTGTCTGCTGCACCAACCTTCTGCCGTCCATGGACAACGCGGCGATGCGCCGCTTTGCCTGGAAGGTCGAGTTCCGTACGCTGCTTCCCGAAGCGAAGACCGGTCTCTTTGAAAAGTATTTTCTCAGGAGAGGACGGAAGCTTTCAGAGGCCGAAGCGCGCCGGATAAAGGGCATTCCCGATCTTACTCCCGGTGAGATCAGAAGCGTCTGGCAGCGGTATCGCACGTCCCTATCGGGCAGAACGGATTATTCCGGCATTATTGATGAGCTTGAAAAGGAAGTGTCGTACAAAACCGCGGGGAAGACGGGAAAGATAGGATTTTTATGACGGGAGAGAGCTGCCGTTGTTTCAACCCGACCTATATATGATGGAGGAAGAACATGAAAAGAATTCTGCTTATTCTTGCGGCCATTATTACAGGTTCCCGGTTAATGGCGATGAGCAATCGTGAAATATGCGCGGATTATCTTCAGCAATATTACAATATGTCGCTGGGCGCGTATCTTATTACGGATGCGCGCATTACCGACGGGCCGAAGTTTTTTGAAATGTATTACGATCAGGAACGGTACATCCCCGTCTACCTCAGAGGAGGGAAGAAATACCTGTTTGTGGTCGCGGGTGACGACAGGGTGAGGGACCTTGACCTTTTCGTATATGATCCCGGGGGGAAACTCGCAAAAAGCAACCGCACCTTCGATACGGATGCCGGCTTCTGGTATATCGCCGAACGGACCGGGCGTTACATGTTGAAAGTTAGAATGGCCGATTGCGAGAGGGGCACGGGAAATATGGTCGGGTATATAAAGGCGGAATTCAGTAAATTTTATGAGAAAAGGTGGTGGTCCTCCTTTCCGCCGTAGCGGTGGAGAATCATTGAGGTGTTGAATCAGGCAGGGGCGTTCAGTGTGCGCGTACCGGTTTTCCGCAGGCAGTCAAAATCTGTCCAGAGGTATTACAATGAAAAGCGATTGTTTCATTCTCGGGCTTTCACTATGCATGATCTGTTCAATGGCGGCGGCGGTTGTAGTGGTTACAGTGCTCGCTCTTTTTGCGAGATAGGGAAATGCTTTTATATCACAAAAAGATTATAGGGTGGTTGCATCGTGGGAGTAAAGTGAAAAGGTCGATCTTGTTTCCTGGTATTGAGGATCATTAATTACCCACATCTTAAATGTAAGGAGAACGAAAGAGTCTGCTTGCGTCATGGAGTTGTCCTATGCGTTTGGCAAAATTATTATTATTTTATCGATAATCTCGAAAAAAATGACAGCATAAACACTGAGGAGATGAAGTTGAATTCCAGTAATTCTCGTGAAATCGATAAAAAATGAATTAAACACATCGCGCAGAGCGAAGGATTTGCTTAGATTTCAGAATGTCTCCCCTCGACGTGGATTAAATTGCTATATGGTTTGGCTGATATGATCTGTTACCTTTTCTAAATACTCGTTAGCCCACTCGCTAAAATTTTTCCATGTATTATATGCGGGCAGGGCAAGGCTTGGAATGATGTATATTGTTGTTGAATAAGTGGGGATGAAGACTTTAATCTTAATGATGTCATTTCTGCTTTCCGGGCAGGGGGGGAGTTTGCATTTCATGTTCTTTTCAAAAGCTTTTTTTGTTCCTGCTCCATGAATGATAATAACTGGCGGTTTGATTGTTGAAACAATTGTCTTAAAAATTGTTTCACCAATACGGAGCCCTTCACTATTAGTTTTTTTATGAAGATCCCCGCTCGTTGAGGTGGAATAACATACGACGTTGGTTTCTATAAGACCAGTAACTTCTTTTTTTTTGAGCATATTACTCAGATTTTCTATATTTTCCCGGCTTTTAGATGGTTTCGCCCCTGTTATTTTGTTGTATAGGCCGAGACAGCTTTGGCCATTCCGATTATATAAAGCATCCATAAACGTGGAATGAGATTCAATGTCGGCAACCTTAAATTCTGTTGCCGGATTATGACCAACAATAAAGACTTTTGCATCAAAAGGATTGGTGAGATCAGTCATCCATGGACGAGGATATTGACCATTGATGGGTTTTGTTAAGTTAAATAGTGTTTTTTCAAATTCTTCTTGATTACTCATAACCTTTCCTCGTTTGGTAAAAATAAATAGTATTATTAAGATGAATTGAATAATAAAAAAATTCAATTCATTTTTACCCAATTTATAATATTATACGTGGAAATATATTCAAAATCGGGCGGCACTGTAAACCATTACTAATTAGCTTTAAGAAAATAACACTTTCATGTTATGCCATGAAGACTATCCATATGAAAAGCTCATCCGTGTGCAGTTTTTTGATTGAAATTTGACCGCCTGTTTATATTGTTCAGCCATATAGAGAGATGTTGCTGAGCGGATTGCCGTATTGCTGAAAAGACTGTTTGATGCCGAAAGCGGCCGGTTAAACATAGTGTTAACCGGTGTTTTGTGTTTCTTCTTTGGAGTATTTATATCTTTGCTGTGAATTACTACACTGGAAGGAGATGAGCATGTGGATATTCCTTAATAACAGTTTCCTTTCAATCGTTGCTGACCGGGATAATACTGATAATCTCCTCGTGCGGGCGCGTATTAAGGGTGATATAGACCGGGTTTTCCCTGAGATCAAGGCAATACACTCGCCAAAAGCCGATTATGCATACAGGGCATCGATTCCTAGAAATGAAGTTTCTAAAGCCATTGAAAAGTATATAAACTCAATCAACTACGATAATTTTAAAGACAGCGTACAGGAACATGACCGCCATGATGCCTATTTCGATGTCTGGAGTGTTATGAGGAGTGCGAGTGACAATGATAACTATCGGTTTTGAGCATGGAAGTAATTGACAAGACGATGCGCGCTCTATGCATGCGGCAGCCTTTAGCGCAAATGATACTTCGAGGTATGAAGACATTTGAATACAGAAGACGCCGTACAACTGTTAGCGGATGCGTGTCCATTTGCGCAGGCCTAACCCGGGGAGATAACACGGACTTCATGAAGATCAAAGTAAAGCCGGGAGATCTTACTACAGAGATTATTGTCGGTTCTTTCGAAATTGAAGACTGCAAAGTAAGCAGGGAACGCCGGGTTCAACATGAATAGGTTCTGGCAAACCCGAAAAGTCTGTCTGAACCTTTTAAAACCGAGCCGCAGCCGTAGCCAATGTGGGTTTATCCGTTTTTTAAAGAGAATAAATGTGGTGGTCTAAAGTAAAAAAAGATGGGTAAGTTGAAATCAAAATCGATATACGATCCAATAAATAAAGATGATGGCATCCGAATCCTCGTAACGCGATTCAGGGGGCGAGGGATGAGAAGTAACAGGTATAATGTATGGATGCCCAGCCTTGGCCCTTCTGAAGGGCTTTTACGCGGTGTTCAGAGTGGAAAAATAAGTTGGGGGGAATTTAAAAAGCACTATAAAAACGAAATCCTCTTAAGCGAAACAATAGATAAACAGAATAAAACAATACGAAATCACGGGCAGAAATACACTTTAAGACTTATCCGGGCTTTGCTGAAAAAACAAAATGTGACAATCATGTGCCACTGCAGCACCGACGAAAAGCACTGCCATCTCAGGATACTTGAAAAACTAATCATGAAGGTTTGATTGTATGAATGTCAATTTTACAGATTCCCAAAAGGCCGCAATAAACACCATCGATAAAAACCTACAGATCATTGCCTGTGCCGGATCGGGGAAAACCGGCGTGGTCACTGAGCGCATTGTTAACATTCTGAAAACAAAAGATACCGTAAAGCCGGAGAATATAGTTGCATTCACTTACACTGAAAAAGCCGCCGGGGAATTGAAAACAAGAATATATAAAAGGATAAAGGAAGTCCTCGGAGAAATACCCGGAATGGCCGAGATGTATGTTGGCACAATTCACAGTTTCTGCTTGAATATGCTCCGTGATCATTATGCGGAATATCAGAAATACCGTGTTCTTGATGAAGTCAAAACCAAACTTTTTATTGATAAACATGCTTACGATCTTGGCATAAACCAGCTTCAGAGTACCACCGGCAAAAACATGAAGCCTTATGCCGACACGGGAATCTTCATGAGTATGATCAATATTATAAGGGAGAGTGAAATTGAAAACGCAGCACTCTCGGATGAACTTAAAAACATACTGGAAAAATACAACAGCCTTTTTGAAAAGCATAATTATTTTGATTTTACCATGATAATGGAGAGGGCAATTCATCACCTTGAAAATGATGGTCACCTCAGAAAGAAATTATCTGGTCGGATTAAATACCTCACCGTTGATGAATACCAGGATGTAAACCCCATACAGGAAAAACTAATCAGGCTTATTTATGAACTGGGCGCGAACATTTGCGTCGTCGGGGATGACGATCAGACGATCTACCAGTGGAGAGGAAGTGAGATTAAAAACATACTGACATTCAGCGAACGTTATAAAATAGATGAACCGGTATACCTGATCGATAATTTCAGGAGCAGCAAGGGAGTTGTAGATGTCGCCAGGCGAGTGATTGCCAATAATATCGAACGGATGAACAAGGATATAGTTTATAAAAGCAAATATAAATATGAAGAAGGCGACATCGTTTACAGGGAGTTTGAAAACGAACTCGATGAATACAAATTCATAGCGGAGAGGATCAATGATTTAAAGAACGGTGGATTGCGTTTTTCCGACATGGCAATTCTTCTTCGTATAAAAAAAGTCGGGAGTTCCCTGATAGAGGTTTTGCGAGAACAAAATATTGATTTCATCGTTGAGGGGGTGAATGAGCTTTTTTCAACGGCTGAAGTGGAAGCCGCATCGGATATTTTTTATTATCTGAATGGAAAAATCAATAGAGACGAACTGAAGAAGTCATGGAGCGGCATTGATTTCAGGATCAGCGAAGAAAACATTGAAAATGCCATAAGTAAACTTGAAAGGTGGAAACCTGACAACAACTCGTATTATTACGCATTCATACTACAGCAGATATTTCATGAATTTTACGACGCGCTGGAGCTCAAAGAGGAGGAAATCCTTCAGAACACAAGGCTGGAGATCATTCTATACAACCTCGGGAAATTCAGCCAGGTCATTGACGATTTTGAAACAATTTACTTCATGTCAAAACCGGCATACAAGCTGAAGCAATTCTGTAATTTTTTATATTTCTCAGCAGAAAACTATTATCCCGAAGGTCATCTCCAGAATGTGTATTTAAAGCCGGACGCCGTGAGGATAATGACAATACACCAGGCAAAAGGGCTTGAATTTCCGGCGGTTTTTATTCCAACACTCACAAAGAACAAATTTCCTCAGAAAAAGCACAGTGGTCTTACCGTATGGCATTTCCTTGACAGGAAAATCATAAAAAATCAGGAACGCTATGAATCCGGGAATGTTCAGGATGAGAGGCGGCTCTTTTATGTGGCGGTGACGAGATCGAAAAAGTATCTCTTTTTTACGAGGGCGAAATACAATCTGCAGGCCAAAGAAATATCCACCTTTCTGACGGAGTCCAAAAAATCGCCGTTTACCATCGAGTACGGTGATTCAATCAATTACTCCAATCGCATATGTGAAAGCGATGAACGGGATGAGGCTGAAATAATTTTAAATTTCAGTGTGCTCAATGATTTTTATCGATGTCCGTATTGCTTTAAGCTGACATACTTTTACGGTTTTGTTCAACCGTTGAATCCCAGGCTGGGATACGGGCGTTCATTGCATGATATTGTAATGAAGATTCACAGAACATATACGGATTTTGGTCAGGTTGACAGAAAAGAACTCCCCGATATGATTGAAAATAACTTCTATCTGCCGTATGCGGACAACCTGATAAACGAAAGTCTCAAGGGTAAAGCGCACAGGTCCATTAACCAGTATTTCGATGAAAACCACAAGGATTTCGACAAGATAATATTCTCGGAGAAGGACATAGAGATTGATCTTGGAAACGGGATACGAGTCAACGGCAGGATGGACCTCGTGAAGAGATTTGAACTCGACGGGGAACGGACGTTCATCGTCGATTTTAAAACGGCAGAAAGGGAAGCGTATATCGACGTTTCCGAAGAGCAGCTGAAGATCTACGCGCTAGGATATAAAAAACTTTCCGGGGAAAATGCCGATTACATCGAATTTTATAATCTGGACAAGAACGAACAGGACAGGAAGTTGTTAAGCGGCAGGGATCTTGAACTGACGGAAAAAAATATTATCAATGCCGCCAACACCATACGCGGCAACAGGCTTGAAAAAAAGTGCTCCAAAGAGCGCTGCCGGGAATGCTACATGAATCACATATGTCTGACTGGCGAAAAAAAGAAAGAATACGGCATAACGAAATAAGAGGATGCGATGTCAGAGAATTTGAACAGATTCAGAGACGTGCTGTCGCAGATATTTGAAATGGACAAGGCCGATCTTGATTTCGGCATATACCGCATTATTAACCAGAAGAGGAATGAGATTAACAATTTCCTCGATAATGATCTGATACCGCTTGTTAAGAGCGAACTTCAGAAATATGAAAATAAGGACCATAAGAAGATTCAGGATGAGCTTGATAAGGCTGTAAAACAGGCTGAAGAGATAGGTGCTGATCCAGCTTCATCAAAAAAGGTAATTGAACTTAAACAGAAACTTAAAGAACAGGTTGATGTTAGTTCGCTTGAAAGTGAAATATTTTCACACCTTACTACATTCTTCAGAAGATACTACGACAAAGGTGACTTCATTTCAAAACGCCGCTATAAAGAGGGTGTTTATGCAATCCCCTATGAAGGGGAAGAGGTGAAGCTTTATTGGGCAAACCATGACCAGTATTATATCAAGACGTCGGAAAACTTTAAGAACTACATATTCTCGCTTGAATCCGGCAAGAAGGTTCATTTCAAGATTGTTGAGGCAGAAACAGAAAAGGATAATAACAAGACGCAGGGGAACAAATCAAGGCAGTTTTTACTCTGTAAAGATACCCCTTTTGAAATAACAGATGATGAACTTATTATAAATTTTAATTATATGGCTGTAGACAATAAGAAACAGGAGGCTTTAAACAAAGAAGCTGCTGTTAAGATTCTTTGTTTTAAAGAAGTCACAAAATGGTCAAAGGAATTAAGTGACTTATTGCCAACAGAAAAAAATAAAGATCGCACACGTCTTGAAAAGCATCTGAATGACTATACGGCAAAGAACAGCTTCGATTATTTTATTCATAAAGACCTTGGCGGTTTCTTAAGGCGGGAGCTTGATTTCTTTATTAAAAATGAAGTGATGCATGTTGATGATCTGGACACTGAGCATGAACTGGATGTAAAACTTTATCTTTCAAAAGTGAAAGTAATAAAAAGAATCGGCTACAAGATAATTGAACTGCTTGAGCAGATAGAGAATTTTCAGAAGAAGCTGTGGCTCAAGAAAAAGTTTGTAGTGCAGTGCGATTACTGCATTACTCTCGATAGAATACCTGAGGAGTTATACCCTGAAATAATTAAGAATAAAGATCAGATTGAAGAGTGGAAGAGGCTCTTTGCCATAGATGAGATAACAGGTGAAACTCCCTCTCCCCGTTCGGGAGAGGGCCGGGGTGAGGGTGAAGAAGCTGAAGATGAGGATGCCGAAGAGACACTCTTCGAAGAAGAGAATGTTGATGAAGCTGCTGAAGAGATGGTAGAGAATGATGCAGTCTTTGTCGCATATACAGAACCGCTAACAGCGGAGTTTTTAAAAGCCAATAAATATCTAGTTCTTGATACAAAGTTTTTTGATGAAAGTTTTAAGGATATAGTCATATCATCGATTGATGATATAGATGAGAAGCGTGACGGTTTGCTGATAAACAGTGAAAATTTTCAGGCACTTAATCTGTTAGAATATAGATATAGAGAACAAGTACAATGTATTTATATCGATCCTCCATATAATACAAATGCATCAGAAATTGTATACAAAAATAGTTATAAGAATTCTTCATGGATATCACTTATGAGTGATAGATTATTAACTTCTAGATTATTTATGAAAAAAGATGCTATTCTTTGTGTAACGATTGATGATTTAGAGTTGCATAGATTATGGAATATTATGAGTGATAATTTTGGCGAGGATAATGAATTAGGTATAGCATTGATTCGAAACAATCCTCAAGGTCGTTCCACAGTTAAAGGTTTTGCTGTAAACCATGAGTTTGCTTTATTTTATGCAAATAGCGAAGTAGTTAAAAGCATAGGAAGGCTTGAACATTCTTTAAAACAGAAAGACCGTTATTCTGAAGTTGATAATACTGGAATTCCTTTTCTGTGGGAAAATTTTAGAAAAACTGGGACTGATTCGAATCGTGAAGATAGACCAAAGCAATTTTATCCTATTTATACAGATGGTAAAAAAATTGAATTTGCAGAAATGAAATGGGATGATAAAAAGAATAAATGGAATATTCTTTCTTCACCTCAAGGATTAGATGTAATTTGGCCAATTTCAGATAAGAAAGAAAAGAAAGTATGGAAATGGGGTTTTGATCGAGCGAATAATAATATTCAAGATATCAAAATAGAAGGTGAAAAAAATAATTACCAAGTATATAGAAAAAATTATATTAATCAAGAAGGTTCATTACCTGGAACATGGTGGGATAAACCAAAATATGCCGCTGGTTCACATGGTACTAATCTTCTTTCTAATATTTTTGGTGTAACTAAACAATTTTCATTCCCGAAATCAGTTTACGCTGTAGAAGACTGTTTACTTGTTTCGAATAATACATCAAATTCAATTACTCTTGATTACTTCGCCGGTTCCGGAACCACGGGCCATGCTGTTATCAACATGAACCGTGAAGATGGGGGCAATCGCAAATACATACTCGTTGAAATGGGTGAATACTTCGATACTGTTACAAAACCCCGCATTCAGAAAGTTATCTACTCTAAAGACTGGAAAAACGGTAGACCTCATTCACGCAAAGGTTCATCTCATATGTTCAAGTATATGCGTCTTGAATCGTATGAAGATACATTAAACAATCTTGAATTAAACACAAAAGATGTTCAAGGTGTTCTGACCGCGCTTCCTGCCAAGGCACAAGAGGAATATATACTCCGATATATGCTCGATATAGAGACTCGTGAAAGTAACTCTTTGTTGAATATAAACAGACTGAAAGATCCGTTTAACTACACTCTTAAAATCACTCGCCAGAATGCGATGAATGAGGAGAGGATAGACCTTGTTGAGACATTCAATTACCTGCTTGGACTTAAAGTAAAAAGTATAACACCGGCTGCTGTCGCCGAATATGCATTTGAAAAGAACAGTGACGGTAAACTTGTAATTACAGATAAAAAAGTGAAAAAGGAATCTTTCACATTCAAAACTGTTCATGGTGAAACACGCGAAGGTGAATCTGTTCTTGTTATTTGGCGTGTTCTGGGTGATGATATTTATAAAGGCAATACCGCGCTTACAAAATTCTTTGAAGATAATTATAAGAAACAAAAGTTCGATAAAGTTTATGTAAATGGTGACTGCAATATTCCCGGTGCGTTACTTACAGAAGAACACTTCAAAAAACTGATGTTTGATGTGGCGGACGTGTAGGTGTCACCATGGCTAAAGAAAAAAAGCTGAAAGAGAAACAGGAGAAGTCTGCTCCTAATAGCAATTTTGCTGACAGGCTTGTTTTAAACAGATGGCTCATATCACTCTTTGATGTTGCTGATTATAAAGACCTTGTTAAGGATATGAAGGATGTCCGCTTTGAGGGGTACGACGGCGATTATATATCGAAGTTCATCCCGATTATTGCTGCAAAGCTTGGAAAGAAACCATCGATCACAAGGGACATCCTGCTTCAGTATGACAGTAATATCTATACTCACACACTCGCTATAGGTAAAAAGAGGGGGAATCTGAAATGGAAATACTTCCAGTATCTTTCACTTTTATTCACCGAGATATATCTTGAAAGATACTTCAATGACAGGGACACGCTGCTGTCTCAACTTAATGCCTATGTGGATGACTTTAACCAGGAATTACACGCAAAAGAGAGAATCAATCCATATACTCTTACTGATCTGAATAAGATCTCGTTCTGGAATGCCACGGGCTCGGGCAAAACGCTTATCATGCACATGAATATTCTGCAATATAAGCATTACCATGATAAATACTGCAAAGAGAAAATTTCAAAGATAATCCTCCTTACACCGAATGCGGGCCTTTCAGAACAGCACAGGAAAGAATTTGCTCTGTCTTCCATGCATTCAGAGTTTTTTGATAAGAATATCAGCAACAGCACTACTTCTGGCGATAGCATCGATATCCTTGATGTTTATAAACTTGAAGAGGAAGCTGGGAAAACAACAGTTGCAGTAGATCAGCTTGAGGGTAATAACCTTGTACTTGTTGATGAAGGTCACAGGGGATCATCTGGGGACAAGTGGATGGACATGAGAAACCGTTTATGCGAAGACGGTTTTTCCTTCGAGTATTCTGCCACATTCGGACAGGCCATAGAATCAGCAGGAAAGAAAAACCAGCAGACATTATACCAGGTTTACGCTAAATCAATCATATTCGATTACTCCTACAGGTTCTTCTATCTCGATGGCTACGGTAAGGATTATCAGATTCTTAATCTCCCCGAAAAAGAGGATGCTGATAAGAAGTTTTATTATCTCACAGCATCGCTCCTTTCATTCTATCAGCAGAAGAGACTCTACTTTGATAAGTCCGATGCGTTTGAGCCGTTTAATATAGAGAATCCCCTCATGGTTTTTGTGGGGAGCAGTGTAATCGGAAAGAAGAGTGAGGGGCAGTTGACAGACTCCGACCTTGCAACAATATCCGATGTCGGTGAAGTTATTAAATTTATATACGATTTCACAAAAAACAGTACGAAGTCAGTTGACTCCATAAACAAGTTGATGAGCGGCAAGACCGGGCTGCTTGATAGCAGGAAAAATGATATATTCGCAATAGCATTTAAGTATCTCAAAACCATACATTTAACCGGAGAGCATCTGTTCAGGGATATATTGAAACTTGTGTTTAACTGTGAAAGTGTGGGCGCGCTGCTTCATGTTGAAAATCTTAAAGGCATACCGGGAGAAGTCGGTCTTAAACTCGGCGATAATGAATACTTCGGTGTGGTGAATATCGGTGAAGACACCAGTTTTATAAAGCTGTGTGAGAAACAGGGAATAATCACAGGCGACAGAGATTTTACCGAATCATTGTTTCATGGTATAAATTCAAATGATTCAAAGATAAATGTACTTATAGGTTCAAAGAAATTCAGCGAAGGGTGGAATAGCTGGCGCGTAAGCACCATGGGGCTTATCAATATCGGCACAAGAGAGGGTGCACAGATAATACAGCTTTTCGGAAGAGGTGTAAGGCTAAAAGGTTATAAATATCATCTCAAGAGAAGTTCAGAATTATTACCGTCGATGCTTGACCATGATATCCCGGTATATATTGATATTCTTGAGACGCTGCATATATTCGGAATCAGGGCGAATTACATCCAGAGATTCAGAGAGTACCTTGAAGAGGAAGGTGTGCCAGATAAGGATAAGACAATAATTGTTGAACTTCCAGTTGTTTGCGACATCAGCGAAGAAGATCTGAAAAAATTAAAAATAATTCAGGTAAAGAAAGGAACAGACTTTAAAAATAAAGCATCCTTTATTGCCCTTGGGATGCCGCCCGAAAGCATAAAGAACCGCCCCGTGGTACTTAACTGGTATCCCAAGATACAGACATATCAGAGTGACAGTTTCAACCAGACATCACAAACTCAAGATTTACAGATAGGCAAATTCGCTGAAGAACATGTGGCATTTCTTGATGTTGACGATCTGCACTTTGAACTTCTACATTTCAAGAATGAAAGGGGCTGGTTTAATCTTACAATAGAACGAACGGTTATTAAAAAACTTCTTCTTGATAGCTCCTGGTATATTCTGCAGATACCATCTACAGAGATGATCTTTGCCGGTTTTGATTCTCTGCCGAGGTGGCATAGTATTGCATCAATTCTGCTTAAGAAATATTGCACGCGATATTACAATTACATGAAAGGAAATTACGAAAAGGATAAGCGGGAATATATTTCTCTTTATGATTATGAAAAGGAACTTGCCGGAGCATCATCACGAATCGCTGAAAACGTCGAGTATGATGAAAATGCCGGTAATATCATTAAAAGATACACCGTTGAAATAAACAAACCTGATGAAGCCTTAATTCAATACCTTGAAGATTTGAAAAAAGCTATTGGGTCGCATAAGCTTGATGGTTTTAAAGGTATAGGCATACTTGATCCCCTCATATTCTCAAAACATCTGTATAAACCATTGATCGTTTTAAACAGTGAAACAATAAAAGTTTCACCTGTGGCGTTGAATCCAAGTGAGTCATTATTTGTAAATGATCTGAAATCGTATTATCAGAGTAGAAAAGAATTCTTTAAAGACAAGGAACTGTTTTTATTAAGGAATCTCAGCAGAGGCCGCGGGTTCGGATTCTTTGAAGCGGGAAACTTCTATCCTGATTTTATTATGTGGATACTTGATGGTAAAAAACAATATATCACATTCATTGATCCTCACGGCCTTGTTCATGAGGATTTCAACAGTTCGAAGATAGATTTTTCAGAAGAAATCAAGAGAATTCAAAATTCCATGGATGACAAAGATGTGATTCTCAATTCATTTATACTTTCACCTACATTGTATAATGATATAAAAAATATATGGAAAATAAGTAAAGAGGATATTGAGAAGAAAAATGTGCTCTTTATGAATGATGATACTACCGGAGTTTACATAAGGAAAGTATTCAATAAGATTTTCAACATTCCTGAGGAAAAAGAACAGCCTGAACTCTTTAATGTACCCGGTATTGCATACATCAAAGATTATGATAAGCGTGCTTATAAAGATGCATTACCACTCTATTCACTAAAAGCTGCCTGTGGTAAATTCGGTGAGGGACTGAGTGTTGAACCTCTGGGTTGGGTACAAGTTCCGGCAAGAAAAGGGATGAGTGAAGGATGGTTTGTTGCGCAGGCGGCAGGCAAATCTATGGAGACAAAGATTCCTGATGGTGCATACTGTATATTCAGACCGGTGCCTGCAGGATCAAAAGAGGGCAGGATACTTTTAGTTCAGCATCATTCGATAGATGATCCGGAAACTGGCGGGAAGTATACTATAAAGAAATATACAAGAAGTATTGAGATGGATAAAAGCGGCGAAGAAATAAAGAAAATAATTCTCGAGCCGCTCAATCGTGAATATGTCCCGATAGTGCTTAAGCCTGGTGATTCTGATGTAGAGGATCAGGTTAAAGCTATCGGGGAGTTTGTGGGAGTGATATAGCTTAATAAGGAATAGGAGATTATTATGACTAATTACTGGGTTGTCGGAGCATCATGAGGCGGTGTTGATCATCAGGATGAGACATTTATTAAAAAAGGAATCTGGATGCTTGGTTGGGAAAATGGGAACCAACCGGAAAAAGCATCTCAAATACAAGAAGGTGATCGCATAGCAATAAAGAGGTTAAAAGGGAAAGGACAGAAAGGAATCAGAATAATGCATTTAGGTGTAGTGAAGGGTGTAATCCTGGATACCAACAAGATTATATGTACTGTTGATTGGGTTGCCACAAATCTTGATAGAGATATTAAAGAAAGCCGTGGTTGTTTTAAGTCTGTGCATGGTCCTTTTGAACATGATAGATGGATTCAACAGGTGTTTTGTCTATAAAGTAGGTTGTCTAAATATGTATGAGTATAAATTACAAATGAATAATATTAATTTAGATTTAATAAAAAGTCAGATTTATACAAATGTGTATGTGCGAAATCAGATTATTCAAGATTTTGTGATACAGGATAAGTTGAATAACGATATAGACAGTTTTTTTAATAATGTGCTAAGTTCTTTGAATCAGTATGTTCAACCCATCAAACGTGATATTTCAAATATTCAGGTTTTTGAAGCAGCTGTAAAATCAATTGCCAGCAATATGCGGAATTGGGAGGAAGTCATTGTTTTTTTAGGAAAGTTAAAAGAATATCTTTTTGATTATAATTATAACCGTGTTTATGAATTCCATAATAAACAGGAGTATATAGAAGGACTTAAATCAATTTTAACAGGCCAATCAAGTTCAAATGACGCAACCGCTATTTTGAAATGGTCTGAAATTTTATCATTAAATAATAATTATTATGAAAATATTCTCAAACTCATATCTTACTTAGAAAGTAAAAATTGCGATGAAAAGCAGATATTCATGAACACCGTTGCAATTTTTTCTGAATATTGTAAAAACAGGGAATTATTGCACGATGTTTTTCCTGAATATTTCCCGGTAAAATTTCCAGGAATGTTGATACCGTTATCAACAGAATTTTTAAGAAATCTTGGATGGAACGGATTCAAACCTGATCGACATATTGTGAGGCTTTTTACTTGCTGGTACGGTCTTGATGACCATGAGGCCCAACATGAAACTAATGAAATCTGTAAGTTAATGGCATCTAGAAACAAGGAAATGAGAGAAAAAGTGTATTTTTCATTTATTGGTTATAAGTATTCGCCAAATACTGTATATTCTCAGGTTGATAATATTGTCTGGTTGTTCGGTAAATATATCATGACTAAAGGAAAGGAAGCAAAGATTGGATAATGAAAAAAATCCTTTATAAAACAACATTCGGCAAATATTATCTCGGCAATTCCGACAAACTGCTTTCAAATAAATTGCACAAAGACCTTAAAGGCAGGGTCCAATTAATATTAACTTCACCGCCGTTCCCGTTGAACCAGAAAAAGAAATACGGTAACCTTACAGGGAGTGAATACAGGAACTGGTTTACCGGCCTTGCTGACGTTTATTCGGAACTGCTTTCAGATGACGGATCAATAGTAATCGAACTGGGTAATGCATGGGAGCCTGACAGGCCTGTTCAATCGCTTTTACCGCTTGAATCGCTGCTCGGCTTTGTGAACAATCCTAAAGCCGGGCTGCGCCTTTGCCAGCAATTTGTTTGCTATAACCCGGCACGTCTTCCTTCGCCTGCGCCGTGGGTCACAATCAACAGGATAAGAACAACTGACAGTTACACTAATGTATGGTGGATGTCAAAAACAGACTATCCCAAAGCTGATAACTCAAAGGTTTTAAGACCATACAGTAAGAGTATGAAGAATCTTATAAAACGACAATCATACAATTCAGGTAAAAGGCCGTCGCAACACAGCATCAGTGAAAAAAGTTTTCTCACTGACCATGGCGGAAGCATCATGCACAATGTCCTTGAATTCCAGTCAATTGATGAAGCGCGTGAACTACGGATACCTGATAATATATTCAGTATTTCAAATACAAGGTCAACGGATTATTTCCTCCAAAGCTGCAAAGAGGAGGGATATAATCCACATCCTGCAAGAATGCAGCCTGAACTTGTTTCATTCTTCATAGAATTTCTCACGGAGCCGGGCGACCTGGTGCTTGATCCATTTGCAGGCAGCAATACCACAGGTTTCTGCGCAGAAAGGGCAAAAAGAAAATGGATATCAATAGAGATGGAAAAAGAATACGGTAAACAGTCAATCCTTAGATTCAAAGATCCTGCATTAAATTCAAAGATTAAAGTCTGTTAGGAGGTTTATTGTGTCATTCACGGATAAACTGAAAGAACTTGCAATGGTTGATATTTTTAAAGAGGGCAGTAAAATTGATAACTTTGTAGGCCGTCCATTCAGTCTTGATTATGACAGAACGCACCTCCTCATTTGTGATTCATGGAAAACTAAAGTTAAAGGTGTGCCACAGGGGACATTCCTCCTTGCATTTTATGATAATGAGAATGATGCAGAAATTGAAGAAGCTCTTCTGCTGAGAGCCATTAAACCGGTCAAACTACCAACGGATAATGATGTTATCAGTTCAATGATAGAATACTATAAAGATAACCTGAAGACTTCAGGTAAAAATACCCAGCTTGATGATTTTACCAGGTATGAATTCAGTTTCTCGGGACTTGAGTGCAGGATACTCGGAACGTTCTACAAAGAGAAGGGTAAAGAAGTAATTTTCGGAGCTGATGTAGAGAACTTCTACAGTTCTCATAATTATAATGTGTTCAAACCTGAAGGGAAGGTGCTTGAATATATTGCAAATCTACAGGATGGCGAAGATATCCCGGGGAATGAAACAAATGTTAAAATAGGTAAAGTCCGTTACAGCTCCAGTATGAGATTTCAGAAAGACATGGATGATGTTCCGGTTTATATATCACCTAAAGATTTCTTGGGAAAGAGAACCGCACTGTTTGGTATGACAAGGACAGGTAAATCCAATACGGTAAAAAAGATCATCGAGGCTACGGTGGATATCAGTAAAAAGGCCAGGTTTGAACTGGATAATTATCGGGGTGATTTAATGAGCATGCTCGATCCCTTTGATAATGGCGCTCCCAAGTTCCCTGTGGGGCAGATTATTTTTGACATTAACGGTGAATATGCCAACCCAAACATGCAGGATGAGGGTACCGCGATCTATGAACTGTATAAAGAGAATACAATAAGATATAGTGTACTTGAAAAACCCGGCTTCAAAGTGATGAAGGTCAATTTTTATAGGGATATAGCTGCCGGTTTTGAACTCGTAAAATCCTATCTTGCTGGCGAACCGGGTGACTATGTTAAGAGCATGTTGTCCATAGATTTTTCTGATCCTGAAAATAAACAGGATCAGTCAGCAGTAACCCGTCATGAAAGAAAAATAGCTGTTTATTTATGCTGCTTGAAAAGGGCCGGATTCAAGGTGCCTGATAATTTTAAAGTGAAGTTTTCGGGTAAAAAAGAACTTAATGAGATGGTCCAGGTTGAAGGTAAAATAGATCCGTCAAAGGGAGTTTCTCTAGAAGATGCAATTAACTGGTGGACGACCATATGGAATAAGTATGACGATAAATTTTTTACAGATTATAAAATCAAAAAAGGTCATGAGTGGGCGGATGAGGATTTAAAAGCGCTACTTGTACAGATATAGTAATCACCTGACAGTCACCTAAAAAAAGAGGTGGCCAGA
>CAZVKE010000011.1:0-159335 GCA_964627815.1 uncultured Leptospiraceae bacterium
AGCTTGAACATTAGCTTTCAGAGGAATGTGTCAGGTGAATACTGTATCAATACACGCTACTAGTATTCCTTACAAGAAAAACCAAACCGGGCGGAAGTGTCAATGTGAATGGTTTTATTAAGTTGCGGGGAATATCCAACCTGCATACTGATTCAACAGAGATTCCTTTTGAAACGGATATACTTGATTCCCTGAGAAAAGGTAAGATTATTATAATAGACCTGTCTCAGGGTGACCCGATGGTACAGGCCCTTTACTCAGAGCGTATCTGTACAAAGCTTTTTCACGCATCCATGCAGAGATTTGTTGAAAATAAACCTAACAATTTTATCCAGTTCTACTTCGAAGAGGCGCATAACCTGTTCCCTAAGAAGGATGATAAGGATTTAAGCCAGATTTACAACCGCCTGGCCAAGGAGGGTGCTAAGCTCAACCTCGGCCTGGCATATGCCACGCAGGAGGTCAGTTCAATAAGCTCAAACATTCTCAAGAACACACAGAACTGGTTCATTGCACACCTGAATAATGATGATGAACTTAAAGAGCTGAAGAAGTTTTATGACTTCGAGGATTTTACTGAGAGCCTCATAAGGTTCAGTGCATCTACAGATAAAGGTTTTGTAAGAATGAAAACTTATTCCAATCCATTTGTTGTACCAGTGCAGATAGACAGATTCTCGGTCAAAGGTGATTAATTGACATGGGATATTCAAGCAAAAAGGGTAAGCGGCCTGCTGAGTACGCAAGCAAAGCTTCACATGGATATGTCATCAAAGATCCTGTGGTGCAGGAATTTATCAATAAATGTAATCTCCCAAAGCCGGTTTCTGATATTGATCTCGATGATAAATACAGGCTACAACTGAATACACCAAAGAATAATCCTATAAAACATATCATAGCAATTGATGGTGGTAATACCGAGGTTCCGGTCCAGAAAGAGTATCCATCAGCGACAATAACATTCTTTCAGTTTGGGACACTCTTCTTTAACATTGAAGATCTTGAAGGCCTTGCATATAAACCATTCATTGATCCTGAAGATATTCAGAAACTCAAGAATGTTGAACGTCAGAAGCTTGCTATACCAACCAAAAATATAACTTACAAGGAACATAGTGATTTAACATCATCAGTTAGAAAAGCTCTTTATGAATTCTTTATGAACAAACATGATAAGGAGTTATTAATTGAAACTTTAAAATGGTTTCTTTTTGAAGAGTATGATAAACCAAAATCATTCTGGCAACTTGCAAGCTGTCCCTATGATGACTGTTCATCTGTAGCGGGGTTGCATTTAACACGTGATAAGATGTTGAAGGATTTTAAATTTAACTGTCCCGAATGTAAACGTCAAATATATCTTACTGATGTTTTCAGACTTCATGAAGCAATTGATAACGAACTTGGCGCTGGCGGCATAATAGGATATTTAACAACAACTCTTGAACAAATACTGCTCGTGCATGTTATACGACTTATTCTAAAAACAAAGCCCTCACTTATGAATGATATACTTTTCATAAAAGATGGTCCGCTTGGTTTTTTCGGTCAGACTGCTAACATGCATAAACCGATGAGGAATCTGGCAAACTATTTGATAAAGAATAATAATTTATATCTTGTCGGACTTGAAAAGAGCGGCATGTTTGTCGAACATGCTCAGGCTATTGAGAAGAAGATGAAACCTGGTGAAGTGCTGCTGTTAAATAATGATTATATTTATAAATATATCATTCCCGGAAAAGCTGATCCTGATAATCCGTATGCCAATACTTCTTATTATAGCGCGAAGTTGTTTTTTAAATCAAATGATGAAAGGATGTATGTCGTTACAATTCCCGTTAATGATAAGAAAGTTGTTCTTAATCCGAAACGAGAGGATTTTCATAACCTCGATATCATTTTATCTAATGTTGCGAAGCTCCGGTGCGATATGTATGATGACTCACTAATCCCAATAGCATTAGTGAACAAACTTGTTTCGCTATCCAATCACCCGAGTTCGGTTATACTGGAGAAATTTGCTAAAAACAGTATTGCCTGAGGTATATATTATGAATTTCATGCCCGCCAAAGATTTAAAGCCGTTATATAAAGTATATGGTCATTTCTACACAATAGATTTTGAAGGTGGCAGTTTCATAGAATGTAGAAGTGTATTGGAAATTATAAAAGGAAATGATGTGCCAGGTGATATTAATGTTTTGAGTCTAATGAGTCCAGATTGTGTTTTTATAATGATGAATCCTGGCTCCTCCCGCCCTCTTAATGAATATAATCCTGCTGATCCGCAACGAGTCAAGGCAGAAGCAATGAATGAACTGGACGTTATATATGTTCCTGCTCGACCTGATACTACTCAGTATCAAGTAATGAGGGTAATGCATGCTAAAAGTTGGAAACATGTGAGAGTATTAAACCTCTCAGACGTGAGAGATGCTCAAAGCGGTAATTTTTATACCCGTTTTGAAGAGGTTGAGAATTATTCAAATGGCGATGTCCATTCAATATTTAGCAAGAAGAGGCAAAATGAAGTAGTTAGGAAATTAAATCGAAAGGAGAACGCTCCAATAATCTGTGCATGGGGAGTTAATGATAAATTAGATCCATTGATTTCAAGATGTATAGACTGCATTGAAGATCAGAAATGCCTGGTTGGATTAGAGAAAGGATTAAATAAGTATTATCATCCTTTACCAACTTTACAATCTGATAAAGAGAAATGGGTCTCTAAAATAATTAAGAAGTTAAATTAAAATTTCAAATTAAAAGCTGTATTGTTATGTGTGAATAGATATAGTATTCACCTGACAATCACCTGAAAAATAAAGACGGCCAGAGTTCCTCTGAAAGATATAATGATATTCCTCCCCAACACCAAATTTTTTCCTGAACACTAAAAAAATTTTTGGAACCAAATCGCCCCTTCCCGGGTATACAAATTGAAACAAGAAGAGTAAAAGTTTCTCCTTAAGCCGGGGGAGCGGGCTAACCCTCCAGAGCAGGCCCGCTTCCCCGGTCCCCCACAATCGCGGATATGGGGGAGGGGATAGTTCCAGTGTTAATCCGGGTATTTCAGAAATCCTCCTGACAATACTGATGTCATAAAAACAAAACCCTGCCTAATGGCAGGGTTTTTTCTGTTTTAAGAGCCTGAGCCGCGGACCGGTATGAGGTAAAAGAAGAAGGGAAAACTACACAGTTAAAACAGCCCCGTGATCAAGCCGTCGTCGGTAATATCGATACCCAGCGCCGCGGGCTCCCTGGGCAGCCCCGGCATCGTCAGTATCTCGCCCGTGTGCACCACGAGAAAACCGGCGCCCGCCGACAGCGTGATGTCCCTGACGGAGATGGTGAAACCCAACGGCCGGTTGAGCAGGGAAGGATCGTCTGAAAGTGAATACTGCGTCTTCGCCACGCATATGGGGAGATTGGCATAGCCTTTCCCGGTCAGGTAGTCTATCCGCCTGAGCGCGTTTTTTGAATAGAGCACGCCGTCCGCGCCGTATATTTCGAGCGCGAGGGTCGAGATCTTGGCGGGGATGGACATGTCGGTGTCGTAGAGGAATCGGAAACGCGGAGCGTCGTTCCGCTCGATGATGCCCGCAACCTTCTCTGCGAGGTCAATGCCTCCTTCGCCCCCCTTCCCCCAGACCTCGAGAAGCGAGAACTCGACTTTGATGCGCTCGCAGAAATCGGCCACCACGTCAAGCTCGGCCTGCGTATCGTCGGGGAACCGGTTGATCGCCACCACCACGGGAAGGCCGAACTTCCTCACGTTCTCGACGTGCTTCTGCAGGTTGCCCAGGCCCGATTCGACGGCGCCGGGATTTTCCGCCTTGAGGTTCTTTTTCGCGACGCCGCCGTGCATCTTGAGGGCCCGGGCGGTCGCAACGATCACCACGCAGTCCGGCCTGAGCCCCGCAAGCCTGCACTTGATGTTGAGGAACTTTTCCGCGCCGAGGTCGGCGCCGAAACCGGCCTCGGTGACCACGTAGTCCGAAAGCGCGAGCGCCATCCTGGTCGCCAGGACCGAGTTGCAGCCGTGGGCGATATTGGCGAACGGACCGCCGTGGATGATCGCCGGCGTGTTTTCGAGCGTCTGGACGAGGTTGGGGCGGAGCGCCTCCTTGAGAAGCGCCGCCATCGCGCCCTGCGCCCCGAGGTCGGTCACGGTGACCGGGTCCCCGTTCCTGTTTTCGCCGATAACGATTTTCCCGAGCCGCTTCTTCAGGTCGGGGATGCTCTCTGAAAGGCACAGGATTGCCATCACTTCCGAGGCGACGGTGATCATGAAGCCGGCCTCCCTCGGCACGCCGTGCGTGGGGCCGCCGAGACCCACGACGATGTTTCTGAGCGCCCTGTCGTTGATGTCCACAACGCGGTTCCAGTAGATTTTCGTCGGGTCAATGTCCAGCCCGTTTCCGTGCTTGATGTGGTTGTCGATCATCGCGGCAAGAAGGTTGTGGGCCGCCCCGATCGCGTGGATGTCCCCCGTGAAGTGGAGGTTTATCTCGTCCATCGGGACAACCTGCGAATATCCTCCCCCGGCGGCGCCGCCTTTTGTGCCGAAGCAGGGGCCGAGCGAGGGCTCGCGCAGCGCGATAGTGCACTGCCTTCCGGTTTTGTTGAGCGCCTGGGCAAGGCCTATGGTCGTAGTCGATTTGCCCTCCCCGGCGGGAGTGGGCGTTATGGCCGATACAAGGACCAGCTTCCCCCTGAGCGGCCGGCCGTTGAGCACGTCGAGGTTGATCTTGGCCTTGTACCTGCCGTAATAATCGATATCGTCCTCGGTAAGGCCGAGCTGCGCGGCAACATCACGTATGTGGATGAGTTCCGCCTCGCGGGCGATTTCGATGTCGCTTTTCACTGCCGTCCTTGTGTTCATGTCGGGTCCCGGTATGGTATGGTGTTTAGACTGCTGTAACTTGTATCCAGCGTAGCATTCCGGCTGAAATATTACAAGAATTTCCCCTTGTTTTGAATATCCGCATTCGCTGAGAACGGATGTGAAATTTTTTATTTGCACATCCCGCCGCAGCACTTCTTGTACTTGAGGCCGCTTCCACAGGGGCAGGGCCCGTTGCGGCCTGATTCGGGGGCCGGCATGGGACCGTTCGCGGCGCTGACGCACTGGCGCTCTTTCCAGTCGCCGGCGAGCTTTCTCAGCCGCGCGTTATTCGATGCCCGCAGAAAATAATAAAGGGCCTTCCCCTGCGGGACGGCCCTTCTTCGTTTCAGGAAACGGTGTTAGTGCTTTATACGGCAGCCTGCTATCCGATCTTGTTCGACTTTCTCCAGATGTTCATCTTCTGTGCCTCGGCGACGAGCTCGTCCCTGAAGTCGGGGTGGGCCAGGTTGATGATGGTCTCGGTCCGCTGCCAGAGGCTCAGCGCCTTGATGTTCGCGACGCCCCACTCGGTGGCGACGGTGCTGACCACCGACCGGGGAATGGTGACGACCGAGCCGGGCGAGAGCGTCGCCCTGATCTTCGAGTGGAGCTTTCCTTCCTTGTCGGTGTAGGTGGAAGGGAGGCAGAGCACCGCGGTGCCTCCCTTTGACTGGTAGGAGCCCCAGGTGAAGGAGAGCGCCCCGCCGGTGCCCGAGTACTGTGTCGAGCCGATGGTTTCGGATACGCACTGGCCCACGATGTCCATCTCGAGGGTGGAGTTGATCGCGACCATATTGTCCTCGGCGGCGAGCATCGAGTATTCCGTCACGTAGTCGCCGTTGTTGGAGGCCATGAGCGGGTTGTTGTGCAGGAACTCCATGGTCTCCTTCGTGCAGAGGCTGAAGGTGAACACGCTCTTGCCGATGTCGCGTTTCTTCTTCATGTTGGTGATCTTTCCTGCCTTGTACATGTCGTAGAAGGCGTCGCAGAACATTTCGCTGTTTACGCCGAGGTCCTTCACGTCGGACTGGGCGATCATTGTGCCGATAACATTGGGGATGCCGCCGATCCCGAGCTGCAGGCAGGCGCCGTCTTTAATGAGCGGCACGATGTGCTCGGCAATCTTCGTTTCCACGTCGGTCGGCTCGATAGGGGGGATACAGAACATCTCCGGGTTGGTTCCCTCGATCACGTAGTCGATCTCGTCGATATTGAGGAACTCCTCCGCGCCGCCGAGCACGGTCGGGAAGTTTGTGTTGACCTCCACGATCTTGAGCGTGGTGTTGAGCATATCACGCCTGACGTGGGCGTTGCTGATGCCGAAGTTGAAGTTGCCGAACCTGTCCATTGCCGCGGCCTGTATGACGGTGACGTCGCGGCGCAGCGAGTCGTGCCAGAGCGGCTCCGTGCGCGTGCGCACCGTGTCCTGGAACTGCACCGGGATGAACGATATCACGCCTTTGGGCGCGAGCATCCGCTCGATCGGGCCGTACCATGAGGTGTGGTAGCCGTAATCGCCCCTGTCGGCGCACTCGGCCATCTTCAGGAGCACCTGCGGCACCGGGAGTATGGTCCCGATGATGGTGAGGTCGAGTTTCTTGAGGTCGCCCGCGGCGATCCGCTCCGCCAGCGCGATATCGAAGGCAACCGGCTTGGTGTGAAAGCTTCCGTACGACATGCGCGCCCCTTCGGGCACGAGCTTTGCCGCCTGCTCGGCGGTGATGAGCTTGCTTTTGTATCTGTTCAATAAGTTCGATGTCGAGAATGCCATATATCCCCCTGAAAATAAAAAATGAATGCGTCGAAAATTTACATGTTTATACAACGGGGGCGGCGGGCGCGTCTCGTTAGTATATATTCTGTCCATAAAAAAGAGTGTACAAAATATATAATGACCGGTTTGTGTATACCATCACGGCATGACGGGTGACGGAACCATGGAGCTGCTGCACAAGATCTACATACAGTACCTCTTTTTCGGGCCGATGTTCGTCATCGTGCTCGCGGCGGCGAAGTCCATTTCGAAACAGAAGCTGACGATCAACTACATCTATTCGCTCTCCTACCTGTTCATGGGACTGGGGATGCTTCAGATACTCTCCTACTCGACGAAATGCTACCCCGGCTACTGGTACGTGTCCTACTTCATGATCCCGGTCTCGTTCGGCTCGCCGGTCATGCTCTACCTGCGCTTCCGCTTTCTCATACAGAACAGGCGCGTGCGCTGGCCCGCGCCGCTTACGATCGGCCTTGTGGCGGTCTTTCTCTTCCTCCTTGCGGGGGCGCTGCCGGTAAGCGGGGTGGCGTTCACGCGCGAAAACATCGAGCTTCGCCCGCTCCTCGATCCTTCGTTCCAAACGCTGCCGCTTTATTTCAAGGCGGTCCACATCCTGAACTTCATCGCCAAGCTGATACTTGCCGCGGGGCTCGCCTCGCTTCTCATGAACGCCCGGCATTTGTGGCGCGAGAAGGGATCTCCCGAGATGATGCTCGCCAGGACCTCCTACGTGTTCACCATACTGATGTTCTCGACGGCGGTGATGCTGGTGGGCGGGGATATCTTCGGCTTCGCGCTCACCAGGGCGGCGATCGCGATGGTGAACACGGTGACGCTCGGCGTCTTCCTCGCCTCGCAGTACGACACGAGCTACTACGGCATCTTTAAGCACCTTAAACGGAAGAAGAAATACGCGGTATCGAAGGTGCGCGGCATCGACGTCGGGTCGATCATCGCCGGCCTTGACAGGATCATGACGGAGCGGGAGCTTTACAAGGAGGAGGACATGTCCCTGAAGACCGTGGCGGAGATGATGAACGTGAACCTCCAGCAGCTCTCGGAGATCCTCAACAAGGACATAAAGAAGAGCTTTCGGACCTATATCAACGATTTCAAGATGGACGAGGCGAAGCGCCTCCTGGCCTCCGAGCCCGATATGACCATCACGCGGATCGCCTTCACGGTCGGCTTCAATTCGGTGCGCTCGTTCAACAGGGTCTTCGCCAACAGCGAGGGATGCACGCCGCTCGAATACCGGAAGCGCGCTTCGCGCGGGGAGTGAGGGGCATGCGCGTCCATCGAAGGTATCGTGAATCGGGAGATTGTATCCCCCGCCATGACGGATGTTCGTGCGCGACCGGCCTCTTCTTTGCATCAGAGAAATTTTAAAAAAACGCGCCCCTTCAGAGAAAAACGGAACGGCCGTATGTATCTTTACATTCAGAATAAAACAGTGGATCAGACCCGTGGTCCGCGACAACAACGATAAATCCGGCCGGGTAATGAGAGGAGGCAGTGTATGAAAACCAGGAAGCTGGGGAAGGATATAACCGTGTCGGCCATCGGGCTTGGCTGCATGGGCATGTCGGAATTCTACGGACACGCCGACGATACCGAATCCATCGCCACCATTCACCGCGCCATTGAGCTTGGAATAAATTTTCTTGATACCGCGGACATGTACGGCGCGGGGAAGAACGAGCTCCTGGTGGGAAAGGCGATAAAGGGAAAAAGGGAGAAGGTGTTTCTCGCCACGAAGTTCGGCAACGTGCGCGGGCCCGCGGGCGAATACCTGGGGATAAGCGGGCGGCCCGAGTATGTGCGCGCGGCATGCGAGGCGAGCCTGAAGCGGCTGGGCGTTGACGTGATTGATCTTTATTATCAGCACCGGGTCGATGTCAATACGCCCATCGAAGACACCGTGGGCGCGATGGCGGAGCTCGTCAGGGAGGGCAGGGTGCGCTATATCGGGCTTTCGGAGGCCGCCCCGGCCACGATCAGAAGGGCCCATGCCGTGCACCCGGTAACCGCGCTCCAGACTGAATACTCGCTCTGGTCGCGCGACCCGGAGGATGAGCTGCTCGCCGTCTGCCGCGAGCTCGGCATACGCTTTGTGGCGTACAGCCCTCTCGGGCGCGGATTCCTCGCGGGACGTTTCTCGAAACCGGAAGAGCTTGATGCTGACGACTGGCGGCGCAACCACCCCAGGTTCACGGGGGAAAATTTCAACAAGAACCTTAAACTGGCCGAAGCGGTGAAAAGGATAGCCGCGGCTAAAAACGCCGCGCCCGGGCAGGTCGCGCTCGCGTGGGTGCTCTCGCGCGGTGAAGATATCATTCCGATACCCGGCACCAGGCATGTGAAGTATCTCGAGGAGAACGCCGGGGCCGTCGACATTACCCTGACCGCCGATGAGCTGAGCGCTCTCGAAAAAGCGTTCCCGCGCGGCGTTACCGCGGGCGAGCGGTACAATGAGCAGGGGATGAGTGCGGTGAACAGATGAGGCGGTGCTGATCCTCTATTTCTCCCCCGCAAGCGGCGCGTGCTCGACGCGGTTGCGGCCTCCGTGCTTCGCGGCGTAGAGCGCCTTGTCGGCCTGCTCGGTGAGCTGCGCCATCGTGGCCGCGGTGGCGGGATAGCACGAGACTCCCAGGCTCACCGAGAGGTGCAGGTCGGGGCCTTCCAGTGAATCGAGGAAATCGAGCTTCTCGACGTTCTTGCGGACTTCCTCGGTCACCTTCATTGCCGTTTCGAGGTCGGTGTCCGGCAGGAGGATGGTGAACTCATCCCCGCCGTAGCGCGAGGTGATATCCGTCTTTCGGAAGCTGTTCCTGAACACCTTCGCGACCTCCACGATGTACTGGTCGCCCACTTCGTGGCTGTATCCCTCGTTCACCTCGCGGAAGTAATCCATATCCGCCATCACCAGGCAGAGGGGAGTGCCCTCTTTTTTCGCCCTGTCGAACCGCTTTTCGAGCTCGCTTTCCATGTAGCGGCGGTTGAACACGCCGGTCAGCTTGTCGGTGACGGCGCGAAGGCTCGCGTCCTCACCCCACTTGACCATCTGTGTGACGAACTGGCCGCTCGCGTTGAGGCGGTCGGAGGTCTTGTTGAGCATGCTCTTCATGACGTTGATCGCGGCGTGCGGGAAGTTCTTCATGAGGCTGAAGAAGTCCTCCTTGTTCAGGCGCAGGAGCTCGGAGTCTTCGGCGGTGATACAGGTCGCGGAGCGCGGGGCGTTCTCGAAGATCGCCATTTCGCCGAAAAACTCGCCGGTCTTCAGAAGGGCGATCTCTTTGTCGGTGCCGTCCTGCACGTGGATGCGCACCGAAATGGCCCCCGACTTGATAATGAAAAGCTCGTTCCCCTCGTCGTTGGCGCGGAACACCTCGCACCCTTTTTTGAAGCGCAGGAGCTCGAGCCGCTGGGAGACCAGGTGGAGCTCGGACATCTTGAGCGTGGCGAACATGCCGACGTTCTTCAGGAAGTTCGAAAGCTCGTCCTCGCCGGCCCGGGCGACGCGCACGCCGTTGCCGCCGAGCTCGCGCTGCTCGAAGACCTGGGTGAACGCCTTTTCAACGAGCTGCAGGAACTCCTTCTCGTGCTCCGGATACGCGGCCACGCCGACGCTGAATGTCTGCAGGAGCGTGTCCCTGCCCATCGCCTTCCCGATATCGAAGGCGTTCATGGCCGCAAGGTGCGCTTTCGACAACTCCACGGCGTCGGCAAGCAGCGTTTCGGGGAACACAACGATGAATTCGTTCCCGCGGTAGCGGATCGCGAAATCCTGCCTGCGGATGTTCTCCTGGATCTTCCCGGATATCGCCTGGAGCGCGCTGTCCCCGGCCTCGTGGCCGAAGGTGTCGTTTATGAGCTTGAAGTTGTCGGGCTTGATGACCATCAGGCTGAACTCGGCGCCGAGGAAGGCGAAGTTCCTGGCGAGCTCGTCCTCGAGATAGGTGCGGTTGTACACGCCGGTGAGCTTGTCGAAGAACATCTGCTTCTTCAGCTCCTCCATCCATCCCGTCTTTTCGCTGATGAGGCGGTGGGTCATCCGCTGCCTTCCGGCGTTGACGGATATGAGCTTGTGGTATATCTTGGCGAAGATGTGGGCGTACTCGTCGAATATCTGGCTCAGGTCCGCGCCGTCGCGGGGGAACACCACAAGCGAGCTGTCCTCGGCCGCGTAGGCGTAGGCGGTGCGGTTATCCTCCTCGAAGAACTCGAACTCGCCGAACGTCTCCCCGGCGATGAACCGGGCTATCGTCTGGCCGTCCGTCTGCGCCATTCCCCGCTGTCCGGTGTCCATGGTGCTGGCGATCGCAACCTCGCCGCGGTCAATGATGAACATGTGCCGGCTCTTGCTTCCCTTTTCGAACACGATCTCGCCTTTCCGGTAGTCGCTCAGGACGCTGTAGCGCGCGAGCACATCGAGGTCGTCGTCGGGCAGATGGGAGAGGATGTCGGATTTCTTGAAATAGCCGACGATGCGGCTCAGGGTTTCCTTGTTTGCAGAGGGCATGGTTGATTGTCCTTTTCATGGCGCGCATGCGCGCGTTTCATTAAAGCGGTGTAAGTTTCCACTATGGCGGCTGGAATCTCAAGCATAAAATTACGGGTGTTCCGGGATGTTTAACCCTGATTCCATCAGCCGGAATCAAAATACTATTGACAGATGAATTATGATTATATAGAAATCAGGGGAAAATTTGACCAGGGAAATGCTGGCATCAGCTATGGCTTCATATCAACCGATAAAAGAAATTCTGAGCAGAAACAAGTCCTATTTACAGGGGAAATATAATATTTCACGAATAGGTATATTCGGATCATATGCGCGAGGTGATGCCCGGGAGGGAAGCGATATCGACATCCTTGTTGAATTTTGCAGCCCTATCGGATTGGATTTTGTGACACTTGCGGATGAGCTTGAATCTATTCTCAATCGCAAAGTCGACCTGGTGTCGGCGAATGCGGTTTCTCCGAAGATGATGCGATATGTAAGGGAAGATATCGTGTATGTCTAAACGGGATTGGACGCTGTTATTTGAAGATATGCTCGAATCGATTTCGAGAATTGAATCATATACTAAAGGTCTTTCATTTGATCATTTTATCGGGAACCAGATGGTCGTTGATGCCGTTGTGAGGAATATCGAAATTATCGGTGAGGCCTCGAAGAACGTTCCGGAAGATATCCGCGCTGCATGTAAGGATGTCCCGTGGAATAAGCTGAATGGTATCCGCAACCGGGTCGTCCATGCATATTTCGGAGTCGACGCATCAATCATCTGGTTTATCGTTGAGAATGAATTAATGTCCCTTAAAAAATCAATTGAAAGGATGCTTGCCGATCAGGGACTTCCTCGCCCCTGAGCCTGTCCCGATTGCATTCTACAGCAGCACCTCGCAGTCCGAAACAGGGTATGCCGCGCACGAGTGCACGTAGCCGTATTTTATATCAGAGGCGCGTACCCGGGCGTTCTCAGGCTGGTAGACCTTCCCAGAAAGGAGCTTCACGCGGCACAGGCTGCACTCTCCTGACCGGCAGAGGGCCGGGATTACATGACCGGCGCGCTCAAGCGAAATGAGGAGCGGCTCGCCCGCAAGCGCGCTCAGCTCGCCTTTCCCTTTCACCTTCACGGTGAAGCGCGTATCTGCCTTTACTCCTGAAGGCCATCCCGGTTCGGCGGTGATGTTCACGGGCGCGCCGAACATCTCGCGGCGCACCTTCCGCGCGGGAACGCCGAGCTTTTCAAGCTCGGGCATGCAGAAGTCGTAGAGCGCGCCGGGGCCGCACAGGAAGAAGTTCTTTCCCTCGACGCCTCCGAGCACGCGCTTCATCAGGTCGGCGGATATGAGGCCGGTGAGCTCCGTGCAGGCCTTTGACGGTTCCGATATCACCGGGATGTAGGTGAAGTTCGCGTGCCGCGCCGCGCGGGCCTTCAGCTCGGCGTGGAAGATGATGTCGTCCTCGACCCGGTTGCCGTAGATGAGATGGATGTTCCGGTCAAGCCCGCGGTCAGTCGCTTCGCGTAGCATGCTCATGAATGGCGTGATGCCGCTCCCGCCCGCGATGAAGACCAGGTCGCGGCCGTGGATGAGCGGGTTGTAGCGGAACTGTCCCGCGGGGCCGGAGGAGTCGAACCGGTCGCCAGGCTTGACGCCGCCGAGCAGGTAGTCCGACACGAACCCGCCCGGCTGTTTCCTCACGGTGATGTCGTAGTATGCCGTTTCGCTCGGCGCCGAGGAGATGCTGTACGGCCTGCTGGTCCTCACGCCTTGCATGTCCACGAAAAGATTGATGTACTGCCCGGCCTCGAACGGCGGGAGGTATCCGGTATCCGACACCATGCGCAGCGTCTTCGTCGTGGGCGTTTCGGTGATGACCTCCGATACGCGCAGTTTCAGCGCGCGCGGGTGCAGCAGGTCAAGGACGCGCGCGACTTCCCCTTTCATGGCGCGGTAGTCGGTGCCGTAACGGCGCGCGGCGCGTATTTCATCGAGCACACGGTCGTATCCGTCTATTTTCGAGAATATGTCTTTCGTCGTCATCGTATCACCCCCTCTCCCTGCGGATCACTTTTGCGACGGCCCTCGCCGCCGATGAGCCTGACATGAGCGACGGCTGGAACCCCCCGCCGCCGGCCCAGGCGCCGGCGAAATAGAGGCCGGGGATCGCGGGATCGAGCGGGCCGAAGACGCGCGAGTCGCGGATGAACTGGTCGAAGCCGTAGATGGAGCCGGCGGGAGTGCCCAGATAGCGCATGTGCGTCAGGGGCGTTGCCACCTCGATCTCCTCGATGTGCGAGCGGAAGCCCGGGATGAGGCGCTCGACGGTTGAAAGCATTTTTTCCGCGTAGGCGTATTTGTAATCAAAGTAGCGGTGCGGGGGGATCGAAAGCCACGGTTCTCCGTATTTCAGGTCTACGAGCGCGATCTGCGTGGTGCCGGGAGGCGAGGCGTCCGCGTCGTTGACGTTGTAGCAGGTCAGAAGCATCTGGCCGGGGTCGTTGCCGATCATCTTCATCTCCCTGTATGACCGCTCCATGTCGGTGTGCGCGCAGATGAAGTTCGTTGCCTCGGTGATGCCGAGCGCATGGTGCGGGCAGTCGAGTCCGATGTAGAGCGTGTAGGCCGACGGGCCTATCGTATGTCCTCCCATCTTTTCGAAAAACTCCGGACGCTGGTGTTCCGCGTTGAGCATTTCGGCGCAGGTGGCGATGGGGGATGCGTTGGATATCACGTAGCGCGCGGCGACCTCCTCGCCGCTGTCGAGCACAACGCCGGATACATGCCCGTCCTTCACGAGTATCTTCTTCGCGCCGCAGCTGAACCGCACGTCGCCGCCGTTTTTCAGGAACGAGTCAACGAGGGCATTGGAGAGCGACTGCGAGCCGTGCTTCATGTGGTACGGCTTGAACTCGATGTAGGCGAAGAGCATCGCCGCGAACTCGGTGAACGCGAGCAGGCGCGGCGGCGCGCCGACGTAGCTCCAGTAGACCGAGACCGCGAGCTGGAGGAGCGGGTCTTTCAGGTGCTCGTCGAGTATCGACTGCGTGTCGGAGAGCGCGTATTTGAAATAGAGCGGGTATTTCTGCGGCGAGATCTCAGGGTCGCGCATGTAGAACGCGCCGATCACCTCGGTGAAGAAGCGGTACACCAGGTCGATGAACGATTCGATGCCTTCCTTCTCCTCCGGGAAGCGAGCGACGAGCGCGTCGGTGAAGCCTTTGCGGTTCGCGGGGAGGGTGATATCCATACGCTCCGGCACGACCACCCGGTAGAGGTTTTTCATCTCCACCCACTCGATCTCATTGACGACGCCAAGGCCGTCGAGCGTGGCGCGAAGCGGCCCGGGGAAGGAGGGGTTCCCCATGCCGGAGAGCTGGTGCAGCGCCACCTCGAACTCAAACCGCCCGCGGATGAAGCTGGTCGCGCACCCGCCGGGTATGTTATGACGTTCGAGCAGGAGCGCCCGGAGTCCCTGTTTCGCGAGGGTGGCCGCCGCCGTGAGCCCGCCGTTTCCCGCGCCTATCACCACGACATCGTATTCCGTCATGCTGTCCTCCGCGATCGGATGTCTGGCGTGGTCCCGCGGTTTCATGCTCGTATGACGGATACGGGACCGCCGTGCCGGTAATATCCTTCACCATATTAATAAAAATCGCAAGCAGAAAAAAATGTTCGCGGATGCGGTTTCCGGTGTCATGAATCCACAGGGCCGCCGGGAATTTAGCTTGAAGAAGCAGGCCCTCCGTCTACAATAAGCGTGATTATGGCAGGGAGATCGACATGACCTATCGCCTCATTCCGGAATGGGAGACGGCGTCGCGCCTCGTATTCGTCTGGCCGGAGCGGATGGAAGGATGCGCGCGCCTTGTTTCGCTCTATACCGGGCTGATACGGCTCCTCCCTTCGGCCCTCGAGGTCTGTGTTGTCCTGAAGGCGCGCGCGCTCGAAGGGGAGGTGAAAGCGCGGCTCGCGAAGGTGAATCCGTATGTGGCATTGCGCTTTATCGAGATGCCGTCCGTGCCGGATATATTCATACGGGAGTGGGCGCCCGCCGTTGCCGCCGGTGATGCGGAAAAGCTGACAGCCGTGATGGCGAAGCATCTGCCCGGCGGTCCGGCCCGTGATGAAGCGGCACGGATCCTCGCGAAAGAGTGCGATATCAGCCTCGTCGAAATGCCGCTCGTATGGAACCCCGCCAATATCACCCACAACGGGAAGGGCATTGCCGTCGTCACCGACCGCGTCGTGAAGGAGAATCCCGGCATCGCCGCACGGGAGCTCGAAAGGCTCTTCGGTGAGTTCTTAGGCATTTCGCGCCTTATCGTCGTTCCGGAGGGGCCGCGCGGCGGCAGCATAGACCGGATGGCGCGTTTCCTCGATCCCGACACCGTGGGCGTCGGCGAGTATCCGGCGGTGCATGTCGACGAGCGGATATTCATGGACGACATCGCCTGTATGCTCGCGAAAGAGCTTGGCGAGGATTTCCGGATAGTGAGAATCCCCGACGGACCGCTGGCTAAAGGGAGGGGCGGGAGCGCCGCGGGCAGCCACCTCGGTTTTCTGCGGACGGGCGAGTATGTCCTCATGCCGTTCTACGGTACGCCGGAAGACGCCGCCGCGTGCGCGGCGCTGCGCGCGGCGAGTGACGGCATCGAGCCTGTGCCGGTGGAGCTTCCCGGCGTGCGCGTCCTCGCCTCTTCGGGCGGCGTGCTGAATTCCATCTGCCGGCCGTTTTGAAAGGCGAACGGAAGGATCGTATCCGCCCCTGAAAATAGTAGTTTTATCCTTCGGGCGGATGCTGCAGGGAGTGAAGCATGGTGGGCCGGTAAAAATCTCTTGCAATAAAAATGATTGTGCCGTTGACTATTGACCACCACGGTTTTCACGGTGCGGAGGATGATTCCATTTCGTCAGAATTTTCATTAGTGAGGTGGTATATCATGCGGTCTTTGATGGTAGTCGCAGCGGCAGTTGCGGTCATGATCCATGCAGGATGCGGGTGGAAGTATTGTAAAATGCAGAGCGACTCCGCCGGAGCGCTTCGGTACGATAAGGCCAACATAAAGATAGAAGAATTCAGAAAAAACTATGAGCACCTGTCCGGCGAAGGGCTGCTGGCAATCGGCCATGCCGCGGGGGCGTTCCAGCGCTATCCGGTCAACCTTTTCACGAAGCCGGCAGAACCGGTGGCGGATCTTATAAGGGACAGCCTCGTCAGGCACGGGCTTGATGGAGTTGAAATTGACGTCCAGGTCGATGAAAAGGGGAAGGTGTTCGTTACTCATGACAGGATCATCGAAGAGGGTCGGATCAAAAACATAAAAGAATTCCACCGGGAAGGCCGTTTAGAAGACGTCGTTAGGTTATTTCTTGACGACAAGCTCATAATGACAAAGTCACTTTATATAGAGCTTAAAACGCCGCATTCAGACCGCCTTTCCGATACGGATGTTTTCCTGATCGAAAATACCCTTGTAGCCGTCAACGATACGCTGAAGGGATCTAAAGAAGGCGGAGAGGCCCGGAAGCGTATCTCTTTCGTTTCGTTTAATTACAGGGCGCTCGAACGGGTAAAGCTTCTGTGCGCGTCAGATCCGGGGAAATACGGAAGCGGCAATTACTCCTTTTTCTGGATTGTGGCGTCAAACAGAGGGCCTTTCATCACCCATTGCGTATGTCCCGCGTTCAGTTCGCTTTCCGGCGGCAAGGTTGATGATCTGGCGAAAGATACTGTTCTGACAGGGATCTGGTTTGACCCCCGCGGCGTGAGTGATTTCGGAAAACTGTTCCGGCAGATCAACGACCGGAGGCCGAAGGACCGAAAGCTGTGTTTTTTTATTTCCACCTACGGGCTTAGCGAAAAACGGTTTTCACGGCAAATGAAATGCGGCTTGGATGGACTTGATAACGTGAGGGGTTTGATCTTCGATATCAAAAGACCCGATGTGAAGTAATGGGCCTCCCGATTCGGGGGAGGATAATAACACCAGATTTAATTTCAGTTAATGGAAAAGGAGAAAAACATGGGACAATTTCTCGATCCCCTCGCGATCACAATTACCGGCCCGACGAGCCAGATCGTCGAGCTGACCGGCGGGATACGCTACAAAGACGATAACGGCAAGGTGTATCCCGTGCCCGAAGGCTTCAAATGCGATCTCGCTTCGGTTCCGAAATGGCTCCAGTCGCTCGCGCCGCCCTGGGAGCAGTCGGGAAGGGCGGGGGTGCTGCATGACTGCGGCTACCGGTGGGAGGAGGTCTGGCACCTGGGAAAGAAAAAAGTTGATGATCTCTTCTATGAGGGGCTGCGCGCCGACGGGGTGGGCCGGTTCAGCGCGAAGGCGATGCAGCTTGCCGTGCGCATGTTCGGGAAGAAGGCGTGGGACGGCTGGCGCACTACCCCGGAGCAGGATAAAGGCGTACAGCCGGGCCCGGTGGTCTGACATACTCCCCCTTGCGGTTTTACCTTGCAACAGAGTGAAGAGATAACGCATGGATAGATTCGAAAAAAACATCAACGTCAGGTATCTTCAGAACGCCGCTTCGCTCCTTCAGGAATTGAAAGAGCTGACCTACGAACTGCTCGATATCCCGACCTGCGCGCACATACTGGATGCCGGCTGCGGCCCGGGCATCGACACCGTCGCGATCGTAAAGCTCGCGCCCGCAGGCTGTGAAGTGATCGGGATCGACTCAAGCGAGGAGATGGTGCGCGCCGCCGACGAGCGCGCGAAAAAGGAGCTTCCCGCCGGGAGGGTGCGGCACCTGATCGGATCGGTCGCGCGGCTTCCGTTTGACGATGCCTCCTTCGACGCGGTCAGGGCCGAGCGGCTCTTTCAGGTCATAGCGGAAACAGTCATCCCTTCGCGCGCGATATTCGCCGAACTTTTCCGCGTCCTGAAAAACGGCGGGAGGATGGTGCTCGCCGACACCGACTGGGCCACGGCCTCGGTCGATTTCTCGTACCTTGAGGTCGAACGCGCGCTCATCAGGTTCTTCTCTGACAGATGCCGGCCGAGCGGCTACGCGGCACGCACGTTCGCCCGGGTGATGAAAGAGGCGGGCATGCGCGACGTGCGCACGTTCGTCTTTCCCGTCGTCATGACCACGTTCGATGAGGAGAACCCGCTTGCCGACTGGCTCTACCGCGAGGCGAAGGAGGCCGGCGTGGTCAGTCCCGCACAGCTCGAACTGTGGATGAGCGAACTGAAGGATAAATCCGCGAAGGGGACGTTTTTCTCGGTGACGAACATGAATGTCGTCGCGGGCGTGAAGTAGCGCGTACTGGCGCGGATAGAAGGGCGATGCGCGTCCTTCTATCCCCCCTGAAAACAAACTCCGCCAGCATGGTAAAGAATCATGGCATGTTACGTCTTCATCGCCACAAGCCTCGACGGTTTCATCGCCACGAGCGACGGCGGGGTCCGGTGGCTTGACGCGTATACGGACCCGGATAACGATTACGGATACGAGGCGTTCATCGCCGGCATTGACGCCGTGGTCATGGGAAGGAAAACGTTTGAGACGGCGCTCTCGTTTGACGCGTGGCCGTACGCGAAGCCGGTGTTCGTCGTCAGCACCACCCTGCACGCCGTGCCCGACCGACTGGAAGGGCAGGTGGAGATCATCAATGACACGCCGCTGCGGATCGTCGAAACGCTCGCAAATCGGGGACTGCCGAATTTATATATTGACGGCGGCGTGACGATCAGGCATTTTCTGAACGCGGACCTGATCGACGGGATGTTCCTCTCGCGGGTGCCGCTCCTCCTGGGGGAGGGCGTTCCGCTCTTCGACGGGAGCGGTCGTGAAATGCAATTCGCCCACGTCGGCACGGAAAGCTTCGCAAGCGGAATCGTGAAAAGTCATTATCGAAGAATACGGGAGATATAAATGGCCGCGAAGATCATGGATGGAAAGGCATTGGCGGAATCGATAGAGCGCTCGCTCGCGGAGCGGGTCGCCGCCATAAAGAAAGCGAACGGGGGGGTGAGCCCGGTGCTCGCGACGATACTTGTCGGCAACGACCCGGCGTCGGCGACCTACGTGAGAATGAAAGGGAACGCCTGTTCGCGGGTGGGGATGGAGTCGAGGAAAGTGATCCTCCCTGAGGAGACGACGACCGAAGGGCTCGCCTCGGAGATCGGAAAGCTCAACGCCGATCCCGCCGTGCACGGGATACTCCTGCAGCATCCGGTGCCGTCGCAGATCGACGAGCGTGTGTGCTTCGACGCGATAGCGATCGCCAAGGACGTCGACGGTGTGACGAGCCTCGGGTTCGGCCTGATGGCGATGGGAAAGCGCGCGTTCGGCAGCGCCACGCCCGCAGGCATCATGCGGATGATCGACCATTACGGCATCAACCCTGAAGGAAAGCGTGCCGTGGTCGTCGGGCGAAGCCCGATACTCGGCAAGCCGATGGCGATGATGCTCCTGAACCGGAACGCAACGGTCACCATCTGCCATTCGAAGACGAAAGACCTTCCCGACCTGGTCAGAAGCGCGGATATCGTGGTCGGCGCGGTGGGAAGGCCGAAGTTCATAAAGGCGGACTGGATCAGGGAAGGCGCGGTCCTCATCGACGCGGGATACCACCCCGCGGAGAAGTGCGGCGACATCGACCTTGAGGCCGCCGCCGCGAAAAGCTCGGCTTACACGCCGGTGCCGGGAGGCGTGGGCCCGATGACGATCGCCTCGCTCATGCTGCACACGGTCGAGGCGGCGGAGTGCGCGTACGGGATTTCTGTGGATTGATATCCCCACCACTGCCGTCAAAGGAGAAAAACGATGAAACGGATATATTCGATCGCGATGCTGCTGTGTGTGCTGGTTCCGGCCGCCCTGCCCGCTGATGCGGGGATATCCGAACGCGAGGCCGTGCGCATCGCGCTCGAGTTTCTGCTCAGACAGCCCTATGCCGCTCAGTACGATGCCGCTTCACCGCTGGTCAGCGCGCAGGGGGAAGAATGGCATGTCCAGTTCAATGACAGGAGAAAACATGTCAGGCCGGGCGTCTGTATTGTCGCCGTGCACAGGGTCACCGGCGCGGTGAGGCTTGTTCCGGTCGAGTGAAAGAGAGGAGGGCATGCGGCATGAAGGTTATCGCGTGCAACGGAAGCCCGAGAAAGAAATGGAATACCGCGACGCTGCTTGAGAAGGCGCTCGAGGGCGCGGCCTCGCGTGGCGCGGAGACGGAGCTTATCCACCTCTACGATCTTGATTACAAGGGATGCGTGAGCTGTTTCTCGTGCAAGCTGAAAGATGGAAAGAGCTACGGCAGGTGCGCCGTGCGCGACGGCCTGACGCCGGTGCTGAAAAAGATTGAAGAGGCAGACGCGCTGATTCTCGGCTCGCCGGTTTATCTGGGAACGGGTTCCGGCGAGATGAGATCGTTTCTCGAGCGCCTGGTTTTCCCCTATCTCGTTTACGATAAGGAGTATTCGAGCCTCTTTAATCGGAAAATCCCGATAGGCTTCATCTATACCATGGGCATGAAAGAACAGATGATGCGGGACGCGGGGATCAACCATACCATCGCCCTGACTGAAATATTGCTTGCGAGGATATTCGGCGCCTCTGAAACGCTCATCATCACCGACACGTATCAGTTTGACGATTATTCGCGGTATGTCGCGGACCGCTTCGACCCGGAAAAAAAAGCGAGAAGGCGTAACGAGCAGTTTCCGGAGGATTGCGAGCGCGCGTTTGAAATGGGCGCGAAGTTCGCCGGTGACGGGACTATGGACGGAAAATGACGTGGTCATGAAAACATGGACGACGAAAAGCGGCTATACGATCACGCGGGTGCTGGGCGGGCGCTGCAACGCGTTCCTCCTCTCGCACGCGGGACGGCACCTGCTGGTGGATACGGGCCGCGTTTCGCAGAGAAGGCGGCTCATGAGAAACCTCGCCCGCGCGGGGGCCGGCGGGCTTGAGGCGCTCGTGCTCACGCACACGCATTTCGACCATGCGGAGAACGCGGCGTTCGTGCGCGGGCTCTTCGGCGCGAAGGTGATCGTGCACGCATCCGAGGCGGAATACCTGGCCGGCGGAATGAGCCCCCTGCCGGCGGGAACGGTCCTTCCGACGAGGATCATGATTTCGCTTTTTGCGAAAAGGCTGGAACCGCGCTTCGCCTATGAGCCGTGCGTGCCCGACATCCGAGCCGATGACGGATACAGCCTCCGCGGCTTCGGGTTCGACGCGTACCTGCTGCATACGCCGGGGCACTCGCGCGGATCGATGAGCGTCATCATCGATGATGAGATCGCGCTCGCGGGTGACGCGATGTTCGGCGTGTTTCCCCGCTCGGTCTTTCCGCCTTTCGCCGACGATGCCGGAAAGCTGGTCGAAAGCTGGGGGCGGCTGCTTGAAACGAAATGCCAGGTGTTCATCCCCGCTCACGGATGCGCGAACGGGCGCGCGCTCGTCGAACGGTGTTACCGCAGGCGGAAACGATAACGCATAGTGCATGATTGACGCCGATCTTTCGTGAAAAAAGCCTGACAGGAGGCGGATATGAAACGGACGGTGTACCTTTATCTGCTCGATACCATGGCCGACTGGGAGCCGGGATATGCGATTGCCGAGCTCAACACGGGACGCTATTTCAGGAAGGACGCGGAGCGCCTTGAGGTCAGAACGGTCGCTGTGAGCAAGGCCCCGATCGTCACCATGGGAGGCGTGCGGGTTGTGCCGGATATATCCCTCGACGAAAGCCGCGCCGATGGCGTTGCCGCGCTTATACTCCCCGGCGGCGATACATGGTTTGATCCTGTCCACGCGCCGCTCTTTGAAAAAATCGGCGGGTTCCTGCGAGGGGGTGTTCCCGTCGCGGCGATCTGCGGCGCGACCGCGGGACTGGCGCAGGCGGGTTTCCTGAACGAGAGGGCCCACACCAGTAACGATGTAGGCTATCTCAAGGCCGTCTGTCCCGCTTACACGGGCGAGTCGCTCTATCGCAATGAGCCCGCCGTCACCGACGGCAACCTGATCACCGCGACGGGGCTTGCGCCGCTCGAGTTCGCGCGCGAACTGATTCGGCTCCTCGATGTTTTTTCGCCGCGCACGCTGGAGGCATGGTACAGCCTGTACCTCACGCGTGACGCGAAATCTTACCACGAACTTATGGATTCCATACGATAGCGCGGAGGGGATATGCGTTTTATGAATCGGTGTGCGTTGATCGCGGTCATGGTGCTCGTCGGCATGACAGTCGCCGGGGCCGAGGGCGAGCTCAGGTTTGCAGATATTGGCGAGTTCAGCGCCGAAACCGGGCAGTGGGTGCGGCACCTGCGCCTCGGTTTCAGGACGTTCGGAAAACTGAACGGGAAGAAATCCAATGCGGTTGTCTTTCCTACATGGCTTGCCGGCACCTCGAAGGCCCTGGCGAACGCGGACTTTATCGGCCCGGGGAAGATGGTGGACAGCTCGAAATATTTCGTGATCGCGATCGACAATCCGGGCAACGGCGTCTCGCTCTCCCCTTCCAACTGCGGGCGGCGGAGAGGCAACGTGTTTCCCGCGCTTTCAATGGCGGATATGGTCAGCGCGCAGCACCGGTTGGTGACGAAGCGTCTCGGCATCCGGAAGCTCCACGCGGTGGTCGGCATTTCCATGGGCGGGATGCAGGCGATGCAGTGGGCCGTTGCCTATCCCGAGTCGATGGATAAAGCGGTCGCGATCGTCGGCACGCCGAAACTCACCTCGTACGACCTGATGCTCTGGCGCGGACAGCGGGCCATCATCGCGGCCCTTCGCGGGAAGAAGGGCGACCGCGACACGGCAATGCGGCTGATCGCGCCGTTCCACGTCCTTGTATCCCGCACTCCCGGCTTTCTCGCTTCGGATGTGCCGACGGAAAAATTCAACGGTTTCATCGAGCCGGTCGTGCGTGAATACGCGAAGATCAGTCCCGACGACTGGGACAGCCAGGTCAGGGCGATCATGACGCACGATGTCACGAAGCCGTACGAGGGATCGATGGAAAAGGCCGCCGAACGCGTGCGCGCCGCCGTCATGGTCGTGGTGTCGCCGGAGGACCATATGGTGTATCCCGGTCCGGCGCTCGAGTTCGCCGGCCTGGTGAAGGCCGAGGTCGTCACGCTCTCCGGGAAATACGGGCATTTCTCATTTGTGGGCGACAGGGCGAACTACGAGGAAAAGGTCCGGCAGTTTCTTGATAAATGATGTCGTGTGCATTTAAGGGAGGTCCGCATGAACAGAAGCGATCACGAATCTTTCTGTGACAGGTGGCTCGCCGCGTGGACGGGGAACCGCCCTGAGGCGCTGCTGCAATTCTATTCGCGCGACGCGTTCTATTCCGATCCGACCGTGAAGCAGGGCCTTCGCGGCCACGACACGATCCTTCCGTACCTGACTAAACTTTTGCGCAATAATCCCGAGTGGCGCTGGACGCGCGAAGAGCTCTATCCCACCGATAAAGGCTTTGTCCTGAAATGGAAAGCGGCCATTCCCGTCCGCGACCGCGAGATTGTCGAGTACGGGATGGACATCGTCGAGATCGCCGGCGGAGTGATAACCAGGAACGAGGTGTATTTCGATTCGCGTGCGCTGATAGAAGCGATACTCAAAAAAAACAGTGAGTAAAGGATACGAAAGATGAACCGGAGATATTTCGAATCGGGTGAGGCGTTCAGGACATGGCTCGCTGACAACTGCCTGAAGAGCGAGCCGGTCTGGATAGAGTATTTCAAGGACGATACGCCGGGGGTCGGCTACCGGGAATCGCTCGAGGAGGCGCTCTGCTTCGGCTGGATCGACTCCCTGATTAAAAAAATCGACGACCGGATATACCTCCGGAAATTCTCACCGCGCCTGGAAAAAAGCAGGTGGTCGAAGGTCAACCGTGAGCTCGCCGAAAGGCTGATTGCCGAAGGGAGGATGACAGCGCACGGAATGGAAAAGATCGAGGCCGCGAAAAAATCCGGAAGGTGGGACGGCGGCCCCGCGGCCCCCTCGCCGGGGGAATTGGCACAGATGGCGAGGCGCTTCCGCGATATCATCGTCGACTGCGACGGCATGATCGCGCTCTTCGACAAAAAAGGCGAGAAAGCGAAACAACTCCTCGCGCGGTACTATTTTGACGCGCGCACCGACGCCACGAGAGAGCGCCGGGTCATGCGGATACGCGACTTCCTTGAAGGGAAGATCAGCATCCTGTGAAGCTTTTCCTACCCGAGCGAAAGCGATGACCGGCGGATGATCTCGTCCTTCATGGCCGGGGTGAGGTCGTTGAAATACGCCGAGTATCCCGACACGCGCACGAGCAGGTTCGGGTATCGCTCCGGATCGTTCCGCGCCGCGATCAGGACCGCAGGGTCCATGACATTGATCTGCACCTGCATTCCTCCCCGCCTGAAATAGGTGGCGACCAGCGCCCCGAGCGCGCGCCGTCCCGTCTCTCCGGAAAGCGTGCGCGGCGTGAATTTCATGTTGAAGTTGATCCCGTTCGAGGCGATCCGGTGGTCAAGGCTGTTCAGCGAATTGAGCACCGCCGTCGGCCCCTGACGGTCCATCCCGTTTTCGGGCGAGATGCCCGACGCGAAAGGCTCGCCTTTCCGCCTTCCGTTGGGCAGCGCGCCGGTCACGCGCCCGAAGTATTCGTGCGCCGTCACCGAGTAGAGTCCCATCACATATTTTCCGCCGCGGGTGTTGTTTCCGGCATCTTTCAGTACTCGCGCGAATGTCCTGATCACATAATCGGTCCACCGGTCGGCGCGCGGGTTGTCGTTGCCGAATTTATCCATCCTCCTGAGCGCCGAGCGAAGCCCTTCGCCGGGAAGGTTTTTTTTCAGCATGGACATGAGTTCCGGAAGGCTTGTCCTTTCGTCCTCGAACACGGCGTTTTCCACTGCGCGCAGGGCATCGCCCGTATCAACCGGCGCCACGCACTGCACGCCCGAGAAGTTGTAGCGCGCGCCTCCCGCGGTCGAACATGTTCCGCGCTCAAGACAGCCGTCAAGAAGCATGCTGGTAAGGGGCGTGGGATGATAGTCTCGGTTCGCTGTCTCGACCGCCCGCAGGTCTTCGATGAGATGCGCGAGCTTGTGGCGAAGCTGCGCCTCGAATGCCGCGGTGAGGTCGCCCATCGAGCGCATCTTTTTAATGGGCATCGTCTTCGCTCCGGAGCGGAGGAGATGGCCGAAGCGCCTCCCGCCGTTGAGCGCCATTTCAAGCATGAGCGGCACGTTGAAGATCGCGGCGTCCGTCGATGAAAAGCTTTTACCCTGGCAGACCGGCTCCACGCAGCCGACGGCGGTGTAGTCCCTGGCGTCCTCAATCCGGTAGCCGTTGGCGGTCATCGTTTCGATAATGGCCCCATCGTTGTAGAGAGCGGGCGAGTTGCTTCCGGAGGCGAGGATAGAACATATCCTGTCAAGATACTTCGCGCCGGAGCCGGCGTGGACGCGGGCGTGGTAATTGGGCTGGCGCATCCGCAACTCGTCCATGATCTCAAGGAAGATGAAGCTGAGCTCGTTCGCCGCGTCCTTCCCCTTGCGGTCGACGCCGCCCACGGTAACGACCTGCCCGTTGAACATGCCGCCGTGGAAGTTGGTCAGGTGGCGCGAAAAGACCGGTATGATCTCCGACATCTTGATGGAGAAGCACGACAGAATTTCTTTTGCCGATTCGCGGGTGATCGCTCCTTTTTTGAGATCGGCGAGATAGTAGGGATGAAGATACTGGTCCATCCTTCCGGGGCAGACCGAGTTATCCAGGCTTTCGAGGTTGAGCGCGATCTGGGCGAAGAACACCGACTGCACCGCTTCGCGGAAACTCCGCGCGCCGTGGCGGGGAACGCGCCTGCACACGCGGGCGATCTCCTCGAGCTCCTGCTTTCTCGCGGCGTCATGCTCGCCGCACGCCATGGTTTCCGCAAGCTCTGCGTAGCGCTCACCGAAGCGCGCGAGCCCTTCCGCGATTGTTTTTACTCCCTCGTAGAAGTGCCATTGTTCAGAGCCTGTATCCGTCTTTGACTGCAGCGCCTCGGCTTTCGCGCGGAAGCCGTCGGTGCCGGTCCTGATCAGGCCCTCGTAGTCGGGCGCGAAGTGCGATATCCCCCCCGATTCGTTGATGAGATAGAAATGCGCGGAGAGCTGGTCTATGAGAAAGCGAATCGTTTTCATCGGCGAGCGGTATGCCCTGATGCCGAGGAAGCGGAACATCCAGAAGGGGATGATCTTCATGAGGGCGCGCCTGTCGCGGGCGCTGATCTCGAGGCGGTTGGTTTCCCGCGAATTGAACTTGAACAGGTCCATGAGCACGGGGAGGCCGTGCAGTTCGGGGAAGATCGAGCCGCCGACGCGCCTGGAGGTGTAGTTCCCGACGATCATCTCGTCCGGATAGATGGCGATGCTCTTGCGCTCAAGCACTGAAGCGAGCGCGCCGGCCATGTAACGATGCGGCGACTGTCTGCGGCGCTGCCGTGACCTGAAGTACACGGTCCAGATGAGGGCCCGCTCGGGGCAGATGCCGGGACGCGCCTCCATGACGGCCGATTTAAGCCGTTCGATCCTCTGTTGCGGGTTCGGGCGCGATTCTCCCGCGGCCTTCCGCGCGGGTTTGCGTGTGCGTTCAATCGTAGATGAGTGCATCGATTTCCTCCTTCAGAAATAGTTCCTGTATCGCGTGCATCTTCGCGCGGTCGGGCGCGGCCGCTTCGAACGGCCGGGCCTGCGTGCGGATGCGGGACAGTTTCGAGTTGCCCAGTCCGTGCCATGGCAGGCAGTGGATCGACGAAAGGCCGGCGCGCTTGACGAGGCGCGCCGTTTCCATGATATTCGCTTCGTCATCGTTGATGCCGGTCACGATCGGTATGCGCGGCTGCATGTTCCAGGGACCGCGGGCGAGCTTTATAAAATTAGCGATGATCGTTTCGTTGCCGGCGCCGGTTGCCTTGCGGTGTCTGGCGCTGTCGATCAGTTTCAGGTCGAAGTAGATCAGGTCGATCAATCCCTTGATCTTTTCGAAATTGGCGAACGGCGCATGGCCGGCCGTTTCAAGGGTGATATGGATGCCCCGCTCCTTCAGAAGCGGCGCGAGTTCGGCGATGAAACCGGATTGCAGCAACGGCTCCCCGCCGGAGAGGGTCACTCCGCCGCCGGAGCTTGTGAAGAAATCAAGGTCACGCGCGAGCTCACCGGTAAGCGCGGGCGCGCTCCATCTCCTGCCGATCAGGCGGAGCGCTTCGGCCGGGCAGGCGTCCGCGCAGCGCGCGCACGCGGTGCAGCGCGAGAAATCGATTCTGGTGGTCCCGTCCCTCTGTATCCCCCCTGAAGGGCACGCTTTTTCGCATTCGAAGCAGCCGAGGCATCGTTCGGCGTAAAAGGCCATTTCGGGCGCGCCGCGGTGCGACTCGGGATTCTGGCACCAGCGGCAGGCCAGCGAGCAGCCTTTGAAGAAAACCGTGGTGCGCACGCCCGGCCCGTCGTGCAGTGAAAACCTCTGGATATCAAAAATTAATGCTTCCATGCATGGTTCGTTCGAGCTACTTTGATCCGCCGCAGTAGCGATATGCGGTGATCCATTCTGGTAATACCAGATTAAGCTTTTATTCTGTAAATGTCAATAAAAACCGATATAAAATTATAATATGATTGATAAAATCTGTATTTAATGCTATTTTGTAATACCAGTTGGATATAACCTTTTCACGGCATAAAAATGAACAAACTGCATGAACTTTTGAATCGCCTTGAGGCGGACATCCTCGGCGGAAAGTACCCGATCGGAAGCAGGTTCCCTTCGGAGCGGCAGCTATCGGAGCGGTACGGTGTGAGCAGGATCACCACCCGCGACGCGGTATCGCGGCTCTGCCAGATGGGGCTGCTGCGCAAGGCGCCGCAGAGCGGGACTTTCGTCAACGACTACATGACGGAAGCGTCCGTCGAACTGCTCGGCAGGGTCATGCAGTCGACCGAAATGATCGACGCGGCGTTCCTCATTTCGCTGCTTGAGTTCAGGCGGGTCAACGAGGTATTCGCGGCGCGCAGGACCGCGGCGGAGATCGATGAAAAGGGTATCGATGAGATGGAAGCATTGGTCGCGAAAGGCCTTTCGGCGGAGGGGGATATGACCGCGCTCTGCGACTGTGACTACGAGATCCACCGGTCGGTGATCAGGCATTCGGGAAATGTGATCCTCGCGCTCCTCTTCAACTCGTTCCGGACCATCTACCGGCACTACACTGAATTCTTTTACACGCTGCCCGGCTCGGCGGAGCGGACGATGCGTCAGTATGAGCGGCTCGTTTCGGCGTTCCGCTCCCGCGACGCCGAGTACGCCGCGCACGTCATGGAATCGCTCCTCCTCTACGCGGAGAACGCGGTCAAGGACGCCGTATCCTACAACGGCGGGGACAAGATCGACCTGAAGGCGTTCCGCGTGGCTGGCGGAAGGGGATGATATGAAGCCGGGACTGCGCTATCCGCGCCCGTGCGAGCGCATCGGGCTCTGACCCTGCCGCACATGTCTTCCTTTGCGGCGCATAAAAAAACCCGGCGAAAGCCGGGTTTTTTTATCAAGCCTTAATTCCGAGTCGCGCCAGGTCTTTCGCGCGCGGTCCGCCGGTCGCCGGATCGTAGCGTCGCAGGCTGTAATAGCGGCGCACCATCTTCTCTATCGGCACGACGGATTTCTTCGGGTACTTCGTTTCGGACTCCTTCGTGAAACGGTCGGGCAGGGTGTCCATATCCGGCGTAAGCCCCATCTTTACGTTGATGTGGCGCTCGAGCTTGTTGATCCGCTCTCCTGCCTTTAAAAAACCGAACTTCGTGAGCCTGATTCCCGTGATGGCCCAGAAGAAATTGCTGTACACGCTCCAGTCCATGAGCATCTGCGACATGCGCGGCGTCATGATCGTGGCGACCTTGAGCACCGCTTTGGGCAGAAAGCGCGGGATCGGCGGCTCGGTCAGGATGCTGAACGCGGTGAAGAGGCAGGTCTGGAGCGAATTGATTCCCGTGTAGACATCCTCGCAGAAGGTGACCCAGGCGGCCTTTCCCATCGCGGTGTAGGCGGGCATGTATTCCAGAAGCACCTCGAGCGCGATCAGGTAGGAGCCGAGGTGGCAGCCGCCCTTGTTGTGCACGGCGTACGACAGGCCGTGCCCGAAGCTCGCGCGCGGGTCGTAGGCGGCGATCTCCAGGCCCTTGGCGTGGATCGCGAAGCCGGTGCCGCCGTATTTTTTGGAGAGGCGCATCGATCCGTCGGCGAGCTCCGCGCCTTCCCCGCGCCTGTGGGCGATGTCATCGAGTATCCGCGAAATGTTATCGTGGTTGCTGAACGAGAGCGATGTCGGGCGGATCCCTCTGTCGCCGGCCTCCATGGCCCAGGCGATTGTGCCGCCCGCCGAGATCGTATCCATCCCCAGGTCGTTCATAAGGTCGTTCCAGACGCCGATCTTGTCAGGGTCGTAGTTGTCGATGTTGCTGCCGAAAAGGCCGATCGTCTCGTACTCGGGGATCTGACGCATGACGCCGTCGGGGTAGCGGCCCTTGTGCCCGCAGAGCACCGAGCAGTAGCGGCAGGTCGAATGGCGCGTTTTGTAGCGTTCGGCCATATGCTCGCCGGAGGTGTTTTCGGTGTCGGGATTATAGCGGTCGCGGAAGTTGTGGACCGGGGAGTAGCCCTTCTTGATGCCGATTCGCACGTTCATGTTGGTGCCGAAGGCCCTCAGCCCCTTTGTCATCTGATTGCGGCCGATATGCTTTTTCGCCTTGCGAAGCGTCTTTTCGAATTTTTTCGGAAGCACCGGTTCGCAGCGGTAGTCCTTTCCCCGCGCCACGATCGCCTTCAGGTTCTTCGCACCCATGACCGCGCCGACGCCGCCGCGTCCGGCGAACCGGTGGCCTGAGCAGATGTTCGCGTAGAGCACGAGATTTTCGCCGGCGGGCCCGATCACCGCCGCGCCTTCGCGGGGCGAGGATACGAGCTTCTCCTGGACGTGATGCGTGGTCTCCCCCCAGAGGAGTGAGGCGTCCTCGAAGCTCACGCCCTCGCTGTCGATGCGCACCGTCGTCGGCGCCTCCGCCTTTCCGGAGATGATCACGCCGTCCCAGCCGGCGGTCTTGCTCGCCTCGCCGAAAGGCCCGCCGCAGGACGATCCGACCATAAGGCCGGTCAGCGGGGATTTTGTGACGACCTCGAAGCGCGCGGAGCAGGGCGCGCCCGTGGAGAGAAGCACACCGTTGGAGAAGATCAGGAGGTTGTCGGGGCCGAGCGGGTCGACCTCCGCGAGCCGGTCCTTCAGGCGGTCGTAGAAGATCTTTATCCCCAGCCCTTTACCGCCGAGATAATCGCGCAGATCGTGTTCCGGGACCTCGTACACCGACCAGGTCTTCGCGGTCAGATCGATATCAAGATACCTGTTGCTCGTTCCCCTGATCACTTTCACGGGGCACCTCCATGATGATGGCGTCGAAAAGGCAGTTGGTTTCGCACCAGCCGCAGGATACGCATTTGTCGGCGGCGGCGAGCACGGCGAAATTTTCCGTGAGGGGAAGCTCTTCGTCCTTCATAGCGAGCGCGCCGGCGGGGCAGGCGTGGACGCAGTTTTCGCAGGCGTAGCAGCGTTCCCGCAGTATCCGGGGCTTCGGCCAGAGCGATTTCTTCAGGCGCTCGATCGGCGTCCCCCCGTCGTCAACGACCGCGCTTTTGGCGCAGACCCTGCCGCAGGCCCCGCACTCGATGCACAGGGCGGCATCAATAACATGCAACGCTTTCTTTTCGCCGCGTATGGCGCCTGTCGGGCATACGCGCACGCATGTGGTGCACCCGAGGCAGGCATCGGTGATCGTGTAGCTCATCGCTTCCTCCGCCATGCTGTCAAACCGGTCCATCCTGTCCGGATATGCCAGTAAACATTTCACTGTATAATGTCTAAATATAGAATACCGCTCATTTTTTTCAATATATTTTATTGGATTATAAAATTTTTCACTTCCATGCAAATCTTATTTGTTTCAATGCCTGAACAGTCCATAGTTCCGGTTTTCAGGCAGCGGATACAGGCGGATACCTCCTCATTCCGGAACGGCCTGACGGACCAAAACGGCTGGACAGGATGCGCATTGTCTGATAACTGGTACGCAATGATTTTTCCTGTGGTAACCCGCTGTTCCGGAGGCTTCGTATGAAAAAATTCCTGAAAATAATGCTGATTCCGCTCGCTCTTCTTCTGCTCTATCTGGGCGCAGTGCTCTGCATCCAGTTCTTCTATCTGATGGGCGCGACCACCGGACCGCGGATAGACCCGGCCGCGAATACACGCTGCGCGCTTCTCGTCATCGATGTGCAGAATATGTACACCTACGCGGAAGATCCGCAGAAAGCCGCGCGCTATAAAATCGACGCGCTGATCTCCAACATCAACACCGCCATAGACCGACTCAAAGGCGGCTGTGAGGTGATATTCATCACCCAGGTGGCCGACAGGTTCTCCTTTGTTTCGATCCTCATGCCCACCATTCCCGCGAAAGGATCGAAGGAAGCGGGCGTGAACCCGGCCCTGCGCGGTGAGAACAGGCATCTGATCATCAAGTACCGCGGGGACGCCTTCTCGAATCCCGAGCTGCAGCGCTACCTGAACGAAAAGAAGGTCGGGACGCTCTACGTCACGGGACTGGCGAGCGAGGTGTGCGTGAACTACACCATACAGGGCGCCCTCAATAGAGGCTACCGTGTGAACGCGATCGGCGAGGCGATCTGGGCGATGTTCGGCGAGGAGTCGGGACGGAAGATGCTTTCGAAGTTTGAAAAGCTCGGCGCGAAAACAGTCCCCCTCGCGGAGCTGGGGATATGACCGCGCCGGTCATGATATGATGCGGTTCATGGAGGGGGTATGGTATATCTGAGGGGATGCGTCATCTGGCTCGCCATCATTTTCGCCGAGAGCGTGCACGGCACGCTGCGCGGCCTTTTTCTCGCGCCGCGGGTCGGCGATTTCCGCGCGCGCCAGATCGCGGTATTTACCGGCGCGCTTATCATTTTCGCGATCGCGTTTTTTTCTGTGCGCTGGATGCGCGCGACGCGGGCCAGGGAGCTTGCGGCGGTCGGACTGATCTGGATCACACTCACCGTCGCTTTCGAGATAGCACTCGGCCGCTTCGTTCTGAACTTTCCGTGGGAGCGGATCGCCGCTGACTACAACCTCTGCCGCGGCGGATTGCTGCCGCTCGGGCTTCTCTTCATGGCGGCCGCTCCGCTCATCGCCGGCAGGCTTCGCGGCATTATAGGGAAGAAGTGAAGTGGCGGTGATTGCCTCGCATATCGTGCCTGCCGGAGTATCGGACGAGCGCCTGAGCGACTACGCCTTCCGCGTCTTCACGGTCATTCCCTCGCGCAACGGGATCAAGAAGGCGATCAAGCGGGGGGAGATACTCGTCGACGGCCTGCCCGCCGAAACCGGCCGGTGGGTGCGTCCCGGCCAGAAGATCGAGCTCATCGAGCCGGAAGGCGGAAATCCCGCTGTCTACATGATGCAGCTTCATGTCGTGTACGAGGACGACCACCTTGCCGTCATCAACAAGCCGCCCGGCGTGGCGGTAAACGGTAATCTTTTTAAAACCGTCGAACACGCGCTCCGCGGCAACCTCACCCCGTCGGAGGCGCGTGACGCGTTAAGGCGGCCCGCTCCCGTGCACCGGCTTGACCGCGCCACCGGCGGGCTGCTTCTGGTCGCCAAGACCGTCAGCGCGCGGATAGAGCTCGGCCGCCAGTTCGAGGAGCGGGAGATTGTGAAGCGGTACCGGGCGGTGGTGATAGGGAGAATAACGGAAGGAGGGACCATATTCCGGTCCATCGACGGGCGCGAGGCCGTTACCCGTTTCGAGCCGGTGCGCGCCGTCCCTTCGCTGCGGAACGGCTGGCTCACGCTCGTCGACCTCACGCCGCAGACGGGAAGGACGCACCAGCTGCGCCGTCACATGGCCGAAACCGGTTTCCCGATTCTGGGCGACGCGGCGTACGGCACGGATGGGATGGTCCTGAAAAGCAAGGGGCTCTTTCTCTGCGCGGTCGGGCTTGCCTTCCGCCATCCCGCGACCGGCGCGCCGGTGGAGCTTTCCATCGGCGATCCTCCCAAGTTTACGACGTTCCTGGAGCGCGAAATCCGGCGGTGGGAGAAATACCACGGCCCGTGGCATGAATCCGCGCCGTTACATCCGTGAAATAACCGGATACACAATTTTTCCTGTTCTAATTCCGCGTATTTTTGCAACCGCGGCCCGCGATCCGCTGTCTTATCCCTTGGTGTGAGCTCCGTGCGCGGCGTTGCGCGGGGCGTATCCATCATCAGACGTAACGCTTTCTGAATTCCAGCGGGCGGAGGGCCACATGACAGACAGCAGATATGACCGTGACATGTACTCGGCATACGAGGAAGTGTGCGGGAAGTATTCGGGAAATACGCTCTTTCATTACAACACACAGCGGATCAGCTTCGGGGATACGATCCGCGAAGTCAGGAAGCGCGCCGCGTTTCTCCAGGGCAGGGGTTTCGGCAGGGGAGATGTGATCGGCATCCTCGCCGCGAACTCTCCCGACTGGTGCGTCACCTTCATGGCGGTCACTTCCGCCGGCGCCGTCGCGCTGCCGCTCGACACGAGCCTGGGACGCGAACAGCACGAATCGATGCTTCGTGCCGCCGGTGCGAAGGCGCTCTTCGTGTCGGAACAGTTCAGGGGAGAGTATGGCGGTATCCCCGTTTACGATATAGACCTTCGCTCCCGCGCCGCTGATGAGAGCCTGTTCCGGCCGGTCTCCGCTTCGGCCGATGAGATCGCCGCGCTCCTCTTTACGTCGGGAACGACGGGCACGCCGAAAATCGTTTCGCTCACCCACTCGAACCTCCTCCACATCGCGTACGTGTGTACCGACCTGGAAGAGTACACCGAGCGCGACGTGACGCTCGCGATCCTTCCGCTCTTTCACGTGTACGCGCTGGAGTCGACCTTCATGGCGCCGCTCCTTACCGGAAGCGCGATCGTCATGCAGAACTCGCTCAAAGGCCCCGACATCATGAAATCGCTCGCGGATTTTCCGGTCACCATTTTTCCGGCGGCGCCGCTGATGTGGGAGCTCTTCTTCAATGCCATCGCCGCGAAGGCGAAAGCGCAGTCGAATTTCAAGTACCGCCTCTTCATGTTCTTCGCCACACGCGCGCCGATCCTGCGCGCGCTCGGCCTCGGGTTTCTGGTCAGGAAGGTGTTCGCGCCCGTCCACGAGGTGTTCGGCAGGTCGCACAGGTTTTTTATCAGCGGCGGCGCGCCGATGAAACGGGAATACTTCAATTACTACAAGAATATGGGCTTCAACATCATGGAAGGGTATGGCCTTTCGGAGACCACCGGACCGATCGCCATTCCATATTATAAAAAATCCGAAGCCGGATCGGTGGGCGCGCCGATCGCCGGCAACGAAGTGAAAATAAAGAACATCAACGAGGACGGCATCGGTGAGATATGGCTTCGCGGATGCGCGGTGATGCCAGGCTATTTCAAGAACGAGGCGGCGAACCGCGCCGTGTTCGATAATGAACGGTTTTTCAATACGGGCGACCTCGGGCGTGTCGACGCGAAGGGCGCGATACGGGTGACCGGGCGCGTCAAGAACGTCATCGTGCTCGATTCAGGCAAGAAGGTCTATCCCGAGGAGATCGAGTTCTACTTCAGGCAGTCGGAGATGATCGCCGAGATCGCCGTGTTCGACCGCGCGATAGAGAACAGGACAGCCGTGTACGCGGTGATCGTGCCGCGCGTCAAATCGAAAAGCTCCTTCACGGCGCTAAAGCGCGAGGTGGACCGCCTGAACGCGGGCCTTCCCGAATACCGCAGGATCAGGAGGTTCGCGGTGTCGATGGACGATCTGCCGAAAAATTCTACGCGGAAGATACTGTACGGGGAAGTGAAGTCCCTTCTCGAACAGGGGGCGTTTCAGGAGCACGAGGACGGCGAGGCGGTCCTGCGTTCTATCCTCGCCGGGACGACGGCGGGCGAGGTTGAGGCGATCGAAGCGCTGAAGGAGAAGCTGGGCGCCGGGCAGCTTTTCGTCAACCAGACGCTTGCCGACTTCAATATCGATTCGCTCGGCATGATCGACCTCATCGTGTCAATCGAGCGCAGGCTTGGCGTGCTGATCGACGTCGACGAGATGCGGCGGAAACAGAACCTCGGCGAAACGGTGGCCTATATCGGGTCGCTTGCCCGCGTCGAAGGAGGGCCGCTCGACGAGAGGATATTGCGCGGCGAGATACAGGTGAAGGCCAACAGGTTCTTCAATCCGTTCCACCACGCCGGTCTCGCGCTTGCCGGTTTCCTGTCCCGGAAGCTCTGGCGGCTAGAAACGGAGCACGGCGAGAGGCTGTGCGCTGACAACTGCGTCATCGTGGCGAACCACCAGTCGTATCTCGACATGGTATGGATCGCATGGTCGATACCGCCCCGGTGCAGGGAGAACATCTACGTGACGGGCAAGAAGCGTTTGTCCTTCCTGAGATACCTTTTTCCCGTTCTGCCGATCATCTATCTCGACGAGGACAACGCGATCGAGGTCCTGAAGGCGAACGCCGACCTGCTGCGCCAGGGAAAGTCCCTCGTGATTTTTCCCGAAGGCACGCGCACGCCGGACGGCAATCTTCAGCCGTTCAAGAGCGGCGCGGCGTATCTGGCGAAAAACCTGAATAAAAGAATTATTCCCGTGTCGGTGAGCGGAGCGTTTGATATCTGGCCGAAGCAGAGGCTTCTGCCGCGCCTTTTCTCGGGACTGAAAGGAAAGATCACCGTCGGGCAGGCGATCGATCCGCGGCAGTATGATTCGGTGGACTCGCTGAACGCGGCCGTCGAAAGCGCGGTACGGGCCGGGATCAGCCGATCAACCGCGGCGCCTTCCTGCGCGGCGGCCCTGAACTGAGCGGCGGGCGATCAGTCGTGGAATCCGATCAGGCGGTGGTTGCCGTTGCAGAACGGCTTGTGCAGTGATTCGCCGCAGCGGCACAGCGCGCAGTGATCGTCGGTCGGCATGATCGTATCCGACTTCTGATCGTCTTTCAAGGTTACGCCGCCCTCGCAGTGTATCGGGCCGTTTCTCTTTATCACCACCCGCTCGGCCTCGAAGAACCTGTCGTAGCGCACGCCGTTCACGGTGTAGGAGAGGGCGCCGGACGGACACTGGCGTATCACCTCGGCGATCCTCTCGGCAGGGGCGGCGTCCGCCCGTATCCACGGCCTCGTGTCAAAATCGAACACTTCGGGAAGGAGCCTCACGCACGCGCCGTCGTGCGAGCAGATGTAGCGGTTGTCATGAACGGTGATGCCCTCCGCGACGTAGTCTTTCGTGCCGCGCTCGTCCTCCTCATCGCGCTCGCCGGAAAACCCCACGCGTGAATGCGTGCCGTCGCAGTACGGCTTGCTTTCCGACCTGCCGCACCGGCACAGCGAGATGACCCGCGGCCCTTTCACCGGCGTTCCGTCGATGCCGATTATCTCGACATCGACCGCCATTAAAGGCGAATATTTTGTGAATACGATCTCCCCGTGTTTCTTCCGGTCCATGTGTGTTCTCCGTTGAGAAAATATCAGAGCCGCTCGGCATGAGCCGCGGTCAATACCATGACAACCGCTCTATCCGGAGAAGGTATCATATTATGAACGCCGGGGCAATCCGAATTTCACGGGGCGGTGGAATTTTCTGCCTTCATGACGATGGTGGTGGCCGGTGGCAATCGTCATGCGTGCGCCCCGCGCAAAAAACAAACGCTTGACATATATTTGATATTATCAAACATATTCAGTACGGGCTGTTCATGCGCGGCGCGGAATAAAAGAACGACAAGGGATTGAATAATGAATAACCGCTTCTTCTTCATGATCTCCAGGCTCAATCATGCGCTCAGGCTTCAGACTAAAAAGGCCTTTAAAAAAGCGGGGATACACCTCACCAACTCACAGATCGGCCTGCTTTTCGCGCTCGAAAAAGGGGCCCCGCTGACGATGGGAGCGTTGAGTGAAATCCTTATGACCGACAATGCCGCGACGTTCCGCCTGGTCGAGGGCCTGCTGAAGCAGGATTACATCAAACGGGAACAGAACCCCGATGACCTTCGCCAGCAGTTGATCACTATAACGGATTCGGGCAGGGAGATAACCGCCATAGCGATTAAAATATTGAGAAAAACAAACCAGAAGCTCAAAGACCTCTTTACGGAGAATGAAGTTGTGACGTTTAACAGGGTCCTGTCGAGAATCGTCACTGAGCTGGAAAAGAACAGTTTCATTTGAAGCCATGATAAAAATGCCGACCGGAAGACAGTCGGCACCCGCAATAAGATGCGCATGGAAGCCTGTCGCAGAACCTGCTTCATACTACCGAAATAAATCCTTTTCTCAGGCAGAAGTTATCTATTGCTGCCGTCTATGCTTTTTTCGCCGTTACGTTCATTGTTATGAGAGCGTTGAATACTTCCGTGCCTTCGGTGTCATAGACGCTTACCGGCACTTTGAGATTTCCGGTTGCGGCCCAGTCGATATCACTCCCTTTCGCAACAACCTTGAGATCGGTTTTTGCTTTCCTGAGATAATGTACGGTCATTTCCACAGGGATCCACCTGTTTGAATCAGGAATTGACACGTCGGTCATCATTCCCGCAGCAAGCTCGGCTGCGTTGCACATGGCTATTGCGTGAACCGCGCCGAAATGGTTATGCACCTTCTTCGTATTCGGAAGTTTTACCTCGGCATAACCCGGTCTGAGATCAATAAACTCCGGGTCTATCGTCTCGAAATAGGGCGCCATGCCCGTAACCAGCTTTGTGAACTCCGCGTTTCCCGCCTGTTTGTAAATTTCCATCGTCTGGCTCATGAAATGCCTCCTTGGAACATGTAAAGTTATGGGTCTATAAGGAACCGTCGTGTGGCCACCGTATGTTATTATTTGATAATGTCAAATAATTAATTTGATATTATCAAATAAAATATGTAAGTAAAGCGGTATTGCTTTGTTTCTTAACTCACCCCCGCCTTGCATGCGCTAGGCTTCCCCCTCTCTTTTCAAAAGAGAGGGGGATCGAGGGGGTGAGTTCGCTTAAGTGGGTGTTTTTCTTTGTCATTTTTTTGTACCGGCACAAAAAGTACGCAAAAAAGCCGCGACTCATTCGCCGTCGCGGCATCTGCTGGATTTTCCATTTTCACGGGTGAAAGGCTCCGCCGTCGTCGCCTCCTTCACATCCGTGTGACCGGCGACACTGGGGCATCCATGCCCGGCGTCCCCCGTGGCCCCATCCAGTGCTGGTCAGGATGACCGAATGCCGCGAAGGACATGGATGTCCGAGAGCGGCCCGCTCAAGCGCCGCGTGGGCTTGGCCTTATTTCAATTATTACATCAATCTGAAGCGGCCGAAACGGCATCCTGCCGTCTCGGCCGCTTTCGCTCGGCCTCCTGCCTCGCTCATCACTGGGCTCAACCTATCAGGGGCGGGAATCTGAAATCGCATGCTATAGATGATAATCGATTCTTTCCGAGAAATGTTTTTTTGTTTATATTCTGAACACTTCTTGTATTTCATAAAGGCTTTTATTTAATGAATCAGTATGAGAAGTTGTAGTCACACTATGAACGCAATCAATAAAATTCAATTCCCAGTTTTATCTACTATCCAATAGTGATAGAATTCAGAAGAAAGAGAGCCAAGTACCATTCCAAAGTTATAAACATTCGTTCCCTGCACTTTGTATCTTGATAGTACCTTATTGTAATTCCCATCTGTCGGGTTCAGGTAATATTCGATCAGCACCGTGCAGTATTCCTTTGCCTTCGGATCTTTTGCCGCGTGCTGTCTCCCCGCCGCCTCTATCTCCGCCCTTATTTCGCGTCCGTAGCGGGCTTTGGCGGCCTGTTCGTCGCAGCGCTCGCCGCGGCGGCGGGCGACCTCTTTGACCAGCCCGATCGCCTCGTTCACCTCGGCGCGCTTGCCCGGCATCTCCGCCAGGTTGCGGTACAGCCCCACCAGCGCCTTCTCGTACTCCTTCTTCATGAACACAAGGTCCGTGTAGTAATATTCGATCGGCGAACCGACGAGGGGATACTTTTCATTATCAATAGTTGTCTCAAATGTATCACCACCAAGTTTTCCAAATACCAAAAAAGAAGATATATTAAATCCAGAGTTTTTTGATAATTTATCAGAATAACTCTGATTCTTTTTATTTACTACACTCAAACTTGCATCCACTCCCAGGGTGCGGACGTAGCGGTCTATGGTTGTTTCCATCGGTTCGGCGGTTGCCGCTGAGCAGAATAGTAAGAAGATCATAATGGCGAACGCGTGTTTCATGAAGGGACCTCCGTGATTGGATATTGACCGGAAGTATCGGGCAGGCCAAAAAATTTGCAAGCAGAAATGGGAACGGCAACGAACTCACCCCCTCAGTCCCCCTCTCTTTTCAAAGAGAGGGGGAAGCCGAAGCTTTTCGGGACGTCCTGTCCCGCTTCGGCATTCGATCATCCTGATCAGCAGCCGAGCGCAGCGAGGCAGGGGGTGAGTTTAAAATCCCGGACTTATGAAAATACCGGCCAATAAAGTGGTTTCTCTACCAGCAGCGCCGGTCACGATGACCGGCGGTTCGGCGTGCTACAGGATGTAGCTTACGCCGAACAAGCCCGCCGCAGGCGCGCGCTTTTCTTTGCGACGCTTTCTTTTTCGCGCTAAAAAGAAAGCGTCGAAATCGCCACTTCAGCCCTGAAAAACCTTTGCTACTTTCCTAAAGTAACGGACAAAAAAAGTGTCATCCCCTTCGGAGAAACCGCACTATTGTGTATCATACACCATCCGGAGGAAACAACAATGGCACGAATCACCCTTGCAGACGAATTCGCATCACTCTACGGCCGCGTCGGGGACGTCGTTATAATCAGAAGATGGGGAAGGCACTACATGCGCCCCTATGTCAAACCGGCAAATCCCAATACTGTGGCGCAGCGTGAAAGGCGGGGCGCGTTCAGGGAAGCGGTGAAAGCATGGCAGAGCCTTTCGGAGTTGCAAAGACAGGAGTGGAACCGCCGCGCACGAAGGGAGAAGAGGAGCGGCTACAACGAATTTCTATCATACCGTCTGAGTGGAGGCGATACTTCCCCATCCGCAGAGCGTCCGGTTGTCGTTACGGGAACGCGGAGCAGGGCGCGCTTCCTCATGCGTCCGGGGAACTATCGCCCTTCCTTCGCTCCTCTCTCCCGGGGATCACGTTACTCCTCCGTTTGCGTCAAAATTCCTCGCAAAAAACAGAGCGGAGCGCCGAACAGGCGGGTATAAAGGCTCGCCTGTTCGGGATTTTCTTCACGACGTATTCTTTTTAAGAAAGGTGTCATGGGCTCGCGAGTTTGGCGGGCGGCGCGAGCTTTCCGGTTCGCGTCCGCGCCGAACGGGGTGAGCATGCCATACAGCTTTTAGTTTTATCCCTGATTGAATTGCTCAACGGGCGTAAGAGGAATGGGGGGATACACCTGTCCGTGCGCGGGCGGCATCGGGTTGTAGACCCAGTCTATGTCGATCGTGCCGAGCGTTATTCCCCGGTACCGGCGCGTTCCGAGGTACGTGCCGCGCGCGAGCACGTCCTCCATCTGCATGGTAAGCGCGAACACCGCGACCTCTTTTCCTTCGGGGATGCGGGCGAGGTCCGCGCCGAAGGCGCCGGGAGAGAAGGCGAGCCTTCCGGCGTCGGCGGCCTGGCACTGGATCGCCGGCACGATGAGCGGATAGCCGTCGTCGCCGATCCATGAGATGAACTTGAGCGAACCCAGGCCGTTGAACAGATCCTCCGCGAGGTGGTTCAGCGCGTGCGGGCCTTTCGGGTTGCGTGCCGCGCCCTTCGCCGCTTTGGTCGCGAGCGCCGAGCGGATGATCGCGCCCATCGGGAGCCCTTCCTCACCGCCGGTTTCGACGAGGTCCAGGTAGTGCACGGTATTGATGCCGAAGTAGGTGTTGTAGCGGAACATCGGCTTGTCGTTGAACATCTCGTATTCCGCGCCTTCGGTCTTCATGTGCGTCCACGCGGCCTTGCCGCGCCACATCTTCCTGTCGAGCGTCATGATGAGAAATCCGGCGCGCGGGTTCGACTGCACGTGCCGCTTCGACAGTCCCTTCGAGAACTCGCCGAAGACCATGTGCGTGGCGTCGAGCGCCTGCAGTGATGTGATGAGTGAGATATGAGGCTTTCCCTCACCGCTGATCGTGGCGAGCAGTCCGACTTTTTCGGCCGGCTGGAACCGTTCGATTTCTGATCCTGTAAAATGCGTTCTCGTGTTCATCGTATCCCTCCGTATTCAACCGCACGATGGCGCCGGTCGGTGTTTCGCGGCCGCGGTGTCGCTTCCCGCGCCCGTTCCGTTGTTCTCCATTCTCGTCGGCCCGCTCCATGTCACGATCGAGGGATCGACTCCCGAATCGCGTGCCGCGGCGGCAAGCGTCTCCATCTCCTCCGCGCGCATGAGGGCGGCTCCGGAAAATTCCCATTCCTTTCCGAGACGTGAGTACTTGTCGCGGCAGAGGTTGTTGAACGCGCACAGCTCCCAGCGGGCGACAGCGCCCGCGGAAAGACCGGCGATGAACGCGCCGATGCCGCGGATGGTATCCTCCGTATCGGTGGCGCCGGGAATGATCGGTGTCCTGATCCATAACTCGCGAGGGCGGATATGGTCCTTCATGAAGCAGGTGATGTATTTCAGGTTCCCGAGGATTTTCTCGTTGCCGCTGCCCGTCAGATCGCGGTGCGCGGCCGGATCGATATGCTTGATATCGAAGAGCACCAGGTCCGCGTACGGAAGCACCGTGTCGAGCACCTTCTGCTGGCAGAGGCCGCAGGTGTCGACCGCGGTGTGCACGCCGTGCCGGTTCATTATTTTCAGCAGTTCCATTACGAACTCAGCCTGGAGCGTCGCCTCCCCGCCGGAAACGGTGATGCCGCCGCCCGATGTGTCGAAATACGATTTGTCCTTCAAAAGCTCGGCGGCGAGGCCCTCCGCGTCCCACTGCGTGCCGAGGAGCTCCATCGCGGTGGAGGGGCACTTCGCGGCGCAGGTCCCGCATGCTTTGCAGCGCGCGCGGTCGATCGCTATCCCCGATCCGCTGTCCGAAAGAGCCCCCTGCGGGCAGGACTCCACGCATATCCCGCACCGGATGCAGCGCGAGCCTATCCACTGGATCTCCGGCTTCGGCGAGATGCTTTCCGGGTTGTGGCACCATACGCACGAAAGGGGACAGCCTTTCATGAACACGGTGGTCCGTATCCCCGGTCCGTCCTCCGTCGACATCCGCTGGATCTCGAGCACTGTTCCCTTTATCACCGCTGTCTGTTCCATGCTCATCTTCTTTCGCGCCTTAAAATTTGCTGTGGCTCATCCGCGCGATCACCTCGTCCTGCAGTTCCCTGCCGATGCTCGTGAAGTAGGCGTTGTAGCCGGTCACGCGCACGAGGAGGTGCCGGTAGTCCTGCGGGTGCTTTTGCGCGTCACGCAGCATGTCGGGGTCGAGCATGTTGATCTGCAGCGCGGTGCCGCCGTTTTCGATATAGCCGCGCAGGAACGCCTTGAATTTCTGGCGGTGTTCCGGATCGCGTAGTATCGACGGGTTGAAGGTGATCGTGTGGCTCGCGCCGTTGGGAAGCATGTTGAAGTAGTTGCCCCAGTCGGCCTCGCCGACATCCACGCGCCCGCCGAGGACCTTACCCACCGAGTTCGCGTTAGAGGTAGGGCCGTTGATGTCGGCGCCGTTGGAGGGGCAGATCGCGTTGGAGAGGAACTGCCCCTTCCTGCGGCCGTCGGGGCTCGCGGCCATGATAAACCCGTCGCCTGCCCAGTAGTTCCAGCTGAGCATCCCGGGCCGGAAGCGCCTGCCGGTCGACTTCGTGGTGTGCTTCCAGGCCTCGCCGGTCCACAGATCCATCACCTTTCTTCCCATCGCGTCGGCGAGGTCGTCGTCGCGGCCGTATTTCGGCGCACGGTTTTTCGCGCGCGCCTGCAGGACCTCGTGCCCGGCCCAGTTGTCACGCAGCGCCCGTATAAACTCGTCCATCGTGCACGCCTTCTCGTCGAACACGAGATGCTTTACCGCGAGGAGCGAATCGACCGTGGTGGCGAAGGTTACCGCCTCGATCGTGGTCATGCAGATCTCCGCGCCTCCCTGCGTGATGTCGAGCCCCTTCTCGGCGCACCCCTTCACCAGGCACGAGAGGTACGGCGTCGGGTTGAACGCCGCCCGGATGCTTTCGGAGCGTTCGTAGAGCTCCACGATCTTTTCAACGATGAATTTCGTCTGCGCGGCGTAGGCGTTCCAGAACTCCTCCCATGTCGTGAACGTCCGCGGATCGCCGGTGCGCGGGCCGTCCTGCTTCGGCATTTCGGTCTTTCCGGTGATCGGGTCTGTGACCGGGTGGAGGTCCTTTCCGCCGGTGAGCGCGAGCTCGACGGCCTTCAGCAGGTTCAGGTTGTTGTCCACGGTGCCTGACCGGTCGTTGCCGACCATTGTGTTCTCGAGGCAGCCGACGGGCGCGTAGTCCCACACGGTGTCATTGTTGATCAGGTGGGGGATACCGGCCATCCGCGCCTCGCGCATCATCCCCGCCATCGAGCGCTCGTCGAAGTTCAGAAGGAACGGCGCTCCCTGGCTTGAGGCGATCATATCCACCACCCTGTCGAGAAGGCCGTCCGGCGTGTTGCGGTGGAGCCTGACGTTCGGCTTCGGCTCGAGTATCGGCGACATCTCGTCGATCACTTCGAGGATGGCGAAGGTAAGGTCGTTCGCAAGGTCCTGGCCGTCCCTGCCGCAGCCGGCCAGCGTCAGGAGCTGTCCGAAGCCCGCGGTGATCCCCTGGTTGCCTGTCCTGATCATCGAGTCGTAGGCGGTGTTCGCGTGGACCCAGAAGCATCTCAGTATTTCCTTGCCGAACTCGCGGTCCATGCCGCGGTCGAGCGAATGCTTCCAGTACGGATAGAGGTACTGGTCGATGCGCCCGAACGACACGCCGGGGCCGGGATAATTTTCATCCGACATGATGAGCATGTGGTTGAGCCAGAGCGCCTGCACCGCTTCCCAGAAGGTGACCGGCGTCTCCCACGGCACGCGGCCGAGGTTTTCGGCCATCTGTAAAAGCTCGCCGCGCCGCGATTCGTCCCGCTCTTTCGAGGCGTGGGAGCGGCAGAGCGCGGCGTAGCGCGCGGCAAGGTCGCGCGGCATGGTAGCCGCCGTCATCATGGCCCGGATCTGTGCGCCTTTTGCTCCTTTCTTTTCAGCCGGTGCGAGCGACTCGTAACGCGCGGCGAGGTCTGCGTGAATGCCTTTCCATCCGAGTTCAAGCGAGCGCTGATACCCGGGCACCAGGTGGCCGGAAGTCGCGCCTGAGTTGCCGTAGCCGTGATCATGAAAACGTTTCATCGCGGCGCGCGTGCCGTGTTTTCCGAGGATCAGCTTCTCGCGCTTTTTCGCTTCGGCTTTTGTCAGACACATGGAAGTCACCATGTTGAAGCGCGCCCCTGCGATGAGGTCGCCCGGCAGTATCTCCTGCGGCAGGTGGTTGACCACAACCCCCCGGTTGAACCAGGCGCGCCTTTCGGGAATGCTCCACTTCCAGAAATCCGCGTGCAACGGCACGGGCCTCGCGGCGAGCCGGTAGGAGCTTCGCATCGTCTGCATCAGCGCGTAGGTTTCGGGAACGATGTAGAAGGTGAGCTCGTTATACTGGATGTCCCACGGCGTGCCTGTCGTCCAGGAACTGCTTTCGTTGTTCCAGGCGCGGTCGGTGCCTTTGAAATAATAGTCACGCAGCCACTGTATGCGTTGCGAGAGCCTGCCGGGTTCCTTGATCGCGTAGTCGGTTTTTTTCGCGGCGGAACGTTCCATGTTATCCTCCCTGTTCACGGGATTTCTCAAGCATCGCCTTCAGGCGGCTTTCCCCGTGATCGATGATCTTTTTCATGACGCCGGCCGCCTTTTTCACATCGCGGGCGGTAACGGCGTCGACAAACGCGGCGTGGTATCCGAACACCCGTTCGACCACGGAGCGGTCCTCGAAGAACTGCGAGGTGAGATTGGTGTAGATTTCCCTGAACGAATTGAGCAGGAGCGGGTAGATCATATTGCCGCCCGCGAGGGTGACGAGGTGGTGGAAGCGGAAGTCGAGCTCGACGATCCTCGGCCTGTCGGACCGGTCGGCGCTCCGCTCATCGTCGAGGAGCGCACGGAACTCCTTCATGTCGTCATCGGTACGGTTTGTCGCGGCGAGGCGCGCCGTTTCCATCTCGAAAAGCGATCGCATGCGCAGCATGCTTTCCAGTATCCCCGGTTCGAGCCGTCCCCTGTTGTAGTTCACGAGCGAGTTGAGGAGCGTGAGCGACCCCTCCCGTCTGAAATCGCTCACCACCGTGCCGACGCGCGGTTTCATGGTTACGAGCCCCTTGTTCTCAAGGTCTACGAGGCCCTCGTGTACGACGGGGCGGCTTACGCCGAGCTGCAGCGCAAGCTCACGCTCGGAAGGGAGTTTCTGGCCGATCGTGAGCTTTCCCGACAGGATCAGTTCCTCGAAGCGCTGGACAAATACGTCCTTGAGGCTGTCGGTTTTGAGCGGCTGTAAGAGCTCTTCCATGGTGGCTGCTGTCTCCGGCTGGTGGTATTACCAGATTACCATGTGTGAGTATTGTGTCAAATTAAATTTTTAAAATTTTTAATATCCGGAGTATTCCCTGCTTCAGAGCGCCTTTCCGCCCGGCGGAATCTTCCCCATTCCCCTGATTTCCGTTGATTTATGAAATAGTGCCGTGCGTGCGTCGACCGAGAGGGGGCAATAGATTTCTCAATAGATTGCACCGATCTTCCTTCCGCCCCGGTCAACGAGGAGCACCGCCGCCCTGTTGCCTGGGGAGCTGCGTCCTGCCACGAGTATCCGCCCCTCCCTGTCAGAGGCGATGCTCATGATCGCGTAAAAGTAGCCGCACGTGGAGAGGAACCTTTCGTTGAATTCCGTATCCTTGATTCCGTCGGGCCTTATCCGCGCGACGGAATCGCCGCCTCCCGGGCTCTGAACGTACAGTAACCCCCCCGCCGCATCGACGCATGCCCCGTAGTCAAAATTGTGCATGAATGTCCCGGATACCGGCCGTTTCGAGAGCAGCCTCCCCGACGGAGAGAAGGTTGCGAGAAGGGCAATGCCCGGCGTTGTCGGGGTGTCGCTTTCCAGGTCCAGGGCGCAGAAAATCCTTCCGTCCGCGGCGGGACGGAAGGTGAAGCTGTCGATGTGATATCCGGGCACCCTGATATCTTTCATGTTGATAAACTGTTTTGCTTCGAGGAGAAGACCCTTCCGCATCGCGGCGGGGAGCCTGATTTTCACGATCGATGTGCCGTTGATGCCGAGGATCGTGTTTCGGTCAAGGACCCACGGACCCTTGAGCTCCCGGACACCCCCTATCATAACATCCAGTTTTCCCCCTTTTTCGCTGAGGATAACCGGCAGATTCCCGTTTTTGCCGTGATCCGGGTAATAGAGGAAGCGGTCCTCCGGGAGGGGCAGCACCCGGTCGTTTGTTGTGTATCCCGACGGTATGGAATATGAGCGGTCAGGTGCGCCTTTATTGCTGAACCGGAAAACCCTGGACGCGCTGATAGCATGGTGTTGGAGATGGTGGATGTCGAAATGAATCAGTACGTCGCCCCGCTGATCGAAGACGGCGTTGTTGACCTGGATGAGATAGCCTTTCTCACTGATCTCCCGCAAGGATTCTTTTTCAGGGTGATACGAACGTCCCGCCGCAGTGCGTGCCATGGAATCAGCGCACTTCTTTGTTCCGGATTCGACCAGGAATCCTGGTATCCCCCAGATGAATGAAGAGGGAAGCGCCATCGGCACCATGCCGGTGCTGTGCAACGGCGGCAGGATCAGAAAGACGAGGAAAAACAGGAAGTTTATGACAATGGAAAGAAATCCCTTATGGCCGCTGAAATTACCCGATGTGCCGCGATAATCATCTGAGAAACGTTTCTCACACAGGGTGAGTATTCCATAGACAATATAGTAATACAGCGTGAAGGAATAGATGAATATAAACACGATGAACCGATAAGGGCGATCATTAAAAATCAGGGGCGAATTGGCGGCCGTATGATTGACGACCAGATTTACGATGATGGTGAGGAGGAACACAGCAAGAGGCGCCCAGAGGACAAGGCTGAACCTCGCTCTGGTGCCGCTTATTTTATCGTTTATTGTTTTTGTCAATTGACTCAAGGAACTCCCTTACAATTTTAGAAAACCCGGCGGGTTGATCATAGAAACCGAAATGACCGGCATCGTTTATTACGACGAATTTCGATTTTTTCAGGATGTCACAATACTGCCTGCTGTCTTTCTCGGCCATAATATCTTTTCCCCCATGAACGACCAGGGCGGGAACATTTAAATTTCTCAGCGCATTTCTGTAATCATGCTTTTTACCCATGCTGAAGAACATCCCGAAAGTCATCCATCCATTTGATCCTACCGGCCCTTTGAATTCAGGAAGAGGCATGCCGGCAGCTTTCGCGGCAGGCCCGTAGAATTTCATCAATTCCAGATTCAGATTGCTCAGTTCGGTTTCATTCTTAGAAAAGATTTTCTTAAAATCAAAATATCTATATTGATAATTCTTGAAATCATTTCTCATATTATCAGGCAACAGGTCATTTATCCGTTTATAAAAATCTCCGGATTCCGAGGGGAGATGCAGCACGCCGGCGGGTGAAATGAGAACCAACGACTCCACTCTTTCCGGAAACTCGGCAGCGTACAATACGGATAAAAAAGCCCCGAAAGAATGGCCTATTAAAGTTAATTTATCCTGGTTCAGTATTTTTCTTATTCTTTCAATGTCGGCAATGTGTGACCCCAGACCCAGGGTCTGTTCCAGCTTTTTCATGTTATCAAAGTAATTCGAACCTGAAAATGTGTCGAAGGGCTTTGTCGACCTCCCGCAACCCCTTTGATCATAATAATGGAAACGATAATTCAAGCCGTTGAAAGCTGTGAGCGGCTTATCAAAAGGGAATCCCGGCCCGCCGTGAACGACCAGAATGCTTTTCCCCTTTCCCGATGAAAAATGAAACAGCTTGATATCTTTTTCAACCAGCCAGTATTCCGCTTCTCCGGTCTGCCGTGGAGGATCCAGGGATGCCCGAAGATTCTTGCCGTTCCTCACCATTCCCGGCTCATACATCGGCCTGCCTATCATATACCAGAAATACCCGAGAACAATGATCGCTAAAAGAACGATTATTCCGACAATGATTAATGGTTTCTTTAAATACATGGAGAATTTCCTCACTCAGATCACTTTTCTGCCCGGCGGAACGTCCCTCCCGGGGGCCTTGGGGTTTGCACGCCGCGGAAAATCGCGGCTTTTTAAGGGCCTCAGGGCATAGCTGCTACTGACCATTTTATACGCTGGAAAATAGTTTCACAAAAGTCAACACTCTTTATAAAGAGAAGTGCTACAATAGTGAGCCTCACGGCCATCGTCATGCTGACGCTGCCGCTCTTTCTCTATCGCGTTTACCTTGAAACGAAGTTCGGTTGGATGCGGCTGTGCGCAGTGGTTTCATGCGAAAGATCCGAAAAACGGTGGGTAGCCTTCGTGCTGCTTGCGATAAGAGCCTGTATCAGCAGTCGCCGACAGAATGCGTACAAGAGCTGAAGGGCCGGGGACTGTCCGGATTCCGCCGGCCCTGTGGCTCTGTCGCGTGCCGATATACACCGGTGATGCTATCCTGCCGAAACAGGTCCTGTGTGTATCATACCGCTTTCTCTTTCCGCTTTTCGAGCTCCATCTTGCGTAGCTCGACGCGCCTTATCTTGCCGCTGATCGTCTTGGGAAGCTCGGTGACGAACTCGATCTCCCGCGGATACTTGTAGGGTGCGGTCACTTTCATGACATGCTCCTGGAGCGTCTTGACCAGCTCCGGCCCTGGTTTGTAGCCCTGATTGAGGATCACGAACGCTTTGACAATCTGGCCCCGCAGGTCATCAGGCACGCCGATCACCGCGCTTTCCATGACGGCCGGGTGCTCCTGGAGGGCGCTTTCGACCTCAAAAGGCCCGATCCGGTAGCCGCTCGACTTGATCACGTCATCGGCCCGGCCGACGAACCAGAAATAGCCGTCCTCGTCTTTGTACGCCTTGTCGCCGGTAAAATACCAGTCCCCGACGAACGAAGCGTTCAGGTCGTCTTTCCAGTACCCGTTGAAAAGTCCGGGAGGGTGCGTCGGTTTCATCTTCACGGCGATATGGCCTTCCTCTCCGGGGGGGAGGATGTTGCCCTCGTCGTCGACCACCTCTACGACGTGGCCGGGAGTGGGCTTGCCCATGCTTCCCTCGCGGATCGGCACGCAGAAATAGTTTGCCACGAGCGCAACCGTTTCGGTCTGGCCGTAATAGTCGTAAATCTGAAGGCCGGTTTTCTCCTTCCACTCCTTGATGACATCGGGATTGAGCGGCTCGCCGGCGGAGAGCGCGTGGCGCAGTTCGCTCCAGTCGTAGTGGGTGAGGTCGAGGTTGCCGATCATCATCCGGTACGCGGTCGGGGGCGCGCAGAACACCGTCACGCCATAGCGCTCGATGATCTCAGGCAGGAACTGCGGCTCGAACCGTCCGCCCATCTTCCACTGCATGATCGCCGCGCCGATTATCCACTGCCCGAAGAGCTTGCCCCACGCGGCCTTCGCCCAGCCGGTGTCGGCATGCACCCAGATGATGTCGGTGGGCCTCAGGTCCTGCACGTACTTCGCGGTGATCGTGTGACCGATCGCGTAGGCCTGGGTGTGGCGCACCATCTTAGGGTTGCCGGTGGTGCCTGAGGTGAAATAGATGAGTAGCGGGTCGCTGCTTTTCGTTTTTCCGCCGAACTCATCGACATTGAAGTGGCGTGGTGCGTCCTCGAGCAGTTCTTCGAAGCTGTCCCATCCCGCCTGTTTCCCGCCGCAGAGGATTTTTGTTTTCAGACCCGGGATCTTGTCGCGCGCCGCTTCGATCTTGACCGCGCCCTCCATGTCGGTGACGGCAGCGACCGCGCCGGCGGTGTTGATCCGGTAGTCTATGTCGTGGCCGGTGACGAGGTTGGGGGTGGGCATGGCGATGACCCCGGATTTGATCATGCCGAGCATCGCGATGTACCATTCCTCGGAGCGCGGCAGCATCAAAAACACGCGGTCGCCCTTCTGTATCCCCTTCTTTTTCAGTGCGTACGCGAATTTTGTCGCGAGGACGCCCAGTTCCCAGAACGAGAGCCTGCTCGCGCTTTTTCCGTCAGTTGAGACCGTGATAAGCGCAGTCTTGGTTTTGTCGCCCGCCCATTTGTCGAAGTCGTCGAGGGCGAAATTATAATACTCGGGAACTTCCCAGCGGAAGTTTTCCCTCGTCTGCGCGTAGTCAGACATGTTGTGCGTGTAGATTTCCATGCGTAGCCTTCCTTGTGGTGTTTATCCAATAATTGACATCTGTTTATATTAATGATCAATATTAGAACATGTTAGATAAAGATCAAGTAATTAATTGGGGAGGCGCGGTGGTATGAAAAGGCGCAAAACGGTTTTGCGACTGCACCGGAGGGGCGGATCAGAACCGTCGGTGCCTTTCATGCAGGTAAGCATAAAAGATGGTGTGAAAATCTCGAAGCTCTCTGCGAGGGATTTTACAGGAATCAGGGTTTTAACCGGTGAAGGCTGTGGTGCTGCCCGATGTGTCTTTCAGATTGGTTGTTGCACTTTATCCTTGAATTAAGGCGCTGTTGCCCGGTGGATGAAAAAATATTGTTGACACCCCGCAGTCCGAAAATAGCATCGCGCGTGAAATCGGGGTCTCGCGCTTAACTGAAAGATCCGCGAAAGCCCCTTGCCGGCAGGCTTGATCGCCTGATGAGGCCGCCGGTTCGATCCATAAGGGTTTCATGTCCCCGCGACTTCCAGACCGAGTGCCTGGTGATTCCTTGAATAAAGGAGACTGCCATCATCGCTTTTTTCCGCCAACTGTCCCGGTATATTGCCCCCTACCGCTGGATGATGCTGGGCCTGTTCTTCAGCATACTGTTCGAGTCGGGGCTTGAGAGCGCCACCAGGTTCAGCTTCCGCTACCTTATCGACGAGGCGGTGATACCGAGGAACATCAACAACCTGGTTCTGATACTGTCTCTCCTGGCGTGCGGCACCGTGGTCCTCACCTTCCTGTGCGTGCTGGGCGATTACCTCTGGGCACGGCTCGGCACCCTGGTGATCAACGACATGCGCCGGCATCTGTTCACCCACATTCAGGCCCTGTCCATGGATTTTTTTTCCCGCCGCAACTCCGGAGATGTGCTGAACTGCTTCCTCTCCGACGCGGCCAGCATCGAGAACTGCCTCGTCACCGTGATCCCCTACGCCGTGGTGGGTGTCAGCACCATCGCGTTTTCCCTGACCTTCATGATATCGATGCATCCGCTGCTGTCGATCGGGGCGTTCGCGGGCTTGGTCCTCTGCTTCGTGCTCCCGCGCCTGTTCATCCGCAGGGCGGGGGAGTCCGCGTTCCAGATGCACCAGCAGGAGGGGGCGCTCGCCGCCACCATCCAGGAGAACCTGCAGTCCCAGCCTGTCATCAAGGTGTTCGGCCTTGAGCGGAGGATGCTCGGCCTCTTCTCCGGGGAGGTGAGGAAGCTCATCGACATATCGGTGCGGGCCAATTTCCTCTCCTACCTCGTGCAGAGGATCCCGGTGCTCACCTTCGTGCTCATGTCGCTCGCGGTGTTCGGAGGCAGTGCGGTGCTGTCCTACAATGGAAAGCTTTCCATGGGAGAGCTGATATCGTTCCAGGTTCTTACCCTGGGCCTGAGCAGTTCCATCGCGAACCTCACCTGGCTCGCCCCCATTCTGGTGAACTCATCAGCGAGCCTCAGGAGGCTGAACGACATTTTCAAAGAGGTCCCCTCCATAAGGGAGGCGGATAAGCCGGTTGTGCTGCCGCCCCTTTCGGACAGCGTCGCCTTCGATAAGATCACGTTCACCTATCCCGGGCATGAAAACGCGGGCCCGGCCCTGTCCGACATCAGCTTTTCAGTCCCCAGGGGGGATTTCGCCGTGTTTGTCGGGCCGAGCGGCTCGGGGAAGAGTTCCATCCTGCACCTTCTGCTGCGCCTGTACGATCCGGACGAGGGGCAGGTCCTCTTCGACGGCATAGACGTGAAGTGCGCCGACGTCGCTTCACTCAGGTCCGGTATCGGCCTGGTGTCGCAGGACGTGCTCCTGTTCAACACCTCGGTACTGGAGAACATCCGGATGGGGAAGCTTGACGCGGGGGTTGATGAGGTGAAGCGGGCGCTCAGGGAGGCGGAAGTCCTCGATTTCGTCGAAGGGCTACCCCAGGGCCTGGGCACCGTCCTGGGCGAGCGGGGGGGCAAGCTCTCCGGAGGGCAGAGGCAGAGGATGGCCCTGGCGCGCGCCCTCATCAGGCGTCCCTCGCTCCTGGTGCTGGACGAGGCGACGTCGTCGCTCGACCCTGCGGTGGAATCTGATATCTTCGCGACGATCCGGAAGATTGCCCGAGAACGCGGCATCACCGTTATCGCGGTGACCCACACAATGAAGCTCGCCTCGCTCGCGGACAAAGTATTCGTGATCAGGGATGGCCGGATAGAGGCGGCCGGCTCACACAGGGAACTACTGGAGCAGGAGGGATTGTATGCCCGTCTCTGGGAAATGGGACATGCTTGAAAAATCGAGGCCTTTCATCTGGGCCTTCATCCCGCACATGTACAAGGGGGACAGCCTGCAAACCCAGGAGTATGACAACTTCGGCACCAAGCATGAGCTCGCCGTTGCCTTCCACGAAATCGGCTGCCCCTGGGTGTGGCAGCCGGTGACACTGCAGAACATGGAGGATGTGGTGGAGCAGGTTGTCGAGTCGATGAGGGCCAGGGACACGATGGTCTTTAACTTCTGCGACGGCGATGAGATCAACGGCTACCCGGGCATATCGGTGGTCAGGATGCTGGAAAGGCGTCGAGTGCCCTTCACCGGCGCTGATTCATGGTTCTACGAGGCATCCACTTCGAAGGTGGCGCTCAAAAGTCTCTTCGACAGGGAGGGAGTGCCAACCCCGGCCTGGTCGGTGATTCCGGATACGGGACCGGTCAGTGGTGTCTGCGGCATGCTCGGCGCGCCTCTTATCGTCAAGCCTGCGGTATCCGCCGGTAGCTACGGCCTGTCGGTGCGGAGCGTGGTGGCCGATGACCGGGAGATTGAACGCATGAGGGATGAGCTGAAGGGCGGGGACTTTGAGGGGTATTTCACGCAGGACCCTGTGTTCGCCGAGAAATTCATCAACGGACCCGAGTTTACCGCTCTAGTCATGGGATACTGGGACGAGCCAGGGGGGATACAGGTCCTTCCGCCGGTCCAGCGCCTGTTCCACGGCTCCTTCCCCGATCATGAGCGCTTTCTCTCCTACGACCGGTACTGGGCCCTGTACAAGGAGGAGACGCCCCCGCCGCCCGGTGAGCGCTTCTACACCTACGGTCCAGCGCCGCGAGATTTGCAGGGCGCGCTTGCCGATCTGTGCAGGAAGGCGTACCTCTCGGTGAAGGGCACGGGATACGGCAGGGTCGATATCCGGATGGACAAGGACACGGGGGACCTCTTCGTGCTGGAGGTGAACGCGAACTGCGGCCTCTCCGGAGACGAGCATATCTCCACCATCGGCAACATCCTGAAACTGGCGGGGCTGTCCTTCAATAACCTCATCGGAGAGATCGTCAACAGTGCGCGCAGGAAACGGGCGTCATTCGATGAGGGATCACCCATGCAATAGCGTTACCAGCCGCATGCGGCATCGGCCCCGTGCGGCGTGCAACGGGATGACAATCAATAAGGAAGGCAAGACATGAAAGTATGCGTTCTGCAGCCTGATTACGTGGATTCCATGGTTGATTACAGGAATTACGATCCGCGCAGGAGCCTCGCGCACCTCTTGCCCGGCTGCACGGTTGACCATATCTTCCTGAAGAAGACTTCCGTCTACCACCAGATACGCGAGACAGCGAGAAAAGGCTACGATATCTACGTCAACCTCTGCGAGGGATATCTCGAATGGGACATCCCGTCCGTGGATGTGATCTGGTCGCTCGAGAACCTTGGTCTCCCTTACACCGGCCCGAGCATCAGACTGTACGATCCCTCGAAGCCGCTCATGAAATACGTGGCGTACACCCAGGGTGTGCTCTTCCCGGCCTTTGTCGAGGCATCCACGGAAAAGGAATGCCTCCGTGCCCTGGATCGCCTGCGCTTCCCCCTTTTCGTCAAGCCGTCCCATGCGGGCGACAGCCTGGGTATAGACGCGGCCTCTCTCGTAAAGGACGAAGCCGCCCTGATGGAAAAATGCGCGAGGATACTTGGGGAGTTCGACCGGATACTGATCGAGGAGTACATCGAGGGGCGCGAGTTTACGGTCCTCGTGGCGGGCAATCCCGATGACCCGACCAGGCCGCTGATCCTGAAGCCGCTCGAATTCCTCTTCAGGGGGGATGAGCAGTTCAAGACATATGATCTCAAGATACACAGGCATCACGCTGAGCTCAACGTCCCGGTGGAGAAACCGGAGACAGACGCGAGGCTGCGCGAAGCGGCGCGGCTGATCTTCACAGGTTTCCTGGGAGAGGGGTACAGCAGGATGGATTTTCGCATGGACGTTGGAGGGGATATCTATTTCCTCGACATCAACTTCGCGTGTTCCATTTTTTATGACAAGGGGCATGAGGGCTCCGCGGACTATATACTCAATTACGATCCGATGGGCGCGTCGGGTTTCCTGCGACACGTGATAGAGGAGGGAAGGGCGAGGTACCTGCGCAGGAGGAAAAAATACGAGCGACGCGGCGATTCCATCTCCGGTTTCGGCATCTACGCCAGGGAAGACATCCCGAAGGGGGATACCATCTTCCGCGGCGAGGAGAGGCCCCACCGGCTCGTAACCAGGTCCCACGTGGAAAAGAACTGGCCGGCAGACCAGATAGAGGTTTTCAGGCGCTATGCCTTCCCTGTAAGCGAAGAGGCCTTTATCATCTGGGACGAGAACCCCGACGAATGGGCCCCCCAGAACCATTCCTGCGATCCGAACACGGCCTATGACGGGCTCAACGTGGTAGCACTGAAGGATATCCGCGCCGGGGAGGAACTTACGCTTGACTATGCGGCCTTCTGCGACGAGCACATGATGCCCTTCGACTGCCGCTGCGGGTCCGACAGGTGCAGGACAAGGATCGTGGGTACGCCCCGCAACTCCGTTTCGTACCGGGAGAGCAGCAAGCGCAACGCTCCGCAGACAGAGTGATCCCTGCGCCGGTGCGGCGGATCAGATCTGGGACTTCCGCTCTTCGATGGACGCGATGGTTGCCCTGCTGCTTGTGTTGATTGACTGGACGCTTGCCGTGATCTCCTCGATGCTGGCCGTCAGTTCCTCTGATACGGCGGCGATATTTTCTACTTCCCGTGAAGCGAGATCGACAGTCCCTTTTATCTCCTCGGGCAGCTTGCGTATCTCATCGCGGATCGTATCAAGCGTCGTCGATACTTCTGTGCTGATCTTTTTCAGGAGCTCCACCGAGGCAGCGTTGGTGTTGTAGACGCTGTCGATGCCGCTCTGCACCTTCATGTTGACCTGGGTGATTTCCTTGACGCCCGACTGCGAACGGTCGGCGAGTTTGGATACCTCTTCGGCCACCACCGCGAAGCCCCTTCCGTGTTCACCCGCCCGCGCCGCCTCGATCGACGCGTTGAGGGAGAGCAGGTTGATCTGGTCCGCGATCTCGGTGAGCATCGCCTGCGACTCCGCGATCTTCCTTGTGTCGGCGTACAGCATTCCGGTGAGCCGGTTGTTTTCCTGTACCGAACCGGAAATGCCTGAAACGGATTCATTTATCCGCCCTATAAGGTCTTTAAGTATTGCCTCGAGCCTGACGTTCATGCCGCTGACCAGTTCGACGATCTGCATGATTATCTGCTGGAGCTTCTCCTGCGCCTCGCCGTTTGCCTGGTTGGACCGTGAAAACTCCTCAAGGCCCTTCAGTATCTCGGCTGTCGATATCCCGGTGTCCTTCATCGCCTCGATGGTGTCGTTGAACACGCCGAGCGTATTCGCCGCGCGGCGCTCAGCCATGGCGCGCTCCTCGACGAGTTTTCTGTTCAGGCTGCTTTCGCGCTCAAGCCTGTCACGCGCGTCCTCAATGCGAAGGTTCTCGACGCGGCGCACCAGCGCGGCGTAACGGTCGCGCGCGATTCCCGCCACAAGCCCTCCCGCGCCGATGACAGCCGCGAGCGCCATGCCCGCTCCGCCGAGCATGCCTGAAAAGACCGCGCCCGATGCGATAAGTCCCGCGGCGATCCCGAGCTTCCGTCCCCTGAGCCGTCTGGCTTTCGCGTTACGCAGTTCGAGCGGGTAATGTTTTTTAAGGAACGATTTCAGGTCGCTGTATTTCACTCTGAGGATGTCGACGTGGTGGGCGTCAGATATTCTTTTTCTCAGATCATAGGCCACCGACACGTAAAATTTCTGGTTCGGCAGAAGTCTGTCGTAATAGATCTGAAAGCGGGTTTTATCTGAATTGTAGATAATGACCTGGCTCACGCGCGGGTCCTTCGCCTCATCGCCATCTTTTAATCCATACACGACTTTGTGGTCACTGTCGAACGCGAACCGGGCTTTTTCGGCGTAGTGAACTTTCTTCCCGAACGAATCGACCATCAGTTCTCCTGAGGGATTTTCAATATCGGTGAAGAAACCTTCGGCATTCATGCGGTAGACCCTGCCGTCATAGAATCTCGGCACCTGGTCCGGCAGGAGCGGGAGTTCCAGATAGACATAGCCCGCGTTGAGGTGCAGACCCTTCAGCACGACGAAGCCGTAGGTTGTCGGCGCGTGGGCCATGATCGAGTAGTAGTCGGATATGCCCGAATCATAGAACGTCTCGTACGCGGGGCGGAAGGTCCTGCCGTTCACCGTGAGCGTCTCGGGGCGGCCGAGTTCCGGGTGCAGGCGCTTCGGCGTCTTCGTGTACGTGAACTCGAGCTCGAACCGTTTCTTCCCGCCCGGCAGCGTGCGGTGCACCTTTACCCTGCTGTCTGAAAGCGTCGTGTAGCGGGGTGCGAATTTTTCCGACAGTCTGACGATGATATCGAACGGAATTATCAGGACGGGTAGCGCTCCCTTGCGGTCGAACGAGAGTTGAAACGATGAGGTTCGAATGGTGTAAGTTTCGATGATCTTCCTGACATAATCGAAATCGTAGTGCTCGTAGTATGAGAGCATGTAGTTTTGTATTATGAAAAAGAAAGCCTCTGAGCATTTGTTGAAAGGATTTTTTTCGATCTGCTTCAGGTCTTCCGGGCTGAACCCGACTTTTCTGACTATCTCGTTGTAGGCGTCGATGGTCTGGTCATTGCTCAGGTAGCGCAGTATGTTGAAGATATATGACCAGGCAAGCCCGCCTCTGTCGTCGCCGGTGCTCTTCTTGAAATAAAGGTGTGTGCGTATGCCGCCGGTGTCATTGACCACCCCGAGAAGGTAATCACCGACCCGCCCGTACTCTGCCACGGTCATCGGGGGCAGTTCCTGCCTGTTCCTGATATCGTTCATAAATAGTCCTGTTGTACAGTAATTTTTTATATTTATAGGGAGTGTATACGTTTCCAGTCAAGCTAATTAAGATAATAACTGTTTCTGATCGTAAACGCTTCGAGGAAGATTCCTGTTTTTCTCTCTTGCCGTTATATCCCGTCGGGGTGCAAACAACATCCCCGGCGGTGCTTAATACAATCCGGAACGGCAGAGCGAAGGGAAAGCGACGGTGAAGCGCAGAGAGAGTGTAGGAAGAGAAACTGATGATTCTGTACAACTTCTAAAGAAGTGTTGTATTCTCCAGGGAGCTTTGTGTTTCGTTTCAGATTTTTTCTGTAATTGTGAAATAAACCACAGTTCGTGTCCTCTGAAGCACTTCTCCTCGATTGCCCGTGAATGCGGGTGGGGCTGCAAAAGGCCAGTGAAGTTTAGTGGCATCCGCTGGGAAAATCGGGCAGGGCTCATCACTTCCACGGAGTTGCCCGCGGTTTTTTTCATGAAAACCTCAGCCAGATGGCTGTGGGCTGAATTGTGAATGCAGGCATATGATAGTGATAAAGAAATAATTCAAATAATGTAAAGAGAGGAAATATCCTATTTAATATCCACAATTATTCTATATGAAAGTCCGACAAACCGATTCCAGCACAAATTTCCAGGAATGCGTCTTTTAGGTGCGGATATTCGCCCTTGAAAATCGGCGTACACTGGTCAGGCTTCGCGTTCCCGCTCCAGAGGGTAAGTGCAAAAGCCATGCATGTTTTCTGACCGCACATACGGCAATTCGTTCCGGGCAGGCGTTTGTAAATCTCCAGCGCCGGGGGCTTCTTTCTCATTTCATGCGACGGTTCGATTGAATCCCTGCGAGAATATACCTCATTTACCCGGCATCGAATTTTTTCCAGCATGCGCCACCCGTCGACAATATCATCAGCTTTTCGATGGAAATGCGCTGCGGATAAAGCGAGATCATGCGGTAGCCGTCGATAAATGAAAATGTCTTGCCATCCCTGTTATAACACCCCTCGCGCATATCTGAATTCAAAAAAGGGAAAGCCTCCTCCATGTTCCCCGATATATGCGCTACCAGCCTGATTTTTTGGGGATCGGCGATACAGGGAGCAAAGACCATGATCGCCGCGTTTCCAAAAACATCATCCTTGAAATCCATGGTTGAATGATCAGGCATTTCAATTGAAGGCGGATAATAATCAACCCATCCTGAACAAACGAAATCATCACATGAAAGGGAGGCAAGTTGCGACCTTACTTCTCTCTCTAATATTACAGCGGGATGACCTACCTTTTCATAACATTTTGAAGGGATGATCGCTTCATGCGGAAGCGCCTTCTCATCAAGAAGGCGCTTGATCTTCTCATATTCGCTTGATTTCGGAAAGGTGGTGATGATTTTCATACGAAGTATTTCTTTTTAATCCAGAGCGCTACGTTCACAAGGCCGATGAGCGCCGGAACTTCAACGAGGGGGCCGATCACCGCTGCGAACGCGGCTCCTGAGTTAATGCCAAATACCGCGACCGCCACCGCAATAGCGAGCTCGAAGTTGTTGCTGGCCGCGGTAAACGACAATGTCGCGGAAACAGGATACCCGGCGCCGATCTTTTTGCTCAACCAGAAGCTTACAAAGAACATGACAACAAAATATATGAGGAGCGGTATCGCGATGCGTACAACATCCACAGGTATTTTCACAATGAATTCGCCCTTGAGGCTGAACATCACGATGATGGTAAAGAGCAGCGCGATCAGTGTGATAGGGCTGATCCTGGGGATGAATTTCGTCTGGTACCACTCCTTGTTTTTAATGCGGATAAGCGTAAACCGTGTAATGATCCCTGCGATAAAAGGAATGCCAAGATAAATGAACACACTCTCCGCAATCTGGCGAATGGTGATGTTTACGGTACTCCCGCTGAGCCCAAATAGAGGAGGGAGCACGGTGATGAAAAACCATGCATACACGCTGAAGAAAAGCACTTGAAATATACTGTTAAAGGCAACGAGACCCGCCGCGTATTCTGTGTCTCCTCCCGCCAATTCGTTCCATACTATCACCATGGCGATACAGCGGGCGAGGCCGATCATGATAAGGCCTACCATGTATTCCGGATGTCCTGAGAGGAATGTGATCGCAAGAAAGAACATGAGAAAAGGGCCGATAATCCAGTTCTGCACGAGCGACAGCCCGAGGACCCGCCAGTTTTTAAACACATCGCCAAGTTCCTCGTATTTCACTTTTGCAAGTGGTGGATACATCATAAGGATCAATCCGATAGCTATCGGGATGTTGGTTGTTCCGGACTGGAAACGGTTCCAGAATCCGACAATACCCGGAAAGAAATACCCGGAGAAAACTCCGATAAACATAGCGAGAAAAATCCAGAGGGTGAGATACCTGTCGAGAAATGAGAGTTTTTTTACAATGCCATCTGACATATGAACACCTCAAAATTAAATAATATCATTGAAACGATCTTACTTTAGCGAATTGCCGGCACAAGCAATACCGGAACGGAAGCATGGCGCACCACATTGTGGCTGACACTCCCGAGAAACAATTCTTCCGCAAATCCCCTTCCCTGACTACCCATTACAACGATGGAGAAATTACCTCCGCTGGCAACCCTGGTTATTTCCCTGACAGGCAAGCCATAAGGAATTTCGATTTCGACTTCATCAGCGCCATTTTTCAGCAGAACGCCCTTCAGCATTTCAAGGCGTTCCATATCGATCCTGTTGAATTCTTCAAGTCGTGATTTCAAGTGCTTTTCTATTCTTGAGCTGTCCTGAACGTGCAGAAGCTTTATTTTTTTCCATCCGCCTTCAACCATTTTTTCAAGAAAAGTAAAAGCCCGCTGGGCCGTGTCGGAAAAATCAGTAGCGAATAGAATTTTACCTGAATCATCCAGACATGTCGCTTCGCACTTGACTTCACTTTCTCCTTCGACGGCAGCGATGCGAAAGACCATAACCGGCCGGGTGTGGTGCTGCAGTATTTTGGTCGCTTCTCCGCCGACGAATGAATGTTTTAAAAGGCTTTTGCCGTGAGTGCCAATCACAATGAGTGATATATCCTCTTTTTCGGCGATACGGTTTAATTCATATGAGGTTTCACCTGGAGCAATTTCAACTTTCACCGTAAAACCAAGTGCTTCAAGGGCCGATTTCTGTTTTTGAAGATATGGTTCTGCGCTTCGTGAAAGCTCGTATTTAAGGTAGTCCAGATGCCTTATCCGTAGCGCATGAAAAAGTAGTGCTTCCCGGCTGCCGAGCTTTCGAATACCTTCCATGCACTGAATGATTTTATCGGATGCTTCAGATAAATCGGATGCGACCAATATTTTGTTGAACATGCCCCGTACCCCCTTTTATCTAAAATAATCTTTCTGCCCCCGGGTTTCCTTCTGCTTCTCTACTGCATGACATTTTGCTGAAATTTTGGATGCTTTCACAAGTCTTGCCATATTATTTAAATGCTCTGGCACGCCTCTGATCCCAGTGTTAAGACATGCAATAAGTGCTGCGCGTGTTTCCTCGAAATTGGCGTTGATAAAATAATACGACCACAGTGCTTTTTTGCGGGAAATGGTAATTCCAGCGTTTTCCGGTTTCGTGAAATACCGTGAAGCTTTTGTTTGTGATATGCCTGGAGAATTCTCAATTTTACAAACACTAAGTTCGCCAATGGAGTAAAAGATCTTCCGTGCGAATTGCGCTTCGTCTTCAGGTGATTTATAGATATCTGAAATGTTCTTCATAATGACTTCACTATATACATATAACAGATCATGCCTGACCGGGTCAAATTTGTATTTCGTAATATTATTGTTATTTAGATCTTAAATTTTTGATTTCTTCTTGAACATATTTTAAAAACTTTTTCTCATCTCCAAGATAATCCCACGTCTTCCCAAGATGCTTCCATGCAATCTCCCTGCTTTCAGTCACCTGTGATATCACCACAGAACGTGTTTCCAGCTTGTAATCCTTCATGAAGTGGCCATTGGCCGGCTCATCAATATTAACTGCGTTGAACACAACCGAGCCGCTTGAAAGTTCCTTCTGAAAACCCTTCTGCAACGCTTTCCTGGTAAGTTCTTCAATGCGTAAGCATGAATGGCAACGGAATTGGCCATGAAAATAATACACTATTGTTTTTGAGGTAGACTGGGCCCTTGTCGTGGGTAATGCGAACACTAAAAGCAGTGATAGAGAAAATATTGAAAGAAATAGTATTTTTTTCATCTTGAACTCCTGAATGGCAGACTATTTAAAAGGCATCTTCTCTCAAGGCTGTTTGGAAGATTTGCTCACTGTTTTTTCCTGAACTTATCTGACAGCAATTTGATCTGGCGCAAAAAATGTGTTATAAAAGTAGAGTTCTCCATGCATTTATAAGCATATACGCACCCGCTATTACTACCAGAATTCCGCATATCTTTTTGATGATTACAGCGCTTTTCGATTCCTCGTTCCATTTCAGGAGGTGCTGCACCGCTTCGGTAAATGTCCCCGCAAGAATAATAACAAGGCAATACCCTATGGCGTAGGCCGCAAACAGCATGATGGCAAACAACATTCGGGTGGATGCCACGCTGAACGCTATGCCGAGCATCGGCGCCATGTAGGCGAAGGTGCAGGGCCCGAGCGCCACGCCGAATATAAGGCCCAGCAGGAACGCGGCAAACAGGCCACGCCTGTCCATGCCCGGTTGACCGATTCCCCTGTCGAGAAATGGTAGCGGCACTATGCCGAGGAGGTAAAGTCCTATTACGATAAGCAGCACTGAAACCATAAGGTTTCCCCACACGCCGACGTCCCCCATGATCCTCCCCATAATACCGGTAATTACACCGATCAGGGCGATGGTAATCAGGATGCCCGTAGAGAAGAGTGTCGATAAAAGCGCCGCCCGGCCGGTGCTGATGTTCCCCTGCTTGTCAATGAATCCGACAATGAGTGGAATGCTTGCCAGGTGACACGGGGAAAGCACAATGCTGAGAATACCCCAGACAAACGACGCAAAGAGCGCAATGTGTTGTGCCTGGTTCAGCAGTCCTGAAAGCCATGTGAAAAGCTCTATCATTACTGCACCCCTTTCGCTCTTAACAGCCGCACGATCTCCTCTTCGGAGAAAAATCCTTCATGTCTGAAAAACTCGTTGCCGTTCGCGTCAAGGAATACCTGTGTCGGGATTGCCCTGATGCCGAAATTTACGGCCTGCGGCCTGCCTTCAGCGGACCAGACGTCATAGAACACCACTCGTACCTGACCCGAATATTGTGAGCGTATCTTTTCCATTACGGGTTTCATCATCCGACAGGGAATGCAGCTTTCGGAACCAAGTTCGACAAAGGTAACCTTTACAGTATTCGGCGTATTGCCGTCAACGCCTGGTGCCGCCTGGGCTGGAGCGTTCAATCCCGGGGTGCCGCCTTCCCGGGCACCCGTGGCGCTTTTTTCCGGACCACCGCACGCGCACATTCCCATGAAAGCGCTCGTGCCCCCTGCAATGGCAAGAAGGAGCCCAATAACAACCGGCAGGAGCTTCCTTGCGTAGTATCTTTTCATAAACAACCTCTGAAATAATTATTGTATCGATATTCCTTTAATCGCCCTGATTTTACCTATCAAGGTGATTTTTTAATTTTCCTGTAGACTCTCTTTCAGCTTTCGAAATCAGCATCTGGACTATAGAGATTGCCAGTTCTCCGTCCTGATCTACAACTGCACGCTTCATCGTGATCAGATCTTCCCGTGTCAGTTTTATTGTGAAATCATTCATGCACTCCCTCCGACAAGGGGGCCGGTATTATCCTGGTGATTATCCGCAGCACGAACACCCCCCATCCGCCGCCAGCACTCTAATCGGAGAAGCAGATGAATCGTTCATTATTTTGTCCACAACGCGCTGGATAACTTCCTGAGATACTTCCGTGGTTCCTTTTTCGCAGCCAATATCAGTGAGCACAAAAGACTTCGGTTGAACACCGATACGCTCAAGGTTCTTTTTGGCGCATGCCGTTGCGCATCCATCAATGGCAAAAACGATATCAGCGCCTTTGGCGGACTGGACATATCCCGAGAGATCTGCTCCAACACCGGCAAGACAGGCCATTTTGGCAAATCCTGCATCACGAAGCTTTCGTACTGCCCTGTCTGCGATTTCGCCGACATTACTCTGCCCCGAACACGAATAGATTATTTTAGTTCCTCCCGAACAACACTCTGCCATAGCTTTTTCTCCTTTATTGTAATTGATAAATGGGATTTCGCATTACTAATAAATCATATTGAAAAGAAAACCCACGACCATTATGCCGGTCGCGACAACACCAACAAAAATGAGTATCAAGGGGAGCTTCAAAACCTTTTTAAGTATTATAGTTTCAGGAAGCGAGAGCCCGATTACCGCCATCATAAAAGCAAGAGAGGTGCCCAGCGATGCTCCCTTTTCAAGTAAAGCCTGTATGATCGGGATTATCCCGGCCGCGTTGGAATACATGGGAACCCCGATGATAACCGCTAAAGGGACGGACCACCAAGCCGACTTGCCCATAATCGAAGCCATGAAGTTTTCAGGAACATAGCCGTGCACTCCCGCGCCCACCGCGATACCGATCACGATATATACCCAGACCTTGGACACGATCTCGATCACGGCGACATATCCGGCCCGCAGCCTTTCGTTAAACGGGACCTTGCGATCATCGATCGACTGATCGCCGACTTTGATTTCATATACCCATTCCTCGACATGGCGCTCCAGTTTCAGCTTCCCAATGATCCATCCGGCCATGATCGCGATGGCGAGCCCTGTCGTAGCATAAAGAAGTGCAGTCTTCCAGCCGAAAAGTCCGAATAACAGCACCAGCGCCACTTCATTAATCATGGGGGCTGCTATAAGAAATGAAAGGGTGACGCCGAGCGGTATCCCGCTTTCCATGAATCCTATAAAGAGCGGTATCGCGGAGCAGGAACAGAAAGGAGTCACGATCCCGAGCATGCTCGCCATGACGTTTCCGGCAAAAAGCGGTTTGCCTTCAAGGGCCTGCCTCGTTTTTTCAGGCGAGAAGTATGACCGGATGATCCCGACGATAAATACGATAACAGTTAAAAGCATCAGGACCTTGGGTACTTCGAATACGAAGAATCGAATCGCTTCCGTGAGATGGGAGCTTCTATCCATCCCCAACAGAGAATATAGTATAAAGTTCACGAATCTTTCAAGATATAAATAAAACGCTATCCCCGGGGGGAAAAGCAGCAGGGGCAGCAAGCTCCTCAACCTGGTGTCGTTTATACCTTTTTGATCCGACGAATTCAGATCACCACTGTTTGAAACACAACATTCTGCCATAGATTGATACTCCATATGGATTGTGTTGGGCCTGTTTTTTATGCACTGATCATTTTTTTGATTTCTTCAACCGAGGGGATTTTCCCTGCCACCTTCACCTCGCCATCCACGACTAATGCCGGAGTAATCATTACACCGTAAGCCATAATGGCCTTAATATCCTTCACTTTCGTGACTTCGGCCTCGATTCCAAGCTCCGATACGGCCTTTCTTGCCGATTCCTCAAGCTTGACGCACTTCGCGCACCCGGTTCCAAGGATTTCAAGCTTCTTCATAGACATTACCTCCTGATCTGATTATTAGAAAAAGGCACCGAAAATCATGCCCGTTATGGTCGACATAATTACGACAAGAGAGCAGTATACGACCGTTTTTTGAGTGCCGATATAGCTCCTGATGACCAGCATGCTCGGCAGCGACAATGCAGGCCCGGCAAGAAGCAGCGCAAGCGCAGGGCCCTTTCCCATCCCGCTTCCGACAAGTCCCTGCACGATCGGGATTTCCGTGAGTGTTGCGAAATACATGAAAGCGCCGATGACCGAGGCGAAGAGATTCGCCCACAGGGAATTTCCGCCAACCGCCGTCTGTATCCACTGCGAAGGCAATATCCCGTCATGCCCTGGGCGTCCCAGCAGAAATCCCGAGACCAGCACACCGCCAAGCAGAAGTGGCGTAATCTGTTTTGCGAAATCCCACGTAGTCGTGGACCACTGGCCCGCTTCGCCTTTATCGGTTGCTGTAATAATTGAAAGTAATATCGCACCGGCAGCAAAAGCAATGACCGGTTTGTCAGGATACAGGAACGCAAGCGCCGCGACGATAATCGCGGCACATGCCATTATCCACCACCTGACGCCGAACCATCTTACAAGGACCGCCGCAAACGCGAGCGCCGAGGCCGATGTAATGTGCCACTTGTAGAGATATATCTGATGCCATATCCCATTCTGCTCTTCAGGCTTCGCCCAGTTTGCAAATATAAGAATCGCTACCATTGAGGAGAAATACGTCACGTCCTGCCATAAAGCCCTTTTCGTTTCATGTTTGGGAAGATGCATCGCGGCGCTGACTTTTTCTCCTTCTTCTTTGCGGTAGATGAAATGCATAATAGCGCCAATGACAACACTGAACAGTACCGCACCGGCCGCCCGGGCGATGCCTAATTCCATGCCCAGCACCCTTGCGGTGAGGATTATTGCTAGCACGTTGATGGCAGGTCCTGAGTAGAGAAAAGCTATCGCAGGGCCGAGTCCCGCTCCCATCCTGTAAATTCCCGAGAAGAGCGGCAATACGGTACATGAGCAAACGGCAAGTATTGAGCCGGAAACCGAACCCACCCCATATGCCAGGACTTTATTTGCGGTGGGACCGAGATACTTCATCACAGATTCCTGTTTTACGAATAAACCGATCGCCCCGGCAATAAAGAATGCGGGGACGAGACAGAGGAGCACGTGCTCCCGGGCATACCATCTGGCAAGATAGAGCGCTTCAAAAATCGCGTTGTCAAATCGTGGAGTTCCAACCGGCATATAGAACAGTACAAGAAAAAAGAATGTTATCCACAATAAAGGCTTCCATTCATTTTTATAGTCCATATATCACCTTTTTTCAGCACTTTTCTATTTGACAAAATATCAAAATACTGTACATGCTAATCATTCAATAAATTGATCAATAATCAACGCTTTCGGCAGCAGGATACAATATTCATCTGGTCGCGAGCGTTTGTTTCAAGCACCGCTTCCACACATTCCATAAACTCAAGAATACAGGGTACCCTTAAACGATAATAAATACTGGTCCCTCGCTTGTCATCGATAACAAGACCCGCGTTTTTAAGAACGCTCAGGTGCTTGGAAATTGTAGAAATGTCAGATCCGACCATGCTGGTAAGCTCGTTCACGCAACGCTCCTCTTTATTCAGTTCCTCAATAATAAAGAGACGCGTGGGGTGAGCCATCGCTTTCAGTATCTTTGCTCTGGCTTCGTAGAATTGTTGATTGCCGGGTTCATTGAAAGTATTCATATAATTGGCAATATAGCCAAATAGCAAATATTTATCAAGCTTTTTTTCTTTTTATGATTTTTTTAATACTCTAATAAAATAGAATAGAGGCTCACAATACTCAAACCACAGGTTCGGTGCAATAAAGACATTAGATACAGCGGTTGCCTCCGGCCGAAGTATATATAGAGCGGCCTTATTTTCCCCTTGACGTGGTCATCGCTTGATTGTATGATCGTATTTTCTATAAACTATATCAGAGGCTGACTATGAAAAAGATGGTGATGTTCACCCTCGTATGTGCTGTCCTGCTTTCGCTTGCCGCTGACGCGCGTGCCAAGGGAAAACCCGGCGAGAGTGGAATGTTCAGCGAGGGGGGATCGTACACTGATCGGGAATCCCATGCGGAACCGTGGCTGGAGGTCTACGCGGGGCTGGGTTATTATCAGTGGAAAATGCAGTACAACACCGGCCTGTACGGCAATTCCGTATTTGAAAGCACCACGCAGCCGTTTGTACTCAAACAGTTCGATATACGTGCAAACCTGAGGATACTGCAGTTCGGATTGAACTACCTTACCAACCGTTTCGATGACGCCTTCAACACGACAGGCGAGGCGGAAACGACCGAGGAGACCGATCCGCTCGCCAGGCAGCTCGCGCTCTTTGCCGGGCTCGGGTTCGGTCCGATGGTGCTGACCACCGACGCGAAGTTCCGTAAATTCGAAGGCACTATCCGCTCGAACGGGATGCCGGTCCTCACCGGCGTGGTGCCGGGAAGGCTGTATACCGATTCGGGTATAGTCGAGCTCCCCGCCGGCAAGGAGATCACCTGGTATTCAACGATAAAGGATTATTCCGCAAGAATCGGGACGCGGCGGGAGCGAAAACCGGGCTGGAATGCCGCACTCGAGTTCGGCGGCCGTCTTGTCGAATACAGGACGCCGACTGAAATCGGCGTCAAGACACACGGAATCTATCCGACAAAAGAAACCAATGCGCTCTTCATATCTGACATACGGCAATATTTTGCCGGCTTCAGCTTCTGGTTCAATTACACCGGAAGCAGCGGTTTCTACTGGGACTGGTTCGTGCCCGCCTACCTCGGCGCCAACAAGACGAAAAATTCCTACCTTGAGATGGGGCCCGGCAACACCTATACTTTTTCATCGGTGGGAAACACCGCTATAGGATTCCGGGGCGACAATGTGCGCCTGGAGGCCGGTCTGGAGTATGACTATTTCATTTCCACATCACGATATACTACCAGCCTGAAAAAAGATATCAGCTACTATAAGGCGGTGGGGACGACGGATACCATACCTGCGGGGAGCAAGGTCGATCTGGAGATGATACGAATGGAGCTGTTCTGGGGCGTCTATGTCCGCGCGACGCTGATGCTTTAGGCATCTGTTCGAGCTTTCAGTCCGCTGTCTGTAGTACGGAAAATAAAAAGCCATTCGGGCCGTTGCCTGAATGGCTTTTTGCATGAGTGCAGCCGGAATTTTCAGAAATGCTTGCTCTTCCCAACCGGAAGGCCGGCGGCCTCGAAGCGCTTGTTCATCTCCTGGCCAAGCGCCATAAGCGCGGAGGCGGGTCTGATGAATACCTCAAAGTTGATGATCTGGCCCTGTTCGTTGAACTCGATCAGGTCGATCCCCTTGGCGGAAAGCTCTCCTATGGTCGCCTCAAATTCGAGCGCCATGTTGTTGCCTTCGATCAGTTCGCGGTGATACTTGAAGTTCTGGAGCACTTCGATGACGTTGGTGAGCACAAACATCGTCTCTTCTTTCGAGCGTTTCGGTTTAAAAACGAACGGTGAGTAGAGCGTGATTTCGCCTGAAATAAGCTCGTCGAGAGCTTTGAAATCCTTCTGAAATACGACACGGTGCCATTTTTCGAGTAAGCCTGAGCCCCTGATATCCATTGTTGACCTCCACTTGAAATAATGGATCACGATATGCAAATAGTTGCATATCGTCAACGAATTTTTTGCGCTTTTTGCGGTGGTCAGGCAATGATGAAGGTGTCTACCTTCGTGCGCAGTTCGTTTGCCATGAGGGAGCTGGTCCGCGTATTGATGGCGATATTTTCCGAACCGGTGCTGATGCTCTGTGTGAGTTCGTTGATGCTGTTGACCGATTGGACGACCTCGTTCATGGCGTTCTTCTGTTCGGTTATCGAGCTCTCTATCTCTCCCGACTTGGTCCTGACGCCGTCGGCAGCCCTGTTGATGTCTTCGTTCGATTCAATGTGACGGGTTATAAAGCCGGATATTATTTCCATCATGCCGTTGATGTCGTTCACGCCGCGGGTTATCCGGCTGATCCTCTCCACGACGTCATTGACGGTGGCCATGCCGGTCTCGATCTCCTTTTCGCTCGCGGCGATGAGCGATCCGATCTCCTTTACGCTCGAGGCGGTGGTGTCGGCGAGCTTCGATATCTCGTCGGCGACAACCGCGAATCCGCGTCCTGCGTCTCCGGCCCGGGCCGCTTCAATTGAGGCGTTGAGGCTCAGGAGATTTATTTTATCAGAAATGTCGTTGATGATCCCGACGATGGATGTCATCTGGCGGGAGCGATCCCCGATCTGCTCCATGCTCGATTTCATCAGATCGAGCGACTCCTCGCCGCCGCGCGCCTGCCGCGCGATATCCTCGGTCAGCGCGAGCGCGTTCGAGGTCTGGCGCTCCATCTCTCTGGTCGCGTCCGTGAGGTCGTTCATCCTGTCGATGAGCGACCTGAGACTTACGACCTGTTCCTGCGTGTTGTGCGCGATGCCGTCCATGCTGGCCGATACCTCTTCAATGGTCGCCGTGATCTCCTCCACCGTGGCCGCCTGGTTCTGTGTGTCGAGTGAAAAAGATTCGGTGATCCGGGAAATCTCGTTGGTCGATCCGTCGAGCCGCGATGATATCCGCCTTATCTCGCGTATGATGTCGGCGATGTTCTCCTTCATGGCGAACACGTTGCCGCTGATCAGTGTCAGGTCATCCACGACGGCCATCACGCTCATCTGTGAGGAGAAGTCGCCGTTTCCGATTTTCCCGAGGCTGGATATGATGATGCCGACCTTGTCCCTGATCGAGCCGGTGAGCCCGTAGATCAGGCTTGCCGATACCAGTATGCCGAAGAGCACGATCATTCCCAGCTTTACCGGGCTGATCGCGCCCTGAATGCCGGAGCGCTCCATGATGAGCAGGAAGTAGCCGATTACCGCGATGATCGGAATGATCAGTATCACCGAGATAGAAACCATGATCCGCAGCATGAAGTTGATGTGAAGGGTGACCCCGCGCGTTTCGAGGCGTGAGAAGAATCCGAGATTGAGATAGCGCTGCAGGAAGCGTTCGGTGAGAAAGAAGTAGAGCACCATCCCGAACGGAGGCAGAATGACCGCGGTCGTCCAGACATTGGTGACCTGAACCCGGCTCAGATCGGAAAGCATGGTGAAAGGGATATAGGCCATCACAAGGCCGACGATCCAGCGGATGAGCGATCCGATGGCATGCGCGTAGGGAAGCGAGAAAAAGCGTCTCTGGGCGCGCGCGTATTCCGCGTCCGTAACCTCCTCGCCCGAGGAGATTTTTTTCAGGTAGCGCAGCACGGGCGCGATCACGAGCAGGTCGCTTGCGAACGTTGTTGCCATCGAAACGGGGACGACGACCGCGAGGATCTTCAGCAGCAGGATCAGATTTTTCAGGGATATGTCGAGGTTGACCATGAAATAAATAAAGAGCAGCGGGATGATCACGAAGTAGCTGAAAAACTCGGTTGAAGCGATGAATCTGAAGGGGAATCGGCCCGCGGCTCTGCGGGCGTTGTCGTTCATCTGCATGTCTGTCTCTCCTGTTCGGGGCAATGATAACTTTAATTTTTCGCCGGGAGCCGGGCCTGTCAATTATTTTAAACGGCAACCCGGCGCGGCAAATCGCCGGCCGCGCCTTCAGACGATACGGCGCATCGTATCCCCCCAGAGACGGACCATGACAGCCCAGAGGAATTTCGGGATAATGAAAAGCATGAGAGCGTAAAGGACCACGCCCCGCTTTTCGCCGGCAGGATCGTCGCTTTCGGCGAGCACCACGGCGTCACTGCCCGCGCGAATTCCGGATTTCGCGGCATCGGCGATCGCTTCGGTGTGGTACCGGCCGTCCCTCGGGTGGGCGAGCACGAAGCCGGGACGGCGTGACCAGCGTGTTTGGGTCATCGGTTCCAGGCGGTCGCTCTGCGCGATCCAGATCTGCACCGGATCGCCTACGCGCCAGCCGTCGGGCACAACTGGGACGGCGTAATGCGTTTTGACAAGATAGCTGATTCCGCTTTTCGTGCGCCGTCGCTCTTCTGCGGTCCCGCGCCGTTGTGGCATCGGCCTTCCGTCGGAAAAGCGGAATACCGCGGCGCGCTGGTAACGCGCGGCGTCGGCGACTGAAACGCCGATTGCTTCGGAGCTGGCCAGGTATCGGCCGGCCAGCGGATAAATGAACCAGAAGTTTCCCCAGAAGGAGACGATCATGCCGATCAGGAGCGCGAAGAGAATGATCTTCTCGCCGAAAAATTTTTTCCGGAACAGGACCGCGATGATCACAAGCAGCGACAGCGGGAAGAGGAGAAACACGACCGGGACCATGAAATCCTCCGGTATGGCGATATACAGGTACACAAGCGCGAGCCCGAGAATCTCGGTGAGGGTAATTATGACGATGCCGTAGATAATTGATCTTTTCATGGCGCTCCTTTTGCGTGGATGATACGGTTTTGGAATTTCCGGCTCAATTTTATTATTGACCGGAATTGAAGGTTTGTCAACAACGATTGGAAAAGATACGCGGGGATAAAGGGATAAGCCGATGAAGACGGCCGGGGATATATTCATAAAAAAGATCAGGACGAAGGCGGGAAGGGCGATCAACCGCTACGGCCTGATACAGGACGGCGACCGCCTCAATGTCGCGGTGTCGGGAGGCAAGGACTCGCTTTCGCTTCTTGAGATACTGGCGCTGCGCAGGCGCGATATCCCGATCGATTATCAGATCTTCGCGACCCACATCAGCATCGCGCAGGTGCCGTACGAGATCGACAGGGAATACGTCGCGTCGTTCTGCGGAGCGCTCGGCGTTCCGTTTCATCTGATTGAGGTCAACATCGATTTCGATCCGGCTTCGGGAATGTCGCCCTGTTTTCAGTGCTCGTGGCACCGCCGCAAGGCGCTCTTCGCCAGAACGACGGAGCTCGGCTGCAACCGCCTGGCCACAGGCCACCACCGGGACGACATCGTCGAGACGCTGCTCATGAACATGATATTTCAGGGCTCCATCAGCACCATGCCCCCGAAGATGCCGCTCTTCGGCGGCGAGATCGAAATTATCCGCCCGCTCGCGCTTCTGAGCGACCGCGAAATTGCCGAATACTCGAAACTGCGCGGATTTCCTGAACAGAAGAAAACCTGTCCCTACGGGAACGACTCGAAGCGCACCGCGGTGCGCAGCCTCATGCGCGAGATCGAGGCGATGAGTCCCGACGCGTTCAATTCGATCTATAATTCGATGACCAATATCAGGTCGGATTATCTTCCCCGCGAAGAGTAGGGCGCCGCTGTCCTGTCGGCGCATGCGTGTTGCGGAAAAAAATATTTTTTCCGGCCTTGTCATTGACAAACCGGCATGCAGGATGAAAATGACTACATTTATTGGATATGTTTATCCTCTCTTCCCGGAGATGCGGCCATGCCAAACTATAACAGCACAGAAACGAAGGAAAATGTTGCCCTTGCGATTGAAATTCTGGGAGCGTCACCTGAGTGTTTTATCATGATGGAAGGGCGCGTTGAGGATTTTGTTCCCGACAGCCTGCTCACCGTTTCGTTTCCGGTGAAGAAAGAGTATTGCAATCCCGCCGGTACGATGCAGGGAGGGCTCATCACCGGCGCGTTCGATAACGTCTTCGGCCCGCTCTGCTATCTGGCCACAAGGACGACCGCGACCACGACGATCGATCTGCTCACGCATTACCACCGGCCGATCCTTCCAGGCGACAGGCTGCAGATAACTGCCGAGGTGAAAACGAAGGGTCGGACCAAAGTGCATATGGTCGCGGACGCTTACAACAGCGAAGGCAAACTGATCGCCAGCGCCTCTTCGACCTATATCCATATAAGCAGGTAGAAACGCCTCCGGCAAGTAAATAAAGAGGCGCGGATTATACTCCGCGCCCTGTAGTCTTGCAGTGTGCCTGTATCTGTCCGGTGAATTATTTCCCCGCCATCATCGCCTCCACGTCGCCGGCCGCCTCGCCTATCCCCCGTATGCCGAAATTCTCCACAAGCACCTTCGCGACGCCTGGCGAAAGGAAACCCGGAAGCGTCGGGCCGAGCCGTATCCCCTTCACGCCGAGATAGAGAAGCGCGAGGAGCACCGCGACCGCTTTCTGTTCATACCAGGCTATGTCGAATGAGATCGGGAGCTCGTTGATATCGGCAAGCCCGAAGACCTCCTTCAGTTTGAGCGCGATGACCGCGAGCGAGTAGGAGTCGTTGCACTGCCCGGCGTCGAGCACGCGCGGAATGCCGCCGATATCGCCGAGCGCGAGCTTGTTGTACCGGTATTTTGCGCAGCCGGCGGTCAGTATCACCGCGTCTTTAGGGAGCGTCTCCGCGACCTCGGTGAAATAGCCGCGGCCTTTCTGGCGGCCGTCACATCCGGCCATCACCACAAACCGCTTTATCGCGCCGGATTTTACCGCTTCGACGACCTTGTCAGCAAGCGCCAGCACCTGGTTGTGCGCGAAGCCTCCGATGATTGTCCCTTCTTCGATCTGTGCCGGCGCGGGGCAGGTTTTGGCCTGCGCGATGATCTGTGAGAAATCTTTCGCCACGCCGTCCTTCCGCTCCGGGATGTGCTTCACGCCCGGGTATCCGGCCATGCCGGTCGTGTAGATCCTGTCCCGGTAAGTTTCCTTTACCGGCACGATGCAGTTGGTGGTCATAAGGATCGGGCCGTTGAACGACTCGAACTCCTCCTTCTGCTTCCACCACGCGTTGCCGTAGTTGCCGGCGAAATGCGGGTATTTTTTGAACGCCGGGTAGTAGTGGGCCGGGAGCATCTCGCTGTGCGTGTAGACATCCACGCCGGTCCCCTTCGTCTGCTCCAGAAGCTCCTCGAGATCCTTCAGGTCGTGTCCCGAGATGAGGATGCCGGGGTTTTTCCGCACGCCGATATTCACTTCGGTGATTTCCGGATTACCATAGGCCGAGGTGTTGGCGGTGTCGAGCATCGCCATCGTCTTCACGGCGACGCTTCCCGCTTCCATGACGAGCGCGATCATCTCCCCGGCCGTATGCGCGCGTGTCGTGGAGGCAATCGCCTTGAAGACAAACGCGTAGATGCCGTCATCCTCATGGCCAAGCACCGCGGCGTGGTGCGCGTAGGCGGCGATCCCTTTTACCCCGTAGATCAGAAGCTCGCGAAGGGAGCGGACGTCCTCGTCGGGCTCTGAAGTCACTTTGGCCCGCTCGGCGCGCTCAAGGTATTCGGCCGATCCCGAAGGTTCCCATGCGGCGCAGTCGTGGACAGGCCCGGACAGCGAAGATCCATGCCGAGCGCGCAATCCGTTTCTGACCGCGATAGCCTCGCCGATGAGTGAGCTGATTTTCGCGTCGTCGAAGTTGGCGTTGGTGATCGTGGCGAACAGGGCGTCGGTGACGAATTTTCCCGCGGCCCGCTCGATCGCGCCTTTTTCCGCCGCTTTTTCGCCGTAGATCGAAATGCCTTTGAGGGCATAGATAAGTACATCCTGGAGATGTGAAGTGGATTCCTCCTTGCCGCACACCCCTTTCAGCGTACAGCCGCTGTTTTTTGCCGTTTCCTGGCACTGGTAGCAGAACATGCTCATGATTTTCTCCTGTTGACTGTATGATCGATGATTCGATTGTTTACAGGAATTTACTATGGGAGCGTGAGGCGCGCATTGACCTGGGTCAAGGTGGATACAATTTTTCTGCCGGTCCCGGCACGGATTTCGTGCCGGGGCGGACGCTGCGGTGACTACTTTTTTCGTGTGTATTTACCCGTGAGGTCGGCTCGCGTGATGATGTGCCCTTCCATCGCCTTGAGGAGTTCCTTCTTTTTTATGCCTTCTTTCAGCGTGAGCATGGTGTCCAGCGCGAAGATCTTGAACACGTAGCGGTGGATGCCGCTCGGCGGCGCGGGCCCGCCGTAATCCAGGCTTCCGAAGTCGTTAGTGCCGCCTCGGATGCCGCGCGCCTTGTTGCGCTGAAGGAGGAACTGCTCCTGCAGCTCTGTCATGTCGGGGGGGATGTTGAAAAGTATCCAGTGATCCCAGTTGCCGCCGGGTGCGTCGGGGTCGTCGCAGATAAGCACGAAGCTCTTTGCCTGTGACGGCGCTCCGCTCCACTTCAGGGGCGGGGATACATCTGCTCCGTCAATTGTGTATCGCGAGGGAATCATCTCATCGGGCCCGAATGCGCTGCTTTGAAGCTTCATGATGTGACCTCCGATTTAATGCGAAATAATAATTCTATTGATAACAATGTCAGTATATCAATTCAAGAGGGATATTACAAAAAAATATATTTGTTTTATAGATCGGCGCGGCCATTCGCCTGTCAATTGTATAGTGCCGGGCGGAAAGACGCAGGTGCTTCGGGGAGGGGATGTTTCTCCTGCGGCAATATCTTTTGTTTTCCGGGGTCAAATCCCCTGATTTCACCGATCCTGCCGACGACCACGGCTCGGGCGGCTGCCGCGAGTTGAGTCCGCCCCGATCAGAACGTCAGCGTGAATGTTGTTCCGCCCGCGCCGTCGAGCGTGATGGATCCGTTGAGCTGTGTCGTGAGCGAGATAACGATCTGGAGGCCAAGTGTCCTTGTGTTTCTGAAGTCGAGGTCTTCGGGCATGCCCACGCCGTTATCGGAGACGATGAGCGAGTGCGTGCCGTCCTCTTTTTTATTCATAGTGATGGTGATGGTGCCGCTCCTTCCGTCAGGGAAGGCGTATTTGATGGCGTTGGAGAGAAGCTCGTTGATGATCAGCGCGCACGGTATCGCATGATCGATGCCTATGAGCACGCTGCGCGCGTTGATCACTATGTCGATGTTTTCAGGGACATGCATGAGCGAGTTCTTTATTTCGCGCGAAAGATCGACTATGTAATCTCCGAAAGATATTTCGGAAAGATTGTCGGACCGGTAAAGTTTCTCGTGCACCAGCGCCATCGAGCGCACCCGGTTCTGGCTGTCAATGAAAAGTGACCGGTCATATTCGTCGCGTATGTGGTGCGACTGAAGGCTCAAGAGGCTTGAGATGACCTGCATGTTGTTCTTTACGCGGTGATGGATCTCCTTGAGGAGGATCTCTTTTTCCTTTAGGGATTTTTCCATCCTCTCGGCCGCGACTTTCTGCGCGGTTATATCCATTCCGATCGACTGGTATTCAACTATCCTTCCCGATTCATCGAAAAGCGCCTGATCGATCCACTGCTGCCAGTGATGACCGTCCGGGTTTGTCGCCTGGTATTCATGGGTAATGACCGGCCGGTGGATGTTCAGTGAATTTATCAGCTTGAGTATATTGTCCCGCTGCTCCTCGGGTATGAACTTCAGGCCGCTGTGGCCGATAAGCTCCTCGCGTTTGATGTTGAAGAACCTGCTGAACTCTTCATTTATAAAGGTGATCACGCCGCTTCCCGGCAGGAACCGGCAAATCATGACCGGAAGGTTTTCGACGATCCCCCGGTAACGGTCTTCGCTTTGCTCAAGCTCGCGGCGCGTGGTGACCTGCTGTTCCTGGTCAAGAATGAGCTTGCAGATAATGACTGTGGCCACGGGGAATATGACGATCACGGGCATCGCTATCGAGCGAAACACCTGCATGCTGATCGCCGAAGGCAGCGCCATTGTGCAGGCAAGCATGCCGATATGCACGATGATGCCGAAGAGGTAGAGGTATCGCGCTCTCATAATGTCCGGCTTGCGCTTGCGGATGTAAAAAAAAGCGACACCGCAAATGGCCGAAAACGTTGTCACGGAAACGCCCATAAGCGCTCCCGCTCCGCCCATCTGGATTCGAACGACCGCCGTGAGCAGCGCGGTGATAATTGCGGGTATTGGCCCGCCGAAAAGCCCCGCGATGCTGACCAGTATCGACCTGCCGTCGAAAATGACGCCGGGCAGGAGGTGGAAGGGGAGCAGCATTCCGATCGTGGCCATAATGCCGAAGAGGAGGCCTGAATATATCTGATAACTGGCGGTGCGTTGATGGAAACGCCGGTATACAAAACTGTAGAGGATGGAGAGGGCCAGGATCAGGCCTATGTTGTGGAACATTTCCTTGAATATCTGCATAGTTCCCTCAGAAAAGGCTTATTGTCTGCATATTTCCGCCCGGTTCCATCATATCACATTATCAGAGATTCTCCGGAGATTATTCGTAACGATGAGTGAGACCCCCTTTGCGAAAACATGTTCCGGAGTCCTGTGCGGCGTCAATTATAAATTGCTGTATCCCCGTTTCATAAAATCTTGACAGGCCACGCCTGCCCGGCTATAGATTTTAATTAACATTAAGAATGACCGCCATGGAAATGAGGCGGATAAGCAAGAGGAGACGTGGGATGAAAAAACTCGGCGGTAACGGACTCCGGTGGCTTAAAATAATCCATCTTTTTTTCGTGGCGACCTGGATCGGCGGAGGGTTTTCCCTCATGTTACTGTTTTTCACGGCGCGCCCGTCAGGAGGAGATGAGCTCTACGCGGTCAACATGAGCATGAAGCTGATAGATGATTTTATCATCATTCCGGGCGCGAACGGTTGCCTTCTCACCGGCCTTGTTTACGGCATCTGGAGCCGATGGGGCTTTTTCAAGCATAACTGGCTTACCGTAAAATGGATAATGACGGTGGCCCAGATTATCTTCGGCACGTTCTGGCTGGGTCCGTGGCTCAACGGCAATGCCGCCATCGCCGCCGCCGAGCGCGCCTCGGCGCTATCGAACACGGTCTATATCCACAATCATTCAATGAACGCGTTCTGGGGGACGGCCCAGGTGTCGCTGCTGGTTGTCATGGTGGCGATTTCGGTCCTTAAGCCGTGGAAAGACAGTGAAAAAAGGCGGCCTGATGAAAAGCGGTAACAGGAAAAAGAACGGTTTTCTCGAAGAGGAGATCATATCCGAAGCCATCGAATGCGGCTTTGGATCCCTTGCCGGCACGTCAGCGTGCGGGATGTTGTTTATGAACCGGTTTTCGGAAGAGGATATTCGCGCGCTCTTTGATGAGATCGGCCTTGCGGACCACCTTCGCAGAAAAGGCTTTGGCGCGATAGCGTTTACCATCGAGCGCGACGATTCGGGAATGCACCAACTTGGTATTTTCGGCGGGCATCCCTCGGCACACAGCCTGCTCATCGCACTGCGCGCGTCCGAGGCGGTGTTCAGTTTTGAAAAGGCCCTCTTTGTCGGCGGGACGCGAAGCGTGTCGGCGAACGTCATCGTGATGGAATGGATTCAGGCGCAGAACCCGCGGAAGCGGTTTGCCCGAAACGATGTGCCGCTGCCTTCGCAGGATCGGCCCGGCCTTGGCGCCGTGCCGTATATGCTCGATTTCCTGAAGCATGTCTGCGTGCGCGCGCACAGGGACGCGGTCGCCGCGACACCCGCCCATCTCCACGGGGCAATCATGTATCACCGCAGGTTCAGTTTCGCCGATCCGGAAATGGAAGGAATGCTGCGTGCAATTCTCAGGGACTGCGGCGGATACTCCCTCGCAGATATGTCGTGGGCCATGGTGACCGGATGCATGTATGAGGCGGATACCGGAATGGTCTGCGATTTCGAGCCGTCGACGCAGTTGTATCCGATCGGAAAGGCGCTGAGTGACTACTTCACTTCCCGCGGATATATCAGGCGGGTCCGCCGCGCAATGGCGCGCCGCCGGTTTGCGCTCGATTACGACACCATGGTGAAAAAGCGAAGCGAGCTTCTGCGGCGGCGGGTGTTGGAGAAAAAACGTAGCTGATCGCCCCGGTTCAGTCCCTGTCGTTCACAATCGCGATGATCGCATCGACAATCCGCTCGAACGCGCCGGCGGCCTCTGTCGTGTCGCCGCTGAACGGTTTTCCCTCGTCGCCTTTCTCCACGACGGACGCTTCGAGCGGTATGCCGCCGAGATACCGCTCGTTCATGGCCTGCGCCATTTTCTCACCGCCGCCCCTGCTGAAAATGTCCGAACGCTTCCCGCAGTGAGGACAGATGTATCCGCTCATGTTTTCGACGACCCCGATAATCGGCATGCCGAGCCTGCGGCAGAAGCTGATAGATTTTCTGACGTCCTTGAGGGCGACATCCTGCGGCGTGGTGACGATCACCGCGCCACAGGCGTTGCCGATGAGCTGGCATACGGACAGCGGTTCATCGCCGGTGCCGGGAGGCGAATCGACAATGAGAAAATCGAGTTCGCCCCAGTCAGCCATGACGAGGAACTGCCTGATCGCCCCGAGCTTTTTCGGCCCGCGCCATATTACCGCGTCGTCGGGATGGTCGAGCAGAAAACCTATCGACAGGACATTCAGGTTGTCGCCATACCGCACGGGCATGAGCTGGCCGCTGTTTCCGGAAGCGATGCGTTTCCCATCGAGACCGAGCATTCCCGGCACGCTGGGGCCGTGGATGTCGGTATCCATAAGGCCGACGCGATAGCCGCGCAGTGAGAGGGAAACGGCGAGGTTGACGGCGACCGTGCTTTTGCCGACGCCCCCTTTGCCTGATAGCACGACAATGGTGTGCCTGATGAAGTCAAGGTTTACCTTTGAAAGCGCGGGATGCCGTTTCCCGCTTGAATCATCCGTGCCGCCGGTACCGCCCGGCCTGTTATTGTCCCGCATGTATCACCATCGGATTGTATCAGTTTTTATTGCCGGGACTATTATGGACGCGGGAAGCGAAGGTCAACAAATAAAAATGACGTTTGAAAACGTCATCAGTAAATTGCTGAAAAAAAGAGAGCCGGTGTAAACGTGATCAGAGTCGGATAGTCACGCAGTTGCCCTGGGCGTTCCAGGAAACCTCCGCGATGTTCTGGAGAATGAAAAGCCCCCTTCCGTTGTTCTTGTTTATGTTTTCAGTGTCGCGCGGATCGGAGATGGTGCGGGGGGAAAATCCGGCCCCTTCATCCTTTACGGTAATAATAAGGCTGTCCGGCAGGGGCGTGATTTTGACCGCGATCCGTTTGTCGGGATTGTTGCGGTTTCCGTGTTGAATGGCGTTGGAAAGCACCTCGTCGAATACGAGTTGAAACGTGTTTGAATCGACCGAAGACGCAAGGCCCGAATCGTGAAGGGCGCTCAGGTAATGATGCGCGTCCTGTATAAGGGCGGCCGCGTCGCTTTTGTCGGTCCTTATGATCCGTTTAAACTGATTGCTCGGGTTCTGGTGAATATTCATGAGCTACCTCCCCTGAAACGGCGCAATGGCCATAAAAGTGAATCGAGCTCTTAATCGAAAAGACTACACCTCGTAGATAGTACTATAGTATGGCATGAATATAATCAATAAAAAAATTCAAAATACATTAAAAAATAATGAACAAAAAATATTCAATAATGCCTAATGAAGTTTTTAAACATTATGGCCAAAACGGCGGTTATTGGGCGGGGAGGGCGCTTTCGTCCTCATAAATGGTAAAAAAGTCGTCAAGGGCCACGAGCTGCAGCAAAAAAAGCACGTTTTTGTTGGGTGATAATATCGCGAACAGGCCGTTGCGGGCATCCATCTCTTTTTTGCAGGCGATAAAAACACCGAGGCCGGCGCTGTCCATGTAGTTGAGATTTCTCAGGTCGAGGATGATGCTCTTGTACTCTTTCTGAATGTATCCGAAAAGGGCGTCTGAAAGAATGGATACATTTTTCTTGTTGAGGAAGCCGTTGACTTCTATGATCGTATGAGGGCCGATTGTTTTTTCCGCAATGATCATTTTTCCGTTCCTGTTCAGCGTTTTATCTTTTCCTGCAAATTCCCTGCCAGGTGATACTGCTGATTATCCATACGCCTCAGCGTTCTTTCTTGATCCTTATTGCGTATTTATTCAGTTTCTGCTAGCCTGAGAACGATAGTTGCTCTCGAAGTGCTCCCGTGTTGTCAGTGTCAGCAGCATGTTAAGGCGCGATACCGTCATTAAGTGCTCGATTCCGGAATTTATATCAAAAAAAACGAGCCGTGTATGCCTTTCGTTTGCCTGGTTGTTGAGTTTTACGAATATTCCCAGCGCTACAGAGTCGACATTCTCGAGATCCGCGCAGTCAAACGCGACAATGCGGGGGGCCCCCTTTAATACGTTCTGCCAGACTTCCTCGATCTCATCCGCTGATTCGAAAAAAAACCTGCCGCCAAGGCGGATAATCACGACAGTCGCGAGATTTTCAACCGATATGCTCAGCATTCTTCCTCTTGCGGAGAATGATAAAATTAGATATTTATATGGTAATACTGTCAAGCAGAAATGGAATTCCCGGAGCGGGGGAAAACATGATTTGCGTGCCGGGGGAAGTCAGATTCTCATTGTGTCGAGAACGCTGTCGTCAACCGGGCCGGGCGCGGGCAACGTGAGGAGTTCTTCGCCGTGGCGATAGATGGTAATATACGGCTCACCAGTAGTGGTCTTTCCGTAACGGGCCAGTACGCCTGCAATTGTCGAAAAGTCCTCCTCTCCGAGAGGGCCCAGCGCCAGCGCGGCCGGGCCTTTGAATGCAGGAGTGAAAAAGTAATCCGCGGATTTACGGTATTTTTCCAGCTCGATGTTTTCCGCTTCGTCACGCGAAACAATGAATTTTGTCGATTCGTTCAGGCGGAAGTGGCGGCCGATGGTGAGAAGGTATACATCCGGCATGGAATAGGTTTCATGGTGGTCGAGAAGGTCGCGAACCCGCTGTGCGATAAAGCGGTCGGTAAGCAGGCATCCGCCCGCCGGCGGGCTGTAGTCTTCAATGCCGAACTGCCCGGCCAGGGCCATCTGCGATTTTCTTCCGCGGCCGGTGATATCCAGAAGTTTTTCGCGATCGACGATTCCTTCGATCTCGGCTTTTGTGGGCTTGAGCAGTCTGGCAGAAAGCGGGCGCAGCAGCATCCCCTCGAGACCGCTTTCCTTCTCTATTAAACGGAGAGTGTTTTTCATCTGCGACATGGGGCGCTGGCCGATGACCTCGCCCGTCGCGACGAAAGCCGCGCCTTCCGCGCGCATCGCCTCCGCGGCTTTCTTGAGGAAGAAAATTTTACAATCAATACATGGGTTGATGTGCTTGCCGTGTCCGTGGGCGGGGGACCTGACGATCTGCATGTATTCGCGGTCGCAGCGGCGGTGAATGAGCGGCAGGCCGATTGTTCGGGCAAGGGCAGAAGGCTTGAGCTCCTCGGGATCAATATCGGGCGCTGTAAAAGGAAGAATAAAATGAATGCCGATAAGGTCTATGCCCTGGTCGAGAAGGAGTTTTCCGGCAAGGAGGCTGTCGAGTCCTCCTGAGTAGAGCAGAATCCCTTTGCGCGTCACGCTATCTCCTCGTGTCCGGTCATCTGGATAATGACGCGGTCCCCCGCCGATACCCTGCTGACTCCCTCGGGGAGTATGATGAGGCAGTTGGCCTCGTGCATCGAGCGCAGTATCCCCGAGCCCTGAGGGCCTGTCGATGTGACATGTAGCTCGCCATCCCTGATGTCAAAGAAACCTCTTATGTAATGGGTCCTGTCGGGCTTTTTTGATATTTCTTCTTCTATTGTTGCGTGCACAAGGGGTTTGCGGAGCCTCGTCGCGCCCATAAGCTTCAGGATCGCGGGACGAACGAACTGAATAAACGAAACCATCGTGGAGACGGGATTCCCCGGGAGTCCGAAAAAAAGCTGAGTGCCCCTGGCGCCGAAAATACACGGTTTGCCGGGTTTCATCTTTATTGTCTCAATGAAAATCTCGATTTCGAGCCCCCTCATGACCTCGGCTACGTGGTCGTATTTGCCCATCGAAACGCCGCCGGTACTGATCACGATATCGTGCTTGAACGCTTCGGTGAATTTGGCGCGCGTATCTTCGATGGTGTCCCGCGCTATCCCGATATAATACGGAATGGCGCCGTATTTTTTTACTTCGGACATGAGCGTGTATGCGTTGCTGTTGCGAATGCGCCCGGGGGGGCCGGGCTCGCCGACATCGAGTATCTCATCGCCGGTTGAGATGATCGCCACCGAGGGGCGACAGTACACCGGCACTATGCTCCTGTTGAGCGACGCGAGGAGGCCGATAGCGGCGGGGTCGAGCCGATCGCCTTTATTAATGACGGTCTGGCCTGTGGCGATGTCCTCACCCGCATTGCGTATGTTTTCGCCGGATACAACTTTCCTGTACACCAGCACCTTCCCGCCGCTCTCGGAGGTGTCCTCGACCTGTATGACCGCGTCCGCGCCTTCAGGGATCGGGGCTCCCGTCATAATCCGCACGCATTGAGAGGGGAGGACCCTCCCGTCAAGGGATTCCCCGCCGGCCCTGATCTCGCCCGCGATTGAGATGGAAGCCGGGGCCTGGCGCGTCGCGCCTGCCGTGTCGCGCGCGTGGAGCGCATAGCCGTCCATTGCCGAGTTGCTTGCCGGAGGAATGTTTGTGTCGGATACTATGTCGGCGGCGACGATCCTTCCGAGCGCGTCGGTAAGTGAGGACTCTTCCCCTCCGAGGGGATGAGTCTTTTCAAGAATCATCATGAGCGCGCTTTCGGGATCAATCGATGGCGCATGCGTTTTTTTGATCATGGGTGAGGATCTTCCATCTGATAATACTGTTAAGAATGAAAGGCACTCTATCAATAGCGGCGTCAGTGTTCAAGAAAAAAAAGAAATCCTTATCAGGCTGCCGCCTGCTGTCACGGTTTTATTCCGCGAAATAGGGTTGCATCCTTGTACGGATAACACGCATGGCGCTCCTGAGTAGCTTTCCTGTGAGGTATGTCGACGATCTGCGTTCTCTTGCGATCTGGCATATCTGTTTGTTCAGGAACACACGCTCGAGTATGACCTCTTTTTCATCTGAGGGGAGGGACTCGATTACATCATGCAGGGTGGATATGATTTCTCCGTTGATAACGTAATTATCCAGCTGTAATAAGTCGGGATCGTTTGATTCGATTTCCTCGATATTTGCAAAACTGTGGACCGCAACCTGGCGTTTCATGTTTTTAATATGATCGAATGCGGCGTTCCTTGCTATGGTGAGGAGGTACGCTCCTGTTGTGGGGTGATCCGGATCAAGAGGCACGGATCGCTGGTACAGCTTCAGGTATATGTCCTGCATAAGTTCTTCCGCGATATCGGGATTGTCGACATAGCGGTTTACCATTTTAAAAACCGATCTTGAAAAGCGCGAGTAACAACGGATAAAATTGTCGTCCTGACGGGGCGCCACCTGATTCATTACCGTCCTCCGGAAATATACTTTTGATATTTTCAAAAAAGCGGTGATTGATATCACTCGGAATAGTAGTGATAAATCCGGATGGCAAACGACAAAAAAAATCCTGAAAATCAGGAGGGGGTTCAGTTAATGAAGCCTGTTTTCTGATAAACCATTTCACGGGTGTGGATGGACATGCTGTTTTCGCCGTCAACGCAGACGTCGTCAAACTGTTCGACATCGAGACCTAAATCGCGTGCTGAATCGATATAAAAATGCAGAACATTCATCAGGCGCCTGACCGCATCACGGCGTGAAGCGCCATAACAGTTGATGTCAAGCTCGGGGCAGTTGGCGATTACTTCGTTATCCAATTCGATCGTTTTTATCGATATCTTCACTTTGCAATCCTTTCGCATTCTATGATGTATGTGGTTCTGAAGAAATTTCCCCGGCTTTAAGCATACAAATGCCGTCGTAGTGAAAAATCCAATCAAATATGTAACTATTATCGTCATGAAAAAAAATGCCCTTAACAGATTAATAAAAGGCATCACTTTTTTAATACGGGAGCGGAATTCACCATATGATCGGAGACAAATTTGGAAAAATGATTTTTTATTGAAGCTCAATTTCAAACATACATATATAGTATAAATTGTAAGATAAATAATAAAGCACATAAAATTATATTTGATATTGTGAATAAAAATCATAATATGAGCAAAATTGATTAATATTATCGCTATAAAAAAAATTATCAAAAATTTTTCGTAGAAGGGTAAACTTATTTTGTTGACAAATAAAGGTGTGCTGGTTGTATGGATGAAAATATTTTGAGCGTATAGGTTACGATTGGGTAATAAATCCGTAAATGCATTCATTGCCTATTCAACGGCCGGTTTGCAATTGGCGCTCATACTCATCCTCTTTGTCTATGGTGGTTTTAAATTAGATGAAAGGCTTGGCACGATGCCGGTGTTTGTGATGATTGGTGCCGTGGCGGGGATGGGGGCTGGTTTGTATAATCTGCTCCGCGGGCTTAAAGAAGTTGACAGGATAGTTCGCGAAGAGAAAAGTGAGGAAAAACAGAAAAGGAACAAGTGGCTTTAAGACGACATAACATAACGTAATCATTCAATTGAGTAAATCAGTAAATATAAAAATAAAATTAAAAAGCGGGGTATATTGAGTGATGGTACATCTGCTTCAAAACGTAACCGGCTTTTTTGCCTCTCATGGAAGCGGTGAGGGGGAGTCGGTAAGTGATATCGTAATGCATCACCTTACCGATCATGTGATTACTGCCGGTCCCGACGCTAACTTCTTCATTAAATTCATCAGTGACTTAAATAATACGGTATTAAAAGACAAATTGTTTGGCATTTTTGATATGAGGATTACTCGCTGGGTTCTCATGATGTGGCTTGCCGCGCTTTTATGTCTTCTGGTGTTTGTTCCCGTTGCCAGGAAAATCAAGAAGGCGAAAATGGGTTCGAGTTCCCGCTGGGTGCAGATGTGGGAAGTGTTGATCAGCTTCGTGCATGATGATATCGTCGAGCCTAATTTCGATCATCATTACATCAAAAAGGCGATGCCGTATTTCTGCAGTCTCTTCTTCTTCATTCTTTTCTGTAATCTTATGGGATTGGTTCCCGGCATGTCGACCGCAACCGGCAATCTTGCGGTGACGGGTGGTCTTGCGTCTCTGACTCTCCTGGGGATGATCCTTATCGGTTCTATCAAGCAGGGGCCTCTCTGGATCATTACCGGGGTTGTTCCTCACGGTATTCCGATCTTCCTTTTCCCGCTCATGTGGGTTATTGAGCTGATGGGTCTTCTTATCAAGCCTTTTGCTCTTACTGTTCGACTTTTTGCGAACATGACTGCGGGGCATATCGTGATAATAATATTCATATATCTCGTCATGATGTTTCAGAGCTACTGGGTTGGCATTGGTTCCGTAACCGGCGCGTTGCTTATTGATATGCTGGAGCTTCTGGTCGCGTTTATCCAGGCATATATATTCGCGTCTCTTACGGCGATGTTCATCGGGTCTTCAATGCATGCGCACTGATGGCACGGTTTGTTTTGCGCTCAAAAAATTAATTATATAATAATATATAGTTAAGTAACGAAAATCAAATTATAAACTTATTAGGAGGAATCCACATGGAAAGCGCATTAGGGATGTCGTTCTTAGGTGCAGGTTTTGGTGCAGGTTTAATCGTATTTGGTGCTGCTCTTGGTATTGGTAAGCTGGCAACTGGTGCTCTCGAAGGTATGGCTCGTCAGCCTGAGTTGAGCGGTGATTTGAGAACGGCTATGATTATCGCAGCTGCTCTTATCGAAGGTTTCACGTTCTTTGCGCTTGTTGTTACGTTTATGCTTGCGACGAAGACGGCTCCGGCTCCTGCTGCAGCTCCCGCGCCTGCTCCTGCTGCTCAGACAGCCGCTCCTGCTGCTCCGGCCGCTCATTAATCTGAGTGGTGCTGTTTAGTAGTCAATTGCGAGTGTGTCGTTTTTTGCAAAGGGATCAAATGAAATTTTAAAAATGGAAGCATGCTATGGAAGTCATTAAAGAAGGTCTGTTAAAGGTTGATCCGGGTTTATTCCTGTGGACGGTGATAACGTTTGTCGTATTATTACTGATCCTGTGGAAGGCTGCGTGGAAACCCATAGTAGAAGCTTTGGATGCGAGAGCGGAAAAGGTTCGATCGGACATCGAAAATGCGGAAAAGATGCGCATTGAAGCGGAAAAGCAGCTTACTGAGCACAAAGCTCTGATGGATAAGGCTCATGCTCAAGTTGCCCAGGTTATTGCCGAAGGCAAGGCTGACGCGGAGAGGATCAAGAACGAGATCGTCGAAAAGGCGAATCGTGAGGCGCATGATTTGATGGAGACGGTTCGAAAAGAGATTGTGCTTGCAAAAGACAAAGCGCTCGAAGAAGTAAAGTCGGAGATAGTCAACTTGTCTACTGAAATAGCATCCAAGATTATTCAAAAGAATTTAAAACCTGAAGATCAAAAGGGCTATGTAGAAGAGGCTCTTTCGAAGATAAGGACAGTTCAGTAATACTGAGCTGTCCTTATCTTTACATCAAATAAAAAATGGTGGGGTGGTGCTGTGGTAGTCAATGAGGTCGCAAGGGTATACGCAGGTGCTTTACTTGAAATTGGGAAGGAACAAAATATCCTTGATCAAGTTGCTGAAGAATTGAAATTCATTATAGATCTTTTAAAGGAAGATGCTGACTTCCTCCACTACATGAAAGCACCCGGTTTTACGAAGGAATCAAAGAAAAGCCTTATTGATAAGGTTTTCAAAAACCAGTTATCAGATATAATTATCAACTTTTTCAGTGTCTTGATTGATAATGATCGTCATTCGATCATTGAGGAAGTATATGAATCCTTGAGTCAGCTTCTGGATGTTGAAAAGAACAGACTGAGGGTTAAGGTAATATCCAGTACAAAACTTGAAGAATCAGTTTTAAGTAAAGTTCAAAGCGCTCTGCAGGACAAGTTCAAAAAGCAGATTATATTAGAAGAGAAAGTCGACCAGTCGATTATAGGCGGAATTATTATAAGGATTGGAGATTTAATTATTGATGGATCCATATCGAAGGATCTTAAAAATATAAGAGAAAAACTACTTTTAAGCAAAGTCAGGAGCGAAGTGGCATATGAAGATTAAAACAGAAGAGATAAAATCTATAATTAAAAAAGAGATAGCCGGATATAAGTCTGAATTGGATGTCAGCGAAGTTGGTACTGTTATTCAAGTCGGTGATGGTATTGCGAAGATTTACGGTCTGTCAAACGCGATGGCCGGTGAGATGCTTGAATTCGAGAATGGCGTGAACGGTCTTGTTTTCAACCTTGAAGAAGATTCGATTGGTGCTGTTATTCTGGGAGATTTCCTGACAATTGAAGAAGGATTCCAGGTAAAAAGGCTAGAGAAAGTTCTCGCGGTTCCGGCAGGTGAGGAACTTCTCGGCCGGGTAGTTAATCCTCTCGGAATGCCACTTGACAATAAAGGTCCGATCAATGGATCCGGCCTCAGGCCTGTCGAGTTTATGGCTCCGGGCATTGCTGAAAGGCAGCCCGTAAAAGAACCGCTTCAGACTGGTATTAAAGCTATCGACTCCATGATTCCAATCGGAAGAGGACAGCGTGAGCTTATCATCGGTGACCGGAAGACCGGAAAGACCGCTATCGCCATTGATACGATTATTAACCAGAAAGGAAAAGGCGTGATCTGCGTATATGTTGCGGTCGGACAAAAGGCGTCGACTGTAGCGGCGGTTGTTGAGAAACTTGAGCAGAACAAAGCGATGGATTATACGATAATCGTAAACGCCAGTGCTTCCGATCCGGCTCCTCTCCAGTATATCGCTCCCTATGCCGGTTGTGCGATGGCTGAGTATTTTATGTATGAAAAGAAAAAAGCGACACTCTGTATATATGATGACCTTTCCAAACAGGCAAATGCATACAGGCAGCTTTCACTTCTCCTCAGGCGGCCTCCCGGACGTGAAGCGTATCCTGGTGACATTTTCTATTGCCACTCTCGTCTTCTCGAGCGCGCTGCGAAGCTTTCGGATGAGAATGGCGGCGGATCACTTACAGCCCTTCCGCTCATTGAAACGCAGGAAGGTGAGGTTTCGGCATATATTCCTACTAATGTTATTTCGATTACCGACGGTCAGATTTATCTTCAGCCTGGTCTTTTCGCGTCGGGCGTTCGTCCTGCGGTTGATGTCGGTATTTCCGTATCCCGCGTGGGTGGTAATGCTCAGATCAAGGCTATGAAGAAATACGCAGGTTCACTGCGACTCGACCTCGCTCAGTTCAGGGAACTGGAAGCTTTTGCACAGCTTGGCACTGAACTTGATCCGGCCACTCAGAAGCAGCTCGACAGAGGCCAGCGGATGGTTGAGATTCTCAAGCAGAAACAGTACGAGCCAATGGATGTCGCTGATCAGGTTATGATCATATATGCCGGTACACAGGGATTCCTTGACAAGGTTCCGGTGGAGCAGGTAAGGGCTTTTGAGAAAGATTATATTAAATTCCTCAATGAGCAGCATCCTGAGCTTGTTGATGAGATACGGTCAACCGGCGAGCTGAAGAGCTTGGATAAGGTGAACAAGGTGGCAGGTGAATTCGCGGAAGCATATCTTTCAAAGCTTGCCAGATAAGGTGAAGGCCCAGAAGAAAATTTAAGAAAGAAGGTAATTGGCCGTGGCAACACCAAGAGAGATAAGGAAACGTATCAAATCGGTTAGTAATACCAAAAAAATTACTAAGACCATGGAAATGGTATCGACTGCCAAGATGAAAAAAATGCAGCAGCGGCTTGAAATGACCAAGCCGTATGCTCAGAAGCTTGATACGATTATTTCACATATCAGGGACTCAGCGGTTGATGACATATACGATCCTTTAATGGCTGAAAGGGCTAATCCCAGCAGGATTCTCGTCGTAACGATTACCGGGAACAGAGGGTTGTGTGGCGGATTCAACACTAATATGATCGATAATACGCTTAATTTCCAGAGGAAGCTCTCAATCGAGGAAGGGAAAGAGGCGTTGTTGTATGCGATCGGCAAGAAGGCAGTCAACTATTTCAGGTTTATAGGCAAAGAGTCTTTTAAATCGGTGATAAATCCTGAAGACAAATTCACATTCAAGGAAGCAAGCGATCTCGGTAATGAGTTGATAAACCTCTTTACCACCGGGGAAGTTGATGAAGTGTATCTTTCGTATACGAAGATTATGTCATCCTCCTCGCAGAAGCCGGCACTTGTTCGCCTGTTACCGATCGCTTCTGAGGAAAAGGATGTGATTGATCAGAGGGATGAGTTCAAAATGGATTATATATTCGAGCCAAACGCGTATGCGGTACTGGCGTCGATATTTCCCTTATATGTAAAAGTTAAATTATACACCTGTTTCCTTGAGACAGGATTTTCTGAACACTTCGCTCGACGTGTAGCGATGAAGAATGCGACTGATGCCGCAAATGACATGGTGCGAGACCTTACCGTTAGTTACAACCGGGCTCGTCAGGCAAAGATCACGAACGAAATTGCTGAAATTGTCGGCGGTGCGGCTGCGCTTTAAATGATGTAAATATGTAAATTATCATTTATAAGGGGTATGTTATGAGTCAGAATATAGGAAAGGTTGTTCAGGTAATTGGTTCTACCCTTGACGCTGAATTTTCCGAGGACACTTTACCGGAAATTTATAATGCATTGGTGCTCGATTATGAAGTTATGGGTCAGAAACTTGAGCTCACCTGTGAAGTCCAGCAGCACCTCGGCGGCAATCGGGTCCGTTGCGTTGCTCTCGGATCGACTGACGGCATCAAGAGGGGAACACCTGTACGCGATACAGGAGCTGCTATATCAGTTCCGGTTGGCGAGGAGACTCTAGGTCGTATTTTCAATCTGCTGGGACGTCCGGTAGACAAAGGCCCTGAGCTTAAGGCAAAAGAGTTCAGACCTATCCACCAGGATCCTCCGCGTTTTGATCAGTTAGAGCCGAAAGCTGAGATCTTCGAAACCGGCATTAAGGTTATCGACCTTCTCGCTCCATATATCAAAGGTGGAAAAACCGGACTGTTCGGCGGCGCGGGTGTCGGTAAGACCGTTATCATTATGGAGCTTATCAACAACGTTGCCCAGCAGCATGGTGGATACTCGGTATTCGCAGGTGTGGGCGAGCGGACTCGTGAAGGAAATGACCTCTGGCTTGAAATGAAAGAGTCAGGCGTTATCAACAAGGCATGCCTTGTATACGGTCAGATGAACGAGCCTCCCGGAGCTCGTCTCCGTGTTGCGCTGAGCGCACTTACCATGTGCGAGTATTTCCGTGATCTTTCAGGAAGAGACGTTCTTCTTTTCATTGACAATATATTCCGTTTCTCCCAGGCGGGTTCTGAGGTTTCCGCTCTCCTTGGACGTATGCCTTCGGCGGTGGGATATCAGCCTACGCTTGCCACTGAAATGGGTCAGCTTCAGGAGCGTATTACTTCAACCAAGCACGGTTCGATTACGTCGGTGCAGGCGATTTATGTTCCTGCTGACGACTTGACGGACCCCGCACCAGCGACGGCATTTATCCACCTCGACGCGCAGACGGTTCTTTCGCGTCAGATCGCGGAAAAGGGAATTTATCCTGCAGTTGATCCGCTCGATTCTTCATCGCGACTTCTTGCACCCGAGCTTGTCGGGGAAGACCACTACGATGTAGCGATGGAAGTAAAGCGTATCCTCCAGCGTTATAAAGACCTTCAGGATATTATCGCGATTCTCGGTATGGAAGAGCTTTCAGAAGAAGATAAGCTTCTTGTACAGCGTGCCCGTAAGATTGAAAGGTTCCTTTCTCAGCCGTTCTTCGTTGCTGAGCAGTTTACCGGTATGTCAGGTAAGTTTGTAAAGCTTGAAGAAACGATCAGGAGCTTCAAGGAGATTCTTGCCGGAAAGCATGACAACCTCCCCGAGCAGGCGTTCTACATGGTTGGTGCCATTGACGAAGCGATAGAGAAAGCGAAGAAGCTGGCAGGTGGTTGATCTATGGCAATGAAAATTACGTGTACGGTCATTACGCCTGACAGAGTCCTCTACCAGGGCGATGTTGACTTTGCGGTCGTACAGGCGTATGATGGTGAAAGAGGATTTCTCTATAACCATATTCCGCTGGTATCCCAGCTTGGTTATGGGGAAGTGAGGTTGTACACTGGTGATGTTATCGAACGCTTAATAGTTGAGGGCGGTATCGTCGAAATCCGTGATAACGAGTTGATCGTACTCGCGGAGGTGGCGATGCGCAAGAAAGAGCTTTCGAAAGACGAAATTCAGAATATGCTCAACGACATAATGTCGCGTGAGAAACCTGAAGATTTCGGCGAGAGAGAACTTATTGCCCTTGAAGTCAGAAAGCTGAAGGCGAGATTGAAAGTAGCATCAGTTTAGCTTAAAGAAAAAATAATGTATATAGCAAAAGGAAGGATGTCGAAAGGCATCCTTTTCTGTTTTTATTGTGAATAATGTAATCAATATAGGTGTAAAAATTGTCGATAGTTATAACAATGGGGATTCCAGAAACACGTCCTCATAAAACGGAAAAAAAGAACTGTATTAAAAATACTATTGTATATTAATTATAGAATGCTGTAAAAAAGCAATCCCTGATCTGATTAATAATTACAATTGGAAAAGATAAAATCGGTTCGATAAAATGGAAAGAAGTAAAAGTTCACATGAGACGGTCCGGCGCGAGGGGAAGACCTTTGAGGAAATCACCGGATTGCCGGATATAGATATTGTTGTGATTGATGACGCACTCGACCGGCATGCCGGGAAGAGTGAGATCGAACCTGTCATTCCTGATGTGAATGTTGATCTTGAGGATATATCAGATTTTGCAGAGGCTAAAACGGTTCCTCAAGTAATTGTCGATGAGACGGTGATTCTTCACGGTCCCGATGTTTTAAAAAGCCCCCAGACAGATCTTGATATCGAACTGATGTCGCTGGAAGTAGACGGGAAAAAAGCGGAAGATATCAGCAAACCTATCACCTCAGCTGACCATGGAACGGTTTCAGGCGCGCCTGTTGCGGCTCAGATTTTCCCGGATGATAGAGCGGATGAACTGTCACATGAAGAACTGGAAAAAACGGTCAGTATTGAAACAGGTGCTGCGGCCGTAGTAGAAAAACCCGGAGACGCCAGGAGCGAAGCAGAGCTTCTTGATGAGATCATTACCATAGTTGATGATGAAAGCCTTTCGAACATGCGAAGTGATCATGCCAGCCCACCTGACAATCTGGTCAGTAACGAACTATTTCCTGAACAAGATGCATTGAGCCTCGATGTCGATATTAAAACAAACAGGATAAATGGAATCAGCGAAATAGAGGCAAAGAACGGTTCCGTCCCCGGTTACGGAGATGAGCTTCCCGACCTTGACTCACTGGATGACGAATTTATAATCCTTCAGAGCGATCTCGAAGGTGATGCTTTAAGGGAGCCGACTCCTGTCGCAGATGAAACGGAAGGGATGATTGCCGTTGAGGAGGAAGCTGGTAAATCAGATGCGGATCATGAGGAAAGAGCGAAGCGGGAAAAGCGGATAAGTGAAATTATAATAGATATCAGCGGTGAAGAGAAGAAGAGTTTCACCGTCAAAGACTTCAAAGCGATTGACCTGAGAGAAGCGGAAAAGGTTGCAACCGAGGAAATTTTACTTCTTTCCGAAGAGGATCTGATAGAAGAGCTTGAGGAGATAGACCTCATGCCTGTAGAAGATGAGCACGGTGAGAAGGTTGATATAAAAATAATATCCGATGATGAATCCTTTCAGAAGGATATAGACGCGATTCTCAAAGAAATGGAAGAGGATATTTCATTTCAGTCTGAACTCGCAAAAAAGGATAAGGGCGGCGAAGAGGAAGTCAGAGAAACTGGAATGTCCGCCGAAGAGACAGCGGTTGAAGAAGATATCTTGACCGGTGTGGAGGAAGCTCCTGTATCCGTCATGGAACAGCAACTGGAAACCTCCACGCCTGCCGTAATAGAGCATGACGAAGTGCAATCAGAAGAGTCACAATCATTACAGGAATTACAGGGAGTCAGTTCGGAAGAACGGGCTCCGGAAGCAAAAGAAGAAAATGTTGAGTTTGCAGTTTCTGATATCCCCCCTGAAGAAGTGAGAATTGAGCTGGAATCGGATAAAATACCGCCCGAAGTGGAAGCGGTTCATGAAATCGAGCTTGCCGGGGACATGCCCCGGGAAATTGAAATAGAGGTTTTACCGGAAGAAATTACAGGGATTCCTACAGGCGAGAATGTATTCATTATAGATGATCAGTCGATTGATAAAGGCGGAAGCCGGATCGATGAGAAAATATTTGAAGAGAATGAGCTCGAGAGGATTACAGCAGGAATGGTGGAGGTCGTTGAGGGCAATTCGGTCCTTCTTCGTGAGGCGAATATAGAAGAGGATAAAGAAAAAATCGCGTCAATAATGAGCGGAACTGCTCCTGCTTTCGAGGATTTACTGATAGAGTCTGAGGAAAAATATATTTTCCGTGAGGAAGACATCACTTTTGTTGATCGCATTTTTATTTCTCCGGAGTATTATGAGTATCATGAAAAGCTGGAAAAATCGGCAGGGATAAGGGACAGGGGTGAGATCACCAACGCGGTTGAGCTGTTCGGGCTTACGGATAAGGAATTTGATACGATCGAAAAATCTGTGTTTAAAAGGGAATATGAAGGAATTGATTTAAAGGAAATAGCAAAAAACATTCGTGTCGGATATAATGAGCCCGAAGAAGACAGGGAACTGCTGAAAAAATATGATTATATCGTAGCCAGTCCGGCCAGCCTCGGCGAGGAAGAGAAAAGGAGTATTGAGGAAGACATAGAAAGCGCCAGCGCGATTATTTTCGAAGAGGATGTTGAGGAAATAAAGGCAAGGCTCAGCGTAATTCGAACGGAGCGGCAGAAAGATGCAGTATCTGAAGTAACGGATATCAGCGACAGCGTATTTATACTTGATGATGAAATGGATGTTGAGCGATTTACCGCTACAATGCCTGTCGAAAAACAGGATAAAATAAAGAGGCTTTTGAAATATCTTGACGGTCTTTTTGAGAAATTGCCCGAAGAAGTCATACGGAAATTCGCGGAGTCCGAGTACTTTAATCTGTATACACAGGTGCTTCATGATCTGGAACGGTAAGTATGGGATTACTGGAAAAAGCGTATAAATATAAACAGCAGATAAACAGTCAGGGCAAGGAAACCCTGATAGACCGTATTAAGGGGCCTGCTGAGACGGAATTTATATCTGAAAATGTCGAGGCCGGCGAGTATGAGTCCCGCCCGGATAATAAAACAGGCGGCAATGAACCTGTCGAGATGATTCAGGTCGATGAGGTCAATGACGGAGTTGAAGTTGGAAATATGAAGGATGAGAGAGCGGGCAGCATCGGAGAGGAGCAGCTATCCGATTCAGATATTGTTTCCCTGAGTGATGATGACCTGAAAGAGTTTGTAGAAATGGAACCGGAAGCGACTGCCGCAGGTGAACATCCTGAAGGTGAATCGAGAAATGAAAACATTATAGATAAGGATGAGGATATCTTTTCTCTTCCTAAATCTGATGACACATCTCCTCTTGATGTGCTGAAAAAACAGAAGGAAGAGCCAAAGGCGACGATTCAGCCGCAACCTCATATCAAGGATGAGAAAGAGTCGGCGGTGCCCAGGCGATCAGGGTATGCGGTAGCGGATAATGAGGCGTTTGGCGTTGAAGACGATCCGTCAGCGGCATTCAAAACCGCTGAAGTCGCGGATATGCCGGAAGCCGTTGAAGCGCCAGAGATGGTGGCCGATAAGAACAGTGAAGACAAAGTTGCTGAACAGGTAACAGAAGAAAGTATTATTCGAAATACGGCATATGAGCCGGCCGGCGATATTGACAGTAGGAAAGTTGTTGATGCCAGGGAACGGCCACAGACGGAAGCGGCAGCCGAAGCTGATGAGCAGCATGTTAAACGCGATAAAAAGTTTCAGGATTTCATCGTGTTGTATGAAATAGGAAAGGAAATACTCCGCTCTGAAACAAGGAGAGATCTTTATGACGTGGTCCTTTTCTCGATAATGGGGCAGATCGGGGCATCATCCTCTTCAATATTAATCGGCGATGTGAACAATGAAAGCCGCTGGATTGTCGGAGACTCGCGCGGAGTGACGATCAGGAATAAAGAGCTTTTCTTCGAGTGTTCCGAAGGCATCATGATGCAGATTATAAGCGGCAAAAAAATAATCGATCTTGATGAGTATAAAAACCAGCAGACGTACAAGGATGAATACTATAAATTTGTTTCAATCGATGGACGTCTTGTGTCGCCGCTCAATTATAATGGAACGGTAATTGGCGCGGTCGTGATGGGTGATAAAATCACCATAGGTGATTATAACGATGAGGAGAAGGATTTTATCCGCGCCGTATGCGAAGTGTCGGCCATCGCGCTTCATAAAATCACGTTAATGGAAAAACTGCAGCAGGAAAACGTCCGCCACAAAGGCGAACTTGAACTGATAGAATATGTTGATTCCCTTCAATACCGTATGCTCGGGGATACGAACCTTCAGCGGTTCGGGGATATGCTCAAGGCGCAATTTGATGAGCTTGGAATAGTATCCTATGGCGTTTTTATAAAAGACGACCGGAATGATGAATACAGCATTTTTTACAGTGATTCTGATGATGTGATCCAGCTGCGTGATTACACTCATTCATTTCCTTACAATCATCCTTTCATCGAGTTTATCAAAGAACTGAAAGATGATTTTATCGCTGACGATTTCAGAAGGATGAAAATTATCAGCGACGCATTCAATGAAAAACAGCTCAGAATGATGTCCCGGTTCTGGCTTTATCCGTTAAAGCTCGGGATACATCTTGAAGGGTTTGTTCTCGTAACCGATATATCTGATGAGGGACGCGAGCGTGAAATCCAGTCAAAACTTTCACGGCTGACGAAGATTTTGTTTCCCTATATCAACAATATCAAGAAATATGATATGCGTGAGTTGATGTATCTCGATTATATCGATCCGGTGTTGAAAAGGGTTGATCGAGAACTTGAAAACGCCAGAAACCTCCAGATCCCGCTGACCCTGGTACTTTTTTCAATAAAGAATTTTAAAAGGTATTACAGCATATATGGAATTGCCGAGGCAAAAAAGATAATCCTGATGTTTGAGGATATTATCAGGAGCAGGCTTTCAGACCATGATTTTTCAGTAAGGATAGATCGAAGCAAGATTCTGATTATCCTTCCCGGAAAGAACAAAAGGTATTCGGTGCCGCTTGCCAATACGATAAGAAACGAAATTCTCCAGAACTTCAAGAAAAAAGAGATGCAGCTCCTCGTGACGTTTCTGACTGCCGAGTATCCTGAAGACGGTGATGACCTCAACAGTCTTCTTGACAGCATCGATTAAGGTGGATACAGGCGCGCGGTGTTTCGCTACTGAGTTGTTTTAGCAACAGGAAGGCGGCATTATTTGGCGGTGAGGATGTAAGGATTTACCGGGCGTGCGTTTTTCCTCACCTCGAAATGAAGGTGAGGGCCGGTTGAACGCCCCGTGTTGCCGGATAGACCTATCAACATTCCCCTATTCACGGTGTCACCTGTTTTAATGAGTATTCTGCTCAGGTGCCCGTAGTAGGTTTCGTACTTGTGGCTGTGCTGGATCTTTATCAGAAGCCCGTATCCGCCATCAAAGCCGGTGTACACAACTTTGCCCGACCGTGCGGCGTAAACACGCGATCCGTTCGGGCAGGCGACGTCCACCCCTCCATGGAATTCTATTGACTTGCCGAGGGGGTCTCTTCGAAGACCGAATCCCGAGGTCCTTCTTCCTTTTGTGATAGGGCAGATAAAACCGGTGCCGAGGAAAAGTGAACGCTCTGTCCTGGATATCTCACCGGAAGGAATGAATACGAAATTCCCCGGACGGCCCTTTATATTATTGACCCGCGCGATATATCGTTCATCGACGCCGAACTTGCGGGCGAGCCCGGAAAGCGAGAGATTTTCCTCGTTTTCAAAAAGAATGCCTCGCATGTTGGGGATGTATACCGTCTTTCCCGGAGTAATATCAAAAGGGGTGGAAAGGTTGTTGACGGTCATGAGCGTATCAATATTGGAAGATGAGCTGGCGAGAATTTTCCAGAACGTATCGTCCTTTCTGGCCTGATACCGGTAAAACCGCAGTTCGGGAAGGAGTTCCGGCTCTTTGTTGCTTTTCGTGATGTAGAGGCTTTTCCTTATATCCGACCTGATGGATTTTATCTGATTGTTGAAAAGATTGAGGTCCGTGAGAGATTGGATTTCTCCGGCACCGGCAGGCAGGGGGGCAAAGAGCGCCATCGCTGCCAGGATAAGTGACATCATGCAGAAATGTGAGAAATGAGATTTTATCATTACATTTATATGAGACATAATATAAAGGCTACAGGAATGACTTTTCCCTTTATGTAATTATCGGATTAAACGTAATTTACATGAATCATTTATGGGCTTGGAGAGGCCGGGGAGAGTAATTTTTACGGGTTGCTCTAATAAAATGGTTGCAATTGCCGGAGAAGGTGAAAACATACAAAAAAGCCTGTTTCATTGCGTATAATTAAGGATAATCTATTTCATTCAGAGATGAGAATATGGATGCACTGATAAATGTCGGGGTGGCCCAGTTCAAGGTAGGAGAAAATCCTTCAATGTTAAGGACAATCCTCGGAAGTTGTGTGGGAATATGCATTTATGACCGGAATAAAAAGATCGGCGGGCTTGCGCATATTCTTCTCCCAAAGAATCAGGGTGAAGGTAAAGAGGAAAAGTACGCTGATTCGGCTATTCCACTCCTTGTGAAAGAACTCCTCAGAAGAGGATGTACGAAAGAGTTCATGTCGGCCAAGATCGCCGGCGGGGCCTCTATGTTCAAGTTCCAGTCAAGCGTGAGTCTGGGACAGATCGGAAATAATAATGTTGAAATGACAAAGAAGGTTCTGGAGGAGCAGGGTATTCCAATCCTCGCGGAAGACGTCGGAGGAAATTCCGGCAGGGTGATAGATTTTTTCCTCGAAGACGGAAGATTGAAGGTCAAAGCTTCCGGCGAAGAAAAGATGTATTATAAGGTTTAGACTTTTTAGTGGAGAACTTATATGCATATCAAAATAAAAGAAAGACTCGAATCGGTAATAAACGATCTCGAACAGCTTCCTGCGCTGCCGGAGGCCGTCACCAAAATCATCAACATGGTGAACAATCCCGATGTTGATTTCAAACTTGTTGCAAACGAGATCAGCAAGGACCAGACAATCACGACGAACCTGTTGAAACTGTGCAATTCCGCGTACTTCAGCAAGGGGAAAGAGATATCCTCAATAGACCGCGCGATCGTCACCCTGGGACTGAAGGAAGTGAAGGACGTGGTGATGGTCGTATCTGCAAAGGCGGTGTTGAATAAAGTTATCGTTGGTTACGACCTCCTGAAGGGAATGCTCTGGGAGCATGATCTTGCCGTAGCAATTCTTTCGAAAAACATCGCATTGATGAAAAAAGATAAACAGAATGCCGACGTGGTCTTCACCGGAGGGCTTATCCATGACGTCGGAAAGACGGTGCTCGCGCTTTTCGTCCAGCACGCGTTCAAGGAAATAATGTCGACAGTTGAAACAAAAGGCATTCCATTCCAGGAAGCCGAGCGCGATGTGATGGGATTTGATCATCAGGAGGTGGGGGAAAAGATCCTCGCGAAATGGAACTTCCCCGAAGTCCTCAGAAACATCGTTCGCTATCACCATGAACCTGAGCGCGCGCCTGCCCAGTATATGAAGATGGTATCGATCGTCCACATCGCCAACACGATTTGCCTCATGGCGGGGATCGGAATCGGAAGCGACGGCCTGTTCCACGAGATAAGCACAAAGGCGATACAGGCTGTGGGCCTTACGGATAAAGAGCTCGAGCAACTCTATTCAAGCACGCCCGATATCGTCAACCAGATGCGGGATCTGAAGTAACGCCGGTAAGGACTATGTACCTCATCAAGGGCTGCGCTGTCTGTGGAAGAAAACTCCGCTTCCCGATTGACCATGGAAAGATCAGGGTCAGCTGTCCGTGCGGAAACAGTTTTACGGCCGATCCGGACGATCCCGCGCTATACGTGGATGCGCGATTTGACATGCACCCCGATAAGGATACGAAGCCGCGTAAGTCAGATTCTTTCAGGAGATCGGTTTCGCGGTTCTTTGATGATTTTCCCGCCAACCTCGTTAGTTTCATGCTCCGGATAAAGTATAAGGTGCAGAACTTCCGTATCCTCCCGTCGTCGGAGCAGAGAAAAATGATCATCCTGGCCGCGATTCTCGTACTGCTGGTTGGCGTGCTTGTTTTTCTGATCTGTGATTTCAGGCACACAATGCAACCTGCTGATTCGGTGATATGAGTCACCGTATCAATGAAACAGAATCGTATCACCGCGGCGAGCTCGATTCTCTCGGATGGGAATTGACTGTCTCCAACGCGCTTTCTGATCCCTCAAGCCCGTGCAGAAGAATACTGAGAGAAAATCTATCCTTCGGTCAGCTCCTCGATAAATATATCCTGTCGCCGCTCGATCTTGATGAAACCTGTGATGTAGTCGAGGTCGGAGGGGGATACGGATTTCTGATGCGCGACCTGCTGGAAATCAACCCGGGGTGGCGCCCCGCGATGATCGATATATCCCTCTGTCTTCTCAGCCGTCAGAAGGAGACGCTTGCGTCTTTTGATGCGCGCTTTGTGGAATCTGATTTTTTCAGGATCGATAACGCGATTCTGCGCGGTTTTGATCTCGCGATACTGAACGAGAACGCCGGCGATTTCCCGACGGTGTGCGATGTGCCCCGATCGATTTTCGACAGAGAGCCGGAAGACTCGACGCTTGCGCGCGTGCGTGAATTGTTCGACACCTATTCCCTGGAACGGCCGACGACCGGTGTTTTTAATTTCAACATCGGCGCGGTTGAGGCGGTCGTGAAATTATGCGGGAGCGGCATTCGCGCGATCTACCTGAGCGAGCACAGCTGTGAAGCGGCAGACGCAAAAGAGCTTGCGGGCCTGGTCGGAGTGAAGAGCACCGGCATGCCGGAACGCATCCCGCTGAAAGGGCATGATGAGTATACGATAAAATTTTCATACCTTGAAAAAGTAGCGGAGTATTGCGGATACAGGTGCCGACGCGGCCAGTTTATCGATTTTATCAGGCCTGAAATTACTCCTGAAATCCGCTTCATCGCGACATCCGGTTCCGTTAAAAAGGACGAACATGAAGTGATACGGCAATTTCTCGAGGACCTGCTTAAATACGAATTCCTGCTTCTCACTAAAGAGGGAAGATGAGGCACTACTTTCATCCGGATGCAGGGCACGGGATGAAAGTAGCGCTGCCCTGAAGGCCTTTATGACTGGAGTTCCTTTCTGCGCTGGATCAGATGCATGTAGTAAATGGCCTGCGTCTGGTTCGCGCTTTCGTATTCGCCTATTTTTTTTGTGATTTCAGCCAGCGGGAGCTTGTTGATTTTTTTCTTCTTCTTCGCGCCCTCGGCCGCGTTTTCTGTTACCTGTCCGTCTGACATTACCGCACCTCGTTTCTTGTATGATGGTTGATAAAAGTTTGCTTCTGACGATCCGACGTTTATTCAGATACGACATTGATCAGAGCTGTCAAGAAAATAATATAGTAAAGAAAGCCCGGATTTTACGCGGGCAGGGATTTTATCGCTTCGGCGAATTTCGGCAGCGACCTTCTGATCGTATCCTCGGAAACGCAGTAGGCGAGGCGGAAATATCCCGGCCCGCCGAAACCCACGCCGGGAACGGCAAGGATATTGTACTTCAGCAGATGCTGTACGAACTGCACGTCGTCTTTCAACGGCGACTTGCAGAAGATATAGAACGCGCCCCGCGGCTTCGGGAATTCGTATCCGGCCGCGTAGAGGCCGTCCACGAAGATATCGCGCCTGCGCCTGTATGCGTCAACATCGACAGATACGTCGGTAAGCGCCGAAACGATCCGCTGCATGAGCGCGGGCGCGTTGACGAACCCGAGTATCCTGTTTGAGAGGATAAGGCCGGCAAGAAGCTTGTCGATGGATGCGCATGCCGGATTGACGGCGATATATCCGATCCGTTCGCCCGGGATCGACAGCGTTTTTGAATACGATGTGGCGATGATCGATTGCGGATAGTTCGCCAGCACGCTCGGGACGCTCGTGCCGTCGTACACAATGTCACGGTACGGCTCATCCGATACGAGATAGATGATCCTCTTTTCAGAGCGCTTTTTCAGGAGCGCGGAAAGCGCCTTTATCTGCTCGGCCGGATAAATGGTTCCCGTGGGGTTGTTCGGCGAATTGATGATGACCGCCCTTGTCCTGTCAGTGATGGCCCTGTCGATCGCGTCGATATCGAGCGCGAAATTTTCACCGGTTTCTACAGGCACGAGCCTGCCGCCATGGTTCTCTACATAAAATCCGTACTCGACAAAGTAGGGTCGGGGCACTATCACTTCATCGCCCGGATCGAGGATTGTTTTGAAGATTATGTTCATCCCTCCGGCGGCGCCGCAGGTCATAAGCACGTGTTTTCCTTCGACCGCCACGCCGTGGTCCTTCGATATTTTACGGGCGATCGAGGCGGTGACGTCGGGGTATCCTGCGTTCGGCATGTAACCGTGTTTGCCCTTCTCCCTGGCGGCGGCGAGTCGCGAAAGCTCGGAGAAGAATTTTTCGGGCGGGTCGAGATCGGGGTTGCCCAGGCTGAAGTCGTACACGTTCTCATCGCCGAACTTTGATTTCAGGACCGCGCCTTCCTCGAACATCCTGCGGATCCAGGATGATTTTTCAATCGAACCGTTGATATACTTTGCTATAGGCATGGTCTTCCCCCTTCATCGATTTGAGTTCTCACACTACCGTGACGAGGGCAGAATTTGCAAATGTTTTTTCTGAAATTGGAGCGCCATCAATGCGGGGAGACGGATATATCCGCCCAGATTCGAAAAAAACAGAATTTCAGGAAAGTTTTGATCCACGGAAGATGAAAAGCGTGCGGCCGATCCTGATCTCGTCCCAGTCGTAGAGCGGTTTGGGGCGCAGGAGTTTTTTGCCGTTGAGGAAGGTGCCGTTGTCCGAAGCCAGGTCGAATATGAGATAGACTTTGTCGATCTTTTTGATTTTCGCGTGCTGGGGGGATACGGCCTGGTCGCGGATCACGATGGTGTTCTGATCGTCCCTGCCGAGTGTGATCTGTTCCCAGAAGATCGGGAATTTTTTGCCGGATTCGGGGCCGTCCTTTTCAACAAGCCAGGCCCTTGTGTAGCTGTATTCCGGGTCTGTCGGCGTGAGGACGCGGTCTTTCCGTGATTCATCATGCCCTTCGACTTCGGAAAGGTTCATGTTGAAGGAATATTGCTGTTTCTCATCTCCTGTGTCACGCGGCGATATTTTCCTGCGGTATTTCAACAATAGCACCGCCGCCGCGGCCAGAAGGGCGAGGAGCACGATAATCATAAGCGAGAAGAGCAGCACCGAAAGCGACGGCACCTGGAAAATGCCGGCCGTCCGCGGAACATTGAACTCTGCCATTTCCCTGTCGCGCAGCGTCCCGTGCCTGAGCCTGAGCTCGATCGTATGGTTTTTGCCGTCCGCGTTGACGATGGAGCGATACTGGAGCACGTAACGGTTCTTTACCGCGCCTGAAATCGCCGAATACATGGAAGTGATATTCGGGCAGTCGCCGTCGTTCACGATCCTGCCGCCAGTCATGCGGGCGATCCTTGAAAGCGTTTTCAGGCCCTTTTTCGCGGGAGGGCAGATGAAGTAGAGCGGTATGCCGGAATCTTTCGCGAGTGAAATGACATCGTCGGCGCTCACGCTGCTCCCGTCGTCTCTTCCGTCGGTGAATATGATGACCGCGCGCCTGCTTCCCGAATCCCTGCTGATGAAATCTATCGAGTCATAGATGGCGTTGTAGAGAAGCGCCTTTGATCCTATCGTCCGCATCCGGTCGATGCTTCGCATGAGCTCCGATTTGGAGTTCGTGAAGTTGTTCAGCATGAGGACTTCTTCGTTGAAGCGGTAGATCGCGATCTTGTCGTTCGGGTTGGCCCTGTTGATGATTTCCTTTGCTGATTCCTTGAATTTGGTCAGCATCTCCCGTCCGCAGCGCTTGCTCGAATCGAGCGAAAACACCATGTAGAGGAAGTCCTTCTGGTCAGACATGCTCAGTAGTTTGGTGTGGTTGACCCTATATCCGTCCTCGAAGAGTGAAATATGCTCTTCGGTGAGATCTCCCGATTGTGATTTCGGAAGGTTTTTTACCGTAAAGAGCACTTTGATCGAAGGGTAGTCGGATGTGGCATCGACAGAATTGATCTCGATGAACGGCGAAGCGGCGGCGCCGCGTACAAGCGCAAGGAGGATAAAACAGGTGAGGGTGAGGCTGCGGACCTTCCGTTTCATGATAGCACTATTCATCCCGCGCTTTAAAATAGGTTTGGCACATTGTGTAATGTATCAATGAGATAGTACATCTATCCGGCCCATTGTCAATACTCTCATGACCCGCACACCGGATTTTATGCCGTACACTTTATTAATCGGAAAAAAACCGCCTCCTTTCTACAAATTTCATATGAAAATCATCTAAATATTGACAGATTTACGATACGACATTATCCTGAATAGTGTGTTGGATACAATTCTTCCGACCGGTTTTACCGGTTTTCGAGGGGCGATGCAATGATCCTGATGCAGGAAATAGCGCTGAGTGACGCGCAGCAATGCCAGTATCTTCCTGACAGGCAGTGGAGATTCAGGTACTTTTTCGCGTCGCAGCTGGACGCGGTGGAGCTCGACGAGCTTCTCAGGCGGGGATGGCGGAAGTTCGGATACTACTATTTCCGGCCGAGCTGCCGCGGCTGCCAGGCATGCGTTCCGATCAGGGTAAGGACTGAAGATTTCAAACCCTCAAAAAACCAGAAGGAATTGCTGAAGAAAAACCGCCACGTTGAGGTGGATTTCGGGCCGCTTGAGTTCGATGAGGAGGTGTTCAGGATCTATAAGCGGCATTCAATGGAGCGTTTCGGCAATGAAAGCTCGCTTGACGAGTTTGTCATGAATTTCTATTCCGAATCGTGCCCCGCGCTGCAGTCAAATTATTACGTCGACGGGAAGCTTGCCGGGGTAGGATTTCTTGACCGGTCCAGCGAGGCGCTTTCCAGCGTATATTTCATTTTTGATACCGATTACAGCCGTTACAGCCTCGGTACATACAGCGTACTGAAAGAGATAGAGCACGCGGCATCGCTCGGCCTCCCTTACTACTATCTCGGTTATTACATACCGGAATGTGATCGAATGCGATATAAAGGCCGTTTCAGGCCGCACGAGCTGTTCGACTGGAATGATGAGAAATGGAGCGTGGCCGAAGAATAGGCGCCTCTATTTTTTTACAGGCGCCTCGTGGCTGACCGGATGGCCGTTCATATCGAACAGGACGGCATGTCCGGAGGGAATAGTCTCCCCGTCATCGATGAAGTTCTGCGCGATAATGCCGCGCTTCACCTTGCCTGTTTCATAGAATTCGATTTTCGTTCCAGATTCGAAGCCGATATCCTGGATTTTCATCCGTTCTGAAAGGATTGCGGATTTGAGGCGGCCGTTCTCATGGATCGATACAGCCCCCCCCTTACGCAGCTTGACGCCGTCGATGGTTTTGTCTTCACGCATGGTGCCGTCACCGGCCACCCCGATAACCTTTCCCGACTGGTCGAAAATCGCGGTAGAGCCGTCTCCAAAATCTATCCCCTGGTTGAAATAGGTGCCCGAGAAGGTGATCGTGTGCACCTTGCCCGAAGGATAAAAGGTTATCAGCCCGCCATCCTTAATCGGTATCCCGTAAACCATCGTGTTGCCTGTAACGGTGCCTTTCTGGATGGTCCCCGACTCGAAGAAATCGACCGTGGTGTTTCGCTGGAAAACGAGGCTCTGAATCTTTGTGTTATCTGAAAGAGAGGCGATCGATATCCTGCCCGAATTGTAGAATTTGAGCATGGTGCCTTCCGGGAAACGTATGCCCTGGACTGTCTGCTCTTCCGTCAATGCCATGAATTCGGGATGCTTGCACAGCGTAAGTAACGCCATCGAGGCGAGCAGGAGCGTGCGAATCGATCGGTGTTTCATCATTCAGACCTCTGCTTTTACGGTGTTTGCGCGGTCGGCTGCTTTTACATTTAAAAGCCAGGATTTCACTAATTTGTTCAAGCATTTTTTAAATAAGAGGCGGTTTTTGCCTTTATCCGGCAATACGGCGGGGGATGAATCCGGATTCCGCCTGATTTCATCAGAGCTATAAAAAAATTCTTGTTACTAATGGAATAATTTAATATACTGATATATCATTAATTATGAAACGGTTCACTATGCCGGCTGTGAGTACGGATCCCACATGGCCCCTGAAGAACCGTTACAGCGATGAGGGCCGATAAAGGGTGAAGAGGTGATGCGCAATGCCGCGTAAGAAGCACAGCGATGATATTTTTGAGGGTGATGTCAAGCTTGAAATCACCCCGAAGCTTGACGTGCCGAAGATGTACCGGGTGATCATTTTAAATGATCATTATACGACCATGGAGTTCGTTGTTGAAGTGCTGGTAAAGATATTCCACAAGCAGGCCACGGAAGCGACGATGCTGATGCTTGACGTCCATAAAAAGGGGAAAGGCATCTGCGGCGTGTATACCTATGACGTGGCGATGACGAAGATCAACGCGGTCCACTCGATGGCAAAGGAGAGGGGCTTCCCGCTCAAATGCAGCTACGAGGAAGCATGAAAACAAACGAGAGCGCAAAATGGAAATAAACGAAGACCTGAACAGTATTCTTATGGCGGCATACAATGAGGCGAAGACCAGGGAGCATGAGTACCTGACGCCCGAGCACGTGCTGTACGCCGCGCTTTTCTCGGATCGGGGAAAGGAAATTATCACGCATTGCGGAGGCGATGTCGAACTCCTGAAAGACGACATTGAAGAATATATGAAAAAAAATGTCCCCGTCGTCAGAGGGATAGAGCCGATGCAGTCGATGCAGTTCCAGAACGTAATGGAGCGCGCGATCTGGCACACGGCGTCGGCGCAGAAGGACGACCTCGACATCGGTGACGTCTTCATATCGATGTTCGATGAAAAGGAATCCTTCGCCTCGTACTTCCTCTCCAAACAGGGGATATCGAGGCTCGACATCCTGAACTATATCTCGCACGGCATATCGCTCATCCCCGACGATTCCGGCGGAATGGAGCCATCGATCTCGCCTGACGAGGAAATCGAGGAAGGAGAGGAGCCTTCACGAAAAAAGAAGGTGAGCTTCCTGGAGATGTTCACGACCGAGCTGGTGGCCAAAGCGGCCAGGGGGGATATGGACCCGCTCATCGGCCGGGAGGATATACTGGAGCGGACGATCCAGGTGCTCTGCCGGCGGCTCAAGAACAACCCGGTGCACGTGGGCGATCCGGGGGTCGGCAAGACCGCGATCACCGAGGGGCTTGCACAGATGATCGCGCGCGGCGAAGTTCCGAAGCCGCTTGAGGGATCGAAGATCTATTCGCTCGACATGGGCTCGCTTCTCGCCGGCACGAAGTTCCGCGGCGATTTCGAGGAGCGCCTCAAGCGCGTGCTCAAAGAGCTTGGGGAGATCGATAACGCGATACTTTTCATAGACGAGATACACACCGTTGTCGGAGCGGGAGCGGTATCCGGCGGATCGATGGACGCCTCGAATATCCTCAAGCCCGCGCTCGCGTCGGGAAAATTGCGCTGCATCGGTACCACCACGTTCGAGGAATACCGCAAATACTTCGACCGCGACCACGCGCTTTCCCGCCGCTTCCAGAAGATCGAAGTGAGCGAGCCTTCCGCCGAAGAATCGTATAAGATCCTTCAGGGGCTCAAGGAGCGTTATGAGGAGTTCCACGACGTGCGCTACGACAACGAGGCGCTGCGCGCGGCCGCGGACCTTTCAGGGAAATATATCAACGAGCGCCACCTTCCCGACAAGGCGATCGACGTGATCGACGAGGCGGGTGCCTTCGCGAGGATGAACCGCGGCGAGGGGGAGCAGGCGGCGAGGCTCATCAATGTCAGGGACATAGAGCGGGTGATCTCGAAGATTGCCCGTATCCCCGAAAAAAGCGTCTCATCATCGGAGGTCGAAAAGCTCAAGGACCTTGAAGGCGAGCTCAAAAAGCAGATTTTCGGGCAGGACCGCGCCATCGAAATGGTCGCGGCGGCGATAAAGAAATCGCGCGCCGGATTCAATGAACCCACGAAGCCGATCGCGTCGTTCCTGTTTGTCGGCCCCACCGGCGTCGGGAAGACCGAGCTCACAAGGCAGCTTGCGCTCATCATGGGCGTACCGTTCATCCGCTTTGACATGGGCGAGTACCAGGAAAAGCACACCGTTTCGCGGCTTGTCGGCGCGCCTCCCGGCTACGTGGGATACGAAGAAGGCGGATTGCTGACCGAGGCGATCAGGAAAAATCCGCACGCGGTGCTATTGCTCGACGAGATCGAGAAAGCGCACCAGGACATCTTCAACTCGCTTCTGCAGGTGCTCGACTACGCCACGCTGACCGACAACACCGGCAAGAAAGCCGATTTCAGGAACGTAATCATCATCATGACCTCAAACGCCGGAGCGAGGGAGATAGGACGCCAGAAGGTCGGGTTCGGCAGCGATGTGGTCGTCAACAAAGACGCCGTGCAGAACGCGGTGAACCAGATATTCTCGCCCGAATTCAGGAACCGCCTCGACAGCATCGTGAACTTCTCCGCGCTCAGCGAGGAGAATATCGTCATGATCGTACGCAAGAACCTCGCTGAATTCGCCGCGCAGATGAAGGAGAAGCAGGTCGAGCTCGAGGTGAGCGAGGAGTGCGTGCAGTGGCTCGGAAAGCGCGGCTATTCGCCCGAGTTCGGCGCGCGCGAGATCGCGCGGCTGGTGCAGGAGAGGGTCAAAAAGTATTTCGTCGATGAGGTCCTTTTCGGCAGCCTCAAGGACGGAGGGCTGGCGCGGATCGATATCGAAAACGACGAGGTCGTCTTCGCGATAACGAAACGGTGACGCATGCCGATCTTCGAATTGAGCGATGAAATTGTCTTTCCGCCGGTAGACCTTGCGATTCGCGAGGGAATACTTGCCATCGGCGGGGACCTTTCCCCGGAGCGGCTCCTGGCGGCATACCGAAACGGCATATTTCCCTGGTATTCAGAAGGAGAGCCGATAATCTGGTGGTCGCCGAACCCGCGTTTCGTGCTTTTTCCTGAAAACCTCTACGTATCAAAAACAATGCGGCAGGTCCTTAACAGGAACCTTTTTCATATCACCTGCGATACCGCGTTCCGCGACGTCATTACCGCGTGCAAGACGGTTCCCCGCATGCGGCAGGACGGTACCTGGATTACCGATGAGATGCTTGAAGCGTACTGCCATCTGCATGAGCTCGGTTACGCGCATTCAGTCGAGGCGTGGAGCGAGGGACGGCTTGCCGGCGGACTGTACGGCGTGTCGCTCGGCAGGTGCTTTTTCGGCGAGTCGATGTTTGCGCAGGTGAGCAACGCGTCGAAGGCCGCCTTCATTGTGCTGACGCGTAAGCTTCGGGAGCTTGGTTTTATGATGATCGACGCGCAGGTGTACACGCGGCATCTCGAAAGCCTCGGGGCAGGGGAGATCCCGCGTAAACGGTTTATCTCATATCTTCAGAAATGTCTCGAGTTTGATACGATCAGAGGAAGCTGGAAGGGCCTTCTGGAAAACGAAAACGGCGAGGCGGCCGATGCCGCCGCGCCGTGCGTGAGCGAACCGTAGCCGGAAGCGGCCGGCCGTATCTATCCTACTTTACCGCCTTTCCCCGAATGTAGTAGAACGCGAGGAGGGCGATCATCAGCGCAAAACCGGTGACGATCAGCGGCAGTCCCGGATCAAACGTAACAAGCAGGAAAAGCTGCGCCCCGCTGTCAACCTTCGGCCTGTCGCGGAACAGGTGTTCCTTGTTGCAGCTCTTGTCAAGTGTCTGTTCGATACGGGGCGCGCGGGGAGCGAATTTTCCTCCTTTCTTCAGCATGTCGAGGTGGAGATAGGCCCCGCCCGCTTTTATGAAATCCCCGAACAATACCGTCATGGAGCGGTTTGTATCCGTCACGCTCTCCAGCCGTACTTTCGTCTGCGCGGTCCTTCCCGCCAGAAGCGTGCCTTCGGGATAGCGCGTGTTTTCGATCGCCGCGACCCGGTGCTGCGCTCCGCCGGGGAGTGCAAGCATCCCGCCCTCATTAAGCGGGATTCGCTCCTGGCGCCCCATCGTGAATGTGAAAAGGTGCCCGAGAAGAATGAGGAAGAACACGATGTGGACGAGCGACGGCGTGAGGAGATGAAAGAACGTCGCGAACGAGTATTTTTTTCGTGAAGGGAAGAGCGATACGATCCTGTCGATCGAACAGGCAGTGATGTTGATCCCGAAAAGCGAGAAGAACAGGAAGAGAAGCACCACCCATGATGACTTGAACGGATGGTGTATCCCCTGATTGAGATACCATTGCTGGACCGGATGTCCGTTCATGTTCTCGACAAAATCAAAATCGAGCGCGCCGCACACGCCGCCGGCAACAAGTGTCGCGGTGATCAGCATGAGCAGCCAGAAGGAAAGGCGAATGTCTCCAATGAGTTTCCAGAGTGCTTTCATGTCATCAACCTCCTACGCGCGGGAAGAACATTTCATGGATCGAAGAGCTCGCGCTCAACGCAAGTACGACAAAAAAACCGGCGAGCACGAACCACGCCCTGCGCCTGTCATTCCAGAGCGGAAGATATTTCAGGTGAAGATACGCCGCGAAGTAGCACCAGATGGCCGCCGAAAAGAGGTGGCGCGTGCTCCACTTGAACGTGAACGCCCATCCCTGAAAGCACCAGATCGCTCCCACCACCTGCGCGATCGTGAACGAAAGAAAGCCGATGATAATGAACGAATGGAAGACCTTCGGGTCCTCATTGCGCGCCAGCGTCAGGAGCGCGAACCATGCCGCGAGGTAGAACGCGGCGTGGCCGAACGTCTCGGTGAGGAAAAAGAGCGGCGCGAAGGTGGATATTTTCTTCGGCATCGGCGGGATAATTCCCTTGGGATAGAGCACGGCGAGCAGCGCAAAGAAACAGAGCACGAAAAGCGCGGATTCCCATCTCGCCTCCTGCTTCGAGAAAAGCCGCTTCGCGGTTACGAGGATCGCCATAAGGAGCGGCAGGACCAGCACCCCGTCAAAAAGATAGAGGGGAATGAAGATGCCGGTGAGCCTGGCCCGCAATACCGAATAGACCGCGTGCGTGATCGCACCCGCGATAAGCGCGGCGAATGCCGCCTTCGGTTTTTTTATCAGGTAGAGTATGAGGCCGGCGAAATAAATTGCCGCGGCACAGTAGAATAATGTATGCAGGTTAAAGGTCATAGTGCCCCCTCATTTCGCCGCGTCAAGCATGACGATGTGGGAAAGGCCCCAGATGTCTCTATCAACGAAGTAGTCGGCGACCGGTCCGAGCATGGGGCCTCCCGGCTGTTTCTTTCCGTTGACGCGGTCGATGAGCATCATTGATTTTCCCGCTTCCGTAGCGAAGATTTCGCGTCCGGAGAAGAGCGCGCGGTAGCCGTCACAGGCTATGAAGAGGAAATAGTTCTCAGCGCCGCAGCCGGGGAAATTCGCCTTTAAAAGATCGATCAGGTTGTAGCCTTCGGCAGTCGCGATTTCCTTGAATCCGCGCCCGTGGCCTACGCGTATCCAGCGGTCAGCGCGCATCCTGCGGGCGCCGGCGGTCTGGAGCGCCTTCGGGCCGAACGGGGATTTCGCCTGTGAGACGCAGACGATCGAATCAGACGAGCATTTCGATCCACCTTTTACCATAACCGGGAGCCCCGTGTTTGCGACCGCGGGCTCGCCGAGCGTGATCGATTTCACATCGTCGAGATAACGGCCGTTATCGGGATCGCCGGGGCAAACGAGCCGCAATCCCGTTATGGTGCCGTGGTGTTTGTTGTGCCTGTAGGATGCGCGCGTTTTTTCATCGGTCGGGCGCACTTCCTGGCGGTGATAGGCGAGGATCACGGGCCGCGAATCATCCACCATCGTGAGCTCGCCGTAGCTGAACTGCACTTTTTTGCCTGAAGACGAAGTGAACGTCACCAGCATGTCAAGCGGGCGGTCGAACGCGGCGTCTTTCGGTTTCTGGGGAGCGACCCCTTCGAGGATGGTGTAAAGGGGGATACCGATATAGCGGTACGTTCCTTCAAATTCTCCACCGGGAGTAATCTCCTGCGTACGCAGGATAGTAGGCGCGAGGGCGCTCAGGGCCCTGCCGCTCAACGTATACTGCTTTTTCACCATGCCGTCGACCTTGAGGGTGATCCCTGCCGGGACCTGCTCGGCGTATGCCGTAGGTGTCGCGCCGGTGATCGCCATGATTTCGAGGTTGCTCCTTTTGCACTGCGGCGATACGAGCGCAAGGGCCGCAGCGGCGATAAGGCAGGTACCATAACTGATACGGGATAATTTCATTGTTTTCCTCCATTTCGGGATTTTACGAAAGTGTATGCCGGCAATGATTCACGGCAATAATAAAAAGGCAGGGAATGTAGGAAACCACTCCCTGCCAAGGCAGTATATGCGAGAGATCATTGCGTGTACTATAGCTGTGCGCCGCCTCCGAAGTAGAACATCCTTCCTGGACCCGGATTGAACGGATCGGCGTCGTAATCGTCGAATATGTTCCTGCACATTACGTACACATTGTAATGGTCGAGGAAGTTCTGCTGTATCTTGATATGGAACATGAGCGGATTGTGAAGTTTTGTCGTGGAGAATACATCAGTCGTAAACACTCCCGGACTGGTAACGGAAGGATCCGATGCCATGGTATACACAACCTGGTTCCTGATGTAGTTCCCCCAGAGTGTGACCCTGGTTCCGCTGATGAAATTACAGATGACCTGAACGATGAACTGGTGGACCGGGGTCCGCTCAACATCCTCTCCCATGGTTACATAGGAATGGTCCTTGTTCTGGGCGTAAGTGTAGATATAGCCCACTGATGTCTGAAGGTCCATGATGCCGCCGATCCGGTCGATGGTCCCCTGAATGCTGTTCTCAACACCCTGGGCTATGTAGCCGTCGATGTTGGAATAGAATTCCGCGGTCGACCTGTCGGGGTCGTACGCCTTCACGATCTTGTTGTTGATCCTGGTGTAGAAATAGTCGCTCCTGAAGCTCAGGGCGCTGTTCAGGAAGAAGAGCTCGAATCCGGCGTTGGCGCTGTAGATGCGCTCCGGTTCAACCGTGAAGTCGGATGAAGCGGTAATATCTTTGTAAATCGAGAGGTTGGGGAAATTGGTCTTGATGGCGAATGCCGTGCGGAACCGGAGGAGATCCCTGATCGGGTCATACACAACTGCCAGTACGGGATTGAAGGAGTCCCGTGTTCCCCATATCATGGAATCATCACCGGCCATGTAGCCATCAATCATCTGATTCATGGTCCCATCGTTAACATTGCTTCTGAATCTGAAGGTGTCAAAGTTTTGGGCGTCATACGATACGCCGAGGGTGATGCCGAAACGGCCAATTCCTGTCGTGAAGTTCATCTGGTCTTCAAGCGCAAGGGTGATATAACTCGCCTGCATTTCCTGAACGGTATATTCACCGGTTCCATAAGCGGCTATGACATTTGTTGCGGCTTCATCATAAGCCTTCTCTATCTTCTTATGGTTTTCCACCCTGAAATGAAGAGTCGCATAGAGGGTATTCCATGGAGTCACTTTGTATGAAGGGAGAATGCTTGCTCCATACGCTGTTTCATCAAATATAGAATGAACACTGTCGCTATAAGACATTACTTTTGATTTTTTGCTGTCATAGTAATATACCGAGGGAGGATACATTGTTGTATGGTTCTGATCGAACCACGCAAGGAGATCATTCCGTTGCCGGACAAAGAAGGTGTTGACACGGACTTTCAGGTCACCGAATTCAGCGCGAAGATACGGGGCGATCGTATAGCGAGAATCCTCATCCCAGACGAACGCGCGGTTCTGAAATGCCGATTTCTGGCTATCGGTAGTCCATGTGCTTGGAGTTTTCCATGTGCTTGGAGGGCTGAATGACGAAAGAGTTCCTGACGCGAAACTGTTGTTTTCCTGTTTGTTGGTATACCATGAAACGGAAACGCCCGCTTCTATATCACGTGTGAAGTTGTATCCGACGCGTCCTGAAGCCTGATACTTATCGAAGCTGGTGTGGTTCCAGACGCCGGTATCGTTCAGGTAGTTCTGAGTGGCCTGCAGTGAGTCAGGAGATGCCTGGCTGTATACTGAATAATTAACAAGCTTATCGAACCATTTGCGCCTTTCCGAGCTGTCGAGTTTTTTTGATACTTCATATCCGTCAGAATGGCGGATCGACGCGTTTACCCATGCGTAAAAGTTGCCGATCGGGGCGCCTGCGGCGCCGTTTATGGTATAATTGTTCTGCTCGCCGTACTCGGCGTTCGCTTCCGCATATACCCTCTCCGGCTGTTTGGTGATGATATTGATGGAGCCGATACTCCCGAAAGCGCCATAGAGCGCCGATGACGCTCCCCTGTTGACCACGATCTTATCCACATTCTGGACCGGGATGTTGGATATATCCGTGTTTCCGCCTCCGTAGTACGGGTCGAGCACCGGAATGCCATCGATCAATATCGCGATACGCTCATGCTGAAATCCGCGCATCGTAAAGCCGGTGAACCCCTTTGCCGTCTGGCTGACCACTACGCCCGGCACCATCTGGAGTGAATCACCGAGAGATTTGTCGCTTCTCTGTTTGATTTCATCGCCGGTGATTGTCGTCGTCGTCGAGGCGTCCTCGATATTGAGCGACTGCTTATCGCGCACGACAACCTCCCCAATGACGAAAGTGCTTGTCGCTCTCTTGGGAGCTGTTGTCTCGGCCTTTTTCTGTTCCTGAATCTGTGGTTGGGCCGGTTCCTGCGAAAAAAGAGGCAGGCTGATAAATCCGATTGCCAGAGCTAGTAAAAAAAGAAAAACCTTTTTCATGAAACCCTCCTGAAACATGAATTTATGTATATCCGGATCAGGAGGGATAAAAAAGGTCGCTTTGCTTGGCGCCGCCTTTGAATAAAAAAATATTTTCAGGCGGGAGGTGAAAGAATTCCTGTGATTATGAAAAGAACCGCAAGGAAATGATTTTACACACTCGTTACCGATGCGTATTCGGCCTGTATTCCCTTTCCTGATCCGGGAGGCGGCCCCGTTTCCGGAAGACCACCCTGTCGTCCGACAGTTCATAGCCTATGCATTAGAATTGTCGGATCGGGAAACTGTAATTCCATTTTTGATATAAAGTAGCTCGTGTCAATGAAAAATGTTACAAAAAAAAACATTTATTTACTATATCCGACATTAATAAATGTAATACCTTAAATCAAAAATCTTTCAGAACCGCCGGGGGATGAAGGGATGGCCTTTTTATTATTAAAATTTGACTAGTCTCTTACAAGATTGTATATTCCTTACAGTAGCATAATGCGGATATCGGCCATAATGATCATACCTGCTGTCCGGAAGAGATGACGGAACAGCCGCATGGTAGACATTCTGCTCATCAATCCTGAAAATTAATGGAGGCATGTAAGATGAAAATCAGCGCGCGCAACGTACTCAAGGGAAAAGTCAAAAAAATAGTGCACGGCTCGGTCAACTCCGAGATATTCATTGAATTGCCGGGAGGCAATGAGATTGTATCCATCATCACGAAGGAATCGGCGGAGAACCTCCAGTTGAAGGATGGAAAAGATGTGTATGCCGTAATAAAATCCTCGAATGTGATGATCGCCATAGATTAGGTGTAATCTTCTCAAAGGCTCTGACCCTTTTATTCATGGGTCGGAGCCGCGGACACCCCCGCGCCTGCCAGTATAATCCTTTTTTGCGGAATCGGATAGTGTGAATGCATCTGCTTGCTGATATCAGTGGCGCAGGACCCATAAATTGCTGCAGGTTCTGAGCCCCAAAGGCCGAACCGCGGTTTATATCCCCCTATTAAAAAAAAATTCTGAAAATCGTGTAACTTTATTGCTATTTTTATACTAATCTAGTATAAAAGTATAAAATATTTGGTGTAATAACCTTCCAGATCAACTGGAGCTTTATATGAACAGTAAAAAGCAGAAGATGATACTTGAGGCCGCTGAAAGGCTGTTCGGGCGTTTCGGCATCGCGAAAACAGGAGTGGACGAGATCGCGAGTTTAGCCCGTGTCGCGAAAGGCACTATCTATAACCATTTCGGCAGCAAGGAAGGGGTGATACGGGCGCTGATCAGCCAGAAGGTGGCGCATTTCGAGGGGCTGCTTCGCGGGACGCTGGTTTCAATGTCCGATCCGCTGGAAAAGCTCAAACTCGCCCTGAAAGACAGGGTGCGGTTCGTCAAGAGCAATCCGTATATGGCCGAGTTCCTTCGAAGGGACCGAAGCGACCCCGAAGATGGCGCGCTTTTCAATGAGATTGAAAAAAAAGGAAGATCGGTCATCGCGGACATTCTCGAGGACGCCCAGAAAAAAGGGGTCGTGAATCCCCTCGACCGGGACAGGATCGCGGCGATCCTCATCAGGGCCCTTCGAGGCTTTGAAAGGGACCCTGACGGCGAGGGTCAGAGCCTCGAGTCGCGCGAAAGCGATCTTGACATCTTCTTATCAATTATCGCACGAGGACTTTCAGGAGGTGTTGCGCAATGACATTTTCACTGCATCAGTACGCGTTTCTCTTTGTTGTTTTTTCGGTCATGGGATGGTTTCTTGAGACGTCATATCGTACCTTGGCCAACCGGCGTTTCATCAATCCCGGCGTGCTTGCGGGCCCGTACGTGCCGCTCTACGGGTTTTCCGGTATTGTGATCCTTATGATTTACGGGAGAATCGGTTCAGAGCCTCTTATCATACGGTTTTTCACCTATGCGCTCGTGGTTTCCATCATCGAATATCTTGTCGGCGAGCTTCTGCTCCTTGTCTTCAAGCGGCGCTACTGGGATTATTCGAATGATATCTTCAATGTGCAGGGCCATATCTGCCTGATCTTCTCGATGATCTGGGGCGTGCTCTCGCTCATCTGCGAGCGTGTGCTTTACCCGCTTTCAGTCGGGCTTTTTACCCATGTAGACGGAAGAGTTGTGTACATGACGGCCTTTGCGGGACTTCTCATCATGGGGATAGACCTCATCAGGACGACAGGAGTTGTGACGGCGGTCAGGGCCGGGGCAGGGCGGATAGCCTCGCTCGGCGACGAAATGCGGTCGTATCTGGGCGCGAGGATAGCGCCGTTCATGCCCTCCGGCGACGGGAATGGCGTTTCGATCTATTACCGGCGCTTTCTGCGCACGGTTGATTCGCGGATGCGCCATGCCTACAGGCGTGCCACCGGCGAAGGAAAAGTTCCCGGATCGAGGATGGAAAGTTCCCCTCTGGCCGGGCTGGGTGAGATCGCCGAAAGGATGATCAGATACCTGAAAGCGAGGCGTCCATGAATTATATGGAAGGAACCGCGGCCGCAGGGGCCGAACAGGATGATGAGCTTGAGAGCATAATCGTTGAAATGAGGGAGTATCCCGGTATCAGGGAAATCCTCGACCATCCGCAGTTCAGGCGGCTTGCGGAGTTTCGCCACCACGGCAGCGTGACCTGTCTCGACCATTGCCTGAGGGTGGCGGCGCTCGCCTTTATCCGCGCCGAAAAGCGCGGAGTGGATGCCGTATCCGCCGCGCGCGGCGCGCTCCTCCACGATTTTTTCTTCTACGACTGGCGCACCGGGGGGCCGCGCCTGCACGGGTTCCGCCATCCGGCGATCGCCTGCAGCAACGCCGGAAAGGTGTTTCCCCTCAACGCGGTGGAGCGTGACGCGATCCTGCGTCACATGTGGCCGCTGACCATTATCCCCCCGCGCTTTCCCGAATCGCGTATCGTGAGCTACGCCGACAAACAGGCGACCTGGCGCGATTACCGGAATTCGCTGCGCCGCCGCTTTCTGCGTAAAAAAATCCTTTCAAAAAAGAGGTGAGTGGACCGTAATTGCCCCACAAACAAATGGAGGTGGGGCGATTGACGTACTGCGCGTTTGACATTGACGGCACCATTTACGACTGCGGTCCGATCATTCTCGAGGCGTTCCAGGAGGGCGCGCGCCGTTACGCGGCGGATGCGGGAAAGCCGCTTCGCGTGCCGACGCGGGAGGATATTCTTCGTGTCGTGGGCCTTCCCACCGATGAGATGTTTTACCGGCTCTACCCCGCGCTTTCCACGGCCGAAAACGACCGACTTAATTTCATCTCAACAGAGTGCCTTTCGGCGATGGTGCGCGAGCGCGGCGGCATTCTCTTCGACGGCGTGCGCGAAACGCTCGAGGAGCTTGACGGCCGCGGCGTGCGGTTGCTCGTCGCCTCGAACGGGAAGCCGCGCTACATCGAGGCGATCCTGGAGACCTACGACCTCGTGCGCTTCTTTTCAGGGCCGCTCGTCATGGTGGATGGAACAATCAGGAACAAGACCGATATCGTGCGCTATTACCTCGACAACGTCACGGGCGGGGATATGCTCATCATGGTCGGCGACAGGGCTTCCGATCTCAACGCGGCGCGCGAAAACGGCGTGCCGTTTATCGGCTGCGCGTTCGGCCATGCCGGCGATGACGAGATCGCGGGCGAGCGGTGGATCGCGCGCCGGTTTTCAGACATTCCACGGCTCGTCAGGGAAATTGAAAGGCGCGGCAATGACTGATAGAGGTTTTCGGGCAATGAGAAACTACGGGCATCGCGCGATTATTCCGCTCCTCTGCTCGGCGGTTCTCCTTGCGGGCTGCGCGCAAAAGGTTGTCTTCCGGATCGGGCGGCCGCTTGTGGGCACCATCGTTAACCTTACCATCGTGGCTGAATCGGAGGAGAAGGCGGCAAAAGCCTCGCAGGCCGTCTTCGATGAGATCGCCAGGATCGAGCGCCTGCTGAGCCCGTACGATGAGAAGAGCGACATCTCCCGCGTCAACCGCAACGCCGCCGCGAAGGAGGTGATCGTATCCGCCGAGACGTTCGGGCTTATCGAGCGCTCGGTAAAAACTTCGGATGCCACAGGCGGCGCGTTCGATATCACCTTCGCCTCGATCGCGCATCTCTGGAATTACAGGGATCCGAACTTCCGTCCGCCTTCGGACGCGGTACTGCGCGGCGCGCTCCCGCTTCTCAACTATCGCCATATCGTCCTTGATGAAAAGAAGCGGTCGGTGCGGTTCGCAAATCCGCGCACGAAGATTGGCCTGGGCGCGATCGCCAAAGGATACCTGGTGGGGCGAAGTATCGCGCTCCTGCGGTCGATGGGGGTAACCGATGCCATCGTTGAGGCTGGCGGCGATCTCCAGGTCAGCGGTTCGCGGGACGGATCGCCCTGGACGGTGGGGCTTATCCATCCGCGGACCCGGAACATCATCGCCTCTATTGCGCTTGAAAGCGGCGAGGCGATTGTCACGAGCGGCGATTACGAGCGCTTTGTGATCTATAGTGGAAAGCGGTATCACCACATAATCGATCCGAAGACGGGTCACCCGGCGGAAGGGATGGCGTCGGTGACGGTGCTCTGTCCCGATCCGGAAGAGGCTGACGCGCTTGCCACCTCGTTTTTCGTGATGGGGAAGGAGCGCACCGTGCGCTTCCTTGCGGGAAGGCCGGATGTCAGGGTCGTGCTCATCGATCCGGAAATGAAGGTGAGCGCCTCGAAGAGCCTCCGCGGCCGCGTCACGTTCCTTGAGGAGACGGCGGTCGACTGGTTTTAGATTGCGGATATAACCCTTCCGTCGCCATGAAATTGCTGAATGCAGCGGATCGTATCCCCCCTGATCCTGAATGATGCGGCGCGGCCGCTGAATTCAGGCCCTGGCCCCGAACACGCTCATTTTTTGGTTGATCGGAAAAAACGCTCTATACTCAATGAGGAGAGGATGCCGCGACAATGCTGACGCTTGGAACATTGAAAATCGAAGGGAACATGGTGCTCGCCCCGATTGCGGGCTACACCGATTCGCCGTGCCGGCGGATATCGCGCAGGCACGGGGCCGCGCTCGTCTTTACCGAGCTCATCAGCGTCGAGGGGATCGTGCGCAGGAACGCGAACACCTTTTCCCTCATGAGATTCACGGAGGAGGAGCGCCCGATCGGCATCCAGATATTCGGGAAAAACCCGGAGATGATGGCGGAGGCAGCGCGCATCGTCGACGGCGAGCTCCATCCCGACTGCATCGACATCAACATGGGCTGCTGCGCCCAGAAGGTGTGCGCGCACGGATCGGGCGCGGCGCTCCTGCGCGATCCGGGGCTTGTTGCCGCGATCGCCGGCGGCGTCGTGAAAGCGAGCTCGGTGCCGGTTTCGGCGAAGATACGGATCGGGTGGGACGAGGGAAGCCGTAACTACCGCGATGTGGTGCGCGCACTTGATGATTCCGGCGTTTCGTTCATCACCGTGCATGGGCGCACAAAAAACCAGAAATACACCGGCCATGCCGACTGGGACGCGATCACCGACGTCGCCGGGTTCGCGCGCGTGCCCGTCATCGGCAATGGCGATATCACGACCTTCGAAGCGGCAGGGGAGCGGCTGCGCTCATCAGGCTGCGCGGCGGTGATGATCGGAAGGGGCGCGATCGGCAATCCGTGGATATTCTCCGGGCAGACGCCGGACGCGCGCGAACTAGTCAATCAGATGAGGGAGCACGTCGACCTCATGCTCGACCTCTACGGCGAATACGGGCTCATTCTCGCGCGCAAGCATATGGTGAAATATATCCACGGCATGCGCGGCGCCTCCGCCGCGCGCGAGCGGCTGGTCCACGCCGCGTCCCGCGACGAGCTTTTCGATATCCTCGAGGCGTTCGTCATCGCCGCTTCTTCGGCCGCTGATCAGAAATTGATTTGACATCCGCGCCCTTCCGGTGTATGGCTCATCCATATCCTTAATGCTTTTAACATTTCTTCCGCGGGGTGATATCGTATGAGTACACTGATGAAAATTCTCGTGGTGCACGGTCCCAACTTAAACCTGCTCGGGACGCGCGAGCCGGGCATTTACGGGAAACTCACGCTCGCGGAGATAAATGAAAAGATCAGGGAAGCGGCTTCACGGTATTCGATTGAGCTCGAGTTTTTTCAGTCGAACGGGGAGGGGGATATAATCGACTGCATCCAGAAAAACAGCGGTGTGGACGGGATCGTCATCAATCCCGGCGCCTACACCCACACTTCGGTCGCGATATACGACTGCCTGCGCGCGGTGGGAACGCCCGCGGTCGAAGTGCACCTCTCCAATATCCACTCGCGCGAGGAGTTCCGCAGGAAATCGCTCATCGCTCCGGCCTGTGTCGGCCAGGTGTCGGGATTCGGCTACTACTCGTATGTCCTCGGCCTTGAGGCGCTTGTGCATCATATCGCCTCGGTTAAGTCGTAAGCCGGGGCCCGGGCGTCAGAACATATAGGTGCTTCCCGCGATCAGCCTGACCTCGAGCCTCGTCCACCGCGCCGGATAGAGGGGCTCCGCGGTTTTTTCCTGCCAGTTCGTTTTGCCGTACATACAGCCGATCCCCAGTCCCGAAGTGAAATTGTTCGCCCTGTGGCCGATACCGATCGATCCGCCGTACATGTTGATCTTCTCAGTCGCGTCGTCACCTGTCGCGGCGGAGGTATTGGTGTTGAATCCGAACCTCAGCGAATAGCCGCCGCTCAGAAAAAATTCCATGCCGAGCGACGCGTCCCAGTGCGCCCGCTCGCTGTAGACGTAGCCGGCCTCCTTGGTGTGCATGATGGCGTGGGGTGCGTCGTACTCCATTTTGAAATAATAGATCAGGTCGAATGACAGCGTGACGACATTGAGCGTTTCCCACGCGACGCCCCACGCAATCTGGTGCGGCATCCGTATATCCCCTTTCTCGTTGCCGTTGACATGCTCTCCGCTGAAGTTCACGTTTGAGTAGGCGTACGTGTTGGTGCCGTTCGTGTTGATCGTCTCAGCGGAATACCGAACCCCGGTGCGCAGCGCATCGGTGAGCTTGATAAGTATTCCCGCCATGGGGACGATCCCTCCGCTCGTTACCTGGTTCTGTTGCAGATTAGTCAGGCCCGATACGTTCTCATTTGCAAGAATCATCCTTCCCTGAAAATAGTGATAGAACACAGATATTCCTATCGACACGCTGGTGCCAAGGCGTATGCCGATCGAAGGCCCCATCAGGTACGTCTGGGTATCGATCTCGATCTTTGCCGCCAGGTCGTTTACGGAGCGCAGCACGGAAAAACGCATGATGTCGGTCTGATAGACCGACAGGGCGATCACGCACGGATCGAAATTGAAGCAGAATCCGAACGCCGTCGGTACAATCTCGAAATCGCGGAGTTCCGCCTCGCCGTAGTTGTCTTCGCGGGTGTAGTGCCTGTAGCTGTAGATGTTCGCGCTCAGACTTACGGTGGGAGTGGGAACAAAACCGAGGCCGGCCGGGTTGTAATACGATCCTGAAAGGTCTTCAGACAGCGCGGTGTAAGCTCCCCCGAGCATGGCCGCCCTTTCTCCCACCAGTACGTTCCTGTTGTTGAAGAAATCGGCAAATACCCTGGGTGTGGATAGTATGACTAATACGAAAACAATCACTGCTGTCGCACAGGTCTTTTTCATGCCAGCCTCCGGTATTATGAATTATAATTATGATAATTATAATATTGTGGACAACATAAAGACAAGTATTAATTGACCACATTTGTACCGGTTTTGTCTTGAACAGGTGAAATATTGCCGGGTGGGCGTTTTATTTCTCCAGGGGAGCTGCGACTATCCTGTTACGGCCGCTGTTTTTCGCCTGATAAAGGAGATTGTCGGCTTTCTCGAAAATTGTTATCTGGGTTACCATGATTTCAGGGACAGGCGAATGGAACCCTGTGACGCCGAAGCTTGCCGTGATTGAGATTTCATTGCCATCGATGAGTATTTTCGAATCGGCCGTCTTTGCCCGGATCCTTTCAGCCAGTATGACGGCATTATCAGGCGCGGTCTCGGGGAGCACGATGAGGAACTCTTCCCCGCCATATCTCCCGATCCAGTCGATCCTGTTCCTGATTGACTGCTGAAGTAACGCCGCGAATTCGACCAGCACCCTGTCACCAGCCAGATGGCCGTAGCGGTCATTGATCGATTTGAAGTGGTCAATATCGCAGAGGATGATGGAAAGCGAGCGGAGATATCTCGTCGCCCTTTCGATTTCCTTGGGGAATTGTTCCTTCATGAACCCGCGGTTAAAACACCCGGTGAGGTTGTCCTTGATCGAGATGTCCTTGATGGTCTCATATGCCTGTTGTAACTGTCTGGTGCGGTCTGCGACCTGACTCTCCAGATTCATGTTGAGATCGGTGAGTTCTTCCGAGAGGGTCTGGACCGAATTGAATGCCGCCGTGAGCTTTTTTGAAAGCACTATGGATTGGCCGAGGATGAAGAACAGGAGGGCTATATCAATAATGTTGCCTGTGCGAATGATAAAGCTTGAGTGAAGGCCGTCATTTACCGCCGCCAGCCCCAGCACTATTCCCCCGCCCAGGATTACGATCGCTCCCTGCTTTTTATGCTTAACGGCGAAAATGAGAATGATCGTGAGATAGACGATACACAAATACGATATAAAATAGTAGGCGAACACGGATCTTGTAAACAGCGTCGTGGGCGTTAAAATTACAAACATGGAAAAAAGCCCAAGAATGATCGAAATGGCGATTGTCACCATCCTTGAATATCTATTGGGATAAATCGAATGAAAGAACCAGGATATCGCAGGGATTGCGAGATAGGATGACAGGTATTCGATTCTGATCAGGGTGTTGAAATTGATGGACGGAAGTATCTGCGCCAGCAGGTATTCCCCGGTTGAAAGGGATCGCCCTGCGATAATGAAATTAAATAACGAAAAATGGAGGAAATGGATATCCTCACGCCTGAATAGATACAGTACGAGGTGATAGAACCCCATGATGACAAGGCTCCCGAAAAGGAATATCGAGCCCAGTGACCGGATAAGCTTGTTATGATGTAGTCCTTTCTCGGGGCCGATTAGAATATGGCGCCAGGGGCCTCCGACACGATAATGAAAGTTTGAAACATGGAGGACCAGTTCGATCTCTCCCCGGTTATCAGGTATGTCGGCAACCTGCGGGAAATAGGCCGGTATCGATTCTGCGTGGTTTCTGCCGACTGTCCCCGCTGAAGCGATCTCCACTCCGTTGGCGAACAGCCTGAAAGCGGTTGAAAACGTAAAGAGGCGTATCCCGAGCCGGGGAGCCGCCGGTGGGGTAAGAATCTTGAGGCGGTATGTTGCGTATCCGTGCGGAACGATTTTCGCGGTACCGAGAGTGGTGCCATTCCATATTCCCGGCACTTCCGCGAATCCTGTCATAATCGCATTTTCGCGGTTGTTCTGGAAATCGGCCGGATCAAGAATCCTGTTCCAGTAGAACTCCCATGTTCCTGAAAGCGGGACCGGCCCTCGTTTCGAAAAATCCCATGAGCGCAGATCGATCACGCCGTTGTTCGCAACGGGCAAGCTGCTCCTGTCCTTCGAAAAGGAGCAGCCGATGATAAAAATCAGAGCGATGATGAGCGCAAAATGAATTCTTCCCGCGAAGCGGCGTGAATCATGACAGGCCTGTGGCAATGACTGCACTTGGACTCCACAATAATGATTATCTTCGGATCATTATTTTTACCATCATTAAATATGTCAATTGTGATATTTTGAATAAAATAGCGTATAGCAGACAAGTAGTAGGAAATTCGCGCCTGCCTTTGTTTCATGCATGCCTTATCCTGCGCGAATATGCCCGTGCCTCAACTAGCCCGGATATGAAGAGTTGCAGCTTGACATACGGGCGATAATGTTTATATCTTGGGTGTAATTAAAACCCGTTCGCGTCTGAATCGCCGAAGCGCGGGTAAAATGCCTGCAAGAAAAGGTATGCCATGGCTGATGAAAAGGATTCTTCCAATATCTACAAAAAAGCACCGGTGGGGATATCTAAGGGCGGTTCTCCCTACAGGGCGGCAATTGTTGATGACTCGAAAACGGCGCGGCAGATGCTGAAACAGATTCTGCTTTCAGTCAAATTCGATGTGATCGACGAGATCGATAACGGATCGCTGGCCGCGATGAAAATCCGTAGCGGCGCGCTGAAGCCGGATTACCTGTTCGTTGACCTCGAGATGCCGATTATGAACGGTATCGAACTGGTAAGAGAGGTCAGGCCGCTCCTGCCGGACTGCCATATCGTCATGGTAACCTCGCGCAGTGAGAGGGAAGAGGTCGAGGAACTCCTGAAACTGGGCATCAACGGCTATATCAAAAAACCGTTCGACCGCGATACGGTTATCGAAAAGATAACCAGGCTCAGGTGACCGTAAGGCTATCGGTCCAGCGCCACGATGCCAGGAAGCTTTTTGCCCTCGAGGAGCTCGAGAAAAGCGCCGCCACCGGTCGAGATATAGGTCATCTTCCCCGCCAGCCCCGACTTGTTGATCGCGGTGACGCTGTCGCCGCCGCCGACGATGCTCAGGCTTTTGCTTTCGGCGATTGCGGTGGCGATGCCGAACGTGCCCTGCGCGAAAGACGGCATTTCGAACGCGCCCATCGGTCCGTTCCATACAACGGTTTTCGCGTTCTTTATCGCGTTGCCGAAGAGTTTGATCGATTCGGGGCCGATATCAAGCCCCATCATATCGTCGGGGATTTTATCGACAGGAACGACTTTGCTTGCCGCCGCGTTGTCAAAGGCGCTTGCGACGACCACGTCGACGGGCAGGAGCACCTGGACACCGTGCTTCTCCGCGTTTTTAAGGGTCTCTTTCGCGGAGCCGAGAAACTCCTCCTCCATGAGCGATTTTCCCACGTTGCAGCCCTTGAGCTTGAGGAAGGTGAAGGCCATCCCGCCCCCGATAATGAGCGTGTCGACCTTGTCGATGATATTCTGCAGCGCGTCGATCTTCGTCGATACCTTCGCGCCGCCGATGATGATGGCAACCGGTTTTTCCGGGTGCTCGAACGCCTTTTTGAAATACTCGATTTCGTCTTTGAGCAGGAAGCCCGCGGCGCACTCCTTCGCGTAGCGGGTGATTGCCTCGTTGGACGCGTGGCCGCGGTGCGCGGTGGCGAACGCGTCATTGATGTAAACGTCTCCGAGTTCGGCGAGCTTTTTCCCGAACGCCTCGTCGTTTTTCTCCTCTTCGGGATAAAAGCGGATATTTTCCAGCAGCGCGACATCTCCCGGTTTCAGGCCGGCAACGGCCTCCCTGGCCCCGTTGCCGATCGGCGTGTCGATGAAAGCGACGCTCTTTCCGAGCAGCTCCGAGAGCCTCGCCGCGACAGGCCTAAGCGTCATCTTGTCGTTGGGCTTCCCTTTCGGACGGCCGAGGTGGGATACAAGCACCACGCTCGCTCCCCTGTCCAGGCAGTGCTGAATGGTGGGAATCGTGGCCGTTATCCGCGTTTCGTCGGTGATCTTCAGCTCCCTGTCGTAGGGCACATTGTAATCAACGCGGATAATCGCCCTCTTTCCGCCAAGATCCATCTGGTCGATATATCTTATTGTCATGAGGCACCTCGCTCGATAGCAATGATATCCGGCATCGCCGGAAATGACAGCGGCGTTCCTGAAGGAACGCCATCTTTTTTAATCAAAAGGGATAAAGAAACGGTAATATTTACTGGTTAAAAACGTGAATATAATAAGCGAAACGGCTCCATCGCGTCAAGCGTTTTCCATCTGTTCGAGCAAGTCACGCTTCTTTTTCCGGATTATCACGAACCTCGATACAAAAATGGATACCTCGTAGAGCAGCATGAGCGGAAGCGCGACCATACTCAGCGTGAGCGGGTCCGGCGTCGGGGTGATAAGCGCCGCGGCTATCCAGATGACGACAACGGCGTATTTGCGTTTTGCAACGAGGAATGACGGTGAGATCAGCCCGATCCGCGTCAGTATCAGGATAATGATCGGAAGCTCGCTGACGATTCCCATCATGAAACAGAAGAATATGAAGAAGCTGAAGTATTCGGATGCGTTGTTCATCACCTGCATGCCTTCGGGAGCGAACGCGATGAGCGCGGAGATCACCATCGGCAGGAAGATATAGGTGACATACACTCCTCCGTAAAAGAGGAACAGTGCGGCAAAAATGACCAGTTTGACGAAGAGGCGGTCCTCCTTGTCAACCGCCGGGGCCATGTATTTCCAGACATGGTAGACGAGCAGGGGGATACAGAGCAGGAGGCTCGCGAAAAATCCCGCCTTGAGGCGCAGCATGACGCCTTCCATTAAGGTGAAGAGATTCAGCTTCTGTCCGGTTTTGACAAAAGGCGCCTGGACGACTTTAAGCAGGTAGTCCGACAGGTAAAAGCCGACGATTGCGGCGATTATGAGCGTAACGGCGATAATGATCAGCCTGGAGCGGAGTTCGGCGAGGTGGTCCACCATGGTCATCGGCTCGTCTCCGCGCTCCAGCGCTTCGGGGTCAACCTCACCGGGTTCCTCGTCGTCCGGCACGGCAACCTGTTTGGAGGGGGCGGGGGCCGGTTTCCTGCCGAAGAGATTCATCAGGAAGGCCCCGGTTTTTGTTCCGCCTTCTTTTGCTTCGGGGGCCGGCAGGGCAGCCTCGGCTTTTTTAGAGGTGGGCGGAGTCGTCTTTTTGCCAGATGAAGCGGCTGCGGCCGGTTTTTTCTTTTTTCCGGTTTTCAGCGTATCGGCTTTTGCGATCTCTTCGGCCAGGCTCAGTTTTTTCTTCGAGGGACTCTTTTTGGCGCCGCGTGCCGGGGACGGCTTTCCGGCGGTTTTTCGGGCCTTTCCCGGTTTCGATCCCTTTTTCCCCTTTTCTGCCAACTTCTGACTCCTTCCCAGATGATGAAAAGACAGGAAGGCGCGGTCTTTCCATTGTCAAGCAATTTTGCGCGATTATACAATCATCCCGCGGCAAGCCGTACCGCCCTCCTGTTGAAGTGATCATTTTCACGGCAGGGCATGATCCTGTAATAAAACTTGAGACAGATCCATAAAAACGGATGTCTCATCGAATATTTCAGTTGATGTTTTGCCGGATATCGATTATTGTCAGGGAGAGCATGCGCGGTAATGCCGCGCGAGATCGCCGTAAAGAGGAATGGATGTTCTGGCCCTGGTACAGGTTTAACGCGCTCAATTATCTCAACGAACCGCTCCTCGTTGTGTCGCCGAAGGGGAAGGTGCTGTTCGTCAATGCCGCCTTCAAAAAAAGCCGCAGGGAGATCATTCCCGCTAACAGGCCGTCGCGGGTTTTGAGAAAGCCGATAGAAAACGCGATCCGGATAGATGAAGAATCGAAAGAGCGGCTCTACGCGTTTCTGTCGAACTCTGGGCGGGATAAGGTCCGTGAACTGTATCTTGCGGCCGGTGAAGATGATCTGTTGCGCATCAGCATTGTCCGCCGGACAAACTACTTCATAATCCATCTCCTCCATCGGCGTGAGATAAGTATCCCGGGCAGGCATTCACTGGTCGAGGTGAGCGAGGCCATTCCCCGGCAGGCCGCAAAGGCCACAGGAAACGGAGAATACCCGGCCCTCAATGAATTCATGGCGGCAAACCGCTTTATCGAAGTGTTCGATTCAATCGAAGACCTCGTGCATATCTGCGATGAAAATTTCCGCATTGTCTATATCAACCAGCCGATGCGAAAGGAATTCGGCGATATCGTGGGAGAGGAATGCTTTCGCGCCATTTACGGCTTTTCCGATCCCTGTGAGGGATGTCAGCTCAAGCTCCTCGAAGAAGGCAGATCGTTCCATTATGAAACGTATAACGAAAAGGTCGGGCGCTACTACGATATTCTCTCCACGCCGTATCGCGCGGGCGACGGGAAGTTCTTCAGCATATCCATAAAACGCGACATCACGAAAATAAAGGAGGAGCAGAAAAAGGCCCGCATTTTCATGAACGCCATCGAGAGCACCGTCAACGCCGTTTCCATCTGCGGTATCGATGGCTCGATTTTTTACGTCAACGACGCGCAGGCCGAGCTCTTCGATACCACAAAGGAAAAACTCCTGGGCCAGAACGTTTTTTCCGTGTACGGGCTTGATCTCCGGGAGTGGGGAAGCTGGGACTTCTATCAGACCGAGAAGGAGATGAAGCGGGGCGCCGACCACCTTCTCGTACTCATATCGATCCACTCGGTGAAAGACCCGGATGGCGCGATCACGTCCCTCGTCTGCATCGCGCAGGACATTACTTCCATAAAGAACCTCGAGCTCCGCTTCGAGCGCGAGCGGAATTATTTTAAACGGATCATCGACAACTCCATCGACGGATTCTTTATCATAGACCGGGATTACAAGTTCATCCATACGAACAAGTCGTTCAATGATATTTTCGACCTCGGGGAGCGCGGCCCGCTTGGCGTTACGATCCATGATCTCCTGTCGGGGAACTCGAAAAAATTCATGATGGAGAAGATAAACGCTGTCTTCAGGCGCAATCTGTCCGAGAGCTGCGAGATCGAAATCGGATCCGCTGAAAACGAAAGCCGCCATTACCTGATAAGCCTCAACCCTCTGGGCGACGAGAAGGGGAACACAACGAGCGTCTACGGTTTTTTGAAGGACATTTCGGAGATCAGGCGGCTCCATACCATCATCGAGAACGAGCGAAACTACAACCGTAGCATCATCGAATCGGTGAATCTCGGCTTCGTGCTGGTGGATGATAAGAACGAGTACCTTGACTACAACGCGGCCTATCTCAAAATCCTCGACCGCGAGGAGAAAGACCTTGCGGGAAAGAACTTCTACGATTTTACCGCCCAGAAGTACAGGAAGATGCAGATAGAGATAATGCGCGAAATCAGGGAAACCGGCCGCTCGCAGACCTTCGAGAAGGAGTTTATCCGCCGGGACGGGAGCCGCGTGCCGGTGCTCGTCAACATGGGGCGGCTGCTCGATCGTGAGGGGAACGCGATCGGGTCGTTCGCGTTCATAAAGGACATCACCGACCAGAAGAGGATCGAAAACCAGCTCATCGACAAGAATATACGGATACTCAAGCTTATCGATGTCTACAACAACTTTTCCGTGCAGCTGCTGGACGCGGTGAATGTTGAGGACGTGTATCGCGGCCTCATCAATTCAATGTACGGCATCATAAGCCCCGAATCGGTTGAGATTCTCCTGCGAAGTGACGGCAGTTTTACCAGCGCGTATACGAGCAATTTCACGCGTGAAGACGCCGGAAGCCTTATATCCCCGCGCGCGTCGATTGTCATGAAGCGGATTCTCTCATCGGCGGCGCCCGTGTATATCCGCGACATGAAAAGTGAATTTATCGAGGAGGATATCCGCCTGTTCCCGCAGATGGCAAAGGGCGGAGCGGCGATCTTTATCCCGCTGAGCATTCGCGGCGAGGTCTCCGGCGTGATCGCGCTCCACTTCCTCGAGGACCATTACGAAATTGACAATATCATGCTCAATATCCTGTCCAGCGTCACCAATCTCGCGTCCATCACCATCGACAAGATCAATTCCCAGATGGAGCAGGCGGAGATGAAAAGCGCCCTCGACCGCTACGAGAAGCTCACCGTCATGGGAAGGATCATCGCCGGCGTCGCCCACGAGATCAACAACCCGCTCTCCATCATGCAGTTCGATCTCGATGACATGCGCGCCATTTATGAAAACGGCGACCTTACCTCCGCGGAGCTCGGCGAGATAATCAAGTCCATGCAGGAGGAGATCAAGCGGCTTTCGGGCATCGTCACCCAGCTCAAGGACTATTCGAAACCGGAGAGCCGGGACGAGGAACGGGTGAATGTCGATGAGGTGCTGAAGGGGTATCCGATCAAGATACTTATAAAGAACATCAAAAAGAAAGGGATAGATGTGCGCATGAAACTCAATACGGGAAAAGCCGTGACGCGGATATCCCGGAACAGGCTGATCCAGGTGCTGATGAACCTTCTCAACAACGCGGACGACGCCATCGAGGAGAAAAAACAGGGACTCATAACCGTCGAAACATGGAAGGTCGACAAGGACGGCTCCCGTATCGTCATATCAATAGGCGACAACGGTTACGGAATAAGCCCTGAAAACATGCGCCATATTTTTGAACCGTTCTTTACGACGAAAAAAGCTGAAGGGACGGGCCTGGGCCTTTCTGTCTCGTACTCGATAATCAAGAATTACGAAGGCGAGATAGAGGTGAGAAGCGACGGAAGAAGCGGTTCTGAATTCATAATCTACTTCAGGGAGGATAAAGCCTTATAGCCACGTTTTTATACCCTCCGCGGCCTTCGTTAATAAAAATCAACAAAAATTCCAATAAATGAATATAAGATGATTGACAATAATATCTTTATATAATTATATATATAACCATTAGAGTATAAAAAAAATAAATACAGTATCGTTATTATTTCTTAATTATTGTACAAACTTCTAATCTAATTGAACGCATTATGAGGGCGTATGCGCGCCGGGGAGGTTATACCTGACCGGAGGTGCGTGTTCATGTCCGGCGGGCCTTTTAAAAAAAAATAATTCAACAGATCGGAGGTATCGATGTTAAAATATAAAGAAACCAGCATGGCTGCCGTATTCCAGAACAAGGTCGCGGAATTGCGCGACAGGGCGTGCGTTGCGTACCGGAAGGACGGAAAGTATGTTGATATTTCCTGGAACGAAATGAACGATATGATCCGGGCGCTGGGTGCCTTTCTTGTCTCGATAGGCATCAAAAAGGGGGATCGAGTCGCGATCTTTTCTCCCAACCGGTACGAGTGGTGGGTCGCCGATCAGGCGATTCTTTCGATAGGTGCGGTTAATGTCCCGATTTACGCGACAAACTCCGCTGAAGAAGCGATGTACGTGCTTGATCACTCCGAGTCGAGAGTATGTTTCGTCGCCACAGAGGACCATCTCGAACGGGTGCTCAGGGTGAAAAAGCGCCTGCCGAAGCTGAAAGAGATCATTATATTTGACGATCTCTCCAAAAAGAAAACCGGGGTGATGTCGATTGACCAGGCCCTTGCAAAGGGGAAGGCCTATAAAGACAAGAGCGCGTTTGACAAGCGGCTCAAGGCGATAAAACCCGGCGATCTTGCTACGCTGATTTATACATCGGGCACGACGGGCAACCCGAAAGGGGTGATGCTCTCGCACAATAATTTCGTTGCGAACGTTGATCAATGTCTCGAGGACTTCAGGTCGATGCTCGGGCCGGACGATGTGTTCCTCTCTTTCCTGCCGCTTTCCCACTCGCTCGAAAGAACTTCGGGTTATTACATGCCGGTGATGCTCGGCGCAAAGGTCGCGTTTGCCGGTGATGTCGCCACCGTTCAGCAGGACCTTCTTGATGTGCGGCCGACCTGCATAATCAGCGTGCCCCGGCTCTATGAAAAAATACATGCCGGGATCGTCGCCAAAGTGTCCGACGCCCCGAAAGTAAAGAAAGCCCTCTTCAACGCGGCGATGAAAACTGCGGCGCGGAATCTCCCGTATGTCTGCGAGAATAAAAAGCCGACCGGGCTTCTTGGAAAGCGCGTTGATTTTTTTGACAAGCTTATCTTTTCAAAGCTCAAAGCGGCGCTTGGCATGGACAAGCTTAAATTTGCGGTGTCCGGCGGCGGGCCTTTATCCGTTTCTGATGCCGAATTCTTCCTCGGCATGGGAATTACAATACTGGAGGGTTTCGGGCTTACCGAAACGACACCGGTGACCAACGTGAACCGGGTCGGCGAGATCAAGCCGGGTTCCGTTGGAAGGGCAGTCAAGAATACCACCATAAAGATTTCCGACGACGGTGAGATACTGATAAAGGGCCCGCAGGTGATGCTCGGCTATTATAAGAACGCCGCGGCCACAAAAGAGGTCTTCACGAAGGACGGATTTTTCAGGACCGGGGATATAGGAGTGGTCGATGAAAGGGGACGCCTGTCGATTACCGGCCGGATCAAGGACATTATTGTCACTGCCGGCGGCAAGAATATATCGCCCCAGAACATCGAAAACAGCGTCAAGGCTTCCAAGTTCATCGAGCAGATCGCGGTGATCGGAGACCGGAGAAAATACCTCTCGGCGCTGGTGATTCCGTCGTTCGAGGATTTAAAGAAGTGGGCAAAGGCGCGCGCAATTCCGTTTACAGGAAACGACGATCTCATCGAGAAGGACGAGGTAATCGACCTTGTCGGAAAAGAGATCGAAAAATACACAAAGCATTTTTCGCGCGTGGAACAGATCAGAAAATTCAGGCTGCTTGACGCCGAATGGACGCAGGCGACCGAAGAGCTGACGCCGACGCTGAAGCTCAAGCGCCGGGTGATCGAGAAGAAATACGCGAAGGAAATAGAAAGCATGTATCCGAAAGAAGAGGAAGCGGCGTAGCTGAAGCGCTTTTGGCATGATCGATCGGGGGGACGCGCTGTAGTGCGTCCCTTTTTTATCGGTCATGACCGGGATCTGAATATCGCGCCGCATTTTTTCTGATTGAGGAGTATGGTCTTTGATGGTCATGAATGAAAAATAATTGTTTTTTTTAAAGTGTCATTATATTATAAAGCGATCTGTTCACGGATGATTGGCGGAAGGGTCGTGTCAGCCATGAAAATACAGAGATGGAAGGGGGTGCTCAGATGAAGTATCCACATGCCTCAGTGCCGGAGATATTTCAGAACCAGGTTAAGAAGTACGGAGACCGGGCGTGCGTCGCCTGGAAGCGCGGGGAAAGCTATGTCGACATCTCATGGAACGAAATGAACTCCATGATACGGCGCCTCGGCGCCTACATGCTCTCGCTCGGAATAAAAAAGGGAGACAAGATCGCCGTTTTCTCGCCCAATCGCTACGAATGGTGGGTTGCCGACCAGGCGATCCTGTCTATCGGCGCGGTGAATGTGCCGATCTACGCGACGAATTCCGCCGAAGAGGCGTTCTATATCCTCGATCACTCAGACTCGAAACTCTGTTTCGCGGGAACCGCCGATCACCTCGCCCGGGTCATGAAGTTGCGCGCGAAGCTCAAAAAACTGAAGACGCTGGTGACCTTTGACAGGATGACGGCGAAGCAGTCCGGCGTGATCGATATCGAAGAAGCGTACAGGCGCGGTGACGCGTTCAAGGATAAAACACTTTTCGACAAACGGCTCAGGTCGATAAAGCAGGGGGATATCGCCACCATCATCTATACGTCGGGAACGACCGGCAATCCGAAAGGGGTCATGCTGTCGCATCTCAACTTCATCTCCGATGTGACGCAGATCATGGCAGACTTTGAAGGGAAGTTTACCGATCAGGAAATTTTCCTCTCTTTCCTGCCGCTTTCGCACTCGTTCGAGCGCGCATCGGGATATTACCTTCCCGTTGCTGGCGGAGCGAAAGTCGCTTTTGCGGTCGATTTCTCGACAATCCTCGAAAACCTAACCGAGGTGCGACCCACGATCATAATCAGTGTGCCGAGGCTCTATGAAAAGATCCACGCGGGAATTCTCGCCCGCGCGGCGGACCTGAAAGGAGTGAAGAAATTCCTTTTCAACCAGGCGCTGAAGACCGCGGCCCAGAACCTTCCGTATGTCTGCAACGACAGGGCGCGCGCCGGCCTTTTCGCGATAAAATACAATTTATTCGATAAGCTCATCTTTTCCAAGCTCAGGGCCGCGCTCGGTCTTGACCGGATGAAATTCGCCAATTCAGGCGGCGGGCCGCTTTCGGTGTCGGACGCGGAATTCTTCCTCGGCATGGGTGTGATGATACTCGAAGGGTTCGGGCTCACGGAAACCACGCCGGTGACCAACGTGAACCGCCCGGGAGAGATAAAACCGGGTTCCGTGGGCCGGCCGCTGTGCGATACGAAAATAAAAATTGCCGACGACGGGGAGCTTCTCATCAAGGGGCCGCAGGTCATGGTCGGCTATTACAAAAACGTGGAAGCGACGGAAGCGGCATTTACGAAGGACGGCTGGTTTCGCACCGGTGATATAGGCGTGATCGACGAGAAGGGAAGGCTGTCGATCACCGGCCGGATCAAGGACATCATCGTTACCGCCGGGGGAAAGAACATATCACCCCAGAACATCGAGGGGAGCCTCAAGGCGTCGAAGTTTATCGAGCAGGTGGCGGTCATAGGAGACCGGAGGAAGTTCCTTTCCGCGCTCGTGATCCCCGCATTCGATGAGCTCCGCAAATGGGCGAAGTCAAAAAAAATTACACATACGAGCGCGCGCGATCTTATCCGCAATGAAGAGGTCGTAAAACTCATCGCCGCGGAAATCGAAAAGCACACCGCGCAGTTTTCCCGCGTCGAGCAGATCAGGAAATTCAGGCTTCTTGACGCGGAGTGGACGCAGGCGTCAGGCGAGCTGACGCCCACGCTGAAAATTAAGCGCATGGTGGTGGAAAAGAAGTACGCCGACGAGATTGACGAAATGTACCGCGGAGAGTAGCGCCGCTCAGCGCACGGCGGCCTCGCGATAGATCGCGTTCAGCCTCATCGTGACCTCGCCCGGCATGCCGCCGCCGATGCTTCTGCCGTCGATCGCGATCACAGGAATGATTTCCGCGCCGGTGCCGGTGAGGAAGCATTCATCGGCGTTGTAAAGGTCGAACTGCGCGAGGCTGCACTCCTCGGCGGGGAAGCCGCTGCGGAGCGCGAGCTCGAGCACGGTCTGCCGGGTGATGCCGCTCAGGGCGCCGTTGATGGCGGCGGGAGTTTTGATCCGCCCGTTTTTGACGATGAAGATGTTGTCCCCCGTGCATTCGGCGACGAACCCGTCCCGGTTCAGGATAACCGCCTCCTCACATCCGGCGTTGTTCGCCTCGATCTTGGCGAGAATGCTGTTGAGGTAGTTGAGCGACTTGATACGCGGATCGAGGCTGTCGCTGGTGAGCCTTCGCAGGCTTGAGGTGATGACCGATATCCCCATCTCGTAGCACGATTTCGGATAGAGCTGGATATCGTCGACGATGATGATGACCGACGGGCGCGGGCACGAAGCGGGACTGAGTCCCAGGTTCCCTTTGCCGCGGCTTACGACCAGGCGGATGTATCCGTCGGTCCTGTTGTCGTGGGCGACCGTGTCGAGTACGGCGCGTTCCATCTCGTCGATGCTCATCGGCATGGCGAGCATGATGGCGCGGGCGCTCTCGTAGAGCCGGATGAGGTGTTCGCGCAGCTTGAACACTCTGCCGCCGTAGATGCGTATCCCCTCGAAAACGCCGTCGCCGTAAAGAAATCCGTGGTCGTACACTGAAATGACGGCCTCGTCCTTCGGATATATTTTCCCGTCGATGTAGACGCTCATTCTGTTACCTCCTCGTCGTGAAAGACATCACGCAATTTAAAATAGTTCTGGCCGAAATGGCGTATCAGAAGGTCGTCGAACCGTCTGACGATCTTCATGATGTAGATGTCATGTTTGATATAGTCCGCGGCGAGCGTGATAAAGCCGCTGTTCATGCTCCAGGCCCCCTCGCAGCGTCCCTCCGGAAGCACCGTGCCCATGAGCGCAACAGTGTCGTCGGCGATGATGACAAGACCCCTGCCTCCGCGTTCATTGTATATGGTGTCTTCGATAGGGTGCTGGAAGACCTGTCCTGCCCGAAGATCGGGCTCAGAGCCTCCGAAATAGACCGTCGCGATCCGGACACCTTCTTTATCTTTTTCATGCAGGATGCCGGCAAGCTTTTCGATCTCATCACGCCATCCCGAGACAAGAAGCGTTGTTTGCGCTTCCGTTATCATCCTGGACGCTTTTTCAATAAGATAGTCATATTCCTTGATGTTCCACAGGTAGGATACATCGCTTTCGCCGTTGAGCGCGCTCAGGTCGTCCCGGATGCTGTCAAGCAATGTCGACATTTTGCGCTTTCGGCTCTCGATAAACTCATTTACCGGTACCGGGATATATCGCTTGCGGTCCTCGGATCCGGTTATGAGCACAACACCCTTTTCGGCCAGCCTTGCCAGCACCTCATATATCTTCGAGGTGGGTATCCCGGATGAGCGCGCGATCTCATAGGCGGTCGCCGGATTGTTTCGCACAAGCTCGAAATAGGCGCGAGCCTCGTATTCCGAGAATCCAAGAGATATTAATTTTTCAATTGTACTATTGACTACCATGGTAGTCAATATGGCTTCCGATGCTATACTTGTCAAGAAAAAATATTATAAAAGAGGAATGTTTTTATTCAGGTTTGATAGGGAGACGGTAAAGAATGAAGCATGCGGTTTTTGAGGACATGTTTTTCGAAGAGGGGATACGAAAATCTGTATTTACGGAACCGTGTCGTAATAAATGTCGATCCCTGTGGTGCCGTAGGCGCGATAGTCGAGCCAGAAGGGGAGTATGCCGCTGGCATAGTAGACCGTGGTGAGAAGAAGCGCATAGTCATAGCCGGAAGCGGCCGGCGATGAAACGAATAGTTCACCGCCGCTGGCGGCGCCGGCCGAAGTGAACTGCCGCGAATAGATGCTGTATCCGTAATAATTGATGTATCTTCCGTCAAACCATGTAATGTAGTACCCGCTATCTGCCGCGGCGGTGTCGGCAAGCGCGACCCGTGGCTGCATGCAGTGATAGGTCAGGCCGACCGTTGTGACGTTGGTATCGGCAATAACGTTTGTACCTGAGATGTTATAGGCGGTCATGCGGATGTGGTAATATCCGCCCGAGGAGCGCCGGTAGGCGATTATCACCCTGTTCGGTCCGCTTGATGAGTCGACGATCATATGGGGCTCAGTGCCGGCGAAAGTCCCGAACGAGGTTGGTGTTCCCGTCGAACCGTCGATTCTCACGACAGCGATGGTCCCTCCCGCCGTCGTTTCGGCAAGCAGGTATGCCCCGCCGACGCCTCCCGTCGCGTGATCGGGGAGGGCCTGGATGATCGTGTATCCGGCCAGGACGGATATGCCGGCCGCAGCTGCGGTATCGGCCGGTGAAGCCCACAGGAATCCTCCTGTCGCGGAGACTTTCTTAACATAGATAGTGCCGTTGCGCTCGTAAAAGATGATCGCGTTGCCCGCGTCGTCCGTGACCGCGACGGGATTTGAGTTGGCGCCTCCGGTCAGGTTGGTGCATACCGCGAACGCCGCGCTTACGGGCGCGCCGGTCGCCAGGTTGAAACTGCGCGCGTCGATGTAATCGTTGTTATCGACAAAAGCGACGAGGAAGGCGCGCTTGCTGTACACGAATGCCCTGTGGCCGACCGTATTGAAGATATCGGCCGATAAGGTGAGTGATCCTGCCAGAGCCGCCGTTACCGTCGCGGAGAGATCGGCGTTGATGTTGTAGACCACATCGCCGGCGCTGACCGCGCCGAACGGGGAATTGCTGTCGGTCAGGTTGAAATCGGTGGCGACACCGGTGGCGTATCCGACCGCCCGGTAGGTGCCGGATGTAGGGAGCCTGAGGATATAATAGTTCTGGGCGGTATCCATGATGTCATTTGAGAGCCTCAACGCGTAGTTGGTGTCGCGCGTAAGATCGATTGCTGAAACGGTCGCGGATACGGTCGGTGATACGGCCATGTTTACGACATAGTCGCCGGTAAGCACCGTGGTTCCGGGATTGAAGAGGGTCGCCGGCGCGGTGTCCCAGAGCGGGTTGGTGACGACTTCCGAGGTCAGGGGGCCCGCATGCTGGGTATAGATCGTGAATGTATCGCCGTCCGCGAAACCGGTGAGCGTGCGGTCCACGTTGACATACCAGTATCCGGCTACGTTCCATGCGCCGTTTGCGCTGGCGATACCCCAGGTCCCGTCGCTGGTGCGGATGATATCCCCCGAATTCACGGTTGAGAGATTTGTCGTTGAACACCTGATCTGTGTGGTTGTGGATGAGGAATCCGCGGTCCCGGTGATGACGGTAGCGGCGTCCAGCACATAGTAGTTGGATATCGCGGCGAGATTGGTCGCCACGGTGGTGATCAGGACGTACGGGAAGATATCATAAGGCGATGCTGTCTGATTGCTGATAGTGCCGTTGGTCCAGTTGATGCCGGCGTTGTCGACGGCGTACACGTCGTTTACATCAAGAAAGGGAAGAGTGGAAAAATTCTGGTCGCGATCATACAGGAGGTTGGTGGCGGTACCGTTGTTTGGCATATCCGTTGTGCCGGAGCTTATCACGGTCGGCCGCTCATGTACGAGGCATGCCGAGTATTTCGATCCTGCCCTGATGGTTAAAGCGACGGATATCTCCGCTCCGACCAGCCCGGCATTATTGCATCTCTGCGCGTAAAGGTTATTGCTTGAATCCTTGTACACCACCACAGCGTCGGTGAAACGGTTGTTGATTGCCACAGGACCGCTTGTATTGGCCGTGGTGTTTATTGTGAGGCCGGCCGCTGCCCATTGAATGGCGCCCGCGGTACTGAACCGCTGTCCCTTGATTGCGGTTCCATTGTCGACCCAGAACACGTACGACGAGCCGTCGTCGATCTGTACCGAAGTGAGAGCGGTCTGATCATTGGCCGCGTTTGAAAGCGACGTGTTCACCGTGGCGTTTGTCCTGGTGTAGAAATCGATATCGGTGCCCGAGAGCACGTCAACATTTCCGTCAGCGACAGGTGTGGTGTCGATCCCTGCCCTTACATAATACAGGGTGGACGGGCTTAATGTGGCCGCGGGAATGGTGACTGTATGTGTAGTCGAAAGCGTTGTCGCGGCGCTTTCCTGTGTTTTAGTGTCTGTAGTAACGATCGGCGCGGTGGTGTCGTAAAGGGCGTAACACCGGTTCTGTGCTACCGGTTTGCTGGTCGTGAATTTTACGACTGCATAGGTGTCATAGACGGCATCTATCCATACCGAATCGACGGTCGTTCCCGCCGGCACGGGATCGGCCTCCGTGGTGAAAGACCAGGTGTGGTTGCCGTCGAGATCGAGCGAATTCGTCGAAGTATCCTGAATGGCCGACGTTAGGGTGACGGTGTAAGCCTGACTGTAGGCCAGGGGAGTTGTCAGGTTGAGGCGGTATATCTGGTTTGTAATCTGCGTTATGCTGGCTCCCACTGCCGGAGCGATGCCGAAACTCCCTGTTGTGATGGTAGCCAGATTCATGTCCCGCGTGAAAGCCACTTCGACAAACGAGTTCGCAATACTGATGTTCGTTGCGCCGTTGGCCGGATAACGGGTCGCGGCGATCACGCGCGGAAGCGCCTCGCTGGCGGTACTGGCGGCAGTGGTAAAACTCCAGGAGTAGGTGGTGGCAAGCGGATTCGTGTCTGTATCCTGTATGCCGGTCCCGAGGGTGATAGTATAGCCTGTAGAATAAGAAAGGGTTGCTGGGGTGGTGACGGTGATAACGACCGTTCTCGGATCGCCGGGAGCTGCTGCGGTAAAGGCGGTCACCCCTGTTATCGTCACATTGGCGGTGGTGACGGTCGCGAGGTTGATCGGTTTTGAGAATACCAGAATGATTTTGGCGTCGATCGGAATGCCTGTATCCCCCGATTCCGGATAAGACCCTGTAAGCTGCGGGGAGGATGTACCCGGTGCGCCGCCGGCGTACCCCTGTTTGGCCGCCTCGGGGATAACGGTCGGTGCTTCACCGGCGCAACTCAGGGCAGCGACCATGATTGTGAAGAGAAGTAGTGCAGAAAACCGTTTCACTTTTCCACCGTGACCGGAGTATCATGCTGAAAGGATATCATGTAAGTAATGTATCAAAATTGCGGCTTTTCACATAATTAATTATTTACTTCTATACTGTCGACCCTTATTGTATACCATTGTATTAAATTAAAGGTGAAACTAATAATTTTCAATCAAAAAATGACAGGATCGCGACACATCCGTATTGTTCTGCTTTCGATGGTGATAATGCTTCTCCCGCTGTCGGTGACACGGGGTACCATCAATTCTGTTGTTCTTACTCCGGATAATCCAACACTGCTTTCGAACGGGCTCGGTTATTATCTGGCGGGGAAGACGTATAATTTTGCCGTCAATGTCATCGATCCCGACCTTACGGGCTGGGGGCAGATCACGTATGTGACGATCACCATCCCCAATTCGACAAATATCGTACTTACGATCACTCCCTCCGGAACAGGGGTCAATCTCCCCGTTACGGTGACATCAGGTACTGTTGATGCCGTGGCGGATGTCACGGGTAGCTATAATAACTTTACCGTCACGTTCAAGGTTACTTTCCGATGGGACACGCCTGAATCAGCCTGGACAGCCACACGCAACGTGACCGCTTCGGCGAGGACAAGCTATCCCGCGGTCAATACCCGGGACGACCTTGCCAAATTTGTATCGTACGGCGTTTGTTCTTCCATTAAAGTCCTTAATTTTGCCCAGGATGGCGTCGCGGCCGACGGATACGTCAATCCCTGGCATGATTCATTCGCCGTCAGCGGAAGAATCGTATATAATGTCACCGGTGCTACTACCAGTGATGCTCTCCAGACCGTGGATGCCGGGGAGATTACCGGAAGCACGCTGTATGTAGACGGAGGAACTACAGGCCTGACCAATGGCGTCGGCGTGGATAACGTGAGCTATACGGTGGCGGCCCAGTACATGAGCACCCTTGCTACAATACTCGGCAATCACACCTGGCGCGTACGGGTGAACATGTTAACCGCTGGTGGGCCGGAGTCGTCCTCGAACAACCTGACGCTGACCTGCGACAGGGTGGAAATCACCGGGATAACGTTCGTCAACGGAGGCGGGGTGGATTCCCCGGCCTATTATCGAAGCGCCAATGTGCCGGGCACGCAGGTCCAGGTTTCGGCGCGGATGCAGAACGGTCTCGGGGCGATGGCCGGCAATACGACTATATCCCTGGTTGATATAACGTCGGGCGATACGACAAGCGTTCAGATCAACAGCGGTCAGACGTCAGGCACCGCGAACCTCACCTATCCGACAACCACGCCGGTGCCGGCGACAAGTACCAGGGCCGATACCTACCAGGTCCAGTCGATCACAGGCGGGGCATACGGGGGGGATACCGCTCCCAACGGCCAGAGAGCCGTCGGCAGGATACAGCAGATAGCAAATCCTGTCGTCAACTGGGACAACGCCCATCCGCCGGGAGGAGCCGCGGTGCCTTTTACCGCGTGGGTCGGACTGTCGCAGACGGCTTATTCGCTCACCTTCAACTGGACGGCGCTCGCCTCGGGGTTTCCCCACGGGGATTTTTACAGCTATCGGGTCTATTACCGGACGTCGGCGATTGCCGCCCCTCCGACGGCGGCGGGGCCCTGGCTGATCGTGGACAGGAATACGACGGGCTTTTCCGCGCTCGGAACCGTAGGAACAGGTACGGTGACGGTAACAAACCTCAGCCCGATCACCAACTACGATTATTACATTACCGCGGTTGACGTGTTCGGAAACGAGACGCTCGCGGCAAGCTATCTTCCAGCTACGCCCTATGCGACAGCGAGTACGCTCGCTTCTTCGATTACAGTATCGATATCCGATGGGATCACCTCGTATGATGACAACAGCTTTACCGCCAATTCCGCGGCATCCGCTCGAAGCCTTCGCAGGGCAAATATACGGGTGAACGCGTTCATCGTCGGGGTGGGTTACCTTCCCGATACGGTCAATATCGTTGCAGCGCCGGACGGGGTTGCGGACCTGGTGACCGCCGGAGTGCTTAACGGTGTCGCGGGCACCGATTATTACCGGTTCAGCACGACACAGACCGGCACGAACCAGTGGAGCGGTTATATAACGGATTCCACACCGGTCAATGCTGTCGGGTCAAACGTACGGTTCATACTTGAGCTCGTGCGAAGCGGCGTAAAATCGTACGCGGACCATGATTCTGAAAAGGACCTTCCTCCAGGCGACCCGAACAATTACCCCTGGCGGTTTGGTGTTACCGCCCAGCCGACCTTTACCCCATGGCCGACGCGGGTGCTGAACAATGTCATTACAAGAGAAAATCCGATTGCCTACCCGGCCTACTACCTGACCGATGACGCGTATGTGACGATCAAGGCGTACGATATCAAGGGGCGGCCGATCGCCACATTGCTCGATAACGCGTATCGCAAGGGAGGCATGAATATCAAAGAGGGGGGATGGGAAGGAGTAAACCGCTCGAATAACAGGCTTGGTGTCGGGCTCTATTATCTCCACTTCGAAGCCAAGCGCGCAAGCGACGGCCGGAAGATCCTTAACTCATTCCAGAAAGTAGTCGTGGCACGATAACGGGCGGGATTAGACCCATTCATCCTCCATGATGGATATATCCTTTCACCGGAAGTGGTATCAACGCCGTGTGTGACTCTGCTGTCCTGATCGGTCTTTTTGCTTTATAGTTGAAAAAAAAGTGACACTATTGTATACTATTATAATAGTACATATATGATGGGTATATCAGGAAAAAGCAGCCCGTTCCGATTACGGGCAAAAGCGGGCAGGATAGCTGCGGGATTTCTTGTGGCGTTGTTGTGCTTTTTCCCTGCCGCCTGCTACTTCGGTGACGCAACCGAGGTTGATCAGGAGAATATCTATATCCCCGATATCAACATTCGCGGGGGAACGGTTGTTGTAGACTCAGGCGGATCATATGATTACGGATCGGTCAATGTAAGCAGTTCGCTTCCTGTAACCTTCTGGGTGGAAAATCTGGGAAGGGGATACCTGCACCTGAGCGGTACTCCTCATATCGAAATAAGCGGTACTGACGCGTCCATGTTCGTGGTCGATACGCAGCCGGCGAATATCATAGCTCCCTATGCCTACCGCAGCTTCAATATCACCTTCACCCCGGCTTCTTCCGGCATAAAAACGGCCGTTGTAACGATCAAAAGCGATGATCCTGACGAGACCTCGTACAGTTTCACCGTACAGGGGACCGGTACAGTAGTGACTGCTCCCGACATCAGTATTCTCGATCCGTTGAGCGCCACGATAAATAACAGTACGGGATCGTATGATTTCGGCAATGTTGACACCTTAACACCAAGCACAAAGACCTTTACTATAAAAAATAATGGCACTGCTCCCCTCAATCTCACCGGTTCTTCGCCGTATGTGACCATCGGCGGTATCGATTCAGGATTGTTTTCTGTTACCGCCGCGGCTTCTACTCCGATAGGGGCAGGAGGCAGTACGACATTCGACATCAAATTCGCGCCGACGAGCGCGGGAGTGAAAAACGCGACGGTAACGATCGCCAACAATGATTCGACGAAAAATCCGTACACCTTTGCGTTGACTGGCACCGGAGTGTTGACACCAGTTGCAAAGATGGAGGTACGGCAAGGAGTAACCCTCCTGCCGAGTAATGTGGCGACGGTCTACGATTTCGGTTCGGTGAACCAGGGCGTGACAAGCTCGGCGGTGACCTTTACGATCAACAACATTGGAAACGCGGCCCTGAATCTTACCGGCGGGCCGACGAGGGTGAGCGTAACGGGAACAGAATTTGTTGTCACGGCGGACGCAACGACACCAGTCAATCCGGGAGTGCCGGTTAACTTTACTATGACGTTTACTCCCTCAACAGCAGGTCCGCGAACCGCGACGGTCACTATTGCTTATCATGACTCTATTGCCCCTGGTACGTATACCTTTACGGTAAACGGTACCGGAGTAGCCATTCCGGAAATGGACCTCTTCCAGGGAGTGACGCCGATCGCGTCTGTCAGCGGTTCCTACGGCTTTGGAAGCACGGTAGCCGGCACGCCGAAAGCGGCTACCTTCACTATCAATAATACCGGCAATGGAGTGCTTTCGCTTCCCGGCAATCCGATTGTTGCGATCACGCCGGTTATCGGTACGGGGGCTTTTTCCGTTACGGCTCTTCCGGTGGTGAGTGTCGCCGCTTCAGGCAGCACGACTTTCGATATCACGCTCAATTCAACAATCGTCGGCTCATATACGGCACTGGTAAGCATTGCCAATAACGATCTCAACGAAGACCCGTATACATTCACCATTTCCGGCACGACAACCGCGGTGGCGCTTCCGATGATCAACGTCCTCCAGGGGACCAGCGAGGTGCTCAATGGCGGCACGTACGATGTGGGGGGGATGACGATTGGCGGCACGGCGGTGGATACAACCTTTACCATCGCCAACGTCGGTTCCGCCAATCTCAATCTTACCGCAGCCTCGCCCTACGTCACGATAGGCGGCCCGGACGCCGCGATGTTTTCCATTGTCGCTCCCTTCGCCACAACTCCTGTCGCGGCCGCTGGATCGACGAATTTTACCGTAAGATTCAACGCGACAGGTACGGGCACCAGAACAGCGACCATATCGATCGCAAACAACGACACCGATCAGAACCCGTATACGTTCACCATTACCGGGACCGGGACGCAGCCGAGTATGAGTCTGCAGCAGGCAGCGACGACAATAAATGTCGGTGACACGTTCGATTTCAATGATGTCGATCTGACGACATCAAAACAGCTGACGTTTAATATCCAGAACCTGTCGGCGACATCCGCGTTGCTCCTGAAGGGTTCCCCCAAGATACAGATTACGGGAACGGCCGAATTCAATGTCGTAAGCCAGCCGTCGAGCGATACGGTGGCCCCCTCGGGCAGCGCTCCGTTTGTCGTCCGTTACACGCCGGCCGGAGCGGGGTCTGATTCCGTATCGGTCAGCATCGCCAATAATGACACGACCAAGAACCCGTACACGTTTACGCTAACAGCCAGAGGCGTCGACCGCAATATCCAGATCAGGGACAATTCGGATGTAACGGTCATAGCGCATACCGGCACTTTCGACTTCCTGAATGTTAAATACAACTCTCCCTACGTCCGGACGTTCTATATCCACAACACCGGCACTGTGGGTGATATCCAGCTCAAGAGCACTCCGTATGTTGTTGTTGCGGGGCCTAACGCTTCATTCTTCACAGTGACGGCGCAGCCTGGATCAGGAACCTTGACTCCGGGAACAGGGGTATCTTTTCAGATTACTTTCAACCAGGGGATGTCGTCATCGGCGGGATTAAAAACGGCGACAGTGTATGTCTATTCCAATGATCCGGATACGCCGGTATATTCCTTTACCGTGCAGGGCACCGTCACCGTACCTGTTATCGGCATTTATGATCCGTCATTAACGTATATTCCACCGGCCGGCGGCCCCTACGTTTATCCGAATGTCAACTTCGGGAGCGCGGGAGTGGCCCGTACATTTACGATAAACAATACAGGAACTGCGAGTCTGGATCTGACCGGGGCTCCCTATGTTCAGCTCTCCGGCGCGGGTGCGGCTGATTTCACGGTCACGACGCAACCTTCAAGTCCCGTAGCAGGCACCATACCCGGACCGGCGGGCAGTACCACCTTTGTAATTACATATAGCCCCGTAACGGCGCCGAATCCGACATCGTACACTTCGACGGCGACGGTAACTGTTGCAAGCGATGATCCGGTAAACGGAACCTATACGTTCACGGTACAGGGAACCTGCGTCGATACCCAGGCGCCGACCGTGAGTGTAACGTCGCCGCCGGCGGGAACGCCTCAATGGCGGGGTACCCATAACCTAACCGCGACCGCGAGTGATAATGTAACGGTTGCCCAGGTCAGGTATTATCTTGACGGTGTAACCCTTCTCGGTTCGAGCGCAACCGGTCCGAACTATACCGTATCTCTCGATACGACTTTATACTCCGATGGAGCGCATACGATTGTGGCGCAGGCTGATGACCTGGTGCCCAATACGGGAACAAGCGCGGCCGTGAGCTTTGTCATAGACAATACGCCGCCGACAATCAGTATAAGCGGGCCGTCGGTCGCGATAGCGAAGAATGGAACAACGGTGACATATACCGTGACGTATTCTGACACGAATTTCAACTCGTCGACGCTTGCGGCAGGTGATATAACGCTGGGATATACGGGAACGGCAGCGGGAGCGTCAGTGACCGCGGTGAATGTGATAAGCGCGACGCAGCGGCAGGTGGTTATAACTACCGGTACAGGTGACGGCACGGTATATATCGCATCAATCGCAGCGGGAACGGCGAGTGATATTGCGGGAAATACCGCTCCGGCGGCCGGACCGAGCACTGCTTATACTGTGGATAACACGCCGCCGACGATCAACATCAGCGCTCCTTCAGTAACATCCGCAAAGAACGGTGCAACAGTGACATACACGGTAACCTACGCGGACGCGAACTTCAGCGCATCGACGCTTGCGGCGGGCAACATAACGGTGAACACGACGGGTACCGCGACGGGAACGGTGACCGCGGTGAATGTACTGACGGCTACAACGCGCGAAGTGGTGGTGACAACCGGAGCGGGTGACGGAACGCTAGGGATAAGTATCGCGGCGGGAACGGCGAGCGACACGGCGGGGAATACCGCGCCTGCGGCGGGGCCGAGTACAACATTCATTGTGGATAACACGCCGCCGACGATCAGCATCGGCGCACCGTCGGTAACGGTCGCGAAGAGCGGGACGACGGTGTCATACACGGTGACCTACGCGGACGCTAATTTCAGCGCATCGACGCTAGCGGTGGGCAATATAACGGTGAACACGACGGGCACCGCCGCGGGAACTGTGACCGCGGTGAATGTGCTGACGGCTACAACGCGCGAAGTGGTGGTGACCACCGGGGCGGGTGACGGAACGCTGGGCATCAGTATCGCGGCGGGAACGGCGAGCGACACGGCGGGGAATACCGCTCCGGCAGCAGGGCCGAGCACGACATACGATGTTGACAATACGCCCCCGACGATAACAATCAGCGCACCGTCAGCGACCGTTGCCAAAAACGGGACGACGGTGTCATACACGGTGACCTACGCGGACGCAAATTTCAGCGCATCGACGCTTGCTGCGGGGAATGTCACGGTGAACACGACCGGCACCGCGACGGGAACGGTGACCGCGGTGAATGTACTGACCGCGACGACGCGGGAAGTGGTGGTGACCACCGGGACGGGAGATGGTACACTCAGTATAAGTATCGCGGCGGGAACGGCAAGTGACACCCTGGGGAATACATCATTGGCTGCGGGGCCGAGCACGACATACGATGTGGATAATACCGGACCGACAGTAACAATTGGTGTGCCGTCAACGACAATCGCGAAGAGCGGAGCGACGGTGACGTACACGGTGACCTACGCGGACGCCAACTTCAACGCATCGACGCTTGCTGCCGGCGATATAACGCTGGGATATACGGGAACGGCAGCGGGAGCGTCAGTGACCGCGGTGAATGTGATCAGCGCGACGCAGCGGCAGGTGGTTATAACTGCGGGTACGGGTGACGGAACGGTATACATAGCTTCAATCGCGGTAGGTACGGCAAGTGACACCCTTGGGAATACATCGTTGGCGGCAGGCCCCGGTACGGCATTTGAAGTGGATAACACGCCGCCGACGATAACAATCAGCGCACCGTCGCCAATAATTGCGAAGAATGGCGCAGCAGTGACGTACACGGTCACGTACGCTGACGCGAATTTCGATACGACTACGCTTGGAACCGGAGACGTTTCGGTGAACACGACGGGTACTGCGACTGGAACGGTGACCGCGGTGAATGTACTGACTGCTACAACATGTGAAGTGATAGTTACGACCGGGGCAGGTGACGGAACGCTGGGCATTAGTATCGCGGCAGGAACGGCGAGCGACACGGCGGGAAATACCGCGCCTGCGGCGGGGCCGAGCACGACGTACGATGTTGACAACACGCCGCCGACGATAACAATCAGCGCACCGTCAGTGACGATCGCGAAGAGCGGGACGACGGTGTCATACACGGTGACCTACGCGGACGCAAATTTCAGCGCATCGACGCTTGCGGCGGGAAATGTAACAGTGAACACGACGGGCACCGCGGCGGGAACGGTGACCGCGGTGAATGTACTGACGGCTACAACGCGCGAAGTGGTGGTGACCACCGGGGCGGGTGACGGAACGCTGGGCATCAGTATCGCGGCGGGAACGGCGAGCGACACGGCGGGGAATACCGCTCCGGCAGCAGGGCCGAGCACGACATACGATGTTGACAATACGCCCCCGACGATAACAATCAGCGCACCGTCAGCGACCGTTGCCAAAAACGGGACGACGGTGTCATACACGGTGACCTACGCGGACGCAAATTTCAGCGCATCGACGCTTGCGGCGGGAAATGTAACAGTGAACACGACGGGCACCGCGGCGGGAACGGTGACCGCGGTGAATGTACTGACGGCTACAACGCGCGAAGTGGTGGTGACTACCGGGGCGGGTGACGGAACGCTGGGCATCAGTATCGCGGCGGGAACGGCGAGTGATACGGCGGGAAATACCGCGCCTGCGGCGGGGCCGAGCACGACGTATACCGTGGATAACACACCGCCGACAGTGACCATTGATAATCCGGCGGCAGGGTCGCTGGTTGTGGCGGGCAGTCAGATTTTCTTCACAGTATCCGATGGCACGATAACAGCTCGTATCGATGCGTCAGCGTACCAGGCCGCAGCCAGCGGTAATACGTTCGGATCGCTGAACGGATGGGCCACCGCCGGGGCAGCTTTTAATGTCGATGTGCAATCAGTCGATACGGCGGGAAATACAGGATCTGCGAGTCGTAATTTTACAAAATAATCATGATTAATGTATTTGTAAAAATCGCTATAGACATAAAAAAGCTCATCTCTTTCTTCCACTCAACTCATCTATCAGTCCTTTAGCGTGCTTCGCGCCAAGTCCGTATGCTTTTCTGAAGTCGGCGAGGGCTTCCGCGCGTTTTCCCCAGTGGTAATACGCCCTTCCGCGATTGTAATAGGCTACCGGGTTTTCCGGATTTCGTGAAATGACCTCACCGGCGTCCTGCACGGCCTTTTCGTAATCGCCGCTCATGAAGTATGAGTATCCCCTGTTCAGATAACACGCGGTGTTTTCCGGATTGAGCTTCAGTGAGAGGTTGAAATCTTTTATTGCCAGATCGTATTTCTGATAGTTCATGTAGGCGGTCCCGCGGTTGTACCGGGCGTACGGATTTGCGGGATCGTTGCGTATCGCGCGCGAATAGGCTTCAATAGCCTCAAGGTAGTTGTGGTCCTGCATGAATCTGTCGCCCTTGTACTGGGCGCGCAGGGCGGCTTTGCGATCAACCCGGGTGATGTAGAAGATAATTCCCGTGGCACACGCCGCGATAATAACGGTGATGATAATGAGCTTTAGTCTTTTTCGGATCGGGATGCCTGCCCTGCCCGGCATCGGCAGCTTCATTTTCATGGAAAAGATGTTCTCCCGGGTTATCCGTCCTGAAGCGTTTACTTCTTCGCGTTTTTCCTGATCAGTTTTTCGATCTTCTCCTGGTTCGATCCGACATAGACATCGCGGCCCATGATGATCGCCGGAACACCGCCGACATCCTGGCCCCGCTCCTTGCCCATCTGGATCAGTTTGTTCCTGTTGGTCGTATCGTACCACACTTCGAACCGTTTGATATCGAGATTGAATTGACGGGTGTACGTCTCCAGGTATCCAGAAACTTTTTCGCAATGCGGGCATCCCTTCCCGTAGAAGAAGTAGAGAGTGTTCTTCTCGTTGGCATACGCGGTGCTTCCGGTTCGCGTTCCGTGCGATACGATGCAGCATACGATTAAAGTTATGAGAGCGGCAGCAATTCTTCTGTTCATCTTAACTCCACGAAGCGTTGATATTATATTTCGGTCCTGACCCCGATGAGCGCGGTAACATCCTCGCCGTTGCGCAGATTGACCATGGTTTCAAGGTTGATTTTGATGATAAACAGGTCTATTTCAAGGCCCAGAATGTAGTGGGGGATGAAGATGTGCGGCTTGTATTTGTTCTCCGATTCGAAGGTCATGGTGCCAAGCGATGTGCCGGGCGCTATAAAATCGGTAGTGAGCGCGCCGTTCGCGGTAAACGATGTCTTGAAGTATCCGCTTCCCACGGAAAGTCCGAATCCGGAATAGAAACTGAAAAAGGTGAAGAGGTCTACAAACGCGACGACATTGGTTGTAGCCGAATACACGACCCACGTAATCTCGGCTTGGTACGTGCTCTTGAAATCTGAATTGATTACGTAGTCGGTTCCCGAGTAGTTGACGGTAAAGTTATTAAACGTCGTATCGTATTTTCCCGTTAGTTTGGCGCTTCCTGACATCACATCCGCGCCGATGCTTGCCGTGATCCCCCCGAATGAAAAAATGAACGGCACGATGGTTGTATGTTCGACAATATTATACCGCAGCCGCCCGCCTATTGAGTAGATGCTGAATTTTTCAGGTTTCGCGAGATCGGTTTCGTAACCGGGAGTATAGAACGCGGCGTCGAATATGAATATCTTGCCGATCAGGTCAAGCCCGGCCGCAAGGCCCACCCCGAAATGAAGCACCGGGTTGGGCACGATCATCGGGAAGGAACCTTCAGCTTTGGCCGCCTCCCGGTCGGCGAAATACTGCATATTGGTGCATCCGGCGCCGACCGCGGCGCCGATTTCAAAATGGGGGAATGTTCCGATCGACGCGTGGCCTATCGGGTAGCCGGTTATGTTGGCGAGGGCGAACGCGTCGGCCAGAAAGGGGCCGTTCAGGTCGGACCGCTCCTGCACCTGGCGCGCGAGATTGTCCTGGTTGGTGGTGTCAATCGTGACACCGCCGGCAGGCGTAACGACAATGCTTGTCCTCGCGTATGAAACGCCGGCCGGAAGGAAAAGACAGAGTAGGAACCCCGCCAGACATGCTGATACGAATTTTTTTCCGGAAAGATGATCTTTTCTTTTTGACAGTCCCATCAGGATGTATACTCTCTCGGTAAATCTGTGTGTTCCGATTTCCGTACCGTATTCGAACCGGTTTCATCTGTCAATGCGAAAATTCGGCAAAGACGGCCGGAACCAATAATCATTGACATATATCGCCTGTGGATTAGAGTGCATCGATGAAGATTTTCAACTGTATTCCCGAAGGAAAAACGGTCTTTTCAAATCCCATACTCACGATCGGCAGTTTTGACGGCGTACATATGGGACACCGCCGTATTCTGTCCACCATGCTGAATATCGCGCGCAAGAAATCCGGCCAGCCCGTGGTGATGACCTTTACCACGCATCCGAGGAAGATTATCACCCCGCAGACGCCGCCGCGCATCCTTACTACCGGCGAAGAGAAGATCAGGGCCATAGCGGATTCAGGAATCGAGAATATTATCCTGCTCGAATTCACAAAAGAAATGTCGCGGATGCGCGCCGATGAGTTTTTGAACGAGATTGTGCTCAGGAAGATCGGCATCATCGATATCGTTGTCGGCTACGATCACGCGTTCGGAAGGGACCGTGAAGGCACGTTCGAATTTCTGAAAGAGATGTCGCGGGTGCGGGGATTCGGGGTGACGCGGGTCGAGCCGAAAAACTTTTATTCCAAGCCAATATCGTCCACGTGGATACGCGCTGAGCTTGAGGACGGGAACGTAATGCTGGCCAACGCGCTTCTGGGCAGGCCGTATACGGTCTCGGGATCCGTCGTGGGCGGGGCGGGGCGCGGCCGTAAAATAGGCTTTCCCACCGCGAACATACTTCTGTTTGACTCTGACAAAATAATCCCCAAAGACGGCGTCTACGCGGTGTATGTCACTATAGAAGGGGACCTCAGGCGGCAGGGAATGCTCAATATCGGTTCGAACCCGACGTTCCAGAACATGGAGCGCACGATCGAGGTCAATGTTTTCAATTTTGACGGCGACTTGTACGGCAGGACTGTTGAGATCGAATTTCACGAACGTCTGCGCGATGAGGTAAAATTCCCATCCGTCGATTCGCTGATCGCCCAACTTGAGCAGGACCGCGATCACGCGCTGCATATTCTTAACGACTGAGAAGCGGGATGAAAGATTATCTGAAAACACTGCATGGTCTGTCCTATGGCGTGTGCCGGTTCCCTTTCGGGTGGGTGTTCGTATGCGGCGATGAGCGCGCGCTGAAATATATCTGCTTTGACCGCGAAGCGTCGGAACGGGAGTATGTCGTTCGCAGCTTCAGCGCGGATCCCACAGCGCCGGTCCGTGACGCGTTGCGCTTTCTCGAGGAGTACATGGAAGGCCGGAAAGCCCCGATGCCGGAGCTCGATCTCTCGCCTTTCACCGCGAAGGAGCGGGCGGTCTACCGGGCCCTCCTGAAAATTCCCGCGGGCAGGACGATATCGTACGGCGGGCTCGCGGAAAAGGCCGGAGTCCCTTCCGCCGCGAGGTTTGTGGGCAACGCGATGGCGAAGAACATCTTTCCGGTCCTGATTCCGTGCCACCGCGTTGTGAAAAATGACGGGAATCTCGGAAACTATACGTCGGGCACCGATATCAAGGAGTTTCTGCTTCGGCATGAAGGCGCGCCCGTCGTGTCGCGGCAAAAATAGCTTGCGCTTGCGGGCGATCTGGAGGCTCATATCCCCGATAGCAAATCTGACGATTTATTAAGAGAAGGACTGTATGGGATTTGTCGACACGCTGATTGATGGTGGTCGTTTTATCATAGATAAAGCGCGCGATTTTGTCGTTTTCTGCATAAACCTGGTGCTCGAAATAGCGGGGCTGCTGTACCAGAAATTCCTTGATTCCAGCTTGCCTGAGAAAGCGGTCTTTCTCAATACGATACTCGCGCTCCTCGCCGTTGTGCTGCCGGTCGCGAAGTTTTTCATCTTCCGCTCATGGTTCTATGTGAACAATCCGCTCGCGGTCTACCTGATCTTGATAGCGATACTGATGTTTATATCGATATACTTTCAGGGTATCGGCATCCTGATCGGCAGGATCGTCATCAACGCCTACTACCTTTTCTGGGTGATATACGTTCCGTTCGCCCACGGGCTCACAAAGGCCGACCCGCACTACCTGTGCATCGGCTATTTTCTCAACATCATCGTCCCGCTCGTCTATATCGTCGCGGCTGTCTGGAGCCACTACCTGGACAGCTGAAAAGAGCGGGCGGAATCAGATGCCCTGAACCGCGCCGGCATGGCGGCCCGGGGCGCGTGTGCTATTTCACCTCGTATGTCCCCACCAGCTGAGTTTCGGCGAGTATCTTCCCCTGCATCGCTTTCAGCAGGTCTTCCTTGTCAAGATTGCCCGGCAGTTGCGGTTCGATGGAGAGCGCGTAGAGTCTGAAACTGTAATGGTGGACTCCCGTTCCCTGCGGCGGGCAGGGGCCTCCGTATCCTGCCCTTTTGAAGCTTGTCATTCCCTGAGTCAGGTGGCCGTCCTGGCCGATCGTGACTTTCCCGTCTTTGCCGAGCTGTTCGGGCAGTGCGTTTACGGACGCCGGTATGTTGTAGGCGACCCAGTGAATCCAGGTATACCCGACTACCCGCGCCGCGTCAGGGTCATCCATGATGATCGCGAACGATTTTGTACCCTCGGGAGCGCCCGACCACGCGAGCGGGACTGAAATGTCATTACCTTTACAGGTGAACTGTTCGGGTATCTCTCCGTCAGGGGCAAAGGCCGTGCTTGTCATGCGGAACTCTCCGGGCTGTGTGGCGGATTCCGGTGCGTTTTTCCGGCACACGACGGTGCACATCATAACGGCAAGAATAATCGGGATGAACAGTGATGGTTTCATTGTAATCTCCTGCAGAATTTGGTAGCTTTTTTCAAGTGCAATTCATTATTATATTAATGTCAATCATGTTTTGATGCCTGATTCATCCTTGCATGCCGGCCCCGACGGCAGTGAATTTATCTGTTGACATGCCGCGAAAAACAACCCTATACTATGCTACAGCGGGAACCCCAGAGGCGTTTTCATGAAAAAAAAGAGAATCATTATTGTTGAAGATGAGTCCATCATCGGGATGGATATCAGGGATGTCCTTGTCAATCTCGGATATGAGGTTTCCGCGCTGATACCGAGCGGGGAGGAAGCGGTCCGGGTCGTCAGGGAAACACGCCCTGATCTCGTGCTGATGGATATCATCATCCCCGGAAAAATAGACGGGATCGAAGCCGCGAAGATAATCCGCGATCGGACAAATATACCGGTCGTCTATATGACCGGGAATGTTGATCTTGCCACGGTCGAGCGGGCCCGCGAATCAGGGCCGTACGGGTATGTGCTGAAGCCGATCAACACCCAGGACCTCTTTTCAACAATAGATACCGCGCTTGCCCGGCACGCCCTTGAGATGGATTTGAAGGAAAAGACAGAGGAACTTGAAGCGGCCAATGAAGAGCTGAAAGCGGCCATGGAGGAGCTCGAAGCAACCAATGAAGCGATCATCAGTTCGCAGAAAGAGGTTGAGGAGTACAACAGCCGGCTTGTCGAGAGTGAGGCCCGTTACAGGGGGCTTTTCGATACGATAAGAAACGGCGTGGCCATCTATGAAGTTAAAAATAATGGCGGGGATTTTATCTTTAAGGATGTAAACCGCGCGGCCGAGAGAATCGACGGGCAGAAACGGGATGAGCTTGTCGGGCGCAGTATATTTGAAGTCAGGCCCGGAGTGGAAAAATTCGGACTGATTGATGTCTTCCGCCGCGTATGGAAGACCGGCATCCCGGAAGGCCTCCCGCTTAAATTGTATCAGGATGAACGTCTTTCCGGGTGGTATGAGAATTATGTGTATCGCCTGCCGTCAGGGGAGGTCGTCGCGGTTTTTGATGATCTTACCAGGCAGAAGCAGATGGAAGAGGAGCTTCGTGAACGCGAGCGCCGGTATTCGACGCTTCTGGGTAATCTGCCCGGCATGGCGTATCGGTGCAGAAATGATCGCGACTGGACGATGGAGTTTGTCAGCGATGGTTGTTTTAAACTTACCGGCTACGGTTCCGAAAGCCTGATAATGAACAGGGATCTTTCGTATAACGACCTGATCCGGGAAGACCACCGGGAGCGCATCTGGCATAAAGTACAGAAGGGGCTGGCAAGCCGCGAGTATTACCGTTTCGAATATCCGATCATTGCCGCGGACGGCCGGGAAAAATGGGTGTGGGAACAGGGATGCGGCGTTTTCGGCGAAGATGGCCGGGTCATCGCGCTGGAGGGGTTTATCGCGGATATCAGTGAGCGCAGGCGGGCGGAGGACGCTCTCAGGGAAAGCGAGGAAAAGCACCGCATCCTTCTTGATGAATCGACGGACCCGATCTTCAGCTTTACGAGGGAGGGCGAGTATCGATATGTGAACAGGGCATTTGCCGCCCCCTTCGGCCTCGAACCCCGCGACATTACGGGGAAGAAGATATGGGATGTCTTTTCAAAGGAGGAAGCCGACAGGCGATACGCCGCGGTGAAAGAGGTCTTTGAGCGCGGCGAGACGAAGGTGATCGAAGTGAAAGTGCCTCTTCCGTCCGAAGATCTGTATTATATCACTTCGATCAAGCCGATCAGGAACGAAAAGGATGAAGTGATCTCTGTTATCTGTATCTCGAAGGATATCACGGAGCGCAAGCGGGCCGAAAGCATGCTTCAGATGCAGCGGAATCTCGGCATCGCGCTGAGCAGTATCGGTGATATGCATGAGGCGCTCTTGGCCATTCTTGATGCCGCAATAGTGGTCGGGGATATGGATTCCGGCGGGATTTATCTGGTGGATCCGGTTACGGGCGATGTGGATATTGCGTGTTCGAAGGGGCTTTCGCGGGAATATGTTGATCTCGTGTCGCACTATGATGCCGATTCCCCCAACGCGGCGGTAGTGAGTGAGGGCCTGCCGGTATATATGGCGTACGATGAGGGGCCCGATGTGATTCATGAAGAGAAGAGGCTTCCTGAAGGATTGAAATCACTGGCGATCATACCCGTGCTCTACCGTGGCAGGGCCATTGCATGCATGAACCTCGCTTCGAAAAAACGAAGCGACATGCCGCTGCCGTCGCGAAACGCGCTCGAGGCACTTGCTATGATGACCGCGAGCACCATAGTGCGCCTTCGCAATGAGGAGCAGGTGCGCATTTCGCTGAGGGAGAAGGATGTCCTGCTCAAAGAGGTCCACCACCGTGTTAAAAACAATTTTCAGCTGATCACGAGCCTCCTGAGCCTTCAGGCGAGGAATGTCAGCGACAGTGAGTCCCTCGAGCAGTTCAGCGACGCGCAGAAGCGCATACGGTCGATGGCGCTCGTTCACGAGAAGCTGTATCAGTCGGAAGGGGTCTCCCGGGTTGACATGTCGGTATATGTGAAATCTCTCGTCAGCGAGCTGTACGGGATGCTGCCCGGGGAGAGAAAGGAAGCGGACATCGGGATTGATATCGGCGATCTGTCGCTCGGGCTCGACCAGGCCGTTCCCTGCGGTCTGCTCCTGAACGAGCTTTTGACCAACAGCATGAAATACGCCTTTCCCGCTGGATGGGAAGGCGAAGCGAAAATTTCAGTGTCCATCCACAGGGGCGCGGATAACAGCGTGGAGATGACTGTATCCGACAACGGCGCGGGAATCCCGGATGATGTTGACCTTGCATCCCCGCGGACATTCGGCCTCTCCCTCGTGGTGATCCTCGCCAGGCAGCTGTCCGGCGAGGTCCGCCTGGAAAGAAACGGGGGCTCGCGTTTCATCGTCACCTTCCCGCTGCAATAACGCGCGGCCTTACGGCCCGTGGAGCGCCTCGTATCCCCCCGGAAAATGCCGCACCCGGCGAATAATTGAAAAAGCTCGGAAAACGGTTGACAATAGTACTATATAAAACTATTTTGTATGGAACTAATTCTTACGGGAGGATGAATGGAAAAGAGAAGAGCGATTGATCTTAGCGCGGAGCTGATGAGTATTTCAGAAGCGGCGGTCCTGACCACCATCGGGCCGGACGGCTATCCGAACACGAGGGCGATGCTGAACCTGCGCAACGCGAAGAAGTACCCGGCGCTCGTCAGTTTTTTCAAAAATCACGCCGATGACTTCCTGGTCTATTTTACCACGAACACCTCGTCGGCGAAAGTCGCGCAGGTGAAGGAGAACCGGAAGGCGTCCGTCTATTTCTGCAAACCCGATGAGTGGCGCGGCCTCATGGTCTGCGGCGACCTCGAGCTGGTAAGCGACCCGGGCGTGAAACGCGAACTCTGGCAGCCGGAGTGGACGATGTATTACCCGGGCGGGCCCGACGACGCTGATTACGCGATCATGGCGCTGCGCCCCGTGTTCGTGAAACTGTATCATCAGATGGAAACGTTCAGCATGGAAGGGGGAGCGGCAAAGTGAGCGGGAAGCGTCAGGGAGGATTTCTGATCGCGAAGATCCATCAGCTTGCGGGGCGCGTGTTCGCGCGCAAACTGAAAGAGCATGAAATACATGAGATCAACCCGGCGCAGGGAAGAATCCTTTTCGTGCTCTGGGAGCATGACGGCATTCCGATCCGGGAGCTGGCCGAGCGGACGCAGCTTGAGAAGTCAACGCTGACCAGCATGCTTGACCGGCTGGAGGAGGGCGGATACATCAGGCGTGTTCCCTCGAATGAGGACCGGCGGACGATCCTCATTCATCGCACCGAAAAAGACCGGGCGTTCCAGCGACAGTACGCGCGCGTGAGCGAGGAGATGACCGCGCTTTTTTACCGCGGATTTTCGGAGCGCGAGATCGACCGGTTCGAAGGCTATCTCGACAGGATCCTTGATAACCTCGTTTCGTCGGAAAAGGAATCGTAGAGGCAGATTCCGTTCATGCCGAACCATTTTCATGGCATTATCACGATTGTAGGGGCTATTCATGAATCGCCCGTAGGGGCGGAACACGTAGGGGCGGGTTTCAAACCCGCCCCTACAAAAACGAAACCTGTCCATACGACGACAACTCAATCGACGGAAACGAAAAAAATAAATGGTTTGCCGAGGGTGTTTAACGAGACAATTGACCGGCTTTATGAGCGGGGTTCGCTGACTCAAATGCAGACAACAGCGACTCCCCTACTTTTTTAATTTATTTGTATTGATACAGTATTCACCTGACACATTCCTCTGAAAGCTAATGTTCAAGCT
>CAZVKE010000012.1:0-114577 GCA_964627815.1 uncultured Leptospiraceae bacterium
CTATCACCGATCAGGTATTGACAACAACTTTTTTATCAGCGGGGCCTGGTCTAGAATAGTAATAATTTTAATATTTAATATATTTATATTGTAAATATCTAATATATGTAAAAAAATAAATAATTTTAAATAAAATTATTATTATAATTATAATTATGAATGAGCGTTATTTACTAATCACGCGCCTCGATATGACAAAAAAATGGATTTTTTTGCTTTATTTTTTCTGGAAACGCTTTTTTTTGTTGATAAAATCTTTTTTATTTTTCATATGTACTTTAAATTCGTTAAAACTACTGTCGCCAATAGCCCGGGGGGGTGATATTTTAATAGGTTAATCCTATTACCTAATGTTACATACTATAAAATATTTTATTGACATTTGAGCATAATATTTTCTTGTGGCAATTCGTTCAGTTGATTTTCAAAAATCAACGCAAACGCTCCTTGAGGATATCTCATCCCCGGTTAATAGATTTAAGAGCTGGAGTCGTACCCAAACGGATGGGATGCCCCAATCCCTGTGGTTTCAAGTATCAAGTCGCAATGGGGATTCAAGCACACGCACGTGTGATAGATTTTTATAAAGAGAGGTAATTGCCATGGAGAGTTTAGGTAAACATATCATCGCGGAACTCTTCAACTGTGATGAGTATCATCTCAATGATCTTAAAAAGGTTGAGGAGGTGATGATGGCCGCGGCCCAACTCTCTAAGGCCACAATTATAAAACCTTTCTTCCACCAGTTCTCTCCCTACGGAATCAGCGGTGTTATAGTAATTGCTGAATCACATTTCACCATACACACATGGCCCGAGTACGGTTATGCCGCTGTTGACGTTTTCACCTGCGGTGAACTCGATACTCAGGTAGCGCTCGACCATATCAAAACCGAGCTTCGTTCAGAAAAATGTACTGTTTTTCAGATCGAGAGAGGGATTTTACCCGATAACATTCGAAGAATGCACGAACTTTCATCCGTGAAGGAGGCGGAAAATGCAAGCTACGTTGACTAAAACTATTAACACAAAAACGCTACCTTCGCCGGAGCAGTTCAGGGAGCTCGGCGCCTGGGGGCTTTACACGAGCGTCGATATCCACAACTGCGAAGGAAGTATCATCCGTGATGCCGACATGATCCGCCAGTTCGTCGTTCAGCTCTGCGATCTTATCGAAATGAAGCGTTACGGGGAGACACAGGTAGTCCATTTCGGCGAGGACGAGCGTGTCGCTGGATATTCCATGATTCAGCTGATCGAAACCTCTCTCATCTCGGGGCATTTTGCCAACCTGACAAACACGTCATATATAGATATCTTCAGCTGTAAATATTACGATCCTGAAGTGGTCGCGCACTTTTCGTTGAGCTTCTTTAAAGGAACCGATTATAATATCAATATCGCGCTCAGGAAATAACCAGGACAATAAAATCTGACAGCAATACCCGGTCCGGCACTGCCGGGTCGGGTATTTTATTACAGAAATCTAGTTTTATTTATGGAGAAGGATTATGTCTGTTTCTTCACACCTCTGGTTTGAGGAGATATTTGAAATAGAGCAGGGCCGCACCCTGAAGATAGAGATCGAACAGCTGATCGAGCAGTACGATTCGCCGTTTCAGCGCATTGAAATATACAAGACAAAACCTTTCGGCAGGATGCTGGTGCTCGACGGAGTTATCATGTGCACCGAATGGGATGAGCACTCGTACCACGAGATGATCACCCATGTGCCGATGTGTACGCACAAAAAACCTGAATCAGTGCTTGTTATCGGCGGCGGCGACGGCGGAACGATACGAGAGGTGCTCAAGCACCCTGAAGTGAAAAGGGTCGATATCTGCGAAATAGACGGCGATGTGGTGCGTCTCTGCCAGAAACACCTCCCTGTTATGGCATCGGAATTCAGCAACAGCAAAGTAACGCTCTACACCGAGGACGGCGCCGCGTTCATCAGGAACCACCCGAACACCTACGATATCATCATCGTCGATTCCTCAGATCCGATAGGGCCCGCAGCGGTGCTTTTCGCGGAGGACTTTTATATTGCCATGAAAGAAGGACTCAAGGAAGATGGCATCGCGGTGACGCAGTCGGAATCATTTTTCTATCACCTTGATATCATCGAGCGGCTCACCGGATACGCAAAGAAGCACTACGCGGTACCGGCATACTATTCAACCGTGGTGCCAACCTACCCGAGCGGCATTATCGGATTCACTTTCTGCTCGAAGAAGTATCATCCGATTAATGATTTCAACGAACAGCGCGCAGAAGCGCTTCTTCCGAAGCTCCGCTACTACAATCCCGCGCTCCACAGGGCAGCTTTCCAGCTTCCCACATTCGTAAAAAAAAGGATAAAAATGTAAGTATTTCACGTTCACCATGAAATAAAGAAAAAATCCCCGCCATGAGCGGGGATTTTTTTAAGGCGCCAGTATCTTCCAGAACAGCTCAAAGTACTCGGCTATTTTTTCGGATAGCTTCCACTTCATTCCGTGATAATACCAGACGTGCACCTGCCGGCTGCAGAACATGAAGTAAAGCGTGTTGAGCGTGCGCACGTCTATTTTCGGATCAATTCCGCCGGTCATTTTCGCCCTGTCGAGTATCCGGGCGAGCACCTCGCGGATGTCATCGCGCCGGTACGCGTTCTCCTGCATCCATGTTTTCATCGGCACGGTGATAAACCCGGTGATGGCCACGCTCCGGTTCTGGTCGTAAAAATCCATCGTGGTCCAGAAGACTTTGCGGAATATTTCCTTGGGGCTTTCTATCCCCTGGACGTGGACCTGTATCAGCGAATTGAGCCTGCTCATGTACTCATCGATGATGGTGAAGAGGAGGTCCTGCTTGGAAGGAAAATACTTGTAGATGGTCCCGATGCTGATGTCGGCCTTCTTCGCGATTTCGCGCATGTTCACCTGGTGAAAATCTCTTTCTGAAAAGAGTTCGAGCGTCTTCAGGTAGAGCCGCTCCTTCACCTTTTCCGGGATGTCTCTGTTATTTCTCATTCCACTCCGTCCCGCGAAGGGTCCGCGGCATTAATACTCGCGGACCTCGACCTCGCCACTGAGTGCCATAAGGCCGTTCATGGCGAGCGCTTCCATTTCATCCTCCCCCGGATAGACAAAAATCGGCGCGAGCTTTTTGACCCTTTCGGTGATATATGCCAGTGCGTATTCGCTGCGGGCGATGCCGCCGGTGATAAGGATCGCGTCCACATCGCCGGCAAGCACCGTGTACATCGCCCCGACGTGTTTCGCGACCTGGTAGAACATCGCGTCGTAGACACATTTCGCTTTTTCATCGCCCGATTCAATCCTTTTTTCAACCTCACGCGCGTCGTTTGTGCCCAAATGCGCCACGATCCCGCCGCGGCCCACGATCATGCGCCGGACTTCATCAGGTGTCACCGTTCCGCTGAAGCAGAGTTTCGCAAGGTCTCCGGGCGGAAGGGCCCCGCTGCGTTCAGGCGAGAACGGGCCGTCCCCGTCGAGGCAGTTATTGACATCCACGATCCTTCCTTTCCTGTGAGCACCGACCGATATTCCGCCGCCGAGATGGACGAGTATCAGGTTCATCGACTCGTACGGCCGGCCAGCCTGCTTTGCATGCTTGCGCGCGATCGCCTTCTGGTTGAGCGCGTGCAGAATCGACGTCCGCGCGAATTTCGGATGGCCGGCAACCCGGGCCACATCATCAAGCTCGTCGACCACGGGAGGATCGGCGATGATTGCAATGGCGTCTTTGTTCCCTTTCGCCATCTCGTCGGCGATGATTGCCGCGAGATTCGCCCCATGGTACGATTTTTTCCATCCCTCGCGAAGATCCGCCTTCATCTTTTCGTTGACCTTATATACGCCCGAAGGCAGCGGACGCAGCAGCCCTCCCCGTCCAACGAATGCCGCGATATCATCGACACTGATTCCTGCGCCGCGAAGCTCATCGGCGATCACGCGCTTCCTGAAATCATACTGCGCTTCGAACTCCAGGTGCTGCGCGATCTCATCCGCGCTGTGATTTATATTTGTCACAAATATCCGTGTCTCGCCTTCATATACGGCGATCTTGGTGGACGTGGATCCGGGATTTATGGCCAGTATTTTTTTTGAGCTCATTACCATTCTCCTTTTCTTGGATTCAGCCGCGTCGGCAGCCTATGAGATATCGACGCTCGCGGCGAGCTTGATGCTGTTGAGCTTGATCTCCTCCGAGTCGGCCCGCGAGGTGAGTATCACCGGGGCGGACGCGCCGACGATGACCGCGGCGGGAGTAGCGTTTGCAAGGTAGACAAACGACTTGTACAGCACATTGGCCGCCTCGATGTTGTGCGAAATAAGGATATCCGCGTCGCCGGCGACCTCACTTTCGATGCCCTTCAGGCGGGCGCTTTCCTTTGAGATGGCGATATCGAACGGGAGCGGGCCCTCGATGATGCAGTTCTTGATCTGACCGCGCTCCGCCATCTTGGAAAGCATCGCTCCGTCCATCGTCGCCTGCATGTGCTCGCTTACCAGCTCGTAGGCACCGAGCACGGCGACTTTCGGCATCTCGATGCCAAGGCGCGTCATGAAATGAACGGCATTCCTGATAATGGCGACCTTTGTCTTCAGGTCAGGGGCGATGTTGAGCCCGCCGTCGGTAAGCGCAAAAAGCTTGTGATACCCCTTGAGCTCGAAGACCGAGACCGATGAAAAAACATCGTTCTTTCGAAGCCCGTCAGTCTTGCTGAGGATCGGGCGCATGAAGGTCGCGGTCTCGAGTATCCCCTTCATGAGAATATCGGCCTGATCGTCGTGCACCATTTTGACCGCAAGGCGGGCCGCGGCGTCATTGTCAGCCTCGCACACCGTCTTCATTCCCGAAATATCGTAGCCGTGTTCATCGGCGATCGCCCTGATCTTCTTCTCATCGCCGATAAGGATCGCGTCGATCACTCCCTGTTTCTGGGCGATCGATACGGCATCGAGCACATGCGGGTCGTGCGCCGCGGCAACCACCAGCCTCTTTCGCCTCTCCTGGTTTTCAAGTTTTTTGAATATATCCGATAATTTTGTGATCATTGCAGTTCTCCGTATCCTTTTTTTCTTGTATCGAGGCTGTTACAGATAGGTACTGGCCGACAGCAGGATGCTGTTGAATCTGGTCTCCAGCGTATCAAGTTTGGTAGTCAGCACTATCGGCGCCGAAGCCCCGAGCGTAAGCGAAGCAACGCGCGCGTTGGCGAAGAACACGAACGACTGGTAAAGCGTACCGGCGGTTTCTATGTCCGGGGCCAGAAGTATATCCACATCCCCCGACACGTCGCTTACGATCCCCTTGTGTTCCGCGCTTTTCTTGGATATCGCGTTGTCAAAGGCAAGCGGGCCGTCGATGATGCAGTTCTTTATCTGGCCGCGCTGCGCCATTTTGGAAAGGAGCGCGGCATCGATGGTCGCCGGCATCGCCTCGTTTACGACCTCCACCGCCGAAAGCACGGCTACCTTCGGTATCTCGATTCCCAGCCGTCGCATGAAGAACACGGCGTTCATCACGATGGCCGCTTTTGCCTTCAGGTCGGGAGCGATATTGATCGCCACGTCGGTCACCGCCACAAGCTTGTGATAGTTCGGAAGCTCGAAGAGCGCCATGTGCGACATGATTTTTCCGCGCTTGATGCCGTAATCAGGATCGTTTACCGGGCGGGCGAGGATGGAGGCGCCAAAATAGCTCTCCTGGCCGTTCATCAAAATATGGGCCTTTTTTTCATAGATCATCTTGACCGCGATCTTCGCCGCGTTTATATCATCACCTTCGTTGATAATCGTAATGGCGTGAGGGTCGAGCCCGTTCTTCTCGAAGCTTTCCCGTATGAAGTTTTCATTGCCTACCAGGATCACTTCCACGATTCCGGTCTCACGCGCCCGGACAACCGCCTCAAAAATATTCTCATCATGCGCTGCGGCGACCACCAGCTTTGTTTTAACGCCCTTTTCATTCAGATACTGTTCAAGATCGGACAATTTTTTAATCATTGCAGCCTCCGCTAAATTACATTTGAAAAAGCACTTCACCTTTAATATAACAATATCAAAGCATTGTTTCGGATACATCTACTAAAATATAACATTGTTTCATATTTAACCAAATAAATATAACATAATATTACTTCAAGCATAATTTTTGTAACATTATTACTTTATAACCCTTTTCCACATTTCTCCTTCACTTTTATTTAATTGTAAAAATTTTTCCTTCAGGTGCCGTAATTAATATTGACAGTCCCCTCACGGGGAGCTTTATTGAATTTCAATATATCAGAAACCGGAAGATTAAAACGTGACATCACGGGCATACATGACAACGCTTCTCGCTCTATCGAACCTACTATTCCTATGGAATACCATAGAGAGGGGCTCGTGATGTAATCTGATTCTGCAAAGAATAGTATAAGGCCGTCACGGAGATTCCTCTGTGACGGCTTTTTTATTGTCGAGCGAACGAGTGAAGTGGAAAGCAAAGCTTTACATTTCCGAGAGAGCGAAGACAACAAGCGGCTTAATACTGCTTATTTTACACGGATACGAGGAGGTGCAGGGCCATGGTCCCGCGCATACTACAAAGAAAAAAGATCACTGCAATCATCGAAACGGACGCATCACATTACACTATCATGAAACGAGGAACAGTATGAACGACAACAGAATTTTCATTTTTGATACGACACTGCGGGACGGCGAGCAGGCCCCCGGTTTCAGCATGAATATCGAAGAGAAACTGCATTTCGCCAATCAGCTCATCAAGCTCGGCGTCGACATCATCGAGGCGGGCTTCCCGATAGCCTCGAAAGGCGATTTCGAGGCGGTGGAAAAGATCGCGAAGATGGCAAAAGGCGTGCAGGTCGCGGGACTCGCACGGGCCAACTTTACCGACATCGACACTGCATGGAACGCGATCAAGGAAGCGGAAAACCCGCGCATTCACACCTTTATATCGAGCTCGGACATTCACATCACCCATCAGCTCAAAAAGAGCCGCGAAGAAGTGCTCGACCAGGCCGTCAAGGCGGTCGCCCGCGCGCGGTCGTACACGCCCAACGTCGAGTTCTCGCCGATGGACGCGACGAGAAGCGACTGGGACTACCTGGTGTCGATGCTCGAGGCGGTCATCGACGCCGGTGCGACAACGCTCAATATCCCCGACACGGTCGGCTACACCATACCTTCAGAGTTTTACGCGCTTATCCGCTATATCAAAAACCATGTGAAAAATATCGAAAAGGCGGTGATATCGGTCCACTGTCACAACGATCTCGGGCTTGCGGTCGCCAATTCGCTCGCGGCGATACAGGCCGGCGCACGCCAGGTCGAGTGTTCGGTCAACGGGATCGGCGAGCGAGCGGGCAATACCGCGCTGGAGGAGATCGTGATGGCGCTGAAGACCCGCTCCAACCTTTTCAACGCGACGACCGGCATCAACACGAAACAGATTCTTGCAACAAGCAAGCTCCTGACGCATATCACCGGCGTGACCGTGCAGCCCAACAAATCGATTGTTGGCGCCAACGCCTTCGCGCACGAGTCGGGGATACATCAGGACGGAATGCTCAAGAACAAGATGACCTACGAGATCATGCGCCCCGAGGACGTGGGGATCACCAAATCAACGCTGGTGCTCGGCAAGCACTCCGGACGCCACGCCGTGATCACGCGCCTGAAGGACATGGGATACGACCTCTCGGAAGAGGAGCTCGAGCGCTTCTTCAAGCATTTCAAGGCGCTGGCCGACGTTAAAAAGCAGATTTACGACGAAGACCTGGAAGTGCTCATCGGCGAGGCGTTCTACAAGGAGCGCGGGCGCTACAAAGTCACCAACGTCCAGATATCGACCGGCATGTTCTCGCCGCCCATGTCACTCGTGACCATCAAGGACCGCGAGCGCAACGCCGAGGAATTTTTCGATGTCGCCCACGGTAACGGCGGCGTCGACGCCGGCATCAACGCGGTCAAGAAGATCACCGGCACGACCGCGCGGATCGAGAGCTTCAACCTGGTCGCCATCACCGGCGGCTCCGACGCGCTCTGCGAGGTGACAGTAACGGTGATCGAGGAGTACGAAGGGAAACAGATCAAGGTCTTCGGCAACGGCGTGAGCATCGATATATCCGTCGCCGGTATCCTTTCTTTTGTGGACGCCCTCAACAAGCTCTATGTCAGGAAGAAGGCGAACGGCCTCAAGGAACGGGTCGAGGCAAGTCTGTAACGACGATTCTCATCCGCGGATCATGCGGCCGCGTTGAACGCGCGGCCGCTATCCCACCTTCCCCGATAATGCTTGACCCTCGCCGTGCTTCATGATCAGATTCACCATATATCCGCATCTCACCTCGAAAGCAAAGGAACTCCGGTCATGGGAAACACCGAAACATCACGTGAGGAGCTTGTCGCCGAAATCAAACGGCTCCGCAGAAAAATTGCGGAAATGGAACATGGAAAATCGGTAAACACCGAAGATGGAAATCGCGCGATCGGCAAAGCATTTGAACTTGAGCTTCGCGTGCGCTGGGGAGAGATGGACGCGAACGGCCACGTGAACAACATGGTCTACCAGTCCTACCTCGACGAGGCGCGCGGCGACACCTTCGCGCGGGCGGGATTCGACCTTGCCGCGATGCGCGAGAAGAAGATCGGCCCGGTAATTTACCGCTGCGAGATCGACTACCACAAGGAGCTGAAACACCCTGACAGGGTGCTCATCACCACAAGGGTGGAACTCCTGAGCGAATCGAAGGGCGCGGTGCATCAGGAGATCCGCCGCGCCTCTGACGGTGGACTGGTGGCGCGGGCGGTATTTTACGGGATGTTTTTCGATTTCGCCGCGCGGCGGCCGATAGCCTTTCCGGATTTTATCCTCGAAGGCCTCGGCATTCCGCGAAAGCCGTCAGTTGAATGAGTTCTGGAGCTTGAACGCGCGAAGCGTGTTCTGCAGGAGCATCGTTATCGTCATCGGCCCGACCCCTCCCGGCACCGGCGTGATGGCCGAGGCGACTTCCTTCACCTCGTCGAAATTGACATCGCCCACGAGCTTCGTCTTCGAAGCGTCGGCCGGATCGGTGATCCGGTTTACGCCCACATCGATCACCACCGCTCCCTCTTTCACCATGTCGCCGGTCACGGTATTCGGCCTTCCCGCCGCCACCACCAGAATGTCGGCCTGACGCGTAAAATGAGCGATGTCGGGAGCGGCCGTGTGGCAGACCGTCACGACGCAGTTGGCCATCTCGTTTTTCTGTACCATCAGGTTGGCGAGCGGCTTGCCGACGATATTGCTCCGTCCCACGATCACGAGGTGCTTTCCTTTTGTACTTTTGACATGCCTGCTGATGAGGACCTGGCACCCGTAGGGCGTGCAGGGGGAAAACGCCGTCGGATCGCCGATGACGACCTTGCCGACGTTTACCGGATGGAAGCCGTCCACGTCCTTGCGGGGATCGATCGCGTTGATGACCTTCTCCTCGTTGATCTGTTTCGGAAGGGGAAGCTGCACGAGTATGCCGTTCACGTCCGCCCGCGCGTTGAGCTCGCCGACAAGCGCCAGGAGTTCCTCTTCCGGCGTGGAAGCGCTCAGGTTGTACTGAAACGACATCATTCCGGTTTCCTCGCAGCCTTTGCCCTTGTTTCTCACGTACACGGTCGACGCGGGATCCTCTCCTACCAGCACTACCGCCAGCCCCGGCGTTTTACCGTGTGCCGCCTTCAGTCGCGCGACCTCTTCTTTTATGCTCACCCGCAGTTCGGCGGCAACCGCCTTCCCGTCTATGATTTCGGCCATGAATTTCCTCACCTCGTTCGATTATCATTTGATGCGTCACAGTTATTGTATAGGCCAACTTTACAATATTTCCATTTTTTTTCGGACTGTTCAGGTCCAGGGTGGATATATCCGGCCCTATTCTCCTGAATAATTTTGACCTGATTGAATATTTTTCTTGACTTGAGATATTGCCTCTTCGCATTATCAGAAACAGCCGTTTTGTAACTAAAATATCATTTCTAATTTATAAAAAAGCGCACTAATTCCATACTACAACACGAAGGGGTGAGAGATTATGCCATTAATTACCGAGCACACCAGGGAAAACGCCGACAAATGCAAAATGTACGTTGACCGTATCCTTCAGGGGATCAATAAATCGAATATCATGGACAGCAGGAGCGTCCTGAGCTCAGAAACCGAAGCGACGGTGAAGGGACTTGTGAAAGCCCTTGCCAACGCCGCTCCTTACGCGCGCGACTTCGAGAAGGTCTATGGCAAGAAGCCGTACGATTATTTCATGGACAAATTCCAGATCAGCAAGTGGTAAATCGAACGCGCTAGACGTCGAACACGACAGTAGCAGACCAGCGGCCGTTTTCGCATTTCACTTCGAACTTATGCATTGTAACAGCTTTAACGTCAACGTTAAAGCTGTGTTTTTTTGTATTGGCCCTTTCGCCCGCCGCCAGGCACCTGAGGCGGTACCGCCCTTCTGATGATGTGATGGATACCTCCTTCGGCGCCAGGAGCAGCAGCTCGGCATCCTTGTAGAAGACGAACTCCTGAAGAAACGCATAGAGCAGAAGGTCAAGCTCCTCGCTCTCCAGATCGAATGACCGCGTTATCCCGCTCCCGAGCGATGCGGCGTCATCGATCATCACCGAGACAACCGCGCGTCCTCCCGCCAGAAAGAGGTTTTCAAGCGAGTTGCCGTAAAACCGCACCGCGACATCCGCTGAGGTGATATCCTCCAGTATTTCGAAATCCGCCACGCCGCTACCCTTTTATATTTCCGATGGGAACGAGTTTTGCCACAACACGGCTCAAACCCGCGGCCTGAGTGACTCCCACAACCTCGTCGATATTTTTGTAGGCGGGGCCCGCTTCTTCAGCAAGACCGGAAAGCGACGCGGTCTGCACTATGATCCCGTGCTCGCGCATGCGGCGCTGTATCTCGCGGCCGTTGAACTGGCGCTTTGCCTGCGTACGCGACATGAGCCTTCCGCTCCCGTGGGCCGTCGTAAAAAAAGTTTCCGCCGATGAAGGCACTCCCGCGAGCAGATACGATCCCGTCTCCATGCTGCCTCCGATGATCACCGGCTGCCCCGTGTATCTGAACTGGTCTGCGAGCTCGCGCCTGTCGCCGGGGAACGCCCTTGTGGCCCCCTTGCGGTGCACTAAAAGCTCGCGCTCCCTGCCGTCCACGATGTGGCGCTCGAGCTTGGCGGTGTTGTGGCACACGTCGTAAATGAGCCGCATGCCGAGCGAGGCCGGGCTTTTTTCAAAAACCTTCATGAACACTTCGCGCACGCGGTGCATGATGATCTGGCGGTTCAGGAAAGCGAAGTTGATGGCGCAGTTCATCGCGCGGTAATAGGCCTGGCCTTCTTCAGAGAGGAACGGTACGCATACAAGCTCCCTGTCCGGCATGGAAAGACCGTAACGGGAGCGCATGACTGATGTGAAGCGCTGCAGGTAATCCGTGGCGATCTGGTGGCCGTATCCGCGGCTGCCCGTGTGGATCATGACAACGATCTGGTCTTCCATTACTATCCCCATCCTCGACGCGAGCTCTGGGTCGAATATATTCTCTTTTTTCGCGACCTGTATTTCCAGGAAATGGTTCCCCGATCCGAGCGTCCCGATCTGGTTTTTGCCGCGCTGGAAAGCCCTGTCGGATACTTCGTCGGGGTCAGAGCCGCCGATACGGCCGCCGTCTTCCGTGTTCAGCAGATCATCCGGCTCGCCCCAGCCGTTTTTTACGGCCCAGCGCACTCCTTCGCTCACCGCCTGATCAAGCTTTGAGCGCGAAAGATGCAGAATCCCCTCATTTCCCACGCCCGAAGGCACCGCCTGGAAAAGCCCCTGTATCAGGCGATCAAGCTTCGGCGCGACCTCGGGCAGCGTCAGGTTTGTCGATACAAGCCGTATCCCGCAGTTGATATCGAACCCGATGCCGCCCGGAGAGATCACGCCTGTATCCGGGTTCATTGCCGCCACTCCGCCGATCGGGAAACCGTACCCGGAATGTCCGTCAGGCATGCACAGCGCGAATTTCTGTATGCCCGGAAGCAGCGCCACATTGGTGATCTGCTCGAACACCGCCTGGTCCATCTCGCCGATCATCCCTTCGCTCGCGTAAATTCGCGCGGGTACAAGCATCCCTTTCCTTGCGTCAGGGGGAATCTCGAAGAGGTTGTCGGATATGGTGATAAGTTTTTCGGCTTTCATGGTCGTATCATCTCCCGCAGTTGATGTAAAACGGCGCGGGGCGGGGGGATCGCGCGCTACACCACAATCTTCAGCAGCGCACCGCAGTGCGCGCAGGTATTTCCTTTCAGCGCCTCGATCCTTACATGATACCCGCTGCGGCGGATCACCGGCTTTTTGCATGACGGGCAGAGCGTGTCGCTGTGGCCGTAGCTGCCGGAAATGTTGCCGCAGTACACGTGATCGAGCCGCTCCATCGCCGCATCGCAGACTTTCAGCATGAAATCGATGTCGGTCGCGGGCGCGTCATATTTATAATTCGGATAATACCGCGAAATGTGCCAGGGAATGCTTCTGTCGAGTTCGGCGATCCAGTTGATGATGTCCCGCATCTCTTCCATATCGTCGTTGATGCCCGTGACCACGAGTGTGGTGAGTTCCACATGGCAGCGCATCGACGCCGTCCGGATCGTGGCGAGCACTTCATCAAGCCCGCCCTTCTGTACCTTGCGGTAGGTGGAGGCACGAAACGATTTCAGGTCAATATTCATCGCGTCGACGTGTGCGAGCAGTTCGTCAAGCGGCGCGGGGTTGACATACCCGTTGGTCACCAGCACGTTGTACAGTCCGTTCCTGTGCGCAAGCACCGCGCAGTCGAGGACATATTCGAACCATATCATCGGCTCCGAATAGGTGTAGGCAACTCCGTGCGAGCGGCGGCTGATCGCGAGATTGATAAGATCTTCAGGAGAATAGTATTCTGTGCGGGCATTGACGTCCTGCGATATGCTCCAGTTCTGGCAGAACGAGCACATGAAATTGCACCCCTTCGTTCCGACCGAGATGATAGGGCTCCCCGGATGAAAGTGGTAGAGCGGTTTTTTCTCGATCGGATCCACCGCGATTGATGTCACTTCGCCGTAGATATCGCTGAATAGCCTCCCCTTCCGGTTCGTCCGCACGCCGCAGATTCCGGTTTTCCCGTCATCGATCAGGCAATTGTGGGGACAAAGCCCGCAGCGAACCTTCACTCCTCCTTCGACGGGAACATAATGTGCCGCTTCCTTCATCATATACTCAGTATAATCAGTGAATTCAAGAAAAGCAAGGGTTATTCATCAATAAGCGGTATTAACTCCCGGGGCAGAGCCATGGAACCACGTTCCTCGGCAAGCCGCCGTGTAGTAAACCCCTTGTTGTCTTCGCTCTCACGAAAATGTAAAGTTTCGCTTTCCACTTCAGTTGTCCTCCCGACAATAAAAAAAGCGGCACGCTCCGCCGCTTTTCATTTACCGAATTACCTCAAGCCGGTGTATCTGTCACGAAGCGGTTTCAGCCGCCGGTTCCGGCGATACTGCTTCGCCGCTCTTATCGTACGACTTGATCATCTCGCACTTTCCCTCAAACAGCACGCCGTCGGCGATCTTCAGTTTGGCTGTTCTGATATTGCCGTAGAGCTTTCCGTTCGAATGTATCTCGAGGCGTTCCCTCGCTTCTACATTGCCATGAACCGTCCCGCTGATGATAACCGTATCCGCCTTTATGTTCGCCTTTACCGTGGCCCCTTCGCCGATCACCAGAAAACCGCTGGAGTTGATCTCTCCTTCCATGTACCCGTTGATCTGAAGTGATTTTTTAAATGAGAGATCGCCGTAAAACTCGGTGTCTTTGCTGAACACCGTGGAGATCATCCCGATCTCATACACCGGGTTTTTATTTATCTGAATAACCTTTCTTGCCATCTGTTCCTCGTAACGTATCGCGTTATTTTGTGGTCATGATAAAAACACCGTCCCAGTCGTCGGGGGGCGGGTTCTGCTTGTATGTCTTCGCCCTGTCCAGGTATACTTCGGAAGGCCCGTCCTGCGAATCGATCTTGAGAGCCATCTCAAAGGCCTTTATGGCCTCGTCCCATTTACGCTGCTTGTAAGCTATCAGACCGAGGTTGTAATAATTGAGAAGTTCCTCTTTTTCCTTTGTAATCATGCCGAGCCTCCTCTTTAATTAAAAATTCCGTTCCAAAAGGAACTGCGCAAGGTCGATAATTATTTTTTTAAATTGGGATTCAGGGAACGGACTGAGATAACGCAAAGCCGCTTCCGCGTATCCCTTTGATTCTTTCACACAGAACTCGAGGGCGCCTGAACTGATGATCTTTCCGCGCACCTCATTCCACTTTTCAGCGGTGGGATTTTTCGCGCACGAGATCAGATGCTCCCGCTCACGTTCAGAGGCGAATTCAAGAAGATGCAGGAACGGAAGGGTGATCTTGCCGTTGATAAAATCGTTGCCCGAGTCCTTCCCGGTGATGTTCAGGCTGTCCATGACATCCAGCGTATCGTCGATGATCTGGAAGGCAAACCCGAGATTGAGCCCGAACGAGTAGAGCGATTCGCAGTCCTCCGTGCTCAGGCCCGCCTTCATCCCGCCGAGCTTCGCGCATGCCGCGAGAAAGCGCGCCGTCTTCAGTTCAATTATGGTGTTGTAGTGGTCCTTGTTTATCGCGTCGATATTGGAATATTCGATCTGATACAGCTCTCCCTTCACCATGTCCCGGGTGGCCGCGGACATCACGGGAAAGAGGTCAAGCCTGTTCAGCCCGACTGCAACCTCGAGCGCGCGGGTATAAAGATAATCGCCGACAAGCACCGCGACCTTGTTTCCCCATTTCCGGGAAACGGTCACATCCCCGCGACGGAGGTTTGCCTCGTCAATAATATCATCGTGGATCAACGTCGCCGCGTGCACGATCTCGGCGGCCGCCGCCACCTCGACAACGTCATCCGGCACTTCGCTCTTCAGGCCGCTGCAGAGCACTACGAGCGATGCGCGTATCTTCTTGCCGCCTTTCTTAAAGAGGTGTGATCCGCTCTCATCAATGAGCGGTATCCCGGTTTTCATCTTGATGGTGATTTCCTCATCCACGCGGGCAAGATAGCGCTCGATCGGTTTGAGAATCTCATTAAGGTTGGTTTTCAGTTGCTCCTGCATGTCCTGTCGTCACATTTCCTTGTTTGGCGGGCCGCAACGCTTTCTAATCGAATGCGTTCAAGCACTCACGCTGAGACTCAAATATCTCAAAGACCCTGTCAAGCATTGTTGTCTGAAACAATTTCAATAAATTGTCATCAATAATGACAAGCTTTATATCGCCCTCTTTGTCTTTCATGCGCCGCTTTATGGCGACAAGCACTCCCAGCGCCGAACTGCAGATGTGCTTTACATTGATCAGGTCGATGCAGATATTACACCTCCCTTTATTAAGGAAGTCCTGCAGAAGCGTTTCCAGTTCGGCTGAGGCCTCCTGGTCGATCCGCCCTTCCAGTACAACAATGTCGATGTCATCATCCGATATAACTTTCATCGCCCTTCTCCATAAGCTTGCTTCACAACCTGATGCTGAACTGCATGAGTAGTATCGGCGAGCGGAGAGACTCTCGCCATAGTAAGCGCGAAAACACGGGTCACGCCCGAAGATTTCAGTACGCGCGCGCACTCATTCAATGTCGCTCCCGTCGTATACACATCATCGACGAGAAGTACGGCCCTGCCCGCTATCCGGCCGCCGGCCGGAGCATACCTGCCAAGGGTATTGATATATCTCATGCGGCGGTCCAATGTACGCTGGGTCCTGGCCGACCGCTCTTCACGCAAAAGACGCCGGTACGGCTTCCCGAACGCGTGTGCCATTTCGCGCGCGATCAGCTCCGACTGATTATATCCACGCTTATACTGCTTGCCCCGGTTCATCGGCACCGAAGTCACGATATCAAAATCCGGATACTCCGCTCCAACCGCCTGTGCCGCCAGCCGGGAAAGGGGGCGGTAGAGCCTTCTGCGGCCGCAAAATTTAAACTGGTGAAGCAACTCTTTCATCGAGCCGGCATATTCAGCCACTGAAACGCTTTTATCCAGATACCATTTCCGGTCGTCCGGCAAAATGTTTTCACCGACGCACCGCTCGACCGCGCGCAGACACTCCGCACACACGCCGTGGCTCGCATTGGAAACGCCCCTGCCGCACACAACGCACCGCGCCGGAAAAACCGGATCAACGAAATAATACCAGAAGGCCTTCTTCGCCGTCATCGCGCGTTCCTGTAAACAGTCGGATCGGGGACTCCCGCCTCAATGAATCCCCGCCTGCGTATGAGACAGCTGTCACACGCCCCGCACGATGCACCGTTATCGTCAGGATCATAGCAGCTGTGCGTCAGCGAATAATCGACCCCGAGCTTTGTGCCAAGCGTGATAATCTCAGATTTCTTCATGCTGATCAGCGGCGTAAGGATCCGCACCCCCCGCTCGATACCTGCTTTCGTGCCGATGTTCGCGGCTTTCTGAAACGCTTCTATGAATTCAGGCCTGCAATCAGGATAACCGCTGTAATCAACCGCGTTTACGCCGATAAAAATCGCTTCCGCGCCTATTTTTTCTGCATACGCAAGCGCGTAGGATAAAAAAAGAATATTCCGTGCCGGCACATAGGTTGCCGGAATATCAATTTCCGGAATTATCTCCCGGTTTTTAGGCACATCCTCACCAGATTCGGCGGACAGGGCCGAACCGGAGAAGAGAAAACCCGGTATGCTCACAACGATATGGTCTTTGATCTTGTAATACTCAGCAATCTTTCGCGCGCTGTTAATCTCAATCCGGTGCTTCTGCCCGTAGGCAAAACTCATTGCGTGCAGCCGGTAGCCTTCCGCCACCGCCAGCGCCAATACCGTAGCGGAATCAAGTCCACCGCTGAGAAGCACCACCGCGATCTTTTCATTCATACGCTATAATAACCGGCTGGTATCAGTCAGTCCGCAGTTGCCGCGACGCTACTTGATGGAGCGGGCACTGCAGGCATCAAATCTCCTTCATGGAAGGCCGGGAAATATCTTAATCGTGTCACATGCGAGCTGACGCAAAACCATACAATTCCACAAAGTCTAAGTATGCACAATAAAACAATTTTTTCAAGACTTTTTTGGCACAACAGGCATCAGGAAGGCAAAAATAGGGCTGTTTGACGATGCCGTATGTTTATCCGTAAACAGGATCGGGAGCCGCAACACCCTGAGAACTCAGAAGCGCCCCAAAATGAAATAATTGACAAGGCGGGCGATAAAATACGCTCCGCACACGAGAAAAAGCGGGATGGTGAGGAAAAAAATCATAACTTCCGGCTTTGATACCACCGTTCCGTGGAGCACTTTTTTACCGAAATAATTGTAGTGATAATGCTCAGGATCTTTGCTCCTGCGGTATACCGTTCGGAGAATGGTCACTTTTATATACAGCATCATTACCATGACAAAGCCTGAAACCAGCCACATGAGGAGAGCAATATCCACCTGGCGGACGAGAGAAGGCTTATAAATGGTAATGACGGTAAGAACTCCCGCAATCACGATATTGCTGATCGCGGTATTGATGAACATTTTTAAATGCGAATTGGATTTGTCTAAAACATATTTAATAAGAAAATAAATATGGAAGCTGAACGAGCAAACAAGGAGGAGTAGAAATACTATTATTATCATACCGTTTGTTTTTCAATGATAGTGTTATAGCAAAGTTCTTCCCTTGTCAACCATAAACACGAAACACGTCCCTGCCGTTTAAATGAATGTGGCCGTCTATGTAATAAAATGTGGACATTACCAAAAATAATATATATATTCCCCAAAGTAAATAAATATTTTTAACCCTGGTAAATATTGATCGGCAATGCCGGCTCTCAGGAAGGAAGCGCTACCGCCATGTGGCGCTTTTATTCAGATTGATTTCGCTCGGACTTCAACAGAAACAATTTTATGCCGATCAAATTCAATACATGAATTTCTTCATCCGGATGTTGATCAGGATTCCGACAGCGATCATTGACATTGCGAGATTGGATCCGCCGTATGAAACGAGGGTCAGCGGCAGCCCCGTTACCGGCATGATACCTATCACCATGCCGATGTTGATGAGGATATGGAAGAAGAATATCGACACGATGCCGCTTGCCAGAAGGGCCCCGTATTTGTCTTTCGATTCGAAGGCGATCTGTATCCCCCTGAAAACAATTATTGCAAGAAGCGCCAGAAGAATCAGAGATCCGAAAAAGCCCCACTCTTCGGCAAACACCGAAAAAACGAAGTCTGAGGTTTTTTCCGGGAGAAACCCGAGCTGCGACTGGCTGCCGTTGAGAAAGCCCTTGCCGAAGAAAGCCCCTGAGCCCACGGCGATTTTCGACTGAATTACGTTATACCCCGATCCGTGCGGGTCGAGGTCCGGATTGAGGAACACAAGAATACGCCTCTTCTGATATACCTTGAGGTATTTCTGAATGATGACCGAAAAGAAAAGGCCGAACGATATGACTGTGGCCGGTATATATATCTTTCGGTACACCTTGCTGGGAAAGAAAAAATGTACCACGTAGGAAATTCCCGCCACCAGGAGCAGAATGCCTGATACGATGAGGAGAAGATTGATGTCCTTGAAGAAATCGAGCAGAAAGTTCGATCCGCTCGCGCCGATCCATTCCCGATAGGTGAGCACCATCGGCACAACCGTGGCAATCACTGCGATACATATGATCGCCACCAGGTGCGTGACGTCAGCTCCTCCGACAAAGAGCATCGTGAAAAGTATCGGTATGAATATTACTGCCGTTCCGAAGTCGGGCTGCATGAATATGATCAGCATCGGAACCAGCGTGATAAGCGCGGGAATGACGAGTTCCCGCAGGTTCCTGATATCGCGTTCCCGCACCTCGAGATATTTCCCCAGAAGAACCACCACGGCAATTTTCATGAATTCCGAAGGCTGTATCGAGAAAAAGCCGAAGCTGATCCAGGCGCGCGTATTGCGTATCGGGCTTCCAAATATGGTCGTTACAATAAGCAGGAAGAGAACCGAGAGATAGACATACACCGAATAATCGCCCAGATACTTGTAATTCACAAACGTAAACACCAGCATCAGGATAAATCCGCTGATAAACCAGACCAGCTGCTTTTTATACAGCCCGCTGTTCACTTTTTCGATCGGATCGAAACCCGCGCTGTAAATGGTGATTATACCGAGAAACGCGACCAGCACAACGGCCGCCACGAGGAGAAAATCAATCTTATAAATATCATTTTTTCCAATCATTGGAAATATCCCTGGGAAATAAGTCTCGCAAAAATTTTCTCCGCGACCGGCACCGCTCCCACGGCGCCGCCGCCGCTGAACTCGGCAAACACCACTACCGCAACCGCCTTTTCCACGGGCCCGTCATAGGGAGCGTACCCGATAAACCATCCATGCTGCGAGGAGTTCGCGTCCCTTCGTGAACGCGTCTGAGCAGTTCCCGTCTTGCCTGCTATCGGCACCGAGAGGTAATTCAACCGCTGGCAGGTCCCGCTGGTCACGGCAAGACGCATTCCTTCTCGAACAATGGTCAGCGTCTGCGGCGAAATCGGTATTTCCCTCTGCCGGCGGGGCGTGGTCCTCTGTATAACGCGGCGGTTGTCGGGAGAACGGACTTCCTGGACCACGTGGGGAACGAAAATACTTCCGTTGTTGACGATCCCCGAAATCAGGTTGCTCATTCCGATCGGTGTCGCGGTCAGGAATCCCTGGCCGATCGAAAGGTTGACCGTATCCCCGTCGAACCACGACTGCCCGAATACCCGCAGCTTCCAGCGCTTGGAGGGGATGAAGCCGGTGATCTCTCCAGGAAGGTCAATGCCGGTCAGTTCACCGAGGCCGAAATAATCAGCGTACCTGAAAAGTGTTGTCGGGCCCACACGAAGCCCCATCTGGTAGAAATACACGCAGCACGAGCGCGCGATCGCCCAGTAGAGATTGACGCTGCCGTGCGTGTCGTAATCGAAAAAGTCGGTATCGACAAACCCCCGTAGCGTGAAGCGGCCCGGGCAGTAGAGCGAAGTCGTCGGGTTCCAGCGCTCCTCCTCCAGTCCCGCGATGGCCGTGAGCACTTTAAACGTCGAGGCCGGGGGAAAGCGCGACTGGATCGCCCGGTTCAGGAACGGCCGCGCGGGATCATTGGTAAGCTGCTGAATGATATCATAGTTACTCCTCGCGATAATTTCGTTCGGATTGAAATCAGGCTTGCTGACAAGCGCGATTATCTCACCGGTGGCCGGCTTAATCACGACCGCCGCGCCCATCATTCCCGCCATCGCGTCGTAGGCGGCCTTCTGCACTTCATAATCGATGGTAAGGATCAGGTTGTTGCCGGCGACCGGCTGGAGCCCCACCTCCTCGCCTTCAGTCCGGTTGCGCACATCGACGATCCGACGGATATATCCGTCGGTGCCCCGCAGGAGCCGGTCGTACTGTTTTTCGATGCCTGATTTGCCGATCCGCTGGTAATGCTTGTATCCGCCTCCCCGCATCTTATCGTATTCTTCCTTGCTGATAACGCCTATATAGCCGACAAGGTGGGCGAACATGTTGCCGTGGTTGTAAACACGCACACTCGCGTCTTCCCAGTCGACATGGGGAAAGCGGTCCTGGTGGGTCGCGATCTTCACAATGGTATCAAACCCGACATCTTCCTTGAGGATGATGCGCTCCCACGGGTTCTTGCCCTTCACCTCTTTGATCAGATCCTCCGGCTCGATCTTTAGCACTTTGCCCAGCAGCGACAGTGTTTCCTCGATCTCGCCCGGGGCTTTGAAATTCGCCGGTATCATGGTAATGTTGAAGGACGGCCGGTTTGATACGATTATCTTGTTCTCTTTACCGAGCTGGAAGTGCCGGTCATAAAGCTCGCCGCGGGCGGCGGGTATGGGGATATTGTTCTCCATGTTCATCCTGGATTTCATGCCGTACTCGCTTCCGTGGATGAGCTGGAGATTGATAAGCTGCAGAGCGATGATGATGAAAACAAAAGACACGATGCCAAGGAAGAAATACATCCTGAGACGGAAGGCTTCCAACATCTTGGTCTTCAAAGATGTCGGCATTAACATTTAATTGCCCTCCCGCTCGATTTCCCTCTCGAAGATTTTATCAAACAGCATGAAAAGCGGCGGCGCGATGAGCGCGTTGTAGAAAGCCTCCGGCAGAATCACGCTGACAATGGACGAAACCGAGGCCTCGTGAAAGAGATAACAGAGGAAAAGCGTCAGAATTCCTTTAATGATAGATGCTCCGAAGAGAAGAAGGAACACCGTAACCACGTTCTCTTTGAGAATCGAACGGCCGAACATCCCCACGATAAATCCGAGCGCCATTTTCGGAAACGCGAGAAGCCCGAGGGGCGAGTTGGAAATCGAGTCATGAAGGAGCCCGCCGATAAAACCGGTCACTTCGCCGTAAAAGGAACCGAAGCTGTAGGAAAGGAACACTATCGTAATGAACATGAGGTCGGGCTTGACCCCGGCGATTCGCAGCACATCAAACGATGAATGCCCCTGTATGATCAGGGAGACGATAATGAGTGCTGCAGTGAAAATATATGCTACGATCATGGTCCGTCACTGCTCCTCATGCTCTTCAAGCATTTTCATGAATTCCTTGTCCGGCTCCATCTTGATAATGAATACCTGCTCCAGCCGGTTGTAATCGATAATAGGATTGACGAGCACCCGCTGGTACGCGCTCGCCTCCATCACCTCGGACTTGATCACCTTGCCTATGAGCAGGCCGCTCGGGAAAAGACCTCCCTGACCGGAGGTGATAACCACATCCCCGAAATTGACGAACGCCGATCTGCTCACGTAATCCATGATGCACAGGCGCGAGTTCGAGGTATACCCCCGGATAAGCCCGGGAAAGCGCGTCTTCTGCATCATCGCGCCAAGCTTCATGGAGGGGGATATGATCGGCAGCACGCGGGAAATCCAGGTGCGGACTTCTATGATCTTTCCGACGACCGCCTTCTCGTCGCCATAAAACGCGATAACCGGCATATTGACCTTCACCCCGTCATTGCTGCCCCGGTTGACGACAATTGTACGGAACCAGTTGTCAGGATCCTTGGAAATGATGACTGCGGGGATAGATTCATACGTAACCCGCTCGTGCATATTGAGCAGCTCCCGCAGCCGCTCGTTTTCCTTCTTTATTTCGGAAAGCTCTTCGGTAATCGCTTCGTAGCGCAGCAGCTTCTCCCTGGTTTTACGCAGTTCTTCCTGCACATCGGAAAGCTCGGTAAATCCGGCCCAGAGCTTGTGGATGCCTCCCTGCACGCCGTGGTATCCCTTCTGGAACGGCATCATGAAGAGGCTTCCCGCCCCCTCGAGAGATACGGAAAAGGATGATCGCTGTACTGAAAGGGAAATGATGCAGAAAAGCGTAAAAACTACAAAGGCGACGATTGTTTTATGTCGTATTAAGAATTCCAAAAAAGACCTCTATAGACAATCGGAAAAGATAACAATCCGCGATAGGGATAGTGCTCTCTCTGGCTTACAAAAGACGCGCTTTATTGCCCCGGGCAGCGCGCTGGAACGCCGCACAAACCTCCGCGCGGCGTATTTATAGCGTTGCTCTTCTTATTTCAAGTTCGCCCGATAGAGGAATTTCAGCTCCTCGAGGAATTTCCCGGCGCCCAGCACCACGCAGGTGAGGGGGTTTTCCGCCCTGATAACTGGCACACCGGTTTCCTTGCTGATAAACTTGTCAAGGCCCTTGAGGAGCGATCCGCCGCCGGTCATGACAATGCCGCGTTCAACGATGTCGGCCGCAAGCTCCGGAGGCGTTTTCTCAAGTATCCTCTTGATCGCGTCAATGATCTGGTCTACCGGTTCTTTGAGCGCCTTGCGTATCTCGACGGAGTCAATTTCAAGTGTCCGGGGAAGGCCGGAGATGGCGTCACGGCCTTTGAGTTCCATCGATTCGATCTTCTTTTCCGGGAACGCGTTTCCAAGGCGGAACTTCACATCCTCCGCCATGCGCTCGCCGATCACCAGGTTGTACTGTGTACGCATGTATTTGATGATGGCCTCGTCAAACTCATCTCCCGCGACGCGGACCGAGTCCGCAATCACAAGGCCGCCCAGGGAGATAACGGCGATTTCTGTCGTGCCGCCGCCGATATCGACCACCATATGGCCGGCAGGCTCATGAATCGGAATGTTGGCGCCGATCGCCGCGGCGAGCGCTTCTTCGATAAGGAATATATCCCGCGCTCCCGCCTGTTCCGCCGACTCGCGGACTGCCCGCTTTTCAACTTCCGTGATACCGGAGGGAACGCCGATAACGACGCGGGGCCTCACCAGGGTCTTGCGCTTGTGGACTTTCGTTATAAAATAGCGTATCATCTTCTCAGTTGTTTCGAAATCAGCGATAACCCCGTCCTTCATCGGGCGTATCGCAACTATATCACCAGGGGTCCTTCCCAGCATACGCTTCGCCTCATGACCCACCGCGAGCACTCTTCCCGTACTCGTCTGGACGGCCACAACCGACGGTTCACTGAGGACTATTCCCTGCCCCTTCACGTGAACCAGCGTATTCGCGGTCCCGAGATCGATGCCCATATCATTTGAAAACATTCCATACAGTGAATCAAATATCATCTATTTTCTCCTTAAACAATTTCTGAAAAGCGCCGGAACCGAAGCGGATATATACATTAAGTTCGATTTGCCTATTCCTGACATTTATTTCGGGAAAGGAAATGCATATTAAAATATGACTGAATCTGCGAACCGCTAATTTTCAAAATTGAGATATTCCCCAGCATATTTATTTGTCAAGCCATAATCACGCAAATTCCCTTCAAATAATAAAATATTCACAAAATGCCGCATATATCTATCTTCGCAGCGAGCATCCGCGCGCGCGCACGCTACGGCGCGCTGATCAGCTTCTTCAACTCCTCGTTGCCCTGGTCAATAGCAAGCGCCTCGCTCCAGATTTTTTTCGCGTTGGCTTTATCGCCCATCGAATAGTAGCCTTTGCCGATCCACACTTTCACCGACTGATCGGCCTGGTCGATCTCGAGGGCCTTTTTAAAATGATCAAGGGACTCCCCGAAAAGCCCCTGAGTAAAATAGATCTTGCCGAGGTTGAGATGCGCCTGCTTGAGCATTCCTCCGTCAGTCGATTTTTCAATAACCTGCTTGAACCCGACGATGGCGTTGGTGTAGCGTTTAGCGAGCCGGTCAACGGAGGCGAGGAAAAGCGTATCTTCGGCGTCTGAAACAGCCTGCTCGTGCTTTTTCAGAAACTCTATCCCGTCGTCTGTTTTGTTGTTGAGGATATTGATCACGGCGATGAAGCGGATATCGTCTTTTTTTCTGATTGAATCGGTATTTCTGATCCTGTTTATAAGGTCCTGAATCGACTCGAGGCTGTAAAATTTGGTGTAATACGCCGCCTTCGCGAGAATGAGATAATGAATGTTCTGCCCGTCGCCGCTTGACAGCGCCATTCCTTTACGGGTGTCGCGGATAGCGGTGATGAACTCTTTGCGGGTTTTCTGATCAAGCTCGGCGCTCTTCTCCTGTATGATAAAATCAGAAAATCCGCCCTTTAAACGGTATTCCCCCAGCATGAAATGGACCTGTCCGGAAGCAAAATAGGCGTCGGCCGAGAGCTGGTTGTCTTTTTTGTAATCGTCGCTTATCTTTGCCAGTTCTGCGATCATATCCCCGCGGGACTGCGGGGGGGCGGCATCTATTGCCATGAGCTTTTTTTCAAGCTTGCTGTAGCTGTATTTCCAGAACAGGAGGTATCCCCTGAAATGGTATCCCAGATATATCACCCCGGCAAAAAGAGCCATCAGGAATAACAGCTTGAAAACATTTCGATTGCGCTTGCGTGATTTATACCTCGTATACATGGTGCCCTGCTGTTTGTTAAGAAGTAAGATGCGGCCGGCCGCGGCGGTTTCAGTCCTGTGCGATACGCGCGTTGATACAATGAAGCGGCACCGCCGCAGGTAATGTAAAGCATTTTATTTAAATCGCGGTTGAATGACGGCGGTTTCCGGTGAACGGGGGATATCAGAACGTTTTGCGATAAAATTCGCCGTAATCCCGGTTAAGGCGGTTGATGAATTCACGGCCGTCCGCAAAAAGGAAGAGCCGGACCGTATCGCTTCCGTTGATGAAAAGCGCGCAGTAGTTCTCTCCGAAGTGGATGTCCGTTATCCTGATGAAGTCAAACCTGTAGAGGTTTTTCTGATAACGGAAATTAAGTCCTTCCTTTGCGATTTCGACGCTGCCGGGGCCGACTCTTTTCATGCGGGCGTATCGCTCCAGCGTCGGGTCGATTACGCTTGCGCGCCCTTCATAATCCACGAGCCCTGAGCTATCAAGATAAAGCACCGCTTCCACTTCGCCTGTAGGCGCGGAAGGTTTCTTCTTTTCCTCCTTCGCCGGCTCTGTTGCGGGTTTTGCGACTGATTCAGCCGCAGTCTTCTCTGTATCCTGCGAATCACCGCCGGCGATCCGTCCGGATACCGCTGAACCCCCCTCCTCAACTGGCAGTTCAATGGCAACGGCTTCCTCCCCGGAGGAAAAGTCGTGCCGTCCTGCATCCATTATCCGCCGGCCAGAGCCTTCCGCGCTATCCGGCTCTCTGTATTGATCCGAAAACCCGCTCTCAGCCGCGGAGTCTCCGTATGCCGGGCCGGTCCGCCTGGGACTGCGCGCCAGCGAATAGATGACAAGACCGATCCCGAATGCCACCATGAGGATAGAGATGTAGAAAAAACCATCAGTCGGCATGAGCGCCCCCAATCCAATGCCTTCGCCGGGAAAAGGCGAACCGGCATGATCATGCGTACAGAACACAACGCGATCGCGCATCCTGAACTGCTTGCCCGATCCTCCCCGCGAAAACACCGCCTGTCAAGAATAATTCCCTTTTACCCTCCATAACCCCACTTTAAGATACGGATCGGCAGGATAAGGAAAATCTTCCGGCTCGGAATCAAAAAACACAAGCTCCCATTTTTTCGGATGGAACGACAGGTATTCATCACGGCTGACGGCATGGGTATTGACCGCTGTAAGCAGATAGCCGTGAGGGACCAGGGGGGATAAAAGGGAAAGCTGGTCGGCATAATCCCTCTTTATCGAGAAAACCCTCCTGCGGTTGCGCGAAAACGTCGGAGGATCGTACACCGCCATGTCGAACACGGCCTTCTTCCTGACAAAGTACTTGACCTGGTCGAGGGCGTCGGCGGCGATAAAATCGCGCGCATCGCAGGAAAGCCCGTTCAGCTCATAATTGCGCCGTGCGCGCCGGAGGACCGACTTCGAAAGATCGACATTCACCGCGTGCTTTGTTCCGTTGAGCAGGGCATGAGCCGAGAAAACCGCCGTGTAGGAAAAAAGGTTCAGCATTGTCCCGACCGATCCGTAATACGGCAGGAGCTTCCTTCGCACACCGCGCATGTCGAGAAATATTCCGGTGTGCTGCCCTTCCACGAGGTCAACCGTTACCGTTACCCCATTCTGCCGTACCGAATATTCATCAGGAGGGGCCGAACCGCTGAGCAGCTCGCTTTTGCGAAGCTCCATCGGGTTTACCGGCTCTTCTGCCGTGCCCCGGTCCTTTGCCAGCATTCCGGCGACGTGGGGAATATGGCGCTCAACCGCCTTTTCCATCGCCCGGCACAGCTCATGCCTGCGCTGGAGCGCGTGTCTGGTGAAAAACTGTAGCAGAAGATACTTGCCGTAGAGATCGACCGAAATGCCTTCCAGGCCGTCACCGGCCGAATTGAAGAGGCGGAAGCAATTCGTATCCGGATCATTGAAAAGGGCTCCCCGTTTTTCGAAGGCCCGCAGAAAAATGTCGCTGTGTATCATCGGTATTCCGGACTGGTTTTAAACGCAGTAATGAACGGACCGGCAGCGGCTCGAGCGTGCCGAAAGTTAAGACAGTGAAGCGCGCAGTTCCATGAATTTCACGATGCGTGCCTCAAGCTCTCCGAAGTTCCCCTCGTCAACCAGCGCAGGGCTGACCAGGTAGGTCGCACCGCAGGCGAGGACCCGGTCGGCCTTCAGAAACTCGGTAAAATTCTTTTCGGTGATGCCGCCCGTGGGGATAAGATGGAACCGCTTTGTCCGAAACGGCGCGGTGATCGCCTTGATGTACGCGACCCCGCCAAGCTCGGCAGCGGGGAAAAGCTTCACGAAATACGCACCGCACTGAAGCGCCTGGTGCAGTTCCGTCGGTGTCGCGACGCCCGGCATAAACGGGATGCCCGCCTGCTCCGCGGTTTTGAACGTCTCAACGTCGAGGCAGGGCGCAACACCGAACCTGACGCCGGCCTCAATCGCATGACGCATCGCTTCGGCGGAAAGCACGCTGCCCGCGCCCACATACAGGTCGGAGAATCTCTTTACGATAGCTTCGATAATCTTCAGCGCGGATTCGGTACGGAGCGTGATCTCAAGGACTTTCATTCCGTTGCGAACGAGAAGCTCGGCGGTCTTCAGCGCCTTGCTCTCGTCATCAAAGGCGGCGACGGGAATGATCATCGCCTCCCTGAAAACGTTCTCGGCTTTTTTCAGCTCATCCTGGGATAGCATAGCTCGATCTGGTTGCCGTCCGGATCAAGGAACACGACCGACTGGCCTTTTCTGATGTTCTCGGGACCGAACACAATTGGAATGTCCCGCTCGCGGATCTCGTCGACGGCGTCGTCAAAATCCTCTTCATCGACATAAAAGCTCAGGTGGTTTTTGGAATTTTCCTGGTTGGAATACCCTTCAACTTCAAAAAGTCCGAGCATGATGCCCGACACTCTGAGGAATGCCTGACGAGCGTTCGGAAGTTTTTCAACTATTTCAAAATCAAATATATCTTTATAAAATTCTATTGAAGCTTCCAGGTTGGAAACCGTAAGTCCAATATGGTCGATATCCTCTATTACTATCATTGTACCCTCGTACTATTGTTATATTATATCAGTTTTCTTAAATTTAGCCGTTGCTGCCGGTTAAGCACCGCGACGGTCCCGTTTGATATAAGAAACCTATAAAACGTAACCGTATATGTCAATCAATTAAAAAAACCGGCATGCAGAAAAAAGCACACCCGGACGCTGGCCTGCTATTCCACGGTTACACTTTTGGCGAGATTCCGCGGCGCGTCGACATTGCAGCCGCGCATGACGGCAATATGGTACGCGAGAAGCTGAAGCGGAATGACTGTAAGCAGCGGCGAAACCATGTACTCGACTTCCGGTATGTAGATCACATGATCGGAATGGCGTTGGATATCGTCATCGCCTTCAAAGGCGATCGAAATGATCCTGCCGCGCCGCGCTTTCACTTCCTCCATGTTACTGATCACCTTGCTGTACATGCCGTGCTTTGGGACGATAAACACGACCGGCATGTTCTCATCGATGAGCGCGATCGGGCCGTGCTTCATCTCCGCTGCCGGATACCCTTCCGCGTGGATATACGAAATTTCCTTGAGTTTGAGCGCGCCTTCGAGCGCGACGGGGAAATGAATGCCCCGCCCGAGATAGAGGAAGTTCCTGTTGTCCTTGTAGATTTCGGCGATCTCCTTGATCCGGTCGCTTTCGGCGAGGGCCTGCCGGATCAGGTCGGGAACTTTCTCAAGGCAGCGCAGCGAACGGAATCCCTCATCCCGCGACATGTCGCGCCGCCGGGCGAGATGGATCGCAAGCAGGATGAGCACCGTAAGCTGCGATGTGAACGCCTTAGTCGAGGCAACGCCGATTTCAGGACCGGCGTGGATGTAGATACCGCCGTCGGTTTCACGTGCGATGGTGCTTCCCACCACGTTGGTGATTCCGAGCACCTTCACGCCGCGCGCTTTCGCCTCGCGCAGCGCCGCCAGCGTATCTGCCGTTTCGCCCGACTGGCTGATGACAAATACCAGGTCGCCTTTTTTCAGGATGGGTTTGCGGTAGCGGAACTCGGAAGCGTATTCGACTTCGGCGGGGATTCGGGCATACTGCTCAATCAGGTATTCGCCGATGAGCCCCGCATGCCACGAGGTCCCGCAGGCGATGAAAATGATGCGCTGGATATTGTTGATCTCCTCGTCGGTGAGCTGCAATCCGTCAAGACGCGTGGTCCCGCTGTCGAGCAGCACGCGCCCCCTGAAGGCGTTGCATACCGTATCAGGCTGTTCGTGTATCTCCTTGAGCATGAAATACGGATATCCCTGCTTCTCGATCGATTCGATGTTCCAGTTAAGATCATGCACCTTCTTGCTAACATCGTTATTCTGCAGATCGCATGTGCGGTAGGAGTTCCTCGTGACATCCACGATCTCGCCGTCTTCAAGATAGATCACCTTTCTGGTGTGCTCGACAATGGCGCTCGCGTCGGAGGCGATGATCATCTCGTCATCGCCGACCCCCATGATGAGCGGGCTTCCGTGACGGGCGGCAATAATCCGCTCAGGCTCGTTTTTCGAAACAACAAGAAGTCCGTACGTGCCTTCGAGCCTGGAAAGCGCCAGCTTCACCGATTCGAGCAGCGAATTATTCTGATGAAAATATTCTATGAGATGAACGATTACTTCCGTATCCGTATCGCTTTTCAGGTGATGCCCCTTTTCAAGAAGCATCGTCTTGATCGCACGGTAATTTTCAATTATTCCGTTGTGGACGAGCGCGATGGTTTCGGTGCAATCGACATGCGGATGCGCGTTGATGTCGGAAGGAACTCCGTGGGTCGCCCACCGCGTGTGTCCGATACCGGTATGATATCCCCCCAGGGCATGGCAGTCGAGGATGCCTGCCAGCTCTCCAACTTTTCCCTTCTTTTTCCTGATACAGAGGTCTCCGTCGACAAGGGCAATGCCGGCGGAATCGTATCCGCGGTACTCAAGCCTCTTCAGGCCGTTAATGATGACCTCCGAAGCGTTTTTAGGCCCTATATAACCGATAATTCCGCACATCTCTTTTCTCCCGCTGTGTAAGAACCGCTGAAAGCGCGGTTGGATTATTTTTTTCCCGGTTCATCCACCGGGGCTTTCTCTTCCTTCCGGCTGGTTTTAACCGTGACATTATCGAGACGCATATATATTCTTCTGCTCCAGTCGTCGATCCTGAAATGCCGCACCACTCCCGACACCGAAAGAAGCGCTCTTGAACGCCACCACGAATAGAGCATCGAGGGATCGTTTCCGATTATTTTCTGAATGCTCTCCTTTTTCACGTTCCCCTCGATATGCAGCCAGTTCCCGTTAAAGAATACGAAACGAAGCTTCGTCTCGTAGATGACTTCCGGCGATTCGAGATAGTAGTCGTATCCGGTCACCACTGGCTTTCCGATAAGATCGACAAGCCGACGGTAAAGCATCCTGCGGTGATACGATCTGCTGCCGGCGAAGCCGTCCCGCCATTTCAGATAGATATCATGCAGTCCGATGAAATTGGCCGTTCCCTTATCCGGCTCTTTCTGTTCTTCCGCGTATGCCGCCGGCGGAATAGGAACATAGGCTTTAAAGAGGAAAATAACGGCCGGAGCCAGAACCGCGATAAGCAGAAAGCGTTTCACAGAGTACCCGAACAGTTGGTATCGTTTAGGGGCATAAACCGGGATTATCGAGAACCGGAGGAACGATCCTATCCTCACCATGACAGAATGGCATTTTAGACCATAATCCCTGAAAGTTGCAATCCATTTTTAATTCCCGGCCATAAAAACGGCCTTTCGGAGCCGCTCCCATTGGTTTAAAAAGTAAAATTATTCCGCTGAGCAAAAACACCGGGGCACCCGCTATTTTTGCGTAAAAATCATTTGACATGCACGAAAAACGGGCCGATATTCACCGGTACACGATTACAAATTTTCCGGGGACACCATGAAAAACGCGACAATTGTCGGCGCTGCCGGCTTCGGCGGCCTCGGCCTGATCACACTGCTGCTTAACCATCCGGGCATCAAGCTCACCCAGCTTGTCGACAAAAAGGACGCCGGAAAACCGATAAGCTCTGTCTTTCCGCACCTGAAAGGTCATTGCGATATGATCATCCGCGGTTCCGATGAAATCGATTATTCGAGTATCGACATCGCGTTTTTCTCAACTCCCGACAGGGCCGGCATGGCGATGATCAATGACTTTTACGGCAGGGGGATACCGGTCATCGATTTCAGCGGCGATTTCCGCTTCTCCAGCCTCGAGGACTATTCCCGCTACGCGCGCAACAAGAGCATGGATGAAGCCCATCTTTCCGCCCAACTCCTCGGAAGCGCCGTCTACGGGTTGCCGGAGCTCTATCGCGAAAAGATACGCTCCGCGAAAATTGTCGGCAACCCGGGCTGCTTCGCAATTTCGATGATCCTCGGGCTGCTGCCCGCCGCGAGCGAAAAGATCATCTCGAACGCGGCGATCGTGTGCGACGGAAAAACCGGCGTTTCCGGAGCGGGAAAAAATCCCGGCGAAGCGAACTTCTATCCGCAGCGCTACGAGGACGTGAACACCTATCGCGAGGGAAAGCACCAGCACATCGTCGAGGTGGAAAATATCGTCAGCTCGGCGGGCGGGCGCGAGTACCAGATTTTCTTCGTGCCGCAGATTGTGCCGCTCAACCGCGGTATCCTGACGACGATATACTGCGACATCAAACCCGGATACGACACCGCCCGGGTCGCGGAGCTGTACCGGAGCTACTACAAGGAAAGTCCTTTTGTGGTGGTAACCGACGCATCCCCTCATACAACCGATGTGCGCGGATCAAACCGGTGCGAACTGCGGGTCATGGTCGACCGGCGCACGGGAAAACTCTTCATCACTTCGGTGATCGACAATCTGATGAAAGGCCAGTCGGGAAACGCGATACAGAACGCCAACCTGATGCTCGGTTTTGAAGAGACGACCGGTCTCATGATACCGGCGTTTTATCCTTAACGGCTTCGCTCCTCCTCATGCACCATCGGCACGAAGCGCACATGGGTGATGGTGCGCTTCTGCATTTTTCCGTGGACCTTATCAACGCGGACGAGCTCCTGAAAGTAATCCCCGACCGGCGCGATGAGCACGCCCCCCTCCTTCAATTGTTCAAAAAGAAGTTCGGGGATAGAAGGCGGCGCCGCGGTCAGGATTATCACATCGAACGGCGCGGCATCAGGCCATCCTCCATACCCGTCCCCTATCTTCACATGGACGTTTTTGTATCCCATCTTATCAAGCCGCTGACGCGCAAGCTTTCCCAGCGGCTCGACGATTTCGATCGAGTAAACCTCTTTCGCCAGTTTCGCGAGAATGGCGGTCTGATACCCCGAACCGGTCCCGATCTCGAGGACCTTCTCATCACCACCCAGATCGCACAGCTCGGTCATGAGCGCGACAATATACGGCTGTGAGATTGTCTGACCGTACCCTATCGGAAGCGGGTGGTCCTCATAGGCGACCTGAATATTGTGTTCCGGAACAAACAGGTGCCGCTCGGTATCCCGCATCGCGCTCAGCACGCGGACGTCCCGCACACCGCGGTCCTCTATCTGCCTCTTCACCATCTGTTCTCGCAGTTTCTCCATGCCGTCTCCTCTTCCCGGCGCGCAAAACGATGTCATCCATACGAATGCGCATGTCAGTGCCAGAATAGCCGTTCTGTGCTCTTTTTCAGCCATGGTAATTACGCCATTCCCAACCGTCTCCGAAGCCTGCCCCGGAGAGATTGAGCCCCTTTTTGATACTATAAGATTATGCAAATCGAAACAAAAATTCAAGTCCTTTATGGTCATGCGTTGATTATTTATTGGCCGTACGGGGTCAAATATTTCCATTTTTGCTCTTGACATTCTGTATCAACTGTAACAATACATGTTGAATCATAAACTGGCTGGTTAATGAGATTAGATTATGTCGCAGGAAATAAACGGGATTATCGCCTCGCCGGGCATACGGATCGGCAAGGCATATGTATATAAAACCACGGATATTATTATCCCCAAATACACCATCGGCGTTGAGGACGTCGACGGCGAGATCGAGCGTTTTCAGGAATCACTGAAGAGGACCAAGGCCGAGATAAAGGCGATACAGGAACAGATCGCCCAGAGCCTATCAAAGGACATGGCGGATATTTTTTCCAGCCATATCATGGTGCTCGAAGACCCCCTCATTATCAAGAAAACCATCGACAAGATCCTCACCGAGCGCAAAAACGTCGAGTGGGTGATAAACGACATCACGCTCGAGCTCATCCAGAGCCTTAATACCATACAGGACGATTATCTCCGCGAACGCATTATCGATGTGTCGGATATCAACAAGCGCCTGATCAACAACCTCCAGAAGCGCGAGACGATATCTCCGAGCAGCCTGAAAGAAGAGGCCATCCTCTTCTCAAAAGACCTGAGCCCGTCCGACACCGCGCTGCTCAACAAGAATTATATCCTTGCGTTTGTGACCGATAAAGGCGGCCGCACGTCGCATACCGCGATAATGGCGCGCGCGCTCGAGATACCGGCACTCGTCGGGGCGATCGACGCGACATCGAAAGTCCGCGACGGGGATACGGTGATTGTCGATGCAATCCACGGAAAGATTATAATTGACCCTACAGATGAACAGATCGACGAATACACGAAATACCGTGAAGACCTGAAGCGGCTGGACCACGAGATGGCGGAGATGATCAACCTCCCGTCCAGGACCATCGACGATCACGAGATTTTCATCTACGGCAACATCGAGATCCCCGAAGAAATGGAGTTCATCAAGCAGCACGGCGCGCAGGGGATCGGGCTTTTCAGGTCCGAATTCCTGTTCCTCGATAAATCGCTTCCCGACGAGGAGAAGCAGTTCAATGAATACAGGGCGGTCGTTGAGTTTTTCAATCCCCTCCCGATCACCATACGCACGCTCGATGTAGGAGGCGATAAAATCTACGCCTACACCAGCGACTATCGCGAACGGAACCCGTTCCTCGGGTGCCGCGCCATACGATTCAGCCTTGAGAACGAGGACCTCTTCCGGACGCAGATACGCGCGATCCTGCGGGCAAGCCATTACGGCAACGCCAAGATCATGTTCCCGATGATCACCACCGTCGAGGAGCTCATCAAATCGCGCAGCATTGTGTATGAATGCATGGCTGAGCTGCGGCAGAAGGGAATACCGTTCGATGAAAACATCAAGATCGGCATAATGATTGAGGTGCCCTCGGCGATACTGAGCGCCGACGTGCTGGCGAAGTATGCCGACTTCTTTTCGATCGGCACCAACGACCTCGTGCAATACACGCTCGCGGTGGACCGGATCAGCGAAAAGATCGCCTATCTGTACAATCCCCTCAATCTGGCCGTGCTCAGGTTCCTGCGCCAGATCGTGGATTATTCAGAGAAGCTTTCCGTGCCGCTATCCATCTGCGGCGAGATGGCCGGAGAGCCTAAATACACCATGCTTCTTATCGGCCTCGGCTTCCGCGAATTTTCGATGAGCTCCGCCTACATGAACCAGGTCAAGCGCATTGTAAGGTCCGTCAGCGCCGATGAGTGCCGCCAGCTCGTCGACGAGCTCATGACGTACGAAAAGACCGGCGACATCGAATCGCGCCTGTTATCCATCACCCGTGAAAAATTTCCCTGGGTCACGTTATAACCGCGTCACCCCTGGAACATTTTCCTCCATCGGAATGCTATGAAGCTCTATCATGAACTCGCCGAATATTATTTCTCGATAGAAAAAAAGAGCAGGGAGATCCGCGACGACATCGCCCTCATCGCCTCGCTCATGCGCGGGCGAGAGAAACCGGTCATCCTCGACATCGGGTGCGGCACCGGTGAACACCTTTCGCAGCTTTACCAGCACGGGTTTCGCTGCTTCGGCCTGGACAACAGCGAAGAGATGATACGGATAGCGAGGGAACGGTTCCCGGGAACGGCCTCGCTCATGAAGACGGATATGACCGAATTCGATTTTTTTGAGGAATTCGACATTATCATCTGTCTTTTCGGGACCTTCAACTATCTTCTCGAGGACAATCAGGTCGAAAAGGTGCTCTGGAACACCTGGAGGGCGCTCAAAACGGGTGGAATCGCCCTTTTCGAGATATGGAACTCCCTTCCCGTCAGACGGATACGGGAAAAAGGCCTCTCGCCCGTATCGGTCACCGAATACGACATGACAACCATAGAGCGGAGGCGCGGCTTTCATCTTCAGGAGAGCGAAAAAAAGACGATCGTCGACGTGGACTACACCTATCTCGTAAAACGGGGAAGCGGCACTGAAACGATCAAGGACCGGCACATCATGCGGGCGTTTCGCAAGGATGAGATCGAGTCGTTTATTGTGAACAACGGCTTTAAGATACGCGACATCTATTCGACAACGAAGCGCGACCTGTACAAAGATTCCTCCAACAAGATGATAATCCTTTTTGAGAAGGCATAAAAATCCCCTCCGTTGCCGTCAGGTCCCGGAGGGGATTTGAATATCACTGTACAACAGAATCTGCCGCTGACTACATGTGGACCGCGCCTTCATGGTCCCAGTCGGTCTGCGGGGCACGGTCGTCCTCCGCGGCACCGAGGGTTTCCTTCCACATGTCATAGAGCATCCTGGTTTTTTCCTGATCCTTGAAGAACCGCTCCGGCGTCTCAAGCGACAGGAAGAGCACTTCCTCCATCTTCTCCACGGGGTGGAAAATCATCTGCTTGCGCACGTATTCAGGAATCTTTTCAAGGTCCTTCTCGTTATCCTTCGGGAGAATGATATGGCGTATCCGCGCCCTGTGCGCAGCGAGCACCTTCTCCTTGAGGCCGCCGATCGGCAGCACCTTGCCGCGGAGCGTGATCTCTCCGGTCATCGCCGTATCGCAGCGCACCGGTATGCCGCTGAGCATCGATGCGATTACCACCGCCATGGTGATGCCTGCCGACGGTCCGTCCTTCGGTATCGCCCCCTCGGGCACATGAAGGTGGAGATCATGCTTCTTGAGTATGTCCTCCGATATATTGAAAAAGCTCTGGTTCGCCTTGATATAGGTAAACGCCGCCTGCGCGGATTCCTGCATGACCTCGCCGAGTTTTCCGGTGAGGATGAGGCTTCCTCTTCCCTTGATGAGCGACGCCTCTATCTGGAGGATATCGCCGCCCACCTCGGTCCACGCAAGTCCGTTGGCGAGCCCGATCTCGCTTTTCTGCTCTTTCATCCCGTACTTGAACTTGATGGGCCCCAGGTATTCGTGGAGCACTTCTTCGGTCAGCACGCGCCGGTACGAAGAGCCTTCCTTCACCACCTCGCGCGCGACTTTACGGCATACTTTCGCAATCACCCGCTCGAGGCTTCTCACTCCCGCCTCGCGCGTGTAGTGCCTGATCGTATAGAGCATCATCTCGTCGGAAAATTCGATGTTGTGCGGCTCAAGGCCGTTCTCGAGCACCTGCTTGGGAACAAGGAACTTCTGCCCAATGTTCATCTTCTCAGGCTCGGTGTAGCTCGAAAGCTCGATGATCTCCATCCGGTCCTGGAGCGGCAGCGGAATGTTGTGCTGCACGTTCGCGGTGGTGATAAACATCACGTCGGAAAGGTCGTACGGAACTTCCATGTAATGGTCCACGAACGCGTTGTTCTGCTCGGGGTCGAGCACTTCAAGAAGCGCGGATGACGGATCGCCTCTGAAATCCATCGACATCTTGTCGACTTCGTCGAGCAGGAACACGGGATTGACCGTGCCTGACTTCTTCATCATCTGGATAATCCTGCCGGGAAGCGCCCCGACGTAGGTCCGCCGGTGACCCCGAATCTCCGCCTCGTCACGCACGCCGCCAAGGGACATGCGCACGAACTTGCGGTTCAGCGCGCGCGCCACCGAGCGCCCGAGCGAGGTCTTGCCAACGCCGGGAGGGCCGACGAAGCAGAGGATTGGCCCTTTCAGCTTCTTGGCAAGGTGCCGCACGGCGATGAATTCGATAATACGCTCCTTCACCTCGTCAAGGCCGTAGTGGTCCTCGTTGAGCACCTGCATGGCGTGATCGATATCGCGGTTATCGCGCGTCTTCTTGTTCCACGGCACGTCGCGCAGCCACTCGATATAGGAGCGCACCACCGCCGATTCGGCCGAAAGCGGCGGCATTTTTTCAAGGCGCTTCAATTCCTTGAGAGCCTTGGTTCGCGCCTCATCGCTCATCTTCGACTCGTCGATAGATTTTTTCAGCTCCTCGATCTCGTCCGCGCCCTCATCGCCCTGGTTGAGCTCGCGTTTGATCACCTTTATCTGCTCGTTGAGGTAATATTCCTTCTGGGTTTTTTCCATCTGCTTGCGGACTTTCCCCTGGATCTTCTTCTCGATATACATCACCTCGATCTCGCCGTTGATGAGCTCGATGAGCTTCTGTATGCGGTCCTGGGGGTTGCCGACCTCAAGCAGCGTCTGTTTCAGGTCGATGCGCATCGCCACGTGCGACGCGATGACATCGGCGAGGTGCGACGGGTCCTCTATATCCTGCACCGTGGTGAGCGCTTCCTGCGGGACCTTTTTGTTCAGCTTGATATATTTCTCGAACGCCTCGATGAGCGTCTTGCGGGCTTCGGAGAATTCGGCGTCCTTTTCGGCCGGCCGCTCGATATTCTGTACGGAAATCTGAAAGTAATTCCCGCCCGCCTCGGTAAGATCCGAAATATACACCCTGCTGATACCTTCAACCAGCACTTTTATGGTGCCATCAGGAAGCTTCAGCAACTGAAGGATTTCAGAAATTGTGCCTACTTCGTAGATGTCCTCCTTCTTGGGCATGGAAAGCTGCGCGTCGGTCTGCGTCGCGAGGACGATAAGCCTGTCGCCCTTCATCGCCGCGTCAAGCGCGTTAATGGACATCTCCCTGCCCACAAAGAGCGGAATCACCATATGGGGGAACACCACCACGTCCCTCAGGGGGAGCAGCGGATATTTATTAGCATAATCTATGTTCTTCTTCATTGTAACCTCTTGCATAGAGGGATAAAAATGGCGCGGTAACAGTATCTCCCGAGACAGATCGGGATGGTGATACGCCCCGCGCCCCGGTACTACGCAGACTTCTCTTCTTTATCGAAGACGATTTTCGGCTTCTCAACTCCTTTGATCATCTCCTCGGTTATCACGACACGGGAGATGCTTTTCATCGACGGTATATCAAACATCAGGTCGAGCATGAGCGCTTCGAGCACCGACCGCAGCCCGCGCGCGCCCGACTCCCGGTTGATCGCGATACTCGCGACCTCCGATATCGCGCCGTCGGTAAATTCAAGCTCGACATTCTCAAATGAAAAGATCCTTCGATACTGCTTGATGAGCGCGTTCTTGGTTTCAGTGAGGATACGCTTCAGCGCCTCACGGTCAAGCTCGTGCAGCACCGCCATGACGGGGAGCCTGCCGACGAACTCGGGGATAAGGCCGTATTTCAGGAGGTCCTCGTTCTGTGCCTTGTCGAGCAGGTTGTCGTTCTCGAGATCGCGAACGGTGACTATTTCGGCGTCAAAGCCTATGGTCTTGTTGCCGAGCCGCTTCTGTATGATCTTATCAAGACCGACAAAAGCGCCACCGCATATAAAAAGTATATTCTTGGTATTGATCGAGATAAACTCCTGATGCGGATGCTTGCGTCCGCCCTGGGGAGGAACATTCGCAACGGTGCCCTCTATGATTTTGAGAAGGGCCTGCTGCACGCCCTCTCCCGAAACGTCCCTGGTGATCGAAGGATTGTCGGATTTGCGTGAGATCTTGTCTATTTCGTCGATATAGACGATGCCCATTTCGGCTTTCTTGACATCACCTTCCGCGTTCTGAATCAGCCTGAGCAGGATATTCTCAACGTCCTCACCCACATATCCCGCCTCGGTGAGCGATGTGGCGTCGGCGATAGCAAACGGAACCTTGAGGAACTTCGCGAGCGTCTGCGCAAGCAGCGTTTTTCCGGATCCTGTCGGACCCACGAGAAGAATGTTGCTTTTCTCCAGCTCAACTTCGTCCTTTTTGATATTGGCGTTATTGGCGATCCGTTTGTAATGGTTGTACACGGCAACTGAGAGGATTTTTTTCGCCCGATCCTGACCAATGACATACTGATCAAGCACATCCTTGATCTCTTTGGGTTTGGGAAGCTCGGAAAGGTTTTTATCAATATTCGCGGCCTCCCATTCTTCGGAGACGATCTCGTTGCAAAGCTCGATACATTCGTCGCATATATAGACTCCCGGGCCCGCTACGAGCTTTTTTACAACATCCTGGCTTTTGCCGCAAAATGAACAGAATAATTTATCCACGGTTTCCTTCTTCTTAGATGCCATAGTATCCTCAAGTTTTATTATGCGATGCTCCCTTTATCAGCATCGCCGGTCATCCCTACTTCTTCCTGTCGAGAATCCTATCGATGATCTTGTATTCAAGCGCCTCCTCCGGCGACATGAAATAGTCGCGGTCCATGTCCTTCTCAATTCTGTCGACCGGTTGTCCCGTATGAGTCGCGTAAATCTCGTTGAGCCGCTTTTTTACTTTGAGTATCTCGCGTGCCTGGATTTCGATATCCGATGCCTGTCCCTGAAATCCTCCCGCCGGCTGGTGTATCATGATCCGCGAGTTCGGAAGCGCTGACCTCTTGCCCGCGGCGCCGGCCGCAAGCAGCAGAGAACCCATCGACGCAGCCTGCCCGATGCACAGCGTGGCAACATCACACTTGATATACTGCATCGTATCATAAATCGCCAGGCCGGATGTCACTATCCCTCCAGGGGAGTTGATATACATGTAGATATCCTTCTCCGGATCCTCAGCCTCGAGAAAAAGCAGCTGCGCGATTATCAGACTGGAAATGTGATCATCTATCGGCTCGCTCAGTATCACGATACGGTCCTTTAAAAGCCTTGAATAGATGTCATATGAGCGCTCTCCCCGGCTTGTCTGCTCAACTACTATTGGAACCAAACCCATAATCAGGTACTCCCTCAATCGTTTTTATTTTCCTTACAGGCGAAGTGCCCTGGCCACATCACGCGAAATTTCACTCTACCCGTGGCCGGTATTATTAGTTTCGGCACCCGCCGCTTCCTACCAGCAACCTTTTTCAGGGGGGTTTAAAAAATCCCCCACATCATAATACTACTAAATATAGCGCCCTTTCAATGAAAAATTTTGTAAATTTTTAATTGCCGGAAGGCTTCTTCATGAATTCCTGAAGGGTGACAGCTTTTTCCTTCCTGATTTTTGCATTTTCAAGGAGAAAATCCTGTGTATTTTTCAGCAAAAGGTCAGTTTCCATGTTGGCTTTCATGTTGTTTTCATCAAGAATCGACGTCATCTCCTCAGGCGTCTTTCCGTAGCGGGTAGCGAGATTCACCACCATTTCGCTGTACTGTTCATCGGTGACTTTGATCTCCTCTTTCCGAGCAATCTCAAGGCGGGCAAGGAACGATTTGATGTCGGTCGTGGCGTCTTCCCTGAGCCTGGCGTTCATTTCTTCCGGATCAAGTCCCATCATCATGGCAAACTCACCGATATTGTTCGCAGGAACTCCGATCCTGCTCTTGAGCCTTTCGAAGATCATATTCATCTCATTTCTGATCAGCGTTTCGGGGATATCGAACGTGCTCTTCTCCACGATCTCTTTCATGATGGCGCTGACGCTTTCGTAGCGGATGACGTCGTCAATATATTTCGTCAGGTTCTCACGGATACCGTTTCGAAGCTCGGCAAGAGAGGCGTACTCGCCAAGGTCCTTCGCAAACTCATCGTCCACTGCGGGCAGCTCGACATTATTGATCTCGGCCACTTTTATCTGATAAGTGACCTGCTGGCCGGCGAGGTCGCTTATTTCATAGTCTTTCGGATACTCAAATTTGACTTCCTTCTGTTCGCCGACCTTCATGCCGAGCGCGTGGGGGTCCATCGCGAGCGGGCCGGAGCTCTTCCCGCACACAAAAGTAAAATCCTTGAACTCCTGGTTTTCAATTTCATCGGCCGGAATATTGTCGATGCGCTTCATCAGTATCTTAACCTGATTGCCGTTCTCAGCCGGAAGATCGGCCTCTTTCTGTGATATTTTGGCATGACGGTAGGTCAGGACGTCGATTTCCCTGTCGATATCCTCCTCTCTCACCTCGCAGGCGCGCTGGGATACTTCGACACCCTTATATTCGCCAAGCTGGATGGTCGGGGCGACCTCGAATTTCACCTTATAGCTGAAGGATTTGCCCCTGTCGAGCGGCTGCCAGTCGAAAACCGGATCGCTGATCGGCGCATGGTTCTTTTCCTTGAGCGCCTCGATGTAGGTATAGCGAAGGATATTTTCCAGCACCTCGCGGTCCGCGGTGCTTTTATATCTGTTCTCAACCAGGTAGAGCGGAGCTTTCCCCTTCCTGAACCCGTCTATTTGCACGTCCTTCGCGATTTTATCAAACACGGACTTGTACTCCACTTCGATCCGTGATTCGGGGACTTCAATTTGCATCTCGATCGTTGCATTTTCCAGTTTTTTCTCATCAATAATTTGCACGATGTATACTCCTTTATTAAATTAAAATAACCGCATTTCACCGAAATGTCGTATTAGAATAGTCCGCTGCTCAGCCACCGTATACCGACTGCTTCATATACGGTAGTATTGTGTACCATTAGGAAACGGGACCAGCCGGATACCCGAAAAGAGGTTTATACCCGCGGCAGAAGCCAGAAAATCAAATTACAGTAATTAATAAAGTACATTTTCATGAAATTACTAATAATTCTTATAAAGTTACTTTTGTCTGATATGTATTTAAGTCAAATATTTTTTACGGAATGCGGAAGCGTTAACAGGCGGATTGGCATGGATGATGGTAAGAAAATAAAAATCCCTGCACATGCAGGGATTCAAACAACCTTATAATGAGCGGGAAACGGGATTCGAACCCGCGACGTCAACCTTGGCAAGGTTGCACTCTACCACTGAGTTATTCCCGCATTTATTGCGAGCGAAGGGACTTGAACCCCCATACCTCTCGGTACCAGATCCTAAGTCTGGCGCGTCTACCAATTCCGCCACGCTCGCGGGTATTACAAATCTTCCAAAACAAGCGGGGATTTCAAGCGAAATTTAAGCAGACTGCCTTTTTTGTTCCCTGCGCTGCGATTGGGTTGCCCGAGACTCGAACTCGGAACCTACTGATTAAGAGTCAGGTGCTCTACCAGTTGAGCTAGCAACCCTCAATTTCCCATCTGAGGGCGCTCGTTATTGTTGAGCGCTACAACCTTATTAAAACCGTGCTTTATATGTCAAGATAATTTTCCAAATTTATACCGTATCTGCTTTTATTTGAGGGTTGGAGCTCAAAAAATAATTGACTTGCTGGTTTTAGAAATCTACAATCATCGACACTAATGTGATGTGCAAAATATACAGTATTTCAATCCCTTTACCAGCTTCCTTAAAAAAGGATTATAAATGGATATAAAGCAAAAAATTGTTATCATCTTCGGTGTCTGCCTCATTCTATGCATAGGCGCTTTTTTTATAATTACCACACTTTTCGAGAATGTTGAAAGCCAGCTCCTTGAAAAATGCAGGGTCGAAGCCAAGATCGGCGCCAAGGGCGTCAGCGAAATAATGGAGCTTCTTGTCACCACCCGGCAGATAAGTGAGGCCGATCTTTTCGATCGTGATTACCGCGAAATACCGGGCACATCACCTAAAATGTATCACACAAAATATGACGCCCTCTTCGAAAGGTTTATCCAGCATTACCAGGATGAGTTTTTAAGGGTCGATAAGGATATAATCTATTCCGCGATTGTCGATATTAATGGATACGCACCGACTCACAACACAAACTACTCACAACCCCCGAGCAAAGACATCCAGTACAATATCCGTTACAGCAGAGCAAAACGGAAGTTTGACGATCCGGTGGGAATACGCGCCGCCCGCTATTTGGGAGTGGGCACCATCGAGCAGCTCTATTCGCGCGATACCGGCGAGGTTATATGGGATATCGCGTCTCCCGTCAAAGTGCAGGGAAAGCACTGGGGCGCGTTTCGTGTCGGAGTATCGATGCAGAGCATTCAGGAACTGAAGGGGCACATGTTCCTGACGATCGTGCTGACCATTTTCATTATCATAAGCATCACGCTGCTCATGCTTTTCCTGATAATACCGAAGAAGCTGATCGATACCGACATCATTACCACGAAGTATTGATCGGACCGCAAAAGTCGGTCAATCACTGCGGCGCGCTTTTGCCCTTCGACTCGATCATCGCGTATGCCGAATGATTGTGGATCGACTCCATATTTTCAGACTCGACTGAAAACCAGAGTATGCCGTCGACCTTCGCGAGTTTTTCGGCGGCGCACCGCACCATGTCCTCCACGAACATCGGATTGCTGTATGATCGCTCGGTAATATACTTTTCATCCTCGCGCTTCAGGATCGAATAAATTTCGGTGCTACCCGATGCCTCTGCGATCTCGACAATATCCTCAATCCAGATCTTCTCCTTTGCCTGAATCGCGATGGTGATAAATGAGCGCTGGTTGTGCGCGCCATATTCGCTGATCTCCCTGGAGCAGGGGCAGAGCGAAAGCACCGGCACTTTCACCTCGAGAAAATAACAGTCGTATTTCGAATCACCCGAAAGGCGGCAGGTGTACTCCATCTTGGCTTCTTCGCCCGATACCGGCGCTCGCTTGGTGATAAAGTAGGGGAACTCGATCTCAAAATGCGCCCTCCGCGCCTGGAGCTGCTTTTTCATCTCGTCAAGTATTGAGCGGATGTTGAGCGTGCTGATCCCCTTTCTGTAGCGATTCAATATTTCGATAAAGCGGCTCATATGCGTACCGCGGAATTCGTGCGGAAGGTCAACATACATGTTCACCTTCGCCACGGTATGCTGCGAACCGTCGATTTTATCCAGCACCACTACGGGATATGAAATATCCTTCACGCCGACCTTGTTGATCGGAATGTTCCTGGTGTCAGGCTCTGACTGTATATCGCGAAGCTTTTTACGTGACATTGCTTTTATCCGGTAAGCACTATCGGCCCGCTTTCGGTGACGGCGATAGTGTGTTCAAACTGTGCTGAAAGCTTTCCATCCGCGGTGACGGCCGTCCATCCATCCGCAAGAACGATCACATGATATTTCCCCTCGTTGATCATCGGCTCTACTGCGAGGACCATTCCTTCTTTAAGCACCATTCCGGTGCCCTTTTTTCCGTAGTGCGGGACATTGGGCATTTCGTGGACGGCATATCCCACGCCATGCCCGGTAAAATCACGCACCACGCTGTATCCTTCCTTTTCGGCAAGCTCCTGTATGGCGGCCCCGATGTCGCCCAGACGACGTCCGGGATGCATGACTTCTATCGCCAGCGAGAGCGCCCTGCGGGTGGTTTCAACGAGCCGGCGGGCGTTTTCTGACACAGCGCCGACGCAGAAGGTGCGGCACGCGTCGGCAAAAAAACCGTTCTTCACAACGCCTATATCGATCTTGACGATATCGCCCTTTTTAATAATTTTTCTCTTGCTCGGGATGCCATGCACCACCTCATCGTTGACGGATATGCAGGTTGCATGATTATAGTCAGCGACGGTCTTGAAAGACGGGCGCGATTTGCTGGCATGGATATGCTTCTCCACGATCGCGTCCACTTCGAGCGTGGAAAGGCCCTCGAGCGAAAGCCCGCCGAGATGCGAAAAAATATCGGCGATTATCTTTCCGGATTCCGCGATCCTTTTGATATCATCGCCGCTTTTAAGCCTGATCCCCGATCGTCCCACTCGCCGGCACTCCGCCTACTTGCCCGCGGCCGCTTCGGCTTTCGGCTCTTCGGTAATGAGCCCGGCATCGATCATGATCTTTTTCTCGACTTCTTTCATGATTTCCGGGTGCTCCTTGAGAAATGTCTTCGCGTTCTCACGTCCCTGCCCGATCCGCTCTTCGCCGTACGAATACCAGGTGCCCGATTTCTTGATGACGCCGATCTTGGAGCCTATATCGATGATGCCGCCCTCTCTGGAAATGCCGGAATCGTACATGAGATCGAATTCGGCCTGTCTGAACGGAGGAGCGACCTTATTCTTCACCACCTTCACTCTCACCCTGTTGCCAATCGACTCCTCGCCGTTTTTCAGGGTCTCTATCCTTCGAATATCAAGGCGCATCGACGAGTAGAACTTCAGCGCGTTGCCGCCGGTGGTCGTCTCGGGGCTGCCGAACATCACTCCGATTTTCATCCGGATCTGGTTGATAAAAATAACGCTGGTGTTCGATTTCGCGATGACACCGGTAAGTTTCCGGAGCGCCTGGCTCATGAGCCGCGCCTGAAGGCCCATGTGTGAATCGCCCATCTCCCCTTCGATCTCCGCTTTGGGCACGAGCGCGGCCACCGAGTCGACCACGATAACGTCGATCGCGCCGGAGCGCACCAGCGCCTCGGTTATCTCGAGCGCCTCCTCCCCCGTATCGGGCTGTGAGACAAGAAGCTCATCGGTATTGACACCGAGCTTTCTGGCGTAAGTGGGATCGAGCGCGTGCTCTGCGTCGACGAACGCGGCAATACCGCCGTTTTTCTGCGCTTCGGCGATCACATGGAGCGTCAGCGTCGTTTTGCCGGAAGACTCCGGGCCGAAGATTTCGGTCACCCTCCCGCGGGGGATACCGCCGATGCCAAGCGCTATATCCAGCTCTATTGAACCGGTCGAGATGACCGGGATGCGGACCTTGGCAGACTCATCGCCGAGCTTCATGATCGCGCCCTTCCCGAACTGTTTCTCTATCTGCAAAATCGCTGATTCAAGCGCCTGTGATTTCTGACTCAACTCTTTCTGTTCTGACATTATACACCTCGGATTATGGGAGTAATAATATGGAAACCGACCGCAGCAGTCCTTTCCCGGGGGAAAACTGCCGGTGCGGTTTTAAAAGACGGTTTGCGACTGCGCATATGATTGTGCAATGCGACATATTTTTCCGCAACAAAAAACTTGTCAAACAGGCAGATTTTGCGGGTGGCACCGTGTTAATCCTGCCCTCATAATGTATATACCGGCAAACCGGGCGCACTTAAAAACATTTTTTACAGCTGCTACAATATCAGATTAAGAATCTGTGTCAAGGAAAATACATAATGCATGTATAGTATTTTCGGTCATGTCTATATAGTACTTCATCACTATTTTCAGGTCAACAGAAATCTGTCGCGGAGATTCAAGCGGCATATTGTTTTGAAAAATATTCTATTGACAAATGCACGAACTGTATCTTAGTTTTTCATTCTGGCATAACGATCTTTTAGTAAGAATCAGATTCAGTACTGTATATTCCCCGGAGCATGACAATGAAGCAGAAAAAAGCCTATGTGTCGATCGTACTTCCCCTCTACAATGAAGAGGAAAATGTAAAACTTCAGTACGAAAACATCACACAGAACCTCGATCAGACGAAGCTCAATTACGAAATAATCTTTGTCGATGACGGAAGCTCCGACAATTCGGTGCCGATTCTCAAGGAGATCGCAAAGAAAGACCGGCGCCTCAAAATAATCCAGTTCAGAAGAAACTTCGGCCAGACGGCAGCCATGGCGGCGGGGATAGACCACTCCTCCGGCGAAATTATCATTTTTATGGACTCCGACCTTCAGAACGATGCGAAGGACATCCCCCTGCTCGTCGAAAAGATCAATGAAGGTTATGACGTGGTCAGCGGATGGAGAAAAAACAGAAAGGATAAATTCCTCTCCCGCACCCTTCCCTCCCGCATTGCCAACGCCCTCATCGCCCGCGTAAGCGGCGTACACCTCCATGACCTCGGGTGTTCCCTCAAGGCATACCGCGGCGAGGTGCTGCGCGAAGTGAAGCTTTACGGAGAGATGCACCGTTTCATACCGGTGCATGCCTCATGGGTCGGCGCGCGTATCACGGAAGTCCCGGTCACGCACCATCCACGCAAATTCGGGCAGTCGAAATACGGCATCAAGCGCACCTTCAAGGTGCTGCTCGACCTGATCACCGTCAAGTTCATGGGGTCATACGCCACAAAGCCGATCTACATTTTCGGCGGCACCGGATTCGTGCTCTTCCTGGTAAGCATACTTTCACTGGGCGGCGTGATTTTCATGAAGTACTACAACCACCTCTCGATGAACCGGAACCCGCTTCTGTATTTGACTGTAATGCTGGTCATCATGAGCATGATGTTCGTCACGCTGGGGATACTTGCTGAATTGCTGATCCGGATCTATCACGAATCGCAGGGAAAACCTCCCTACACCGTGAAGGAGAAAATTAATCTCGGCAAATAGTCCGTGCCGTCACGCCTCGAGGAGCTTCATGTAGAAGGGTATATCCTCCTCCCGGATGATACCGCCCTTTTTCATGAATTCAAGTGAAAGAAGGGCGAAGGTGCCGCGCGATCGCGCGCAGAGCGCGCCTTCGGAGTCATACAGGAATCCCTGAATAATCGCCTCCCGCTCGCTTACCTTTTCAACGACCTCGCCTTTCGCCACCAGGGGAGAAAGTATATATACAGGCCGCAGAAAATCCACCGTCATCGACTTGGTGAGAATGAACCGCTTCAGCATATAGATGGCCGTCCAGCTCATCACCTCATCCAGTATCGTCGATATCACGCCGCCATGGACAAGGTTCTGCCAGCCGCCGAGGTGGCCGGGCACGCTGACGCGCGTAAAGACCCCCTCATCGTTTGTGTAAAACCTGAGCTTCAATCCCGCCTCATTGGTAGGGCTGCACCCGAAGCAGTTGTGGTTTTCCCGGTTTCTCAATTCCCTGTATGAACCATCATCTAAATTAATCATGACTCCGGCCTTCACAATTAAAATTCATCCCTCTGGATGATCCATCCATACTTGTGCAACAGTGTAATAATTAACAGTACATTCCTGAATTTCTAAAAATAAAAAAGGAGCGCCATAAGGCGCTCCTTCCGTGTATTCAATACGTTTTAGAAACCGCCCATTCCTCCGGGAGGCATTCCGCCGGGCATTCCCATTCCCTTTGATTCATCAACGGGCTTTTCTGTTATGAGGACCTCGGTGGTGCTCATCATTCCGGCAACTGACGCCGCGTTCTGAAGGGCGGAGCGCACGACTTTTGCCGGGTCGATAATACCCGCCTTCATCATGTCTTCCCACTTGATCGAGTAGGCGTTGAATCCGACTCCCTGCTTCTCGTTCTTTGCCTTCTCAACGATGACCGATCCGTCTTCGCCGGCATTGTAGGCAATCTGCTTCATCGGCTCTTCGATAGCCTTGACGATGATCATCGCGCCGATCCTCTCATCGCCATCGAGTTTTTCCGACGCTTCTTTTACCGCTTTCTGCGCATAGAGGAGCGTGAGTCCGCCGCCGGGAACGATACCTTCTTCAACAGCCGAACGGGTCGCCTCAAGCGCGTCTTCCACCCGCGCCTTCTTTTCCTTGAGCTCGACTTCGGTAGCCGCGCCAACATTGATGACCGCGACACCTCCGGCGAGCTTCGCAAGGCGCTCCTGGAGCTTTTCGCGGTCATAGTCAGAAGAAGTGTCTTCGATCTGCTTTTTGATGACGCCGATGCGTCCCTTGACTTCCTTGGAATCGCCCGCACCTTCGATGATGGTGGTGTTTTCTTTATCGACGATGATCTTCTTGGCGCGTCCGAGCGTATCGATCGTCGCGTTCTCAAGCTTCATGCCGAGATCTTCGGAAATCACCTCGCCGCCGGTAAGAACAGCGATGTCTTTGAGCATCTCTTTGCGCCTGTCGCCGAAGCCGGGGGCCTTTACCGCAACGCAGGAGATGGTTTTTCTCAGGGTGTTGACCACGATCGTGGCAAGCGCTTCGCCTTCAACTTCCTCCGCGATTATAAGCAGCGGCCGTCCCGACTGCGCAACCTTCTCAAGCACGGGGAGAAGGTCTTTCATGCTGGATATCTTCTTCTCGCTGATCAGGATATAGGCGTTCTCGAGCACCGCTTCCATGTTTTCCGGATCGGTCGCCATGTAGGGAGAAATATATCCGCGGTCGAACTGCATCCCCTCAACGACTTCGAGGTGGGTTTCGATCGATTTCGCTTCCTCTACGGTGATGACGCCGTCCTTTCCGACTTTTTCCATCGCTTCGGCGATAAGCTCGCCGATCTCGGTGTCGTTATTGGCCGAAATAGAAGCGACCTGGGCGATCTCCTTCTTGTCCTTGATCTCGCGGGAGGTGTTTGCCACAAAATTCACCGCGGCCTCAACCGCCTTGTCTATCCCCCTCTTGAGGCTCATTGGATTGGCGCCAGCTGTAACGTTTTTAAGGCTCTCGCGGTAGATAGCGGCCGCAAGAAGCGTAGCCGTGGTGGTACCGTCACCGGCAACGTCGTTGGTCTTGGTCGCCACTTCTTTTACCATCTGAGCGCCCATGTTCTCATACGGATCTTCGAGCTCGATTTCCTTCGCAACGGTAACACCGTCTTTTGTTACCGTGGGAGAACCGAACTTCTTGTCTATCACAACATTCCGACCCCTGGGTCCAAGGGTCACTTTCACTGCGTCATTGAGCTTGGTGACGCCTTCGAGAATCGCGCGACGCGCATCGTCGCTGAACTTCAATATTTTTCCGGTTGCCATAGTATCTCCTTCCTCAGTTATTTTTCAATGATGGCCAGAATATCGCTTTCGCGAACGATCAGGTATTCCTTTCCGTCATGCTTCACTTCGGTGCCCGCATACTTGCCGTAAAGTACGGAATCACCTACCTTAACATCGAGCGGAACAAGCTTGCCATCTTCATATCTCCCTTTTCCAACCGCAACAACCTTCCCCTCCTGGGGTTTTTCCTTTGCCGTATCGGGAATAAAGAGAGAACCCTGTTTTTGCAGATCCTCTTCCATTACCTCGATGAGGACGCGATCGCCTAATGGTTTGATAGCCACGTTACTCCTCCTTCTAATTGATTTTTCAAATTTATTATTTCATATATTAAAAACGAAACTCGTTATTTACTGACATGAAATATGAAATAATAAGAATTTTGCACAGAGTGGCAGTTACAAGACTGAAAACTGTTAGCACTCTCTTTGATGAGTGCTAACAGAAACAATAATATATATTTATCACGTATTTTAGCAACTTTATTTTAAATAAATTAGAGAAAAATAAAGAAAGATAGAGCGGAATAATTAAAAATATGATCTAGAAACACCAGAATGGAAATATTTTCTATAATTTTTTAAAATACTGAGATTTTTTCAGTTCCGTATAAATTCGGCCCGTATAAATGATATTGAAATCAGCTGGAAATATCAGATTTTCCACCTTTTTTTTCAACTAGACGAAGATTCTCAATAACCATGGATTTATCAACCGCTTTGCACATGTCGTAGAGCGTCAGCGCCGCTATGGAAACAGCGGTGAGCGCTTCCATCTCAGCCCCGGTTTTCGCCTCGAGACGTATTTCAGATTCCACAAAGACCCCTTCGCCATTTTGATCCATGGCAAACCGCACATCAACATAATTGACCGGCAGGGGGTGGCACATCGGGATCAGAGCATCGGTCTTTTTTGCGGCGAGTATCCCCGCCACTCTCGCGACTTCAAACGCGTTTCCCTTGGGCAGGAGTCTCCGTTGTATCAGGTCAATGGTTTCAGGTTTCATCCGGACGAAGCAGGCGGCCTTGGCGCTTCTGCTGGTAACCGGCTTGAGTGAGATGTCAACCATCCGCGATGAGCCATCATCGCCGTAATGAGAAAAATCGTCCATTTTGTTACCGATCAATATTTATGATCCTGCATGAACTGTATCACGAAGCTTATAAGCCCTGAAAGAATATAAAGGGCGATAATGATGAAAACAGCCCACTGTTTGAATAGAAATACCAGTATTGCCATGAATATAATAAAAAACGCTATTTTTATTTTGGTGATGGTGATGGTCTCCTGTGGTTTCGAATACCGCACGGTAGAAACCATCAGCAGCGCGATGATCACGAAACATACCGAAAATATCACTTTGGGCCATCCGTGCTGGAATACGCAATTCATTCCGAAACAGACTGGCACCAGCGCGACGATAATACCCGCGACAGGCGAAGGCAGGCCGCTGAAGGAATCGGTATCATGACTTACATTGAACCGTGCCAGCCGGTACGCTGCACAGAGGGGAAATACCGACGCGATGAAAATGCCAAGATCGACCGGAAGGCCGAAAAACAGTATCGTAATGCCGTTGAGATACGCCTTATACGCCAGGTACCCCGGGGCCACGCCAAAGGTTACACAATCGGCGAGCGAGTCGAGATCAGCGCCGAGGGGGCTTGTTACGTTCATGAGACGAGCGACTTTTCCGTCCAGCCCGTCCAGTATGGCCGCGCCCAGAATAAGAAGGCCTGCTTTAAAAAAAGTCTGCGGATTCACGCCGGGATTCATGCTCGAGTAAATGACGGATATAAAGCCAAGAAGGAGGTTCCCAAGGGTAAGGGTATTAGGGATCCACGCGAGATTTATTTTCATAGCGGTTCCAGGGTATTAGAAATTTGCCTCATCGGAAACAGTTTCTATCATATCCCCTCCGCCAAGCAAAGTGTCAATTAAAAAACGCCCTTTGCAATTATATCACTTTTTTTAAATGGTCAAAGAGAGATTTGTGATCGGGGAATACGATATCGGCACCGGCGAGGTGCTGCTTACCAAGCGTGGTCTGTACCGCGATGCAGGTGATGCCGGCGGCTTTCACCGAACGGACTCCCATGGGGGCATTCTCCACGGCAAGAACCTGGCTTTTATCAAGAGCCAGAAGCTCGCATCCTTTCCGGTACGGCTCCGGGTCCGGTTTCCCCTGTGTGACATCATCATGGGTGATAATAGCCTTAAACAACCGGAGCAGTTCGGAAGGTACTTTCGATTCAACCGCGCGGCGTAACGACCCGGTAACAAGGCCGAGTTCGACACCACGGCCCTGGAGATACAAGAGCATTCCGGGAACTTCGGCAAAAAGCTGTACCTCCTCACGCTCGAACATCGAGGAATGCCACTCGCGGAAAGAAACGACTTCCTCTTCCCGCGGTGCGTCGACGCCGTGTTCCCTCAGAATTTCGAGTATCGATGCGGTCCCCGACATGCCTTCACGACGGTATATCTCGTCCCTGGAGACAGCTATTCCGTACTTTTCAAGAAACGCATGCTGCCACAATCGCGCATGAACAGGCATCGAATCAAGGATGACGCCGTCCATATCGAACAGTATCCCGCGATATGCCGCGTTGTGCCGGCTTTTATGACCCGTCATTTCAGTTATCACACTGCCGCCGTCACAGCGTGGTGGAAAGGGACTCCCGCTGGCGATGGCGATCGAGCGCAAGCTCAATGAGGCGATCAAGAAGGCGGGGATAGGGAAGGCCTGAGTATTCCCAGAGCTTCGGATACATACTTATCGTCGTAAATCCGGGAAGCGTATTGATTTCGTTGAGGTAGAAAAGGCCGTTCTTTTTATCGAGAAAAAAATCGACCCGGGCCATGCCGCTGCACGCAAGCGCGAGATAGGCCTGTACCGCGCAACGCCGGATAGATTCCGCCGTTTCAGGTCCGAGATCAGCCGGTATGACAAGCGAAGCGCCGTCGGGATCGATATATTTCGCTTCGTATGAATAAAACTCATGGCGCGGTATGATTTCGCCAAGTGCCGATGCTTCCGGTCTGCCATTTCCGAGGACCGCACATTCAATTTCACGGCAGTCGATAGCCTTTTCGACAAGAATTTTGAGGTCGTAGCGGAATGAAAAATCCATCGCTTCGGGGAGGTCTTCGATTCGTTTTACTTTCTTTATTCCGACCGAGGAACCCGCGTTGGACGGTTTGACAAAGGCGGGAAATCCGATCCTTTCGGCGACCGCGGAACAGATTGATTCATGGTTCTGTTCCCATTCATCTTTTCGCACGGTTATCCATGGAACGACAGGTATTCCGCCGTCACGTAGGAGCCTTTTGGCGACGTCCTTGTCCATTCCGACCGCGGATCCGATTACATCTGCGCCCACGTAGGGAACCCGCGCAAGCTCAAGGAGCCCCTGAAGCGTACCATCCTCGCAGTAAGTGCCGTGGAGGACAGGGAAGAGCATATCGACCCCGACCTTCTCGCCGCTTCCTTCACGGTACAGAGTCAACATTCCGTCCTGCTCGAAATGGTTGACCAGCCACGGTCCGGTTTCTTTCAGGCTGAGCTTTCTGCCGAAATCCCTGTCCTCTATGATCTCGGGCTCACCCTGCACATGCCATTTACCTTTCCGGTCGATGCCGATCGCGACTATCTGATATTTATTCCTGTCAAGGTTCATCGCGACAGATGCCGCCGAACAGAGCGAAACATCATGCTCGCCCGATCGGCCGCCATATAAAAGACCAACACGAACCATCGACGTTTTTACCCCTCAAGGAACTCCTTGTGAATTATTTTCTGCGCAAGCTCGGAATACTTCTCATCGACAACGCACGATATGCCAATTTCAGATGTCGCGATCATCTCTATATTTACGCCATGATCAGCTAGAATCTTGAACATTCGCCCCGCAACGCCGTATGAGGACAGCATGCCCACTCCCACGGCCGAGACAATCGCAATACCTTCTTTTGATGTCACTTCGGACGCGCCAAGCTCCTGCTTAAGGTTATTGCATATCTCCATCGCCGTTTTCAGGTCCTTCTTGACGACGGTAAATGATATCGACGCCAGGTTGTCATGCCCTGTCGACTGAACGATCATGTTTACATATACTTTGGAATCACCCAGTCTTCCGAACAGCGTTGATGCGATACCCGGCCTGTCGGGAAGGTCGCGCAGGGTGATCTTGGCTTCATTTGTTTTCGCGGTAACGCCGCTGATTATGAACTTTTCCACCATTTCCTCCTTAGGCATCACGATTGTGCCTTCTTCATAATTGAAACTCGATCGAACGGTTAAGCGGATATTATGCTTTTTCGCGAATTCGACCGAACGGGAGTGGAGCACTCCGGCCCCAAGCCTGGCAAGCTCGAGCATTTCATCATAGCTTATTTCTTTCAGTTTTTTCGTATTCTGTACTATTCGCGGATCAGCGGTATACACTCCATCCACGTCAGTATAAATCTCGCAGTCACGCGTCTTAAGCGCGACGGCAAGCGCGACAGCGGACGTATCGGAACCGCCGCGGCCAAGGGTGGTAATGTTCTCTTCGGTGTCGATCCCCTGGAATCCTGCGACGATCACCACTTTGTTCTGCTTCAACGAATGAACGATACGGTCGGTCGATACGCTCTTGATTTTAGCCTCGGAAAAATTGCCGTCAGTAACCATCTTCACCTGTGACCCGGTGTAGGAAATGGCATCGATGCCGATCTCGTGGAGTGCGATGGCAAGCAGCGCGATCGAAACCTGCTCCCCGGTCGCCATCAGCATATCCATTTCGCGCCTGCTCGGATTGGGAGAAAGCTGGTTGGCAAGATCGATGAGCTGATCGGTGGTTTTGCCCATCGCAGAAACAACAACCACAACCGAATATTCCCTGTTAACGTAGCTTTTGATCCGTTCAGCAACAGCCTTTATCCTTTCCGGCGTCCCGACGGAAGTACCCCCATACTTCTGAACTATTATCTTCATAGGCTTCACATTATTTTTAATATTTAAAGTCCACTAAGGCACATTTATCGTCTGCCCGGCCTGGCTTTCTGAAACCGTTACTGTTTTTATAAGGGTAAAGGCATTCGGTATTGTCCCGCTTGATGGCGCGCTGTTTGATTCATAAATATAATATGTCTTCCCTACTGGCACATTGGTAAGAGTATATGTACTATTTGAATAGGTAGCGAGCGGCGGCAGTCTGAAACTCGTTATCCGGCTTTCATAATTGTCCCACGCCGTGCTGTAATTGCTGGTATTAACGCTTGATGTTATAAAGGTATTGTATGTTTCTTTATACTTTTCATACCTGAGATAATAATCAAGTATTGAATCGACATTATTAATATCGACGATATGAGGAGTAGTCGGCGGGGTATTGGCCGCAGATGGCCTTGATCTGTCCGCTATCGCATAATCGCCTATGCTGCCGCTTTCAATAGCGATCACATACCTGCTTGCTGTTGCCGATCCGGTCAGGGTAACAGTTTTTCCCACCACATAGCTTCGGGCAACCGCGAGAACATTGCCTCCAACGACCTCTTCATCCGCCTGTATATCGCGAAGCCAGTCCGAAAGGCCCCAGTAATGAATGAGCTGACGATATCCGTCAGAATCGGTATAAACATATTCAAACTGTTTGATAAAATTCTGGATCACGAGCCTTATTTCAAGCACCGTCTCTCCCTGGCCGTTATCAAAGACAAGACCGCCGTCGATCGGTATTTCCAGAGGGAAGACCCTGTTGGTGCTGCCCGCTTCCTCCCGCAGAGTGTCCCAGAAGGTATTGTACTGTAGCTGGTTGAAATCGAATCCCAGCACGGTACTCTCATCAAAGATAGTATCATTCGTCTCCTGGAAAACCCAATTTGCCGCGGCGGTAGGATCAGGATTCGAATACGCGAATTGATATCGTGTTGCGCCGTCAAAAATCATTTTACGTATATACATCAGCACTCGTGTATATAAAAAATTCGACGAGGGATCATCGTTTCGATAGGTAATGCCAGTCCCGTTGAAGAACGGCTCGCTGTCGGTTAGGGGGATGCGGTAGGTGCGCCGGTAGAAAGCAAATTTATCGTCGGAACCATCATCTCCGATCCGCATTTCGGCAATATCGAACATGAAAGTAGTCGGTGTCGCAAGCGCAGCCGCGTTGGCGGTGTCATACACAACTGAATCGGCGGACGTGCCATTATCAATCGGGAAAGCCCCCCCTATCCATCCCCGGGGATTATTCGATTCATAGGTGCCCTTTATGATGACCGTAAGTTTGTTGGTGGCCATCTCGTCAAAAATCGGCACGTTGCCACACCCCAGAATCGCCACAAGCGCCAGGGCCATCAGCAACAGACATTGTGTCGTGATTCGTACCGCCATTATCTTCCCAGATTAAAGAATAATGTGATCCCCGCATTAATAAAATGTCCGTTACGCGAGGCCCCTTCAATATGCTGCTCGTACAGACAAAGATAATCGATCCGCAGACCGATGTTGAATACTCTTCCCGCGGGGAAAGATGTTTCAAACCCGATCATGAACATTGGATCCCATTGTTCATACCCATCCGGCTTCTCGCGAAGCCACGCGCCGCCGGCGCCAGCCTTCAACTGGAACGTCAGCGGCATATTAATGGGAAGCCGATAGAGCACGTTCCCGTAAACCGGAACCAGCGTAAGCCCGTTCACTCCCTGCGAACGGTACTGTTGATAGGAACTGTCAAGTCCGATCTTGATGCCCCTGATGAACGAATTCGTCCGGAAAAAAGCCCCGCCGCCAAGATAGGTGTCGAGAACTTCGTTGGTCGTATATATTGGCGTAACAGGACCGAACCATATTCCCACCTGCGGGTTCTGGAAAGGATCGCGCCCACGGCGTTCGATAGCAAAACAATCGGTCGATGCGAGGAGAAGAAGTATCCCCCCTATCACAAGAAAAAATGTACGATATAATACCTTCACTGATCCACCGGTACGCCTGAAAATAGCCAGGATGGCAACATTACAAGATCGGAAAGCGCATATGTTTTACCACAGGAACACCCGATGTTCCAAACGCGCAAAAAAATCTCCGCTAAAGTCGAAAGCATATATTGATGCAGATTGCCGGAATACAAAAATTCGCCGCTGAACAATCTTGGTAATATTTTTAAGCATTTGTATTTATGTCAATCAAATATCGGTTTTGATACAGAAGAATCAGTTTATACGAAAAAAATATCAGAATGCCGCTCGAAATGCGGTCAGAGGCGGACTGTATTCGACTTTTTTAAGATAGAGGCCGTATGCTGGCGCGGTAAATCCTCCCAAGTCACGGTCTGTTCCTTTAATAATCTCAAGGATATAATCAGGATCCCTGTTTTCCCTGTACATTTCAAGTAATGTACCTGTAATGATTCTGATCATATTGTGCAGAAAAGCGTTACCCTTTATCCGCAGAGCCACCATCTCATCACTGCGAGAAATCTCAAATTCTTGTATTCGTCGTACGGTATTCTGTTCGGCTGATTTTTTCTTACAGAAAGAGGAAAAATCCATTTCTCCAATTAGATGCCTCGAGGCTTCCCTGAGATACTCAATATCAAGGATTCCCGGAACCCACATGGAACGATAACGCATGAAAGGCGATCGAAGCGGCGCATTGTAGATTAAGTAGAGATATTCCCTGCTGACAGCGTCAAAACGCGCGTTGAAACCAGCAGGAACAGCAAAGGCGTTTTTAACAGAGATGTTTTTGTCGAGGATACCGTTGAGTCCGATGCAAAGCCTGCGAAGATCGACTTCGCCGCTGCAGTCAAAATGGACGACCTGCCCCAGCGCATGGACTCCGGCATCAGTTCTTCCGGCAGCAACAGTCCTGCACTCTTCGCGAAGAAACACTCCAAGAGCGCGCTCTATTTCTCCCTGGATTGTGGTTCCCGAATTCTGTACCTGCCAGCCGTTAAACAGGGTACCGTCATACTGCACAATAAGCGCTATTCTGGTTTTTCCGGCACCGGCGCGTCTCCCGCCTCTATATTCCATTGCTCTATTAATTCTGTCATCTTGTCATACAGACTCCGGGTCATATCGATAAGCGCGCCGGGTTTGTTCTTGGAGGATTTACCGCTTCCAAAAAGTCTGCTTAAAAAACGTTTGGTGTTTTCAAATTTTTCAATACGCACCCTGATATCAGGCTCTTTGATGCCTATCTTCATCGTGAGAATCGAGATCATGTAGAGTATTCCCTCGTAACCCCAGTTTTTATCGATATCAGGCCCCATGTTTCCGGCGGCATCCATAGGTTCCTGCCCGTTTTGAGTAAGAACCAATAAATCCTGATAATAGGCATACGCTTTTTTATAGAAGAAGGCGGATATTTTACCGTATGGCCTGTCTGGCATTTCTTTTGACAGGTCATCAAACAACCACGCGGCACGAATGGAAGAAACAGCATTTTTAAAGGTCGGGGCGAGGTTTTTCCGCCTGAAAGAATAGCAATCCACCGCAAGCATATAGGAAGCGGCGCCAAGCATCAGGTTGCGGTCGTTCTGAAAAGAGATATTCCCGAAAAATTTCTGAATTGAGGCAATTCTCGCCTTCGTTGTCATCGATAATTTACCGATTTCATCAGGTGTAATATCATTAAAATCCTTCGGATAGGATGAATACAGACACGACGGGCACACTGTAATAACATACGCGAGCGGATACACAACACCCCATTTCTGATTCTTCTCATAAAGGCGCCGGAGCTCGTCTGTCAGCTTGCCGGCGATAAGTCTCCCTCCCCCCGTCAGCATCTCTTCCCTGTAATGTTCCGCAGAGCATACGGGACACTTAATCGGGTTTTTCTGCCGGAATGAAACCTTCTTCTGCTTTTCTTCGTTATCCATAATCCTTTTATATATTCCTTTAAAGGGATGAATTATTCTCGAAAACAGGTATATCTTATGGCATACTACAATTGTTTATTTATTTTATCAATTAACTTTTAACAGAGTATAATTCTCAGCTATTCTCCGAGAAAAGACATCCTTAAACATCAGCGGCTAATTTCAAGCTTTAGCGTCTCTCTGAACTCTTTTATTAAAGAGCTGAAAGCCCGGTGCCGATACTGATAACAGTACATAATCTATAATGAGGTTTCGTATGCATGCAAAAAATGTCCTTATAATCGCTATATTGATGTTTATGTCATACCTTGTTCCGACCTATGCGGTCGCTCCTTCCGTTAAATCGCAGGAGGATTATATCTACCTTCTTGGCCTGTTGCGAAACACCCAGGTTATGATTTCGAATTTCGCCAATGACGACCAGAAGAAAAAATACAACGAAATCAATACGGAATTCCGCAATGCATCGGTTGATTTCTACGCCCATAACTTCGTGTACTACGACAAGGATTCAGATAAACATCGGGTACGATTTTATGGGGTTAAATCCAAACTGGTAACCCTCCTTGAAGAAATGGCAAAAGTATACATTGACCGTTCTGAAAACCTTCTCAGATCTACATCAAAAGATTCTTTTGATATACTGATAAAGTTCACGAAGGGCGGATACGCAAAGTACTTTACGCGACCCGTCAACCCTGTTTCTCCCATAAAAAATGAAAAAATCTACAAAACCGAAGAATATCATCTCTACATAGACAAAGAAGTTCTGGAAGAGTACCTTAGGCGGGGATACAAAATCCTTCAGGACGCTAAACGCAACTTCGCGGACCCAGATCTTGCGATACTGAAGGATAAAAAAGAAAAAAACAACCAGGATCTTAATTTCATGATAAACAAGTATTTTTCGGTTATATCGCAATGTAGGTCGGCCAAGCTCCTTGGTATAGAGATATACAGAACCATATATGTTTACAACCTCACATCAGTCCGGAGAAAACTCGAACAATATGAAATCTCGCTCAGCAACCCTGAGCCGGTATTTGATGTACGAATACCTGAACCGTTTAAGGTTGATGCGAACGACAACCTGCAACTCATTCACGAACATGAAATAAAGAAAGTTCCAAACGACTTTCCCAAAAGTCCGATAGGCTTGAACACAACTGAAAACGCGCAACCTACACCACAGCAACAGCCAAAAAATTAGTTTGATATTTTTTTATGAAACTGAAAACCCCGCTTTCGCGGGGTTTTCAGTTTCTATTTCTACTCAGTTATTTTACTCTTTTTCTTTTTTTTCTCTGCGAAAGCGGCTCTTTTTTTTCTCTTTTTTCTCGGTTTCGCCGGCAGCGGCCTTTTCCGGTACCTTTCTCTCAACAAGCTCAATTATCGCCATCTCGGCGGCATCACCTGCGCGCCGGTTTCCGAGAAGATATATCCTGGTGTATCCGCCTTTGCGATCTTTAAACCTGAGGGCAATATCATCGAACAGCTTTTTAATAATGTCTCTGTTTTTTACAGTCTGCATAACAACACGCTTGTTGTGCAGCTTCTTCCCGATTTCCTCAGATGGAATATCAAGATTTTTCTTTGCCCGGGTGATAAGCTTTTCGGAAATGCTTTTAAGCTCCTTCGCTTTTTCCCTGGTAGTAATAATCCTCTCCTGCTCAAAAAGAGAGGTAACCATATTCGAGAACATCGCTTTTCTGTGCGAATGTGATCTCCCTAATTGTTTAACACCGTTCCTGTGTCTCATCGTTCAATTCCTCACTTATCCTTTCAGCCCGAGGCTCAGATGATATTCTTCAAGTTTCCCTTTTATCTCTTTCAATACGAGATCGCTGACATGCTTTGATTTTTTCAGCTCGTCTTCCGTTTTCTGAACAAGCTGTTCGAGCATTACGATATCGAGGCTCTTGAGAGTATTATATGACCGTACAGAAAGCTCCAACTCATCAATCGACTTGGAAAGGAGCACTTTCATCTTCTCGATATTCTCGTCGACGACCTCCATCTCCTCTTCGACATCTTCTTCGAAGTTGATGAAGATTGTCATGTGGTCCTTGATGATCTTCGCAGCCTGAGCAAGCGCATCATCGGGCGCGATCGAGCCATCAGTCCATATCTCTATTATAAGCTTATCATAATCGGTACGCTGACCGACACGCGTATCCTCAACTTTGATATTAACTTTCTGAACGGGAGAAAATATCGCATCTATCGGGATAACCCCTACCGACTCAGTATTGCTCTTGTTCAATTCAGCCGGGATATAGCCTCTGCCGCGCTGAATCTCAACTTCCATATCAATTTTGCCGTCTTCATTAAGGGTGGCAATCTTCAGGTCGGGGTTGAGCACTTTTATATCCGGATCCACATCGAAATCTTCACCGGTAAGCTCGCCCGGACCGTTTTTAACGATATGCAAAACCTTTTGCAATTCACCTTCATATTGCAGACGCAGCTTCTTCAGATTAAGAATTATCTTAGTGACGTCTTCATAGACCCCATCGATTGAGAAAAATTCATGTGGAACACCCTCAATTTTAATCGCAGTTATTGCCGCTCCCTCGATCGAAGAAAGGAGAACCCGCCTTAACGAGTTACCAATAGTGAGACCGTATCCTTTTTCGAAAGGCTCCGCGGTAAACCGGCCGTAATTATCCTTGAGCTCGTCGTGTTCGAAATTAATTTTGCTCGGTCGTTTAAAACCCTTCAATAGGTTTTTGGGCGCCATTATATCCTCCATTTTGTTTTTGCACAGAAAAGCTGCGCTCACAAATCACTCTGCCAAGAACGTATCAGATTACTTTGAATAGAGCTCAACGACCTGCTGCTCATTATAATTCGCGGAAATATCTGTACGATTGGGCAATCTAACGACTTTAGCGCTCTTCTTTTCAAAATCGACCTCGATCCACGCCGGGACAGAACTTACAGCTTTCGATAATTTAACGGCGTCTTCAAGCATTACATTATTCTTGAATGGATCTCGGATTTCAACTACTGTTCCCTCCTTTACGCGGAATGAGGGAATATCAACGATGCGCCCATCTACCAGCATATGGCCATGCTGAACAAACTGCCTGGCCTGCATTCTTGATGACGCAAACCCCATACGATAGACAACATTATCAAGTCTGCGCTCAAGAAGTATAAGCATATTATGGCCAGTTACCCCTTTCTGACGCGTCGCGTCTTCAAATATTCTCCGGAACTGACCTTCCTGAAGGCCGTAGCTCCTCTTGATTTTCTGTTTTTCACGCAACTGGACACCATAATCGGACAGCTTCGTCCTCCTCTTCCTCGGTGGTCCTGGAGGATATTTGCGTTTCTTGACGATACATTTATCGGTTAGACATTTCTGCCCTTTCAGCATCAGGGGCATCATCTCTCGTCGACACAGTTTACAGGATGGGCCGGTATATTTTGCCATATTCTACATAACCTCGATAATATATTAAACTCTTCTTCTCTTTGGCGGTCTGCAACCGTTATGAGGTATAGGTGTTACATCTTTAATTTTTGTGATGGTCAGTCCGGTTTGCTGTAAAGAGCGTATCGCAGCTTCACGTCCTATTCCCGGCCCCTTCACCAGAACTTCAACGCTTCTCATCCCGGCCGAATCAATCGCTTTCTGCGCGGCAACCTTTGCTGCCATCTGAGCGGCGAACGGGGTTGATTTTCTTGACCCTCTGAATCCCTCACCGCCGGATGATGCCCATGAAACTACATTACCCTGCATATCTGTCAGTGTAATTATGGTATTATTATAGGTAGCCTGGATATATGCACACCCTATAGGCACATTCTTTTTTTCTTTTTTCTTGGTTCTTTTCTGTTTCACAGTATCACCTCATTATCGCTCTACTTTTTCTTCATCATCGGTTTTCGGTTACCCTTGCGAGTACGGGCGTTATTTTTCGTATTCTGGCCTCTTACAGGCAATCCTCTCCGATGCCGTATGCCGCGGTAACACCCGATATCCATCAGCCGCTTTATGTTCATCGCAACTTCAGTCCTGAGATCACCTTCAACTTTATAATTCTTCTCAATGATTTTTCTCAGCGAATTAATTTCTTCATCATCGAGATCTTTTACCCTTTTATCAAAATCTATACCAGTCTCCATAACAATCTTCTTGGCAGACGTCGGCCCGATCCCGAAAATATAAGTTAGGGCGACTTCGATTCGCTTATTGTTTGGTAAATCTACACCGGATATACGTGCCATATATACCTCTTGTTTTTAACCTATCGTTCTTTTCTTCTGGCGCTGCTTGTGGCGCGGATTTTTACAAATCACCCTCACAACTCCATGTCTTTTTATAACCTTGCATTCACTGCATATCTTTTTAACAGAAACTCGCACCTTCATGATATCTGATCCTCTTTTTTATAAGCTTCTACAATCAGTTATTTCGATCGGTATGTTATTCTTCCCCTGCTCAAATCGTATGGGGAGAGTTCAACCGTTACTTTATCACCAGGCAATATCCTGATATAATGCATCCTCATCTTTCCTGAAATATGGGCCAGCACCATATGTCCGTTATCAAGCTTTACTCTGAACATCGCATTCGGAAGCGGTTCGACAACAATACCTTCAACTTCTATTGGTTCTTCTTTAGCCATAGGCAATAATCACCTGCTGATTTATTTGCTAATTCCCAGAGTCTGTCAGAATCTTCGCTTTCCCGTCAATTACTGCCACCGTATGCTCAAAATGAGCCGAAAGCTTTCTGTCTTTTGTTAAAACAGTCCATCCATCACTCTGTATCTCGACATCATACGTGCCTTGATTGATCATCGGCTCAATCGCAAGCACCATACCATTAGCTATTCTTGCCCCTTTCCCGGGTTGACCGAAATTAGGTATGGAAGGCTCTTCATGCAAATGCATTCCTATGCCATGGCCTACAAAATCACGAACCGGCGTAAAACCATACTTCACAACATGAGACTCTACCGCATGGGAAATATCTGAAATCCTGTTCCCTTCAACACACTGTTCGATCCCCTTTCCCAGTGACTCCTCCGTAACTTTCAGCAGAAGGTTTGCTTCCTCACTGACCGGACCCACTTTGTATGTTTTCGCGGCGTCTCCGTAGAAATCATTATAAAGAACACCGACATCGATTCCAATAATATCGCCTTTCTTAAGCTTTACTTTTTTGCTCGGTATTCCATGTACCACGGCATCATTAATCGAGGTACACAAAGCAGCGGGAAATCCACGATAACCAAGAAAAGCAGGCTTACCCCCCTGCCTTTGTATGAAATCACGGGCAAATTTGTCAAGCTCGAAAGTTGAAATACCTTCACTAATTACAGCATCTAACGCGCTAATCAATCCCGAAGTCATTCGGCAGGCTTCTTCGATACGCTTTATCTGCTCGGAATTATAAATATATATTCCCAAAACCGGTAATTCAACAAAAAAATTATCTTCGCGCCTTTATCCGACCCTTTTTGAAGAAACCATCATAATGACGCATCAGGAGTTGGGATTCTATCTGCTTTAATGTATCAAGCGCCACACCAACGATAATCAATAACGATGTTCCTCCGAAAAGATATGCCATTTCATGAGGCACATTGGGCCACATCCTCAACAGTATATCAGGCACTATCGCAATCAGAGCCAGAAACAACGAACCTGGCAAAGTAATGCGGTTTAATATCTTCATGATATGGTCAGATGTATTTTTACCAGGCCTGATGCCGGGGATAAATCCGCCATATTTCTTCAAATTGTCAGCGATATCCACAGGATTGAACTGTATCGCTGTATAAAAATAACAGAAAAAGACAATTAAAAGAGCGTAAAGTACGATATATACCATATGACCGGGCTGCAACCATGTCTGCATAATTACAAAAAACTGGTGCCCTCTTCCTTCGCTTCCGCTGAATATATTGCTGATAATGCTCCCGATCTGAGACGGAAACAGAATAACCGAAGAGGCAAATATTATCGGAATTACACCGGCAGCGTTAATTCTTAGCGGAATCGACTGAGCTGTCATCTGAACCATTCGTCTACCAACTACTCTTTTCCCGTATTGTACAGGTATATCACGTTTCCCAAGAGTAAGAAGAATTGACGCAGCAACCACAAGCACAAACAGAAACAGAAGTATTATAAAAAGGATCGGCTCCTCAATGCTGTTTGCGGCGCTTACAATAGATGCCGGTACCCTGACCACGATGCCTGCAAAAATTATGAGGGATATTCCATTGCCGATACCACGCTCTGTGATCATATCACCAAGCCACATGAGCACCATCGTCCCAGTCGTAATCGCAACTACGGCAATAATAGTAAAACCCAAACCGGATTCACTCGGAACGACCCTTGGCATACTTCTCATCCAGAAAGTTAATCCATATGCCTGCGCGGCACAGAGAACAACCGTTCCATAACGGGTATACTGATTAATCTTTTTTGTACCTTCAGGGCCTTCCTTCTGAAGCCTCTCGAGTGAAGGAATCACTATAGTAAGAAGCTGCATAATAATAGAAGACGAGATATAAGGCATTATACCGAGAGCAAATATCGTAAACCGCTTAAGGGCACCTCCGGCAAAAAGGTCAAAGAAGTCAACAAACCCTCTTCCGGTCGCGTCAGATCTGGCCGCCTGATGGAAATAATCTATGAGAGCATCACCGTTTATACCGGGAATCGGTATGTGCGCGCCGATCCGGTATATAACAAGAATGAAGAGAGTAAAAAGAATCTTTTTTCGAAGCTCAGGAATTCTAAAAATATTAACTACAACATTTGCCATGCGTTCACCAGCTATTCAACTTTTTTACCAGTCTTCTTCAATGCATCCCGGCCCCTGACTTTAAATGAACCGCCGGCTCCCTGTATTTTCTGAATTGCTGCTGCGGTAAATGAATCCGCAACAACATTGATCGACTTTTTCAATTCGCCATTACCAAGAATTTTAACTTTCTGATCAATCTGGTTAATCAAACCATGTTTTTTAAGGATTTCGGGATTAATCTCCGATGCGTCAATTTTACCAAGGCTGGAAACATTGACGACCTGAAAAAATTCCTTAAATATATTATTAAATCCGCGTTTGGGTATTCTCCTCTGGATAGGCATCTGTCCACCCTCAAACCATGCTCGACGCTTGGCGCCTGACCGGCTGAACTGACCTTTTTGGCCGCGGCATGACGTTTTACCGTGCCCACTGCTTGTTCCGCGCCCGACACGCTTTCTCGATTTCACTGATTTCGGCTTTACCAATCTATATTGTTCCATTTTATCATCCCACGTTACTATTCATCAATCTCAGTCACTTCAACCATATGAACAACACGGCTGATCATACCTCTGATTACCGGAGTATCCGAATGAATTCTTTCAGCATTCATCTTCCTTAACCCGAGCGCAGTAAGCGTAGCTTTCTGTTTTGGCTTTGCGCAGATCCTGCTTCGTATCTGTTTCACTTTCAGCTTTTTTGCCATCTCTCTCAACCTCACACCTTGCTGCCCCATATTTTCTTAAGACCAACTTCCCTTAAGTCAGCAACTTCTTTCAATGTCCGAAGCTGTAATAATCCATCAAGAGTGGCCTTGACAATGTTTAAAGGATTGCGTGATCCCTGTGATTTCGCCAGGATGTCAGAGATACCAGCGCGCTCGACAACCGCACGCACAGGCCCGCCGGCAATCAATCCTGTACCCGGAGTCGCGGGTTTCAGGATCACACGGGCAGATTTGTATCTGCCTATTATCTCGTGAGGAATCGTATTTTTATTAATATTGATTCTGTAGAGACTTTTTTTCGCGCTTTCAACGCTTTTACGAATAGCATCCGGCACTTCATTGGCCTTCCCGAATCCTATACCGACATTACCTTTTCCATCACCGACGACGGATAGCGCATTGAATGAAAATCGCCTTCCCCCTTTTACCACTTTCGCGACCCTGTTTATTACGACTACTTTTTCTTCGAGCTCAAGGCCTTCAGGATCTACAAATTTCTTCTTTAAATTCATTGGGATATTTCCTCGTTGTCACCTAGAATTCTAATCCGCCTTCCCGGGCTGCGTCAGCAAATGCTTTCACTTTACCATGGTAGAGGTAACCATTGCGGTCAAAAACGACATTCTTTATGCCGCTCTTCAACGCCTTATCCGCAATGCGTTTACCGAGTTCCTGAGCCGACTCTTTATTACACCGGTTTTTTAACGTAAAATCCTTCTCATTGGTAGAAGCGGCAACAAGCGTATGACCTTTCACATCATCTATGATTTGCGCGAAAATATTCTTATTGCTTTTGCTGATGCACAGACGGTAACTCTTACTGCTGGCCCTGATTTTCCGCTTAATCCGAAGTTTTCTTCTTAAAAGCCTCTGCTTTTTAGATCTCAATCTTTCCATTATTTTTTACCCGTCTTTCCTGCTTTTTTCCTTACTTGCTCGCCGGCATAACGAATTCCTTTGCCTTTATACGGCTCCGGAGGCCTGAGCTCTCTTATATTAGCCGCAACCTGACCCACACGCTCTTTATTTATTCCTTTCACTTTAAACTTTGTGTTGTCAATAACCTCGAGTGTGATGCCTTCAGGGGCGGAAAATACGATATTGTGCGAATAACCTAGCTGAAATACCATATCCTTGCTTTGCTGGGTCACTCGATAGCCGACACCGATGATTTCCATGCTCTTCTCAAATCCTGAAGAAACACCAATGACCATGTTAGCCAAAAGCGAACGGTATAAGCCGTGGAGCGCATTATTTTTCTTGTCTTCGGGATCCGCTCTATTAATAAGAGTGATCACATTATTATCAAGCTGGACGTCTATCTCACCGGTAAGCGTGAGAACTTCTACTCCCAGCGTTCCTTTTACGGTTATGTTCTTCCCCTGCAGTTCCACCGAGACTCCCTGCGGAACCGGTATAGGCTTTTTCCCTATCCTTGACATATCTGCACTCTCGTAAAAATAATATTATTTATAATATCTCACAAATAACTTCGCCACCCACATTGAGTGACTTAGCATCTTTATTTGTAATGACCCCTTTTGATGTAGATAAAATCCATATTCCGATATTATTGTAAACGGGCTTCAGGCTTTCGGACTTTATATACACACGCCTTCCAGGGCGACTGATCCTTCTCAATTTGATAACAGCAGAATCGTTATCCTGACTGTACTTAAGATATATGCGGAGAATCTTCTGTTTCTTATCATCGATTATCTTGAAATTCTTAATAAAACCTTCGTCTTTCAATATCCTCGCGATAGCAACCTTCATTTTAGATGAAGGAACATCAGCCTTCAGATGACCAGCCTTGATTGCGTTGCGCAACCGTGTCAACATATCAGCTATTGGATCACTTACTCTCGCCATTACATGCTCCAAAAATTCGTTAATATTACCAAGATGCCTTTACAACGCCGGGAAGCTTCCCTTCGTTCGCAAGCTTTCTAAAACATATCCTGCACATGTCAAATCTTCTCAGATATCCCCGCGGCCGACCGCAGATCGAACACCTGTTGTGATGCCGAACCTGAAATTTCTTCTGTCCGACATGTTTTGCGATTAAACTTGTTCTGGCCACAATTCACACCCCTATTCTCTAAATGGCATTCTGAATTCATCAAGCAAAGCTTTGGTTTCCTCTTTGGTCTGACCGGTTGTGACTATTGTTATGTTAATCCCATGGATCTTATCAACCTTATCAAAATCGATCTCGGGGAAAATAATCTGCTCTTTAACCGAAAAATTATAATTTCCGAAATTATCGAACGACTTGGTTGACAGACCCTTGAAGTCACGAACCCGCGGAAGAGAAATATTAATGAGGCGATCCAAAAACTCATACATCCTCTCGCCCCGCAGTGTTACCCGACAACCGACATCATAGCCTTCACGAATTTTAAAGTTCGATATTGATTTCTTCGCGACAGTCTTTACGGCCTTCTGGCCTGTAATCAGCGTCAGCTCGTCTATGGCCGCATTCAACGCATTCTGGTTCGAATGAGCTTCTCCGAGGCCGACATTTAGCACAATTTTCTCAAGCCTGGGAACCTGCATCATCGAGCTATATTTAAACGCATCGAAAAGCTTCTGTCGTATTTTTGAGTAGTATTCTTCTTTCAGCCTGGTCGCCATTACTACAACCTCTTAATCTATATTCTTCTTGCACTTGACGCAGATTCTTACTTTCTTATCACCTTTGATCTCGTATCCCAATCGTACAGGCTTCTTGCATTTATCACAAAACACCATTACATTGGAAATATTGATAGGGAACTCCCTGCTTATGAAGCCCCCTTTAGGATTATCCTGAGAAGGGCGCACCATCTTCTTCTTCTTGTTGACGCCTTCAACTATTACTTTCCCCTTCTGGCCATCCACAAAAAGCAGTTTTCCTCTTCTACCCTTGTCCTTCCCGGTTATAACAACAACACTATCATTCTTCTTCAATTTAGTCTTATACATTGGTTTCACCTGTTATAACACTTCTGGAGCTAACGAAACAATTTTGAGAAAATTCTTATCGCGAAGTTCGCGGGCTACCGGACCAAAGATACGCGATCCTTTCGGCTCATTCTTGTTGTCTATTATCGCCACCGCGTTATCGTCGAAACGGATGTAGGTGCCGTCTTTTCTTCTAACAGCCCTCTTTGCACGAACGACCACTGCCCTGAGAACCGCTTTCGTATGAACTTTCTTCCCTGTGGAATCCTTCAACCCATAGGAAGGATGAGAGTCCTTAACCGCTACAATTATAATATCGCCGACCGTCGCGTAACGTCTCCCGGTTCCGCCGAGTATTCTTATACACTGGACCTTTTTCACGCCGCTGTTGTCGGCGACATCCAGCATTGTCTGTACCTGTATCATGCCCGTACCCCTACTTCGCCTTCTGGATTATCTCTATCAACCGGTATCTCTTATCTTTAGAGAGAGGACGTGTCTCCTCAACCTTCACCGTATCGCCGATACCGCATTCATTCTTGCCGTCGTGCGCCTTTATCCGCTTTGTATATTGGACCGACTTCTTGTACAGAGGATGCATCTTCATCGTTTCGATTTCGATAACTATGGTTTTATCCATCTTATCGCTGACAACCTTTCCGATCAACTGCTTCCTGTTTTCTTTTAATTCCATTGAACTTCACCACTCTGTTATAATTATCTCGATTTGAGCTGCCTGATCCCCAGCGAGTACTCGTTTTTAAGGGTCAATATCCTGGCAATATTCTTTTTAAGTTCGCTGATCCTTCTCGGATTCTCAACTTTGGCGGTCACAGCCTTGAAGCGCTCCTGACGCAACTCCTCTTTATTTTCACGGAGCATCCGATCCAGCTCCTCTATCGTAAGTTCTTCGAGTTTACCTTTCATTGCTCAATTCCTCGGAATCCTGTTATATCTAACTATTTTTCAATCGAAATAATCTTGGTTTTGATCGGCAGTTTGAAAGCGGCCAGCTTTAACGCTTCATGTGCCGACTCCTGATCAACACCAGAAAGCTCAAAGAGAACCCTCCCCGGCTTTATAAATGCGTAGAATCCCTCGGGATTTCCTTTTCCCTTACCCATCCGGGTTTCAGCGGGCTTCTTGGTAAACGGTTGATCCGGGAAAATCCTGATCCAGAGCTTCCCACCACGCTTTACTTTTCTGGTGATCGCGATACGGGCCGCTTCAATCTGCCGGCTCGTTATCTTTCCGCACTCAACAGCTTTAATTGCATGCTCACCAAAAGATATGCTTGAACCGCGATACGCTTTGCCATTCATGCGCCCGCGCTGTCTTTTCCTGAACTTTGTCCTTTTCGGCATTAACATGGCTTATATCCCTTATTACGAGTTCTACTTTTTCTTTGCCTGATATTTGCTTTCGTCTGCATCTTCTTTTTTCGATAACACTTCGCCGTTATATATCCAAACCTTGACACCTATCAAGCCGAATGTTGTGAGCGCTTCGGCGAAACCGTAATCGATATCGGCACGCAATGTGTGCAGAGGAATACGCCCTTCTTTATATGATTCAGCTCTTGACATTTCCGCGCCATTCAGACGGCCCGATACATATATTTTGATTCCGAGCGCTCCGCCGCGGATAGCGCCTGCAATCGCCTGCTTTACAGCGCGGCGATAAGGGAAACGCCCTTCGAGCTGCTGCGCAATCTGCTGTGCAACCAGCATCGAGTTTTTCTCGGGCTTCTTTACTTCCACTATATTGATATATACATTGCGCGACGCTATTTTCTGCACGTCAGCCTTGAGCTTTTCGATATCTGCACCCTTCCGCCCGATCAGAAGCCCTGGCCTTGAAGCGTGTATATTCACATTGATTCTGTCATGCAGCCTTTCAATTATAACCCGTGATATACCGGCGTTCTTATGTTCTTTCTCAACGAATTTTTTTATTTTCAAATCTTCATGCAGGAACTTCGCATAATTCTTCTTGTTTTCATACCATACGGAATCCCAGTTCCTTATCACACCGACTCTAAAACCTATAGGATTAACCTTTTGACCCATTGCAGTACCCTTGCCCGATTATAATGATATCAACCTAGTTTTCGTCAGAAAGAACAACCGTCACGTTACTCGTGCGCTTGCGAATTCTTCCCGCACGCCCTCTCGCTTTTGCCTTCCATCTTTTCAGCGTCGGACCTTCATCTACAACAATCTTTTTTATAAACAAAGATTCATCGAGTATTTCAGGATTTTTATATTTCGCATTTGCGCCGGCGGAATAGAGAGTCTTAAGAATAATCTTGGAAGCCTTCCTCGGAATAGCCTTGAGAATATCTACGGCTTCAGGGAAAGAATATCCTCTAATCTCATTAGCGACAAGGCGCGCTTTAGATGCGGAAATTCGGTTAAATTTCGATATTGATTTTGACTCCATATTAAATCCTCTGAATTTACTTTCTCTTTGCAACCTTGTCGTCTTTGCTGGTATGGCCCCTGTAGGTACGGGTCGGTGAGAATTCACCAAGCTTATGGCCCACCATGTTTTCTGTAACATATACGGGGATAAAATTCTTCCCGTTGTGGACCATGATCGTATGGCCGATCATTTCTGGAAATATTGTAGATCTTCGCGACCAGGTTTTGATGGCTTTCCGCTGGTTCGAAGAATTCATTTCCTCGATCTTCTTGAACAGCTTCATATCTATATAGGGGCCTTTCTTTATCGATCGTGACATGGCTACTTCCTTCTCTTCACTATCATTTTATTGCTGTACTTGTTTCTCTTTCTCGTCTTATAACCCTTGGTCGGTTTTCCGGTGGGGGATACCGGATGACGGCCTCCCGACGATTTGCCTTCTCCACCGCCAAGCGGGTGATCGATCGGGTTCATCGCGACCCCTCTCACCTTCGGCCTTTTGTTGAGCCATCTGGATCGTCCCGCCTTTCCAATGCTAACATTGACATGGTCCTTATTTCCGACTTCGCCGATTGTCGCGTAACATTCCCTGTGCACCTTTCGTAACTCGCCTGAAGGAAGCTTTACAAGGCAGTAATCACCCTCTTTTGCCGTGATCTGCGCAACCGCACCGGCAGATCGAGCAATTTGACCGCCCTTTCCGATCTTCAGTTCTATATTATAGATATTCGTTCCCAAAGGTATACTCTTGAGAGGAAGCGCGTTGCCCGGTTTGATTTCAGCTTTTTCGCCAGATACTACCGTGTCGCCGACCTTGAGAGATTCAGGAGCAATAATATACCTCTTCTCACCATCGCGATAAAACACAAGAGCGATATTTGCCGAGCGGTTGGGATCATACTCTATAGTCTTTACGGTACCTTCTATCCCGAACTTATCCCTTTTGAAGTCAATCACACGATATTTTCTTTTATGTCCGCCACCTCTTCTGCGGACAGACACCTGACCTTTATAGCCTCTTCCCGCATGCTGTTTCTTCCCACTGGTAAGCGGCTTGTGGGGTTCAACCGCGGTTAACTCATCAAAGGCCAATACGGTTTTATACCTTAATGTCGGAGTAACCGGTCTGAATTTCTTTAATCCCATGGTTTTCCCTTCTGATGATTACTAGACTCTCGAGCCTATTGTCCTTCAAACAGCTCTATCTTATCCCCTTGCTTAAGGGTAACAATCGCTTTCTTCCATTCGGCAGTAAATCCATACTGCTGCCGAACCCTCTTCTTCTTGCCGCGCACTCGAATGATATTAACGTGGGAAGCCTCAACGTTAAACACGTCCTTTACAGCTTTTTTTATCATTCTCTTATTGGCTTTTACCGGAACACGGAAAACATACTTTCCCATCCCCGCAAACAGGGCGCTCTTTTCCGACAAAACGGGTTTTATTAGAATATCATTGGAATCCATTACTACTCACCCTTTGCATATTTCTCATTGAGATATTTAACTGCGCTTTCGGTAATAAGGATTGTTGAAGAGTAAAATATATCCCTTCCCGAAATCCTTCCCACATTATTATATATAAAATTCGGCATGTTGCGAATCGCGCGCTTGAGCATCATGTCATCAGAACCGGTAACCAGTACCGCCTTCTTGATGCTGAACGCTTTCCCGATTTTAGCGACATCCCTTGTCTTTCCCGATTCGACAGAAAAATCGTCTATTACCTTAATCGCGCCTTCTCGAACCTTGAGCGAAAAAAGCGATCGGTATGCTTCCTGCTTTATGCGGCGCGGAAGCTCGATCCTGTAACATCTGGGCCAGGGCCCAAACACAATCCCGCCTCCACGCCATTGAGGCGCCCTGATACTGCCCTGACGAGCACGCCCGGTGCCTTTCTGACGCCATGGTTTCGCGCCTCCACCGCGGACAAATGAACGTTCCTTTGTGCTATGTGTGCCCTGACGAAGATTGGCATTAGCCGCCTTCACCATCTCATAGATAAGGACATCATTGATCTTCGCGTTAAAAACACTCTCGGACAGCTCAATCTGACCGGAGACTTTCCCATCTATTGAAAATTTATCAATGACCATGGCATCTCTACCTTAACTCTCTCTGACAGTAATAATCGAATTGACCCTTCCGGGAACCGAACCTGATATTAAAACAACATTTTTTTCTTTTATAACCTTAACAATTTTAAGCCCCTTCACTGTTACCTGGTCACCCCCAAGCCGTCCAGGCATCTTCTGCCCTTTCCAAACCCTGCCGGGATCGGCACATGCTCCGATTGATCCGGGAGCCCTGTGAAAGTTTGAACCATGAGTTTCACGGCCACCGTGGAAACCGTGACGGCGCATAACGCCCTGAAACCCCTTACCTTTTGAAACACCGGTCACCGTAACCTTTTGGTTCTCAACAAAAATATCACACGTCACAACGCTCCCAACATCGAGGGATTCGTCGAATACTTCCACTTCGCGCAAAATCCTCTTCAGCGGAATGTTTTTCTTCTTGAGATCGGAAATCACCGGTTTGGTGAGATGTTTCTCTTTGGCATCCAGAAAACCGAGCTTCAAAGCCGAATAACCGTCATTTTCCACTGTTTTTTTCTGAACAACCGAGCACGGCCCCAGCTCACATACCGTTACAGGTATCACAGTGCCGTCTTCTGCAATATATTGCGTCATACCCTTTTTTCTACCGACAAGAGCCTTCTTCATCGCGCTATCCCGTTTTACAAAAAGTGTAATTACTCAACCCCTCTATCCCAAACCTCGGGAATAGAGATTATAAGTTTATAAGAAATATTGTTTCAGTTCTTAGGACTTAATATCAACCGAGATACCAGCGGGGAGTTCCAGCTTCATAAGCGCTTCAATGGTATTCTCATTCGGATCGATAATGTCGATCAAACGCTTATGAGTTCTAATCTCGAACTGCTCACGCGACTTCTTGTTAACATGTGGAGATCTGAGAACACAATACCTCTCGATCTTAGTCGGCAGAGGGATTGGACCTGCGATTTTCGCCCCGCTCCTGTTTGTCGTAGCCACTATTTTGGCAGCCGACTGGTCGAGCAGTTTCGCGTCAAACGATCGCAGTTTAACCCTGATTCTCTGTGTTGAAATATTTGCCACTTTCCTATCCTTGCCCTGATGTGATTATGAGTGTGTTTTAATACTTTAAATTGTTGCCAGGCGCGTTTGTTACGCCTGACAACAATCGAATTACTACGTTAAAAAATCAAGAAAATTTTTACTTACTCGAGAATCTTGGAAACAACACCGGCCCCAACAGTCCTTCCACCTTCGCGGATAGCGAAACGGAGGGTTTCTTCCATGGCGATAGGCGTAATGAGTTCAATCACCATCTTGATATTGTCGCCAGGCATAACCATCTCTACGCCCTCGGGCAGCTGAATCGTGCCGGTAACGTCAGTTGTCCTGAAATAAAACTGCGGCCTGTAGTTATTGAAAAACGGAGTGTGGCGCCCACCTTCATCCTTCGAAAGTACGTACACTTCGCATTCAAACTTCTTGTGGGGAGTAATCGAACCAGGCTTCGCAAGCACCTGTCCCCGCTCAACCTCTTCCTTAGCAACGCCGCGAAGGAGACATCCTACGTTATCACCGGCCATACCTTCATCGAGAAGCTTTCTGAACATCTCAACCCCGGTACAAACCGACTTTCTTGTTTCAACAAAACCAACGATTTCAACTTCGTCACTTGTTCTGACGATACCACGCTCAATACGTCCGGTCACCACGGTACCGCGGCCGGTAATCGAGAACACGTCTTCTATCGGCATAAGGAACGGCTTGTCCTTCTGGCGCTGGGGCTCGGGAACATACTCGTCAAGCGTTTCAGCAAGCTTGATAATCGGGCCGCACCACTCGCAATCAGGCTTTCCGCAACCGCACTCCATGGCCTTGAGGGCCGAACCGGGAACGATTGGAGTCGTATCGCCGGGGAATTCGTACTTGTTAAGAAGCTCGCGAATTTCCATATCAACAAGCTCAACCATCTCATCACGGTCGGCAGCGTCAAGCATATCAACCTTATTGAGGAACACTACGATATAAGGCACGTTCACCTGACGGGCAAGAAGTACGTGTTCCTTTGTCTGCGGCATAGGGCCGTCAGTAGCAGCCACTACAAGAATAGCCGCATCCATCTGGGCCGCTCCGGTGATCATGTTCTTGATATAGTCAGCGTGTCCCGGACAGTCAACGTGGGCGTAGTGCCTTTTCTTCGTCTCATACTCCTGGTGGGACGTCGCAATCGTTATACCACGCGCCTTTTCTTCGGGAGCATTATCAATCTGATCATAAGCGATCGGCTTATTGTGTCCGCCAACATATGCAGTAAGACATCTTGTGATCGCGGACGTCAAAGTGGTTTTACCATGGTCGATGTGACCGATCGTTCCAACATTAACGTGAGGTTTACTCCTATCAAACTTTTCTTTTCCCATTGCTTCACTCCTTCTATCATGTCATAAAATAGTGTTGAAAATTCATTAACTATTACGTCAACATCCCGACTCCCTGATTATTTCTGACCGAAACCCTGCCGCACTTTTGATCAACAACAGAGAAAAGGTGATCATCAAATAAATCATAGAAACGACTGCATTTTGCGGGAAGTTGAATTAAAAAAACATATGCCCTATCTGTCAAGAATTAATTATTTAAAAAAATTTAAAAAATTCTACCCGTCATGCGCGCAACGAGCTTCTCCATGACGTTTTCAGGAACGACATCAAAATGACTGAACTGGAGCGTATGCGTCGCCCTCCCCTGGCTCATCGAACGGAGGCTTGTCGCGTACCCGAAAACCTCCGAAAGCGGCACCATCGCGCGCAAATCCTTCAATCCGGTCCGGATGTCAATGCTTTCGATCCTGCCCCGCCTTGCATTAATATCGCTAATTATATCCCCCGTATACTCATCGGGCGAAATAATTTCAAGCTTCATTACCGGTTCAAGCAGGGTCGGTTCGGCTTTGCGCGCTCCTTCTTTCAGGGCGATGTTCGCCGCAATACGATACGCCATATCAACTGAATCGGATTCGCTGTAGGATCCTCCGACAAGCTTAACCCTGATATCGACCATCTTGTACCCGGCGATGACACCGCCCTCCATCGAGTCTTTAAGCCCGTCCTCTATGAACGGAATAAACTCAGCTGGAATTTCGCCGCCTTTAAGCCCGTTTTCGAAAACAAATCCCGTCCCCGGCTTCAACGGCTCCATCTCTATGATCACATGGCCGACCTGATCTTTACCGGCTATCTGGCGCATGTATTTGTGCTCGGAGGTGACCTTTTTGGTTATCGTCTCCTTGTAGGCGACCTGCGGCTTGCCGACGTTTGCCTGCACATTGAATTCGCGCACAAGCCTGTCCACGATAATCTCAAGATGCAGTTCGCCCATGCCGGAAATGATCTTCTGGCCGGTATCGGGATCCGATTTCAGACGGAATGTGGGATCCTCCTCCTCGAGCCTGGTCAGCGCCGAATCCAGTTTTTCCTGGTCCGCCTTCGTCTTCGGCTCGATCGCGATCGATATTACCGGTTCAGGAAACACCATCCGCTCGAGGAGTATCGGCGATTCCGGATCGCAGAGCGTATCACCTGTCCGGACCGTCTTCATGCCGACAATCGCGATTATATCCCCGGTATATGCTTCTTTTAAATCCTCCCGGTCGTTCGCGTGCATGCGTAGTAGGCGGCCGATCCGTTCCTTCTTCTGATTTACCACGTTAAGCATCGTATCGCCAGCCTTTAAATGGCCGGAATAGACTCTCAGGTATGAAAGCTTGCCGACATAAGGATCTGAACGAATCTTAAACACGAGCCCGCAGAACGGCTCCCTGTCGTCTGCCTCCCGGGAAAGCAGGATTTCATGATCTTTTACATCATGCCCCTGAACAGGCGGGATATCCTTCGGGGAGGGGAGATACTCCACTACCGCATCGAGCACCGGCTGCACGCCTTTATTTTTCAGCGCCGCGCCGCAGAACACAGGGAAAAGCTTTGTGGCAATGGTCACTTCACGGATCGCCTTTTTGATCTCCTCGACAGTAACTTCCTCACCGTGGATATACTTTTCCATCAGTGCGTCATCATGCTCGGCAAGAAGTTCTATCATCGCGTCACGGTGCTTTTTCGCTGAAGTTGCAACATTCGCGGGTATATCCACCTCTTCGATCGACTCGCCCGCGGCGTCCCGCCATACAAGCCCCTTCATGGAGACCAAGTCGACAGCTCCGATAAAGGTGTCCTCGACTCCGATCGGGATCTGCACTGGAAGCGGCACCGCGAAAAGCTTATCGCGGATCATCTGCACGCAACGATCAAAATCCGCTCCGACCCGGTCCATCTTGTTGATGAAACAGATTCTCGGAATATGATACCGGTCGGCCTGCCTCCAAACGGTTTCTGACTGCGGCTCAACGCCGGCCACTCCGTCAAAAACCGCTATCGCCGAATCGAGTACGCGCAGCGAGCGCTCGACTTCGACGGTAAAATCGACATGGCCGGGCGTGTCGATGATATTTATCCGCGTGTTTTTCCAGGAGCATGTCGTCGCCGCGGCGGTTATGGTAATCCCCCGCTCCTTTTCCTGGACCATCCAGTCCATCTCGGCCGTGCCTTCGTGGACCTCGCCGATCTTATAGGTTTTTCCAGTATAATACAGAATCCGCTCGGTAAGGGTTGTCTTGCCGGCATCGATATGCGCCATGATTCCGATATTGCGGGTCCTGTGTAACGGGAGTTCTCTTCCCATCGCTCCTCTGTAACTGATCCGCAGCGGTTACACCTCAGAGCATACAGCAAAATATGCCGAGGCCTCATCCCCTGTCGGGAATGAGGCTCATGCCCACCTGCGGCTTTATAATAAAAGTTTCGTTTGATGTTGCGGTAACACTTGGGGAAATCCCGTTATTACCGCACATGGATTTATGCGTTTACCACTTGTAGTGGGAAAATGCTTTGTTGGCTTCCGCCATTTTGTGGGTGTCTTCTTTCTTCTTGATGGATGCACCGGTATTGTTGTAGGCGTCAATCATCTCGCCCGCGAGCCGCTGAAACATGGTTTTTTCAGATCTGCCGCGTGCATATGATATTATCCAGCGTATCGCCAGCGCCTGACGCCTTTCAGGCCGTATTTCAATCGGCACCTGATAAGTCGCGCCTCCGACCCGCCGTGATTTCACCTCGACAACAGGCTTTACATTTTCAAGGGCCTGTATGAACACCTCAAGCGCCTCTTTTTTCGCCTTGTCCTGTAAAATATCCATCGCCTTGTAGAATATATTTTCCGACACGCCTTTCTTGCCCTTAAGCATCATGACGTTGATGAACTTGGTTACCAGCATGCTGTTGAACTTCGGATCCGGTAAAACTTCCCTTTTAATTGGTCTCCTTCGACGTGGCATTATTTCCCTCTTTCAAATCCAGTAATTAAATTATTGATCTTATGCCTTCGGCTTCTTGGCACCGTATTTTGATCTTCCCTTTCTTCTGTCCTCAACGCCCATCGAGTCGAGCGTCCCGCGGACGATATGATAGCGAACGCCCGGTATGTCCTTCACCCGCCCGCCCCGCACAAGCACCGCCGAGTGCTCCTGGAGGTTGTGTCCGACACCGGGGATATACGCGGTCACTTCGATACCGTTGGTAAGCCGTACCCGGGCGACCTTGCGAAGGGCCGAATTCGGCTTTTTGGGAGTAACAGTCATCACCCTGGTGCACACTCCGCGCCTCTGGGGGCACGACTTGAGTGCCGGCGATTTCGATTTTCTCTTTTTGGACTCCCTTCCTTTTCTGATTAACTGATTGATAGTTGGCATTGCAATACCCGTTACCTTTAGAATATATCGCTATTTTCACAACCCGGATACACACCTGATCCGGGCTGATAGTATCTCATTCCGCTCTGAAAATCAGACAGAGCTTACCAGAAATCTACAGAAGCGCTTTTTGTCAAGGAGTTTTACTGTTCCGCCTTGATTTCCTCGGAGTCTTCGCGCCCTTCCTCGATCGATTCCTCCGGAGCGGTCATATCGATATCTCCGGGAACCTCCCTGTATATATCGATATTCTTGTACTGACGCACTCCAGTGCCTGCGGGAATCAGGTGACCGATAATGACGTTCTCCTTGAGTCCTCTCAGCTGGTCGACCTTGCCTTTGATGGCCGCATCGGTAAGCACCCGCGTGGTCTCCTGGAACGACGCCGCAGAAATGAACGATTCGGTATTGAGGGCCGCTTTGGTGATACCCATGAGAATAGTCTGGGCTATCGCCGGCTTTCCTCCTTCATTCACAACCCGTTCGTTCTCATCGATAAAGTCGAATTTATCCACCACCTGCTCGATGACGAAGTTCGTATCGCCCGGATCGGTGATTTTGACTTTCCGGAGCATCTGACGGACGATGATTTCGATGTGCTTGTCGTTGATACCCACACCCTGCAGGCGGTACACTTCCTGGATCTCGTTAACAAGGAACTTCTGGAGCTCGCGCGGCCCCTTGATCTTGAGGATCTCATGCGGATCCTCGGGACCATCGTCGATACGCTCTCCCTTGTTGATCCAGTCGGCGTCCTGAACGCGCAGGAACTTGGACGACGGGATCGAGTATTCGCGCTCTTCGCCGTCTTCGCTCTTGATGAGTATCTTGCGCTTGTTCTTCACCGTTTCGCCGATCTTGACGGTACCGTCGATTTCTGAAAGCGTGGCCGAATCCTTCGGCGAGCGCGCTTCGAAAAGCTCGGCGACCCGGGGAAGACCTCCGGTGATGTCGCGCGTCTTTTCGATTTCCCTCGGTATCTTCGCAAGTGTGGTTCCCGCCTTCACCTGATCAAGGTCCTCAACCATGAGCACCGCGCCCTTGGGCAGAAGGTAAGTCGTCGGCTCGCCGCTCTTGTTCGCGATCTCAATACGCGGCTGCAGTCGCTCGGTCTTGTATTCAACGATAATTCGTTTATTTACGTTGGATTGAGGATCGACCTCCTCGCGAAGGCTTTTGTTGAGTTCGATATCGACGAACCGAACCTCGCCGGGAACCTCCGTGATGATCGGCTCGAGCCACGGGTCGAAAGAAGCCAGTTTCTCATTCCGCTCGAAGAACTTGCCCTCTTTCGCGTGAACCTCAGTACCGACGTTGATCGGAATCGAATATTCGTCGCCGAGGATATAGACGTGTTTCTTGTCGATCTTGATGATACCCGAATTTTTCGCGAGCACTTCTGATTTGTCCGATTCGCGGGCAATCACGGCTCCTTCATAAATTTTGGTTCCTTCTTCGGGGATAATATCCACTTCGCCTTTGAACACCATCTCGCTTATGACCCGCTGAACGATGAGGTATCCGCGCCGGACCGAAATGGTCTTCTTGATGCCGCTGTCCGATTCGGTCTTGATCATCTTGGATGTGATCTCCTTGATATAGACCGGATAGTTGAGCGAAATGTCGCTTTCCTCAACGGAACGCGACGCGATACCGCCGATGTGGAAGGTCCGCATGGTAAGCTGCGTTCCCGGCTGTCCGATCGACTGAGCAGCGATGATGCCGACCGCTTCGCCCGCATCCACCGACTTTCCTGTCGCGAGGTTTCTTCCGTAGCACTTCATACACACGCCGTAGCGCGCTTCGCAGGTGAGCACCGAACGGATCTCGATTGAATCGATATTGAGCTCGTCGATCTTGACTGCAATGTCCTCAGTTACAATCTGGTCTGCTTCACAGATCATTTCACCGCTCACCGGATGCACCATGTCATAGAGCAGCGTTCTTCCGAGCGCACGGCTGCCGAGCGAGTCGATGATCTCGTCGCCTTCCTTGATCGGGCGGATATCGATACCCATTGTGGTGCCGCAATCATCCATCGTGATGACAACGTCCTGCGCGATATCAACAAGCCGTCTGGTGAGATATCCGGCATCAGCCGTTTTAAGCGCGGTATCGGCAAGACCTTTTCTCGCACCGTTGGTGGAGATAAAATATTCCTGAACGGTCAGTCCCTCGCGGAAATTCGTTTTGATCGGCACATCGATGATCTCACCCGAAGGTTTCGCCATAAGGCCCCGCATTCCGGCAAGCTGGCGGATCTGCTGTTTCGAACCCCGAGCTCCAGACTGCGCCATGACGTATATTGGATTGAAGCCGTTCTGGTTTTTGCTGAGCTCCTCCATCATCACCTTAGCGACTTCCTCGTTGACGTTCGTCCACTGGTCGATGATTCGGTTGTACCGCTCTTCGTTGGTGATGAATCCGAACTTGTAATCGTCCTCGATCTTTTTCACCTTCTTGTCGGTCTCTTCAACAAGCTTGTGTTTTGCCTCAGGGACGATAATGTCGGATATCGAAATCGTCGGCGCGAATATCGTCGAGTATTTATAGCCCGCTTCTTTTATGTCATCCAGGATCTTAACGGTGATATCAGAACCGTATCCTTTAAAGATGTCTGATATTATCTTTGACAGAACCTTGTCAGACACCGTGTAGTTTACAAACGGATAGCCGTCCGGCAGGAGCTTGTTGAACAGGAGCCTCCCCGCGGTGGTTTCCATAAACTCATTGGCCCTGAATTCCTTGATGATGGGGCTGCCGGATTCGCCGAGCTCTCTCATACGGCCGCGGTGTTTCGCGACAAGTCCTTCATCCACCAGGTACTTTATCTTGCTTCTTATCTTTATCTGCTCGAATTCTATCGAGCGCTGGATATCGTTCTCATCGTCGAAAAACTTTCCTTCTCCCGAAGAACCCGGGAGCTGGGCCGTGAGATAATAGATACCGAGCACGATGTCCTGGGTCGGTGTCGCAATAGGCTCGCCGTTCGCCGGAGAGAGAAGGTTGTTGGTCGACAGCATGAGCGTCCAGCACTCAAGCTGCGCTTTCGGTGAAAGCGGCACGTGGACCGCCATCTGGTCGCCGTCGAAGTCAGCGTTGTAGGCGTGACAGACGAGCGGGTGAAGCTTGATGGCCTTCCCTTCGACGAGAATCGGTTCGAACGCCTGGATACCGAGACGGTGAAGCGTGGGGGCGCGGTTAAGCAGCACGGGATGTTCGGAAATAACCTCTTCAAGCACTTCCCAAACCTCTGGACGCTCGTTTTCCACCATTTTCTTAGCCGATTTTATATTCTGCACATAGTCCTTGTCGACGAGCCTTTTCATGATAAACGGCTTGAAGAGCTCGATCGCCATTTTCTTCGGAAGCCCGCACTGGTAGAGCTTCAGTTCCGGTCCGATAACGATAACCGATCGGCCCGAGTAATCGACCCGCTTGCCGAGGAGGTTCTGTCGGAATCGTCCCTGTTTTCCCTTGAGCATGTCGGAAAGGGACTTCAGCGGCCTGTTGCCTTTCCCCTTGACGGCCCGCTTGCGGCGGCTGTTGTCGAAGAGCGCATCGACCGCTTCCTGGAGCATCCGCTTCTCATTGCGCACGATTATTTCCGGCGCACGGAGCATGAGGAGCCTTTTCAGACGGTTATTCCGGTTGATAACGCGGCGATACAGATCGTTCAGGTCGGAGGTCGCGAAACGGCCGCCATCGAGCTGCACCATCGGACGGAGCTCCGGCGGTATGACAGGCACGTTCTCAAGGATCATCCATTCCGGCCGGTTGCCCGAATCACGGAACGACTCGATGATTTCAAGGCGTTTGATAAGCTTGCGGTCGACCGCTTTCTTTGAGTCTTTCGCAAGGTGATCAAGAAGCTTTTCACGCAGGATCCTGGCTTCCTCGTCAAGGTCTATCCGGATCAACAGTTCCTTGACCGCGGCTGCGCCCATGTCGGCGATAAAGGTATCGCCGTACTTCTCATAAAAGTAATTGTATTTCTCCTCATCGAGAATCATGCCGCGCTCGAGGGTTTCGTCCTCATCTTTGGCATCGCCCGGCTCGATGACCACATATTTTTCGTAGTACAGTATCTGCTTGAGCTGATTTACCGTAAGGTCGAGCAGAAGGCCCATCCTCGACGGAACCGAACGGTAGTACCATATATGCGCGACCGGCGAAGCGAGCTCGATATGACCGCCTCTTTCACGGCGCACCTTGTAATGCGTCACCTCGACACCGCACCGGTCACAAACGACGCCTTTATATCGTATCGATTTAAACTTTCCGCAATAACATTCCCATTCCTTGGTCGTTCCGAAAATCTTTTCGCAGAACAGGCCGTCACGTTCCGGCTTGAGCGTCCGGTAGTTGATCGTTTCAGGCTTTTTCACTTCGCCGTATGACCACGAACGGATCATATCGGGGGATGCTATTTTGATCTGGATTGAATTAAAATCGTTAAAGTCTCTCATTCGCTTTAACCTTTCATCTATAAATTTATTCTTGAACAATAAACTTTATATTCCCGTCCGCCCCGACTGCAGGGCCGTTGCCATGGATATTCCTATACGTTATGCAGCTTGTCGATCATGATGCGTTTCTGCGGCTTGGTATACCCTTCGCTCCACTCCGACAGGCTTATCTCCTTATTATTTTCGTCATAAATCTTCACATCGAGCGCGAGCCCTCGAAGTTCCTGAACGAGTACGTTAAATGATTCGGGGATACCAGGCGTCGTGGTGTTGATACCTTTCACAATCGCCTCATATATCCGCGCCCTTCCGAGCATATCGTCTGATTTCACCGTCAGAAGCTCCTGCAGTGTATACGCCGCACCGTACGCTTCGAGCGCCCATACCTCCATCTCTCCGAGACGCTGGCCGCCGAACTGCGCCTTTCCGCCGAGCGGCTGTTGCGTAACCAGCGAGTAGGGACCCGTCGAGCGCGCGTGGATCTTATCATCTACCATGTGCGCAAGCTTGAGCATGTAGATGTATCCGACCATAACCCTGTTTTCAAAGGGTTTCCCGGTCCTTCCGTCATAAAGCACAGTTTTCGAATCTTCGGGAAGCCCGGCTTTCTTCATGAGTTCGCGGATATCCTTCTCCGCCGCTCCGTCGAAAATCGGCGTTTCAACGATGATGTTAAGCTCATTCGCCGCCCAGCCGAGTTCGGTTTCCAGAAGCTGGCCGAGGTTCATCCGCGAAGGCACCGAGAGCGGATTGAGCACGATATCAACCGGGGTCCCGTCTGGAAGATACGGCATATCATATTCAGGCACAATTTTCGATATAACGCCTTTGTTCCCGTGCCGGCCCGCCATTTTATCGCCGACCGAAATCTTACGTTTCGTGGCGATGTAGACTTTCACGAGTTCTTCAACGCCGGGAGCCAGCTCATCGCCGTTTTCGCGCGAGAACCGCTTTACGTCGATGATGATGCCTTCGATTCCGTTCGGGACGCGAAGGCTCGTGTCGCGGACTTCACGCGCTTTTTCTCCGAAGATCGAGTGAAGCAGCTTATACTCCGGAGTCAGGTCCTGCTCTCCCTTGGGGGTGACTTTTCCGACGAGGATATCGTCCGGTTTTACAAACGCTCCGAGACGAACAATACCGTCAGCGTCAAGATCGCGGAACGCCTTTTCGGAAAGGTTCGGAATGTCACGCGTGATAACTTCGCGTCCGAGCTTTGTTTCTCGGGCCTCCACTTCAAACTGCTCGATATGCACAGAGGTAAAGGTATCCTCTTTTACGAGTTTTTCCGAGAGAAGAATGGCGTCCTCGAAGTTATATCCCATCCAGGGCATGAAGGCCACGAGGATATTTTTGCCCAGCGCGAGCCGGCCGTCGTTGGTGGCCGGACCGTCGGCAAGCACATCACCGGCCTTTATTTTCTCTCCCTCTTTTACGATCGGACGCTGGTTGAAACATGTTCCCTGGTTGGTTCTCTTGTACTTCAGCAACGGATAGACATCAATCTCTCCGACCGAGGTCTTTATTTCAACTTTGCTCGCGTCGACGGATTTCACTTCACCGCCGCGCTGCGAAATCACAAGCACGCCGGAATCGTACGCCGCCGCACGCTCGATGCCGGTTCCGACGAGCGGAATGTCTTCTGTCAGAAGCGGCACAGCCTGGCGCTGCATGTTTGATCCCATGAGCGCACGGTTGGCGTCATCATGTTCGAGGAACGGGATCAGACAGGTCGATACCGAGAATATCTGTGACGGTGAAACGTCCATGTATTTCACATCTGACGGCTTTTTCGAGGGATAGTTTCCCTTGTTACGACAGATGATCCGGTCTTTTTCAATGAAGTTGCCGTGGTCATCAAGCGGTTCGTTCGCCTGGGCGATAAACACACTGTCTTCCTCGTCCGCGGTAAGATATTCCACGTTCTCGGCGATCTTACCGTTGTCAACGATCCTGAACGGCGTTTCGAGGAACCCGTATTCGTTGATATGCGCATAGGTACTCATCGAAACGATAAGACCGATGTTCGGGCCTTCAGGCGTTTCGATAGGGCACATACGACCGTAATGAGACGGGTGTACGTCGCGCACCTCGAAGCCCGCGCGCTCGCGCGAAAGTCCTCCGGGTCCGAGCGCGTTCAGCCTCCGCTTGTGGGTCAGCTCGGCAAGCGGATTGGTCTGGTCCATGAACTGGGAAAGCTGGCTCGATCCGAAAAATTCGTTTATTACGGCAGTTATGGGCTTGATGCTGATCAGCGCCTGCGGGGTGACCACATCAAGGTCCTGAATGGTCATCCGCTCCTTTATGACGCGCTCCATGCGCTGAAAGCCGACCTTTATCTGATTCATGAGAAGCTCGCCGACAGACCGTACGCGCCGGTTGCCGAGATGGTCGATATCATCGACGCTGGTATAGACTTCAAACGCCGCGGTTCTTTTCTTCCCGCCGATCAGGCATTCGCGCGATTCCATGTACGACTTGTCTTCCGCGATGATATAGAGCAGGTTTTTCAGCGTGAAGATGATATCTTCAACGGCAAGGATTTCAAATTCGAAAACCCTTGTATCCCCCACCTTTGCGTAAATTTCATCGTAATATCCCTGCAGAACGGCCATGTAGCCGTTTTTGTCCTTGCGGATAACCGACTCGATCTTGTCCCTGAATTCTTTCAGCTCCTTGCTCTTTTTGATCTCCTCGGTAATGCCCGTTTCCTTGATGAACTTTGCGATGCCGGATTTCTTGTTGATAATGTACCGGCCGACCGCGCCGAGGCTGTAGGTGCGGGGATTGAAGAAGAGCCGGTTAAGCTCAGCAATCGCGTTGTCGATATTTCTCGGTTCGCCGGGCCTCATAACTTCATGTATCTTCAGTATTGCCCTTTGCGCGGTCGTGTAATCACCGTGGACCGCGTTTACCAGTTCGAGATCTTTCTCGAGGCTGTTAATGAGATACGCGTCATCCTTGTTGTTGGGGAATTTGATGATTTCCACTTCCTCGATCTTTTCTTCGCGGAACCGGTCGATAACGTCCATATTTATCCGCTCGCCCGCGCTTATGATCACCTCGCCGGTTTCCCTGCTCGCCACATCGGAGGTAACACGTCTCCCGTTCAGCATTCTGAAAGAATCCTCAGATGAAAGCGCAACCTTCTCGGTCTCATAAAAGAGCTTTATAATATCTTCATTCGTTTCATATCCGAACGCTCGTATGAGCAGTGTTGCGGGGAATTTCTTTTTCCTGTCAATGCGGGCAATGAGGTAGCCCTTCTTGTCCATTTCAAACTCAAGCCACGAACCGCGGTCCGGAATAACCCGTGCGTTGTAGAGGCGCTCGACCTCCTCATAGAAGAAGAATATTCCCGGAGAACGGTGAAGCTGGTTAACAACAACCCGCTCGGCGCCATTGATGATAAACGTGCCCCTCGGCGTCATCAGTGGAACATCGCCCATATATACCGATTGTTCCCTGACTTCCATGTTGTCCTTTTTTATCAGGCGGATGGTCGCCTTCAGTGGAGCGGCATAGGTCACGTCACGCTCTTTGCATTCGAGCTCGGAATATTTCGGGCTCCCTATTTCATAATTTATAAATTCAAGGACTACATCCTCATGAGGGCTTTCAATGGGAAATATTTCGGTAAAAACCTCCTGCAGTCCCTGGCTCTTCCTCTTTTTAGGATCTGTGTTTGCCTGAAGGAACCATTCATAGGACATTAATTGAACTTCAATAAGATTGGGAAGGTCCAACTTTGATTTGATTTTACCAAAATTAACAATATTCTTTCCCTTTTGCATGGATTATCCAACCTTGTTAATGTAGATTTTTAATGGCATCTGCGCCGTTTACGCAAAACGTGTAAGGCATGCATGTCCTACTAACTGATGCAGTGTGCTTCCTGTTACAATCGATTGAGGGATCATACAATAATTAATAATTGTATTGAATGCTTGAATGAAACGACCTGTGTACGCAAGGCACATTATAATGATACTCATTATCTGCACAAAAAGAAACAAAAATACAGTATTTTCACATCAAAACACAAAATTTCTTACAGACAGCAATAGGTTTGATTGACTCGCAACCAAACCTATTGTTCAAGCCTGAAAACAACGTTAAAAAAATTCTCTTTCAGAAAAACCTTCAGACACGCAACATCAACAGCCGTTATTACGCGAGTTCAACCGTCGCGCCGGCTTTCTCAAGCTGATCCTTTATCTTCTGGGCTTCTTCTTTGTTGACTTTTTCCTTTACCGCTTTTCCGCCGGCTTCAACGAGTTCTTTCGCTTCCTTGAGGCCGAGACCGGTAATCGCGCGTACTTCCTTGATAACCTCGATCTTCTTGTCGCCGAAACCTTTGAGAATAACATCGAACTCGGTCTTTTCTTCAGCCGCTTCTGCCGCTCCACCCGCTGCGCCTGCAACTGCCGCTACCGCTACGGGAGCCGCCGCGGAAATACCGAATTTATCTTCCATTGCCTTTACAAGCTCGGACGCCTCGATGAGGGTAAGCTCGCTGATCGCATCAAGAAGTTCCTGTACTGATAACTTTGCCATAACACATCTCCTTATACTTAGTGAATTATTCAAGTTAATGCAATCATCGCTGCAAAAACTTATAAGGGGACCTTACATTCTTAACATCAATTATTGTTTTCACCCTGCACAATAACGAATAAGAACTACTGTATCCCTTCTTTGTTACATCGAACAAATCAAACGAAATTATTTTCCGTTTTTCTCCGCTACCGCCTTGATACCTCGCGCAAGCGATGCCATTACCTGGTTCATGCCGACAGCGATATGACGGGTCGGGGCGTTGATAAGACCGAGCACCTGCGACAGAAGCACCTCTTTTGAGGGGAGATCAGCAAGCTTTTCGATCTGAGCTGAGTTATAAAGCACCCGCTCCATAATGCCGGCGGAATATTCGAATTTATTCTGCTCCTTCTTGAATTCCTTGAGGAGCTTAGCGGTCGCGCAAAGGTCTTTTTCGGTAAACGCTACCGCAACCGGACCTTTGAGGAAATCGTCAACGGGAACATATCCCGCGTCTTTCAGCGCGATACGGAAAAGATTGTTTTTTACGACTTTATATTCAACTCCAAGGGCTCCGAGTTTCTTTCTGAGAACGCTCAGATCCTTGACCTTGATTCCGCTGTAGTTGGTTAATACGAAATTGCCCTTTCTGTCGAGCTTTTCCTTGAGGCTCTGAACCTCGTCTATCTTATATTGCTTAATCATTACCGTTCAATCCCCTTATGATTAATTTTAATGCCAGGGCCCATCGTGGAGGAAATATGAACCGATTTAATATAATTTCCTTTAGCGTCCGACGGTTTGTCACGCATGATCTGGTTGTAAAAAGTCTTGATGTTCTCTGAGATCTTATTTTCGTCAAACGAGATCTTTCCGACACCAAGATGTATCACACCCGTCTTATCGGCTTTATAATCAATCCGGCCTGACTTCAACTCTTTTACTATCCCCTTCATGTCTTCAGTGACCGTACCGGCCTTCGGCTTTGGCATAAGACCCTTTCTTCCAAGGATCGGGCCGAGCTTTCCGACTTCTTTCATCATATCGGGAGTAGCAACAACCGCCTGAAAATCGATCCAGCCTTCCTTTATCTTTTCAATAACATCATCGGCACCCGCATAATCCGCGCCGGCATCTAGGGCTTCTTTCTGCTTGTCTCCCTTGCATATGGCAAGCACCTTAACCTGCTTCCCGGTACCATGCGGGAGCGTCACCGAGCCACGCACGTTCTGAAGGCTCTTGTGCACAACTTTAACACTGACTTCGACCGATTCGTCGAATTTCGCGAATTTCGCTTCCTTCATGAGCTTTACGGCGTCATCGACCCCGTAGAGGGTCTGCTTATCGACCTTTGCTTTCGCGTTGGTTATCTGTTTTCCGTGATTCATAACACTTCCCCAAACTATACTGATTCTTGTTTCCTTCAAGTCGCTACATATTGTTGGAGGTCAGTCGACCACCTCTACACCCATAGACCGCGCGGTACCTGCAATAATATTAACAGCACCATCTAAATCGTTAGCGTTAAGATCGGGCATCTTAAGCGTGGCGATTTCTTCCAGCTGCTTCCTGGTGATTTTGCCAACTTTTGTTTTATTCGGCTCGCTCGATCCCTTCTCGAGCCCCAGCGCTTTTCTTATAAGTACAGCTGCCGGCGGAGTCTTAATAATGAAGGTATAGGTCCTGTCTTCATATACTGTTATAACAACAGGCAGGATGGTATCCATCTTGTCTTTCGTCCTGTCGTTAAACGCCTTGCAAAACTCCATAATATTAAGGCCATGCTGGCCGAGAGCCGGACCAACGGGGGGCGCCGGATTGGCTTTGCCGCCCGGAATCTGCAGTTTTATCTGCGTTACAACCTTTTTTGATTTTGTTTTCGGAGCCATTTCTCTTACTTCCTTACTTACGGTGGTTATTTATAGCACAATTGTCATGCAACAATCAGATCTTTCCTACCTGCAGAAAATCAAGCTCAACCGGAGTCCCACGGCCGAAAATCTCTACCTTGACGCGCAGCCTTCCCTTTTCAGGATACACCTCTTCAATAACACCGCTGAAATTGCTGAAAGGGCCGTCGATCACTTTCACATGCTCGCCCACGGAAAACTCCATGGTCGCGGAAACCTTTTCCTTAATCTTCTGCTCTCCCGCCTGCGCGAAAAGCGTATTTACCTCGCTCCTGGAAAGCGCTTTCGGCTCAAAAGAGCCCTTTTCATAGTCGAACACGCCCAGAAAATTGGTCACTCCCGGGGTGTCCTTCACAATTTTTCTGATATCATCGGAAAGCTCCGCCTCAATAAGCGCGTAGCCGGGGAAGAATTTTTTCGACTTCACCCGCTTTTTTCCATCTTTTATTTCCGGAACATCAAGAGTAGGAATCTTGATCCTGAAATCCTGCTCCTGAACAAGGCCGAGATTCTCGAGCTTTTTCTCGAGCGCCGATTTCACCTTGTTTTCATGTCCGGAATGGGTATGTATGACATACCACTCTTTAGCCATAACTCAGTTCACCAGTAGTTTCATAATTTCGCCCAGCACCATATCGACGACTGAAAGGAACACCGCCACGACAACAAGCGTAACGATCACGACAATGGTAAAATTGCTCACCTCTTCCTTTTCGGGCCATGTTACTCGTTTCAACTCTTCCCGCGATTCGCGAATAAAATCAAACATTTTCATAGAATATATTCCTTACGTATCTCCGGAAGTATCGCGGACGGACCCACTACGCCTTGGTTTCCCTGTGGAGCGTATGCTTGTTACAGAATTTACAATACTTTTTCACCTCAAGCTTGCCAGCCTGATTTTTCTTGTTCTTTGTAATGGCATAATTACGCCTTTTACAATCCTTACAGGACAACAGTATAATGTCTCGCATCGTTTTGACCTTTAAAATTAATTGGATGGAAAGTAAATAACCAATCTGCCTGCCAAAACAGTCAAGCATTTATTTATAAAAAGGGGTATTAACGCATCGAGATATGGATGCAACCCGAAATAATCAGTATTTACTCAGCCCATGACGCTTCAAATCAAAAGCCCACGACCAGAATCGAACTGGTGACCTTTTGCTTACCATGCAAATGCTCTACCGACTGAGCTACGTGGGCACAAATGGAAACAAGATAGTAAAAAAGGGGATAATTCTGTCAACAAAAAAAATACAGAATTTATAAACACAAGTGCCTCCGACGTTAAAAAACGGAGGCACCGGTAACAAATCGTTTAATTTTTAGCACAAACAACCGTCGCTACACATAAAAATGGCATCTATACTGATATTTTCCACATAAAAACAAGCTACTCCCTGTTTCGTATCATAAAGGATGATACGCTGTCATTTTCAAGGGATTGCTTAATCCGGTTAGCTTCACGCTGACTGCGGATAGACTCTATCCGTACCTTATACATGTCCCCGTCCCGGATGATGATAACAGGATTTTGAAAGCTTTCCTGCAGTTTCTTCTTTAGAGTGTTTGCGTTCGCGCGGGAATAAAACGCTCCCGCCTGAATCGAATACGTATCACGTCCGTTTCCTGCAGGTGTTTCCTCCATTCGCGTGTTCCTTTCAGCGACTTCATCCTCGCCGGCAACCGGCTCGACTTTATCATCCTCTTCATATCGCGCCCTGCCGCGCGCGGGGCGGACGTTGCGCTCTGCTTCGCCTCCGCGGCTCATGACCTTGATGCCGACCTTCGCTTCGCCCGACTTGAGCATCCCGATCTCACGAGCGGCCGAGTAGGAAAGATCGAGTATCCTGCCCCTGCTGAAAGGCCCCCGGTCGTTGACCTTGACTTCGACTGTTTTCCCGTTATCGAGGTTTTTCACCATGAGCACCGTACCGAACGGAAGCGTCCGGTGCGCCGCGGTGTTTTTATTCATATCGAACCGCTCGCCCGACGCGGTGGTCTTGCCGTGGAATTCCCTGCCGTACCACGAGGCCTGCCCCTTCTGGAAGAACCGCTCATCGTCGGAAGCTTCTTCGTCATAAGCGATATTGGATTCGTCCCTGACGGCAGTTTCTGTCTGGCGCGAGGAGGATCGAAGCCTCCTTGGCTCGGGACGGTTCTGACGGGACTTCTGCTCTACGCGCGGTTCGGCTTCGTCCTCGTTGCCGTAATTGTAGGTGTATTCGCCGTCTTCTTCGCCGGCGGCCTGTTCGTTCTGCACGCGCTGCGAAGCACCATTCGCGTCTCTGGTAAGCGCCCTGTTCGGCGCGCACGAGGCGGACCCGACAAAAAGCAGGGTGAGGGCGCCGATCATCACTACTGCAACAGTTGCGTTTCTCATCGCATTTCCTCCGATACGTTTCTCTTACTCCAATTTTCGGAAGGCGGGCCTGAGCGCTTTACATAAAAACGAAAAGGAGACATAATTTTTTATGTCCCCTTTTAGACGTATTATCGGGTTGCGGAAAGCTATTTAAAGTTCTTCGGATATCGCCTTTATCATGTCGCGAATGTCGTTTATATCGTGGCCGAATTTTTCGAGGTCGTAAATGCGGCCCTCTCCTTTTGCCTTTTTATATTTCCCGACAAGCTCATCGAGCTTTACGCGGAGATCGTCGAGCTGCCGATCACAGGTTTCATCGATCGGGGCGGCACCATAGCCGGCGTGCGTGCTCTGCATGGTTTCCGGATCGACGATCTCCCCCCAGCGCGGCACACAGGTCGAAAAGCCGAAGCGCTCCCGTATCGAGCCCGAGAGCGACTCCGCGGCGGTCTCCTCTCCATGCACCACGAACACCTTGCAGTTTTTACTCTTGATGGTGCTCATCCACGCGAGGATCGCGTCCCGGTCCGCGTGCGCGGAAAATCCGCCGAGCGTGTGTACCTTCGCGCGGACCGCCACATCGTCCCCGTAGATGCGGACCTGTTTGGCGCCGTCGACGAGCTTCCTGCCCAGCGTGCCTTCGGCCTGGTATCCGACAAAAATGACGCTCGATTCAGGCTTGTAGAGATTGTGGAGCAGGTGATACTTGATCCTGCCAGCCGTACACATGCCGCTTGCCGAGATGATGATGGCGCCCTTGGCTTCTTCGTTGAGCTTCTTCGATTCGTCGGTAGACCGAACAAAATGAAGGTTTTCGAAATCGAGCGGCGTTTCTCCCGAAAGGAGCATTTGTATCGCTTCCTCATCGAAATTGTCGCGGTTTTTCTTGAATATCTCGGTGGCTGAAACCGCGAGTGGCGAATCGATATAGACGGGGATACGCGGTAGGGCTCCCTCCTTGAAAAGCCGGCCCAGGGTGTAGATTATCTCCTGTGTGCGCTCGATCGCAAAGGAGGGGATGACGATATTGCCTTTCCTGTTGTACGAATCTTTTATGATGGCCTTGAACTCCTCGTAGGTGTCATGCCTGCTTTTGTGGAGGCGGTCGCCGTAGGTCGATTCGACGAGAAGGATGTCGGCCTCATCGGCGGATTCAGGATCGCGTATGATCGCCTGGTCCTTCGAGCCTATATCCCCGGAAAAGACGAGCTTGGTGGTTTTTCCGTTCTCTTCCACCCACATCTCGATAAACGACGATCCCAGAATGTGGCCCGCGTCGCGGAAGCGCGCCTTCACCCCGGGGACGATGTCGACGATATCCCCGTATTTTACCGGAACGAACTGCCGGATCGATTTTTCGGCGTCGGCGACGGTGTACATCGGCTCGACCGGGTCCATTCCCATCTTGCGGTTTTTCTTGTTGATCCAGACGGTGTCCATCTCCTGGATGTGGGCGCTGTCGGGCAGCATCACCGAGCAGAGGTCCACGGTGGCCCTGGTGGCGTAGATCGGGTTGGTGTATCCGTCCCTGACCATCTTGGGGATAAGCCCGCTGTGGTCAATGTGGGCGTGCGTCAGGAGCATGGCGTCGATCTGGCCGGGCGCGTAGATGAGCTTCATGAAGTTGCGGTCGCGCAGCACCTTTTTGCCCTGAAACATGCCGCGGTCCACCATTATGGTGAATTTATCGTTTTTTACGATGAAACAGGAACCGGTAACGGTCCTCGCTCCGCCCACAAACTCGATCTTCATTGTTTCGGCTCTCCAGGTTGTATTTTTTCATTCCGGTACAGGTCGCTTTTGATCATACCGTCAACGAGGGTGATCGTACGCTCCGTCATCTCGGCGATTTCGCTGCTGTGCGTTACGATGACGATCGTGGTGTTCAGGTCCCTTCCGATCTCAAAGAGGATGTTGGTGAGGTTGCGCGAATTTTCGCTGTCAAGGCTCCCTGTCGGCTCGTCGGCCAGGATGATTTCCGGCTGCCCGATGATCGCCCGCGCGACCGCGATCCGCTGGCACTCGCCTCCTGAAAGCTCGGCCGGCTTGTGATGGGCGCGCTCGGCGAGCCCGAAGCGCGCGATGAGCTCCAGCGCCTTTTCCTTCGCCTCGCGCCTGCCGCAGCGCCTGATGAGGAGCGGCATCATGACATTCTCGGCCGCGGTAAACTCCGGCAGGAGATTGTGGAGCTGGAAGATGAACCCGATATGCCGGTTGCGGAAGTCGGAGAGGTTCTCGACGTTCATGTTCGATACGTCCTTCGCGCCGACCACGAGCTTTCCGCCCTGAAACCCGTCAAGGCATCCGACGATGTTGAGGAGCGTCGACTTTCCGGCGCCGGAAGGGCCGACGATCGAGACGATCTCCCCGCGCCCTATCGAGAGGCTGATATTTTTCAGGACGCGCAGCGCGTTCCTTCCGTACCCGTAGACCTTCTCCAGGCCTTCCGCTTCTATGATCGGTTCCCGTTCCATGCGTATTTCCTATTCGTACCGTATGGTTTCAACCGGCCGCAGCCGCGACGCCTGCCAGGAGGGAAATATCGCCGCCACGGTCGAGAGGAAGACCGCGAATATCGATATGAGCACCACGAACTCCGGGTTGACCTCGGTGGGGATGGTGTCGATGTAGTAGATGTTTTTCGGGACGAGCGATATGTTCTGATACAGGCCCACCATGAGATCGGTGTGGAAGAGCCGGTTTATGATGTCGTAGATAAATCCGAGGAGCGAATAAAAGACCGTCATCGTGCCGTTGATCTTGATTTCGATCCACCGGATGATCGCCTCGAGGTTGAGGGACGCCGCCAGCCCGAAAATCACGCCGAAGACCGATCCCACAACGCCGATGAGAAACCCTTCGATGATGAAGATGACCATGATCGAGATCGGCGTGGCGCCCATCGACTTGAGGATGCCGATCGCCTTGCGCTTCTCCATCACCACCATCACCAGCGTCCCCATGATCGTGAATCCCGCGGCGATGATGACAAGGAAGAGGATGATCGTCATGATCAGCTTTTCCAGCTTGAGCGCGTAGAAGAGGTTCTGGTTGCGCTGCTCGGCGGTCTGTATCTCGTATTGGAAGCCTATCCGCGAGCGGAGCCGCGAGGCCGTGTCGTCCATCCGGTAAATATCGTCGACCTTGATGCCGAGCCCCCACGCCACATCGCCGATATCATACAGTTGCTGCGCCGCGCGCAGCGTCATAATGACAAGCTTGGTGTCGAACTCGTAATATCCGGTCTTGAAAAAACCGGCAACGCGGTAGCTGCCGATCCCGGGATTGACTCCCGTTTTTGCCGTCAGCCTTCCTTTGGGAACGATGAGCTCGATGGTGTTGCCTATTTTCAGGTTGTAGTTCCATGCCATTTCAGCGCCGATATAGACTTCCGAGGTGTTCATCAGGTTTTTCGGGCCCTGGACCACGAACTTCTGCACGTCCGCGGGCATATCCCCCACCCTGCCCATGCCTCGCAGCACTATGGGGGTGATATAGGTCTTGTGACGGAAGAGGCCCTGGCCCTGAATGAAAGGGTACACCGACTTGATGCCCCGCGTGCCGTCTATCCGCTTTTTCAGCGACTCGTAGTTGCTGATCCCCTCGCCGGCGTCATCGAGGTTGGAACTGGTGACCGTGATATGCGCGTCCACATCGAGGATCTTGTCCTTTATCTGGCTCTGAAACCCGTTCATGACCGATATGACGACGATCAGCATGAACACGCCGATAAAGACGATGAAGATGGATAACAGGGTGTTGAACGAGATAAAGCCCTGGCTCTTTTTGGCCTTCAGGTAGCGGAAGCCGATAAACAGTTCATACAGACTCATGCGGAAGAAGCCTCATAAAAGTATAAAATGCGCGACAATTGTTTTTCCGGATCGGGATACTGCCCCTGCTCAACCCGGCGGCCTTTGATGATAGGGCAGAACAGGTTTCTGTCAATCAGTATTATCCCGGCAGAATTATCCGCTTGAATAAAAATGTAAAGAATAAAAAGATCACGCGCCACGCCCATATACCGGCGTTTTAAGCTGGTTATTTCTTGACATTAACCCGGTCATGCCTTTATCATAAAGACAGAACACATAACAGGCGAGGTCCTATGAAAACCATTTTTGGTCTCGAGTGGCCGGTAGCAACGTCCCTTGACGTAATCCTCACGCTTCTCTTTTTTATCCTCATTGGCTTCTTCTTCCTGCTCTACCGCCATTATCAGATCATAAAAAAAAGGCAGGAACTGCTTGAACAGAATTTCATCCTGAAAGTGAGGCAGATCGGGCTTACGCGCTCCCAGTCCCAGGCGCTCAGTGACATAATGGCGCTGGTTCCCGAAAAGAACCGCAACCGTCTGTTCACCGACCCGCTTCTTTTTGAATCGGCGCTGTCGAAACACCCGGATGTCATAACCGGCGCTGATGAGACCGCCGAAAAACGGGAAGCGCGCTGTAAAAACATCGCCGTCATGCATGAAAAACTGTATCATAACACGGCATACCAGAGGCCGCTCGATGCGCTCAGCGAAATCGCAGACGATACAGCGGCCTGCCTCTCCGTCGCGGACGCGCCGCCGCTGATCGCGAAGCTATCCGGAAAAGAGGGAAATACTCTGCGGCTTACACTCTTCGGCATGGCCGACGCGGCGGAGATTGCGGGGAAGCAGGCGTCTTTTTATTTCTTCCGGGCCGGCGACGCGGAATACCGGTTTGAATCGATCATTTCACCGGCCGAAGGTCAGATCGTATCCACCCCCATCCCTGAAACATTCACCAGAGGCACCGACGTGCGCCACCCGTACGTTGAAACGGATATCCCGTGTCTGATGACCGTTCAGCCGCTGCGCAATCCGGCTTCAGCCGTTGAACCGGCGGAGGAGCAGCATGAGGAACAGATCGAAACGATCGGGGCGTCGGTCACGCGCCTGAATGAGCACGAGGTTGTAGTGCGTTTCGCGCGGCCGCTTGCTTTCAACAGGCACTACACCATTGAGCTTGAAATTAATGAATTTAAAATACGGTCTGAGTTACGGATGATGTCCGGCGGCTCTCCTTATGAGACCGGGCCGCATTTTCTGACTTTCAAATTCGTCGACCTTTCACCGATCGCGGGGGATATACTTAGAAAATACGTCGCGGAACGGCTTGGATAACGTATGATTACCGCCACTCCTCGTCGGGGAGCGGCCGCTTGATGTCCTTGTGTTTGCTTTCCTCGAGCGGCCTGTCGCGGAGTATCACGATGTCAACCCGCCGGTTGTAGGCCCTTCCTTCGGGAGTATCGTTGTTGTCGATGGGGCGGTGCTGGCCGAACGCAACCGCTGACAGCCGTTTCGGATCCACTTTGTTTTCCTCGGCAAAATACCGGAGCACGTTTACGCTGCGCGCAGAGGAAAGCTCCCAGTTCGTTTCAAATCCGGTTTTCGCGGCGCCCGGTATCGAAAGCCTGTTGTCGGTATGTCCCTCTATCCGCACAAAATTCGGAATTTCCTTTACCATGCCGACTATCTTATTCAGGACCGGCTTGATCTGTTCATTCAGGTGCGCGCTCCCCGGCTCAAAAAAAGCGTCCGACGCAAGCGTAATAATAAGACCGCGCTCATCCTCGCGTACCCGCACAAGCTTTGACGCGATTTCAGGCTTCAGGAGCTCCCTGACGTTTTTACCGCTTCTCGAAAGCTGGCGGTCCTTTTTCGTCGCGGGAAGGGACATCATATTCTGCCCCATTTCGGCGAGCTTGCCCCGGGTGAACGACTTGCCTCCATCAAGAAGTCCCACATTCCCCCTGAACGCGGAAAGGAGCAGCAGGAAATCCTCCTGGTTCGTCTGAACGACCTCCTCGCCCATCAGCACGATGAAGAAGCACATGAGCAGGTTGTTCAGGTCGCCCATCGAAACGAGCCAGGGCGGCGCGCCTTTCTGCTGCGACTTTTTAAACTTCGCCATCTCCTATTCAACCTCCCGGGATATCTCTTCGCGCTCCGAAGGAGGAAGATACATGACCAGCTTGTCTTTGACAATCTTGGGGTTCTCACCGGCCTGTATCGACAATATGCCTTCGAGGGATATCATCTTGACCAGTACCTCCTCCTGGGTCTTCATGTCAAGTTTGGTTGCCATTGGTGTGAGGAAGAGGTAACACAATATAGCTCCATAGAGCGTGGTAATAAGCGCCACAGCGAGATACGGCCCGATCATCGACTTGTCGGAGAGGTTAACGAGCATCATGATCAGTCCCATCAGCGTTCCGATCATACCGAACGCGGGGGCAAAGGTGGCCCAGTCGTCGAACATACGCTTGTACGAGTCATGGCGCGCGGCCATCTGCTCGATCTCGATCTCGAGGACTTTTCTCACAAGCTCCGGGTCATTGCCGTCAACAATCATCTGGAGACCCATCTTCATGAACGGGTCCTGGAGGTCTTCCAGGTCGTCTTCAAGGGCAAGGATCCCTTCACGGCGCGACTTTTCTGAAAATGAAACGATCGTGAGGATGAGTTCGGCGTAATTATACTTCAGATCGACCATGCATATTTTAAAACAGTCTTTGATCTTCATCAACCTGACGGCGGGGTAGCCGACCATCATGGAACAGATCGATCCGCCTATTGTGATGAACACGGACGGAAGATCCCAGAACATCAAGAGGGATCCTCCCGCGACCCATATACCCATAATGAGATCCAGCACGCCTATCACAATACCCAAGACATAGGTCAAGCTCATACTGCTTCTCCCGATAAATAGATTCTACAATTTCTTCTGTTACTTGGATCCTGACAGTTCCTGCGATACGCGCTGCCTGTTGTCATGGCATGCCTCCTGATACTCCTTTGTCATGGGGGAGTCGGATAACCTGTCGAGATCAGGGCACAGGTCCTCATATACCGCAAGCGTGCGGTTCAAATCTCCCATCTCATAATACATTCTGGCAAGCCCGAACCTTCCCTGGTACGACTTCTTGTTCGCCTTGACATATTCCTCCATCAGCCTGACCGCCTCGTTCTTCCGCTCCCCCTGATAATACAGCAGGATGGCGAGCGCGTATGCCGAATCATTGTTCACCAGGCCGAATTCCAGAGAGCGCCGGTAATGAAGCTCGGCGGCTGAAAAATCATCGGACTTCCCAAGGTCCTTTCCCCTGTTGGCGTAGGCAAGGCCGAGGAGGTAGTGAATATTGGGAGCGTTACGGCCGCTCGTAATCGCTTTCTCCAGATATTCGATCGATCTGTCCCACGCCCTGGCCTGAAGATAGCGCTCCCCAAGCTGCTCATACCAGTCCAATATCTGTGTTTTACGCTGACGGTCCTCGCTCTTTTTTAGTTCCTTATCTATTTTTTTATGTAATTCGGCTATGACGGAATCGCTGGTTTTAACTTCACGAAGGCTTGAATAAAAAACTCTCTCGCGGCATGAGAAGTCACCGCATGAAATAAACATTGAGAGCGAAATCACAATAAAGGGCATGATACGTATAGATTTTTTATTACCTTTCAGAACCATCGTACCATTGTAGTAGAATTGACTCATTTTTCACATTATCACCACAAAACAAATGTTCTGTGTCAAGCTATATTTACCATTTAAACGGAAGCACTACTTTAAAGGTTGCCATTGCACACCTGATTGACACTGACAGTTCCGCGGCCATATCACCTCTCTTCCGTATATTTGAAGTCGAGTACGGTTGACACCACCGGCGTGGTGTTAATCCTGATTTCAGCGGTAAGCGGCACATGGCGCCGTGCGGGTGAAAAGAATGTCCTCCTTTTCGGAACAAGAAGCTCCGGGTGCGACGAGGCAAAATCCTTCAGCTGCGTATCATCCATTGTGTTGAAGAAAACCTTCACCTCATTCGGCTGCAGCGGCAGCCTCTTCACATTCTCCGCGATCGGCACGGAACCGACATCAGTATCGGAATGATAGAGGGAAACCGTCGCGAGCGGCCCCCTGTAATCAATAGCCCTGTCGCCCGTGGATTCATTTTTGACCGATATCGAATATGATATCTTTCTGGTGGCTTCGTCGTGCGTTATCGAGAAACGATAGCGTATTTCCCCGTATCTGAGCATAGTCGTGTAATAGTGGCGCTCGGGGGCGGTCCGATAGAAATGGAACGCGATGAGCGCGATTATCGCCACATTAAAAAAAAGCAGGAGGGTCGGAAGCTTTTTTTTCTGCTTTTTTTTCGGGTTCTTCCTCATCGCCTCGATCTTTTTCATCAGATCGTTGTATGTGGTGTTGTTCGAAGATTCTTCCTGCATCTGTAACGCTGCCACCGCCTGAGCTTTTATCCGGATTAGTAATTGATGACACACACATGTTATACGACATAATATTATCCGTCAAGTGAGAAAAGAAATAATATCCGTATTGAACCATCAAAAAAGATGGGCCCGGCGAAAAGTGCTTGCCGGCATACCATCCGCCTGATAGCAAGAGCCGCATCATCCTTTTTTTGCTGACTTCGGGGTGCCCCACGGGCTGAGATCATACCCTCTGTACCTGATCCGGACAATGCCGGCGTAGGGAACGGTCATAAGCTTCAGTAGTTTTTATTCAAGCGTGGAGGGTGCCCTGTCAATCGGCAGTCGGCCTGACACGCCGTATTCAGCGGATACTACCGGAGCGTACTATGAAAACACACAGGGTGCTGACGATCGCCGGATCTGACTCGGGAGGTGGCGCGGGGATCCAGGCTGATATAAAAACGATCACGGTGCTCGGCGGTTTCGGCATGAGCGTCATCACCGCGCTCACCGCGCAGAACACGACAGGCGTTCAGGGCATACATGAGGTTCCTCTCGACTTCATTGCCGGACAGTTCGACTCGGTACTCGGGGATATAGGGGCCGATGCCGCCAAGACCGGCATGCTCGCCTCATCCGGGATACTCTCTCTTGTCGCCGCGAAAATAAAGGAATACCGGATAGACCGCCTTGTCGTCGACCCGGTGATGATCGCCAAAGGCGGCTCGAAGCTCCTTTCCGACGACGCGCGGGAAACGATGCTGCGCGAGCTCATTCCGCTCGCGCTGGTGGTCACGCCCAACATCCCTGAAGCCGAGGCGCTCTCCGGCATGTCTTCCATCGAATCGGTCGAGGAGATGATGAGGGCCGCGGAAATAATCCACCGCAACGGCGCGAGAAACGTAGTAGTGAAGGGAGGACACCTTAACGGGGACGCCATTGACATCCTCTACGACGGCCGCGAGTTCCGCCAGTTCGCCACTCCGCGCATAGATACGGCCGATACGCACGGCACGGGGTGCACTTTCTCCGCTGCGCTCGCCACGGGCCTGGCGCAGGGGCTGTCCGTTGTAAACGCGGTCGCGCAGGCCAAGGATTACGTAACGACGGCGATACGCTTCTCACTCCGTCTCGGGAGCGGTCATGGCCCCACCAATCATGGCGCGCAGATCGTGCGCGAGCGCGAACGGCTCGAATGCCTTGCAGAACTCGAGGCGGCCTACCGCCGGCTTCACGGCGAGCGGTGCGGCAATCTCATCCCTGAGGTCCAGTCCAACATCGGATACGCGCTGTCGCTTTCATTCCGTGAAGACGATATCGCCGCATTTCCAGGACGACTCATTCGCGTCGATGACCAGGTGATGCGCGTTCGCGACGCGGCGTTCGGGGCGTCGTACAATATCGCGCGCGTTATTCTTTCAGCAATGCAGTGTGATCCGTCCTGCCGCGCCGCGATGAACATACGCTATTCCGGGGAAACCGTCTCCATCGCCGAACGACTCGGTTTCTCAATCGCTTCATTTGATCGGAGCGAAGAACCATCCCTGTCGGGCGATAACGCCGGCGCGGCGCTCGAATGGGGAACCTCGCGCGTACTGGCGGGAAGGAATGACGTCCCGGACCTTATTTTCGACCGCGGCGGGCAGGGAAAAGAGGCGATGATCCGCGTTTTCGGCAAATCGCCGCTCGATGTGGTCGAAAAGGTAATAACCATCTCACGCGCGCTCAGGGAGCAGTAGCGGCGGCGGCCCGGTCCCGGAGGTTTCCCGCGATGCATAAAAATGTAAAATTACATTGACAGGTGCTATCCTGTATTGTATCTACAATTTGACTTCATTTATGGCTTCAGGTGAAGCAACGGTTTTTCGCTCCACAACACTTATATTCGGACTAATCGCCCCATGACACAGCAGATTGCCACCATAACCGACCGGACCCAGTTCCAGGACATTTTCTACAAGGTTTTTGCCAACAACGACATCTACTTCCGGACCAAAAGCGGCGACCTCAAAATCAAGTTTTACGGATACTCCGAGGGGCTTGCCGCATTCAGGATACCGTACCTGAAAAACGTCAGAGAGGACAATCTCATCTTCACCCGCAGCGGATCGAACATCATTTACGCGCACCTGAAGTTCGCCGAGAAGCAGGAGGAAGAGGTATATATTTTTTATCCCGAAAAGATCCAGATCATATCTGAAGACCGGCGGGAGAACCGGACAGCTCTTGCAACAGGAAGCGGCAAAAGCATTCTTTACGTGACCAATATCATATCAGACTTCATCATAGAAAACTCGATCGCGCTCGACCTTAAAAAAAGCGAGAAGATAAAGGAAATCCTCCGCTACGACATGGAGAAGCAGTTCCAGCACATAAAAATATATTTCTGCAACGAGGGATCAACCGATCCAAGGATGAAATACTTTACCGAACAGAAAAGCCCGATCTTCATCAGCAATATCTCGAAGCCTCCGCCAGAAAACGAGCAGCGCAGGTACAACGACTACATCAACAACATCTACTCCAAGGATTACTTCCTTCTCAACAGAAAGAACTTCGTGTCCGAGGTGTCCGTGCCGATACTTTTCAGGACCAAGATCCCGTACGGCTATATCCAGGTCAACAACACGGGCCCGCTTACCGAGCCGACGCTCACCCTCGTAAAGCGCATCGCGATCATCGCCGAGGAGCTGTTCCATAAGCAGGGGATTTTCCCCGTCTCGCAGGAGAAGCTTCTTATATCCGACATCTCGAAAAAAGGCCTCGGTATCGTGTTCAAGGAGCGCAAGTTCATACGGTATTTCAAGGAAAAATGTCTCGTGTATTTCGACATGATGTTCCCCGGAAACAAGAAGGCTTCGATCCTCGCCACCGTCCGCAACATCAGCCTGCTCGAAAACAAGATCATCAAGATCGGGTGCGAGATCAAGGAAATGGACGCCCTGAGCGAAGTGATTTACGACGAATATATCGAGTCGCTCCCGAAAGCTCCCGAGCCCCAGCCGGAGCCGAAGGAACCTGAGCCCCGGCCCGAATCTTCCGGCACCGATGAACCACCGGGGGATGGCGCAGAGGAAGGAAAGGACGACGAAGGCCCTGATCTCATCTGAACCGGGGCCCTGCTGCGTTACCACACATTTTTGATCAGGCCCGGACCCTTTCGCGCTTTTTTGTCTTCAGCGACCGGTACGCGGCCTCTACCAGCTCCAGCTCGTATCGTATCCGCGCAAGCGATGGCTCCCACGGTTTTCCCTCGACGTATGACTCAACGAACGCGCGGTGCATCGAACGGAACCCGAGAAAGTCAAAGGGGTTGACCGGCGACATGCGGATTTTTTTGCCGTGCACCGAGTAGAAAAGCCCGTTGCTTTCGAACGTGATCACCCCTTCGCTGCCGTAAATCTTCGAAATCGCGACTCCTTTCAGCGGGTTGGGGATGCGCCACGAATGGAGCAGTTTTCCCACGATGCCGTTTGCAAATGTGACCACCACCTCGAGCGAATCCTCAAAGGGTATCTGCGTTTCATATTTCGCGCCCGGCCTGAACGCGATCACATCTGACGGCCGCGCGCCCGCAAGGGACACGAGCGCGTTCACCCAGTGGACGCCGCCCTCCAGGAGCGCCCCGCCGCCCATCATCTTCGCGTCGGTGCGCCAGCCGCCGACCTTGTCACGGTTGGTCTTGTTGAGCTCGATGAAGAGCACCTCGCCGATAAGCCCGCGCTCGATCGCGCTCCGTATTTTTTTTATGACCGGTTTGTAATAGTAGTTCTCGGCGACCGTGCAGCGCACGCCGTTTTTCTTCACTGCCTTTTCTATCGCCGCGAGCTCTTTCAGGTTCCTGGTCACCGGCTTTTCGATGATGATGTCCTTTCCCCCGTTCGCCGCCAGGACCGCGAGCTCCGAGTGATACGCGTGCGGCGTGGTGATGAACACGACATCGACGGAATCCGAAGCTGCCGCCATTTTGACGCTTTCGAAGTATTCAGACCCGGCAAAGCGGGCGGCGTACTCTTTCGCGCGCGGCAGGTCGCTGTCAGCAAATGAAAGCGCGATGTGTGGATACAATTTTTTCAACATCTTTGCGTGCCGCGCGGCGATGGCGCCGCAGCCGAAGAAACATATGCGTGGCAGGTTCTTTTCCATTCAGTCACTCCGCGTTCTTATCTTTGCTGTTATCATGAAATTGTGGTCACTCATTTTTTTGCGAGGATGGCGGATACACGCAGCGCGTTCGCCCCGATCGTAAGGCTCGGATTGACCGCGCCTCCTGACGGCATGACGCTCGCGTCTGTGACATACAGGTTCTTTATCCCCCACACCCGGCACTCGGGATCAAGCACCGAGGAGTCGCTCTTCTTTCCCATGCGGCACGTTCCGATCGCGTGCGAGAAGGTCTCGATCGGGAAGGTGTAGAGCGGGAGCGCGCCGGCTTTGAGAAGGATGCGCCGGGCTTTCCGGTAGAGCGCAGCGCGGACCGCGAAATCGCGGGGAAGATACCGGTGGTGCACCATCATCGCCGGCATGCCGAACCGGTCCTTCGCGCTCAGGTCGAGATATACCCTGTTGGAATGCTGCGGAAGGTCCTCTGCGATGCAGAGGAGGTTCAGCAGATAGCTCGACGCGAACGCCGCCGCGTTTTTCAGGCCGAGCGGTGAGTTGTATTTCAGCACGCCTTTCCCCGGCGTGAGGATCTCCTGTATCATGCCCCACGGCCCTTCGGGGTTGCCTCCGCCGGCCGGATCGCCGAAATAGAAATCGGGGATCGACACCATCTTGTGGAAGCGCATCTCCGGGTTCGCCTTGACCGGCAGCATGCCGCTCACCACGCCGTTCACGTGCCGCATCAGGAACCGGCCGATGAGATCGCCCCGCGGCACCTCCTGGTCAAGGCCGGAGGCGAGCATCAGGTGCGGCGTCGCCAGCGCGCCCGCCGCGAGTATGAAATGCTTCGCGCGGATCTCCGTCTTCTCTCCGGTCGTCTGGTTGACGACCGTAATTGACTGGATCTTTTCCTTTGAAAGGGAAAGCTTCACCGCCCTGGTGTCGGGAAGCACTGACGCCCCGAGCTTTATTGCCTCGGGAAGCACGACCACGGAAAGGTCGCACTTCGCCTTTATTTTGCACAGGTAATGATCGCAGGTGGTGCACAGCACGCATTTTTCACGGTCCTCTCCGCCCTGAAAATCGATCGCGAGGGGAATATGCGCGGGATGGAGCCCCAGACCCGCGGCCGCGTCCCAGACGCGCTTCGAGGGAGCGGCAAGCTCCGGTGGGGATTGCGGAAATTCGTTTTTGCGCTTCGTTTCGGTGATGTCCTCTCCGGCGATACCGGCGACGTGCTGCAGCTTTTCCGCCTCGTAATAGTACGGTTCGAGATCGGAGTAGGAAAGCGGCCATCTCGTGCTCTCATCGCGCCCCGCGGAGCCGGCTTTCGGCGCGCCGTTGAAATCCTCCGCGCGCATGCGAAACGCCGCCGCGCCGTAGAAGGTGGACATTCCTCCCACCGTGTCATCGGGCCAGTACTCGTCGATCTTCTTTCCTTTCTGATCGATCAGCACCGGCGTCTTTCCGCGGTACATCGGGTCTTTCAGATGCAGCTTCACCTCGTCCCAGCACGAGTCGTCCCTCGACACCCACACGCCCCGCTCGACAACGAGCACGTCCCTGCCCGCCTTTGCCAGATTATACGCGGCAAAGGCCCCTCCGAATCCGCTGCCTACGATGACATATTCATAGCTCTTTTTTATTTTCATTGCACTCTTCCTTTTAAAGACGCGATCATATAAGCGTCATTAAACCGCTTGTTGTCTTTGCTCACCCTGAAAGTAAAGCTTCGCTTTCCCCTTCACCCGTTCGCCCGACAATAAAATCCCCCGCGAGCGCGGGGGAGTGTTTCATTGCGGATACCAGGGCCCGGCCCGCATGTACTACCGCGGGGAGCCGCCTCGTATCCTCTTTTACGCGAACGGCCACACCCCGACCTGGTAGGCCCGCACGAAGAGCCACAGGAACGCGCCGCCCTCGAGGAGCCAGGTCCACGCCTGCATGTAGGTGGTCTTGAGCGCAAACCATCCCGAATGGCCGGTGTCGGCCCACAGGTTGAGCGTAAAGCGCTTTCTCCACGGCATGAAAAGCGGAAGCCCCACGCTGCTCGGCATGTCCGCGAGAAAATGAATCAGGAGGCTCACCGTACCGAGCATCGCCCACGCCGGGTTGATCGGCAGAAGGATGAGCGCAACCACAAGCGCCAGCAGGAATGAGTGCGACCATGTGCAGTGAAACGAAGGTTTTGCGATCTTCAGCCAGATCGGGATCACGTCGAGGTTCGGCAGCCAGTGCGCGACGAACGATACGGCGATCGCCTCGCCCGAAAACGCCCGCATCTGGCCCCCGGTAAGTTCAGGCGCATATGATGAAAGTGCCAGCGCCACGGCAACATGTCCTAGCTGCATCTACTGTTTCTCCTCGTAGAAATTAATTTTGAGAAATTCCTCTTTAGCCTTCTTCGCGTTCGAATCGAAGAGCAAGCCGACGCCGATGCCGGGCAGTAAGGCCGTCAGGTACATCCAGAAGGCGATCGCCGGCGTAAAGGGCCTGGCGGGAACTTCGAAAAGGAGCACGATGAGGATCGTGAGCGCTCCCGCGACGTAAATGCCGATTAACGGTGTTTTCGGTTCCATGGTTTCTCCGGAAAAATAAAATCCTTCCGGTCCTTCCTGGCGGGCAGACCGGAATATGATTACACAGAAGCGGGAAAAGAACTCCTTGTCAACGATTATTGCTCCCCGCTTTGAAAACAGAAAGGCCCGCGCCATCGGCACAGGCCTTTACGTCTTCCCTTTGGATACAAATCGTAACGATTAGAAACTGGTTTCACACTTGAGATAAAGCCTTCTCTGATCGTTGTTGTTGTCAAGCACCGTCCCTCCGTCAACATCGGTTTCGGTGGAAAGCACTTCATAATACGCCATGAACCGCACGCCACGTCTCGCCTGGTAACCTATACCGGCCGCCCATACCGTCGCGTCAACAGTGCTGCCGTTGTCGAGCTCGGTGTGCCCTATCGCGTAACGGCCGGCGAGAAGCACCGGAAGCCCGATAAACTGGTTCAGGTTCGCCAGTAAGAAAGCGTCGATGATGCGATATTCGTCTTTGGTCGTCGCGGTATCGTTTCCGTTTTCCCTCGACCCGAGAATATACGAAGCACCGATTTTGATAAAGTCAACAGAGTATGCCAGAGTACCTCCATAGTACTGTGTCAGGTTATTATCCATATCAGCACCATTATGGTAATACTGCCGCATGTAACCGGCGATATAAAGCCCTTCAACCGGAGTGAGAGTCAGCATGCCGAGGTACGAATGCCCGTTGCCGTCTTTCTCAACGCCCGTGTCCGCGTTCGGAGAATTCTTGTATCCGTCACCGTTGGTGTATTGACCGGTAACAGTTACCATGTTGGCAACCGCGACGCTTACGCTCACGCCGAGATCAGCCGAAGTGTCGATCGAGCGGCCAAGTGTCGCATTGGTTTGCGCAAGGATCGTCTTTGCTGAATCAAGGTAGTTCGCGTTTAACCAGCGATAATCGCTTACTTTGTCAATGAGACCGATCACCGCGGTGCCGACCATACCAAACTGAGTGGTCACATTGGCGAAGCCAAGATTCCACGCGCCCTGAAGGTAAGCGTTCTTTACAAAAACACGATACCTTGTATCTGAACTGGTACCGCTGCCGCTATTAACAGATGCCTCACCATCATTGAGCGCATCCAGTGTTATCACGGCGGTCCAGTTCTGATCGAACTGATGCTTGACGGTCAGATATGCCCGCGTGATGCTGAACGTATTGATGCTGCGGGTGTTTTCCGGGTCCGCATTTTCAAGCTCTTTCATCCACTGAAGATAGAGCCTTCCTGAAACCGTGGTTGGCGATGGCGCGGGTGCTGGCGCAGTGACGGCTGGCGTCGCGCTTGCCTCGGGTGCGGGCTGTTGAGCAAAGGCGGCCGTGGCTGAAAGCGCAAGCACCGCCGCGAATACGCCGAGTAGATGTTTTAAACGCATAGAGTACTCCTCCTGAAACTGATACGTAATCATAAGATATGGCCCCTTCCGCCCGCCGTCATTCCGGGAAGCCTGAAGCCGGCGGCGTTGGAGCCTCTGAACAATAGCAATAAGCCAGCGCCCGCTGAATAATTCATGAAGGCATTATGAATTTTTCATGAAAACAAGCGGCAGTAAACCGCTTATTGTCTTCGCTTTCCACTTCACTCGTTCGCTCTACAATAAAAAACCGGGGATTATCTGAAAAACCCCCGGAGACTGTCTTATCCCGGATAAACTCCATATCTATAGTTCATTCAGAACGTCTCATAGCCATCTTCGTCCGCGGCCACGGCTACGCTGTCTTTCAGGGGTAAAAACCCGTTTCCGTTATGAACCGGCCCCGGCCGCTTCGAGCCGTTACCGTTTCCATTATGGTGCGCCGCTGACATTTCGCTTAAGCGGAGGAGCTTTCCCGTTTTTTTATGCGCGACCGCCTCCAGCCGCTCATTGATTTTGAAAGTATCCATTCTATCCATAAGCTGACGGGCCTGCGTTTCCATCTCCTCGCTGGCGGCCGCGGTTTCCTCGACAAGCGCGGCGTTCTGTTGGGTCATTTTATCAAGTTCCGCAATCGCGATCGAAATCTGGTTGGCGCCGCCCTTCTGCTCCTCGCTTGCGGAGGCGATCTCGGAAATAAGCTGCGTCATTGTCCTCACTGCATCGATGACGTCATCAAGCGCTTTGCCGTTATCCTTCGCCGAAGCAATGATATTCCTCAGCGAATCTCCGCTCTTATTTACCATCTGGGTTCCAGTTTCGACCTTTTCCATGGATTCCTTTATCATATCACTGATTTCCCTGGCGGCACTCGCGGACCGCTGCGCAAGGTTTCTCACCTCACCCGCCACCACCGCGAAACCCCTGCCCTGATCGCCGGCCCTTGCCGCCTCAACCGCGGCATTGAGCGCAAGAAGGTTCGTCTGAAACGCGATTTCGTCGATGACATCAAGGATATCCCCTATTCTTTTGCTGGACCTGTTTATCTCATTGATCGATTCGACGGCCTTTATACACACATTACCTCCTTCTTCAGCCATCGCAATTGCCTGTTCAGAAATCTCTTTCGCTTTCTGGACCGCCCGCGCGGTTTCACCCGCGTTTTTATTGGCCCGGTCCGCGTTGTCGGCATTCTGGCTTGTGATCGCGGTGGATTGCTCGATGGTGGATGCGACTTCCTCAAGGGCCGAGGCCTGTTCGGAAGTTCTCTGCGAAAGATTCTGGTTTCCCGTTGAAATCTGCTGAACCGCCTGTGCGAGGTTCTGTGATGCGTCAATGATTTCCGTGACGATCTTCTCGAGATTGTCGGCCGATTCGTTAAGGGCTTTGGCGAGCATCCCAAGTTCATCGTTCTGGGTTACTTCAATTCTCTCCCTGAAGTCTCCTGACGCAAGCTTCTGAGCAAATCCCAGTCCCTGCTTTACCGGAACCGTAATCGCCCTGGATATCGCGAGGGCGAGCGCGGTGCCGATAACAATTGACAGAAGAAGAATGATAAGCGACAGGATATTCATTCTGCTGCTGGTGGTATAATAACCGGCTTTCAGTTCCCTGGCTACCCGGTCCTGCAGGTTAATAAGCTTATCCGTCGTGTCCCGCGCGACCCGGTATTCCTCCACCCACCTGTCAAGATGCTTCTTGCTTTCCTGAAGATTTCTCGCATCCAGGGCATCAGTGAATTTTTCCATTACCGTCTCCGGCGCTTTCATCGACTCAGCCCACTCGCTGGCAAGCGATCTCTCCTCATCTGAAAGCCGTCCCGCGAGATATTCATCTCTTTTCTGGTTATTCTCCTTAATCAGATCCCTTGTCCATTTATCCCGTTTCTTGTTTTCACTCCATTCCCCTTTTTCAGCCATGAACTGCTGCTGTAACATATTAACGCGCATCTGCAGCATGTTATTCATCATCCTGTTCAGCGTTCTCGTCGGTTTATATCTCTCAGAATAGAACGAGTCAAACGACCCGTTGGCCATCCTGCTTGACCAGAACCCCTGAATCGCTATCCCCGCCATGAGAAACACGAATACCCCGCATACAACAAATATCTTAAAACCGACTTTTATGTTTCTGAACCACGACATACATGCCTCCCGGGAAACAGCATCCCGCATAAGTTCATATGTTAACGGTTGCCTTGTTTCACCTTGTTTTGATTATCAATCAGGTAACACAATAATAGACTATACTTCCATTATAACGTATAAAATATAACATTATATGTGCATGATATGTTCACATTAAAAAACCATCACATTGGTGTTATTATTCATAACACCAATGTGACGTTTCCCGGGCGTTTTGTCTCTAAAACGATACTGGTACTGGTTTTCATCACGTATTCATGGTAGAACGGCTGCAAATTCCTCCTGACTTCATGCTGATGGGCCCTCTCTGATGTGAAGTCACGTACCCGGCAAAACCTGACATCTGTTCCTCGGTTGCCAATGTCGTGTCAACCGCATTCAAGAACCGACGCGATGCGGCGAAAACCGATTACGAACAGTACAGCCTCGATTCGGTGACGGCGGGCACCCACGACCAGACCGTGGCGCTGCGCGACCGTGAGGCGTTGTACTACAGTCTCCTCGGGTATGCGTCGACTGTAGGAGCTTCGGTCGGTGAAAAACAGTCCCGCAGCTATGGCGGATACGAACAGGTCGTGCGCGAACTTATCCACGATGAGAAGTCAACAAGTGTCGATGACACAATCGTCGCCTCACTCCTCCAGCAGAACACCGCGTTCCAGAAACAGGTCTGGACCCAGCAGCAAACCACCTTCGACGAACGCCAGCAGCGATGGATGGAGGAAGTGGGGTACATCCGCACGCGTGGTGAGCGCGACTGGATGGGACAGATGAGCTCGTTCTACAACGAGTGGCTGCGCTGGAAGGTCAGCACACGAGACCAGATAACCGAAGGCGAAAAGGAATGGGGCACCGCCGCCGTGACGCTGAACAGGAAGATGGAAAGCTGGCAGAAAGATACTTCTGAACGCACGGCCGATGCCTCGGTGCAGATGCTCTACGAGCAGGTCGATGCGATGATAAGCGACTCGGTGAACACCATCAACAAGAACCTGCCGAAAACCGCGAAGCTGGATTTCGATACCGACCGTATACTTCAGGACGCGATGAAAGGACTGCCGCAGGCGACCATCGGCGTGCTTGCCGACGGCATGAACACCGTCAACACCACCGCCGGGTTCACCACACTCCTCAATCTGGGACTAACGACCACGCTTCAGGCGAGATACGAAGAGCAGATGAGCCAGTTTGAAAACAGTGTCAAGGTGATGCAGAACCTGCGGATGAGCGAAGTGCTGGACAGCATCCTCGCGCAGTTCGGGGAGCAGCTCAAAGTCGCGAACAGGTCGAGCTTTGACGCGGTGATGACCGGCATCGCGAGGAGCTACTACGCGCCGTTTATGCGCGGCGACAACCGGCAGTGGAGCATACGGGTGGTTGAAGACCACACGCTGGTGAAGACCAGTTATCGCACCATACGGTTTGACGACTATGCCGATTACATCAACACCACGGTGGCGTTGAAGTCCCTGAAAGGCATCGATGGCGGCAGTGTGGACTTCAGCCGTCCGGAGACCTACCGCAGCCTCGACGCGCGCGACCTTGAGGTCTACGTGCGTTTGGAAAGCACGATGCTGAATAAGGAGATACAGAGCGTTCTCGGACCCGGAGGAAGCTTCAGCACCCATACCGACAGTGAATTCGCGCGGTTGAACACGAAATTCAGCGATGCCTACATGGAGTATATGGCCGGACAGTCACTGATGGGGATGAGCTGGTATATGTCGCCCGTCGCTCCCGGAGTTCCGGTAAACACCCTGACGCTGGCGAAAGTGGTGGGAAGTATCGCGATAACCTGTTCGCCATTGGGTCCGTGGGGAGCGTTCGCGTATAACTCGATGTTTACCGCCATAGAGGCCAAGCAAGGTGGCATGAGTTGGAAACAGGCTGGAGCCCAGATAGCGGTGAACGCCGCGATAACAGCGGCGACGGCCGGTGCGGGAAGCGCAGTGGGCTCGGCAATGGGGAACGGTCAGAGCTTTGCCACGCAAGTTGCGGTGGCGGGAACAAGGGCATTTGTCCAGACAGCGGGAAATACTGTTGCTTCATGTATTCAATATGATGAAGGTGGAGGTCTTAGTTGGAATCAGGATAAGTTTACCGACAACAAGACCTGGTCACAGGCGGGCCTTTCCTTTGCGACATCGTTTGCCGGTTCGGTGGCCGCGGCGGGGTTAAAGGAGATGCAAATCAACAGTAATCTCGCATCAACGACGTTTACCACGTCGATAAATACAATGGGTTCGAATGTGCGGGTCAGCGGCAGTGGTGGCTGGCACTGGCAGGGATGGGGGAATATCGACGGAGACAAGGCGGTCATCGATGGAACGGCAAGCTGGGCGAGCAGCACCGCTACCGGGAACATGCGGGACCAGTACGTGCAGGCGTTTTCAAGCAGCCTGATATCCTCGTATGTGAAAGCGGGAACGGCAAGCCTTTTTGAGCGGTATGGTGGGGCTGATTATGGTGACACGTACAGTCTCAATAAAGCGATAACTGTGGATACGCTGGGTGTGTCGGTGAATCAGGCATATGAGAGAACATTGAATACCGTCGTCAACTCATCGCTGCCTGATAAAGACCGGAAGCGGGTAGAGGACCCTCGTTCGGTATTGCAGATGATAGGCGATGGATTTGGTGCGGCTGGAAAAGATATCCTAAGCATGGGTACGGGTATAGTTAATGAGATAAAAAACATTGTCGGGGATGCGTCGAGAATAGGAAATGCAGTGGTTGCTGGCGTGCAGAGCATCGGAAGAGGAATGGCGAATTTAGGTCAGATGGTAAAAAATACCTTCGAGTATGGAGAGTTTGCGACAGATGATAGCGATGTGGTGAGAAGAGCTCGGCAATTGGAGGAATCACGACGTATGTGGGCAGATGGAACAATGGATGAATGGAAAAGAACTAATAGCAAATTTGTTGGAGAAGGACCACTATCTTATAGAAAAATAATTGGTAATTTTGAAAGATTGTCAAATGAGTATAAAACAATTGATAAAACCGTAAACAATTCTAAAATAAGTTCGGCAATCGAAAGTATGGTTGCAAAATCAAATAACTCAAATTATAGGTACAATGAGGATTTTTCTGGGAAACGGGAATACTTTGCATGGATATACGAGAATACTAAGGATTCTTCGGATGTAATAATTAAAGAAAGTGGAATTCCTCATGCAATATATGATGGGCGCATTGGGGATTGGCGAATTGGTATTATTAAAGCGGAGTATGAACCCGATGTAATAACAAAAAATGGAATGGACTATAATAAAATAGGGAGTATACATACACATCCAAATCAAAATGAGAGGAATATAACACCAAGCACAGATGATACAACTCCCCAACCAATGGGCCCTGGTCTTAAATCATATAAAGTATTTATTATTGCCGGGAATGATAAATCAGTTTACATGCAATATAATTCCGGAAATCCTTACTATCTTAAAAAGACTAAAAATGGGTTTAAATGACAACAAAAAATCGTTGAATTGTACAGAGATAGTATTCACCTGACAGTCACCTAAAAAAAGAGGTGGTCAGAGTT
>CAZVKE010000013.1:0-58575 GCA_964627815.1 uncultured Leptospiraceae bacterium
CTGGCCACCTCTTTTTTTAGGTGACTGTCAGGTGATTACTATATCTGTACACATAATGTTCGTTCATATATGCCATTTTCATCGCAGCACTAGCGAAGGTGAAATCGTGGTGAAGCCAAGCGCATACAATGGGAACTGAGCACATTTGCGCTGGTTTTTGTTTGCCCGCCTCTCTTGTTTTTCCCTGCAAGCAATCTTAGTTTATTTTCTTATACCCGGGCTATCATCCACCCTGAAATATAACTCCGTATTCACCTGCTAGTGTGAAAACCCTTTAATTATTTCAGTTAATCTCTGCATCTCATTTGACTCATTAGTCTTAAATCTGAAAATTGGAATATTGTTTGATTGCAATACCCGGTTCTTAATATCATCATGTTCAGCTTGCTTCTTATCTTGTTCGTGATATCTGATGCCATCTACCTCAAGAACAAACAGAGTTTCCTTTGATACTTTGTTGTAGAAAAGAAAATCCACATGAGACCAGGGATGAAGGACATACTTTCTTTCTTCATCATTGAATGTATTCGGAACTTTAACCAGCTTCCCGAGTCTTGTATGCATTGAATATCCAATATAACTATGATACTTCAGAACTTGACTGATGATGTCACACATCAATAATTCCGTTTTATGTTTATTCTGACGCTCTTTATATTTGGACAACAGTGTATTCGTATATTCAGAATACAGCAAATCGAACACTGAGGTTACAGTTGACTCCCGGGTTGCATCGGAACCATAGAGATATTCAGCATACTTAATAAAATCATTGATGGCATTATTAGATGAATGATAGACTTTATCAGCCACGATCGCAGTTACTTTGTTTCTTCCTCTCGAAATTGCTACATTCAGCAGTTTTTCATCAGTGACAAAATCATAAAGTCTGTTCTCAACACTATTTTGGTTTTTATCCAATGAATTCACAACAAAAGAGAGAATGACTTCTTCTTTTTGTCTGCCTTGGAATTTATGAATGGTATCGGCTTCTATCCGATCTGTAGCATACTTGTCTGTAATGAGGTTTGCCTGATACCTGAATGGTGAAATAACTCCGATACTATTTGACATAGATTTTTTCAAGATATTCTCTATCTCATCGATTTCTCTTTGGTTGTATAACCCACTACCGCTTGGATTACGTCTAGCATGATTGCCGGGAACTGTTTTAATGACCTCAATGTGCTTCCCCGAATTCTTAGTCATTGCAATCAACTCTCCATCATAAAACATCTTGCTACAGAAGTTTATGATGTCCGGAGTACAACGATAGTGTTCCTTCAACAAGGTGGTTGGCACGCCTGATACTGCATCTTTTACAGATTTAAGGATTGAATTATCTTCGTAACGGTATGGTTTCGGAACATCATATTCTTTGGATAACTTCTCTGACTGTAGAAAGAGTCTTTCTTCCCCAATCTGCTGAAGCTGGCGTGAATCTCCAACGACAACCAGGTTCTTCGCACAACTCATGGCAAGTACACTGCTTAACAGATCACCCTGAGATGCCTCATCGATGATTAAGTAATCAAAGGTGAAACCTTTTGGCGCATTATTAAGCAAGGATTGTGAAGTACTTAAAACAACCGGGTATCTTAGCAAGAAATTAATAAAGTCATGCTTATATGATTCCTTACTGAATTCTTTAATACCGTGTTTCCGATAGTGGCCTCTGATATACTTTTCCAAAAATAAACGACATAACGACTTGAGTTCTTTACCTGTTCGTTCTTTGTTTTGATTTTCCAGAAATTTCTTATTAGATTCTATTTTCTTGGTAAGTTCATTAATTCTAGTCTGATAATAGAGCTTTTCAGCATTGCTTAAAAGAACATTAACATTCTGTAACGCAATCTTAACCTTGAACTTTCTTCCCAGCTTCCATCTTCCGAGGCACCCTAACTTCTTAGGATTTTCAAGACGTGTAATAAATGCCATATAATCGTTTGAACATAATCTCTGGTTGATGATTAAGGCGTCATCTGAAAAGTTGTCGTAGTGTCTTTTTTCGTTTTGTATATCGATGAGTTGCGACTCAAGGATAAAAGTATCAACTTCTTTATCCTGAATCTTTTTCATCTGAACACTTAATTCGGCAATTCTTGAACTATCATTCGATTTGATTGGCTTTTCTTTCTGCTCAATGAATTTTGATATTTCTTCATTCTGTTCACATTCAAAGAACTGCACTACATTGGCTTGTCTACCCAGCGTTGCGGCAATAAATGAGAGTTTCTCTTCAGTCAGCTTTTCATAGATGTTCTCAATAGCTGTATTGTTGTTTGAAACAACAGCACAGTTCTTTCCACGACAAATGATATTCGCAATCAGGTTGAGAATCGTTTGAGTCTTTCCAGTGCCAGGAGGACCTTCGATAATTGATATTTTGTTCTTCAGCGCTGTATCAACAGCTCTGATCTGGCTTTGATTAAAATCAAATGGAGATAGGATAAACCCATTATCACTTATGGGTTTACACTCCCCTTTTAAATAATCAATAAGCACTGAATCATTTGAAGGGGTAGTAATGCGCTTATAGTTTTGCGTCAGAAAATACAAAGGGCTTTCTTTTTCGGCAATCTGACCGGCATATTCAGCAAGCAGAGAATAGTATGTGAGTGTGTCTTTATACTTTCTACTTTTCAAAGTAATTTTTTTGGTGAAAATTGTGCCATTCCCAACATATACTCGGAAATATCCATCTTCAAACCGATCAAGTTTGGATGCAGTAACTATTTTACCATCAACACAAACATCTTGTTTCTCAATATTGATATTCTTAACTTTACTAATGAACTGAACGTTTTCATCTTTATAGAAGAAATACTTATCTGCGCCTTTAAAATAGATGTTGTATCCAGTAAATTTTCCGTAATAATCTGCTGTGAATATAGCCGACACAGACATGGTTCTGTCTTCCCATTTGTTCTTTGCTTTATTGAAAAGCAGAACTGCCATGCTCTCTTTGTTTAGTTGAACCTTTTCACTCATTGTCTACTAATATAAAAATAAAGTTTACCGTCTATTGGCGACACAGGGGAGGCACAATTTTTATTGGTACCCCTATTCTTATTTCCTTGCGCACATCTCTTTTCCGAGACTGAAAAATTGCAAACAACTCAGTCTTATCCGGAATATTACATTTAACCATTCAACCAATAAGGAAAGACGGGACACACATAACTCATTAAACAAACCGTCAATTCACTCCATCAACTCAAGTGGAATTACATAAATACTCACTTACAACTTTTATGTATATCAATAATGTATCCTGTCAATTTATTTCTTATATCAGAATGGACAAGAAATCAATATTTGACCACCGTCATGATGTGTACCATGAAGCGCTACTCCGCTCTTGCCCCTCGATAAGATCCGCCTCATTGTCTCGTGTATCTACTAAAAGCTTCAGTACGTGCGGATCAATCGGCAGGCGGATACCCTTCCCCACAGAACCGGTCAAGCATTGATTGAAAAGATTTCTCAGTCGCCTTGCTCCTTCGAAATGACAGAGGTGGTGTGCGCCATGTGCAATATTTCCCCGTCTGCAACGCTGACACGATGTCAGCGGTGAGGCGTCACGCAGGAGGCGTGTTACGCCGAACGAAAGCCCCGCGCAGCGGCGGCTTTTTCTTTGCGCTCCTTTCTTTTTCGCCGGTGAAAAAGAAAGGAGCAAACCTCCAGTTCAGAACCCCTGCTTCTTCAAAAGCCGGAAAATTTAAATAACGAATCCTTTACGTGCGGCGCCCCTGTTACGCTTGAGCGTATGGTCAGGCAGTATGCGGCGGGAACAGGTAATGTAGCGCCTGTTTCAGTAGACCCTTGCCGGCTTGCGGAAAAGAGCTGAAGGGCCGAGGACTGTCCGAGTCTTCCCCGCTTTGTCCGAGTTCCGCAGGCCCTGAAGCTTTTTCGCGAGCTGGCATACAGCAGTGATGTTATCCTGCCGAAACAGGTTATCAGAGTAACGGGACTTTACACTTCTATCCCGAAAAATTGGGGTTCTTTCCGGGTACTGCAATTCTCATTCAGCCATTTGGATATAGTTTTCATCGTGCCGTCTTCCCAGAACCTTGCGCCCGTGGGACAATTCTTGATGCAGGCAGAACAGCGGATACACAACTCGACTCGGGTTGCCACGCTCCCGCTCACCGCAATGGCCGCGGTCGGGCACACGGTGGCACACGTACCGCAAACCGTGCATGTATCCTCCCTGGTTACCGGTGAAACAGTCATAGCTCGCGCTCCTCCCTCATAAGGGAACCTGCCGGGAATTCGCAGGTCTTTTTGCTCCTCGGGTGCTTGCAGCGCCGTAACCGCATCTTTGATTTTCGCTCCAAAATCCAGTGCCTTTTGGACATCGAGGCGGTCAGGACGTCCGTTTGCGATAGGAAGCTCCTTTGTCGCAAAAGAGTGCTCTCCGACAAATGCTCCGCCGGCAACCGGAATACATCCCAGCTCAACGGCAAGATCTTTTAATTCCAGCAACGAGTCTTCAAACTCCCGGTTCCCGTATACGACTATGATAACCGCCGGGGTTTTACTCGCCTGTATCTGTTTGAATCGTCTGATTGCCTCAACCGGCAGACGGCCGCCGTACACAGGCGCGCCTATAATCACGAGTTCATCTGAAGAGAGTGGAATTACCCGCCGGGCCTCTTCCGGATGTGTCAAATCGACATGTTCGACATCTTTAACGGCGATACCTCCAGCAATACTTTCGAGCACTTTTCGGGTGGTCCCGGTAGGTGAAAAATATATGAGTTTTACCCGTTTAACCTGCATTGTTATCTCCTGCTGACTATTTCAGATTGAAATTTACCATTTATTAATTGCCACGGTAATTATCCGCAATAACATATTTGAAATTTTATGAAAAATGAACCCGCTCACAAAACAAAAGCGCGACGCCTGATTCACCGGACGCCGCGCTTTTGCTTAAATGATCCTCTCAATACATTCAAACATTCATCATCGCGTTCACGCGATATCAAAACGGTCCGTATTCATCACCTTGCACCACGCTTTAACAAAATCATCCACGAATTTTTTCTGCGAATCATCGCACGCATAGACTTCAGCAAGCGCACGGAGCTGGGAGTTCGAGCCGAATACCAGGTCAACGCGGGTGCCTGTCCATTTGAGTGTACCGGTTGCCCGGTCATGGCATTCAAAGATGTCTTTATCTCCCGCTGACGGCTTCCATTCCGTACTCATGTCCAGCAGATTCACAAAAAAGTCAGCGGTGAGCGACTCGGGCCGGTTAGTGAAAACGCCGTGTTTTGACTGTCCGTAATTGGCATTAAGAACGCGCATGCCTCCCACAAGAACGGTCATTTCTGGAGCTGTCAGCGTCAGCAACTGCGCCCTGTCCACAAGGAGCTCTTCAACATGAGCCGCATAGCCGGGCCTTGCATAGTTGCGGAATCCGTCAGCAACCGGTTCAAGTGCCGCAAATGACGCCACATCGGTATTTTCCTGTAATGCGTCCATCCGTCCCGGCGCAAAGGGAACCATTACCTCATGACCGGCATTCTTCGCCGCCTTTTCGACCGCCGCGCATCCGCCTAGAACGATCAGGTCTGCAAGAGATACTTTCTTCCCGCCTGACTGCGCATCATTAAATTCTTTCTGAATCTTCTCCAGGGCATCAAGCACCTTCTTCAGCATGGCGGGCTGGTTTGCTTCCCAGTTTTTCTGAGGTTCAAGGCGGATACGCGCACCGTTGGCGCCGCCGCGCCTGTCTGAACCGCGGAATGTGGAAGCCGAGGCCCATGCGGTGTAGACCAGGTCAGAAACCGACAGGCCTGCGGCGAGTATCTTCCCTTTCAGAGAAGTAATATCCCGCTCGTCAACAAGCTTGTGATTTACTGCCGGGACAGGGTCCTGCCAGATCAGTTCCTCCGCGGGAACTTCCGTTCCCAGATAGCGCGACCGCGGCCCCATATCGCGATGGGTCAGCTTAAACCATGCCCGGGCAAAGGCATCGGCAAATTCGTCAGGATTCGCGAGATAGCGCCGGGCTATTTTTTCATAAACAGGATCAAACCTGAGGGAAAGATCAGCGGTGGTCATCATCGGGCGGAGCTTTTTAGACGCGTCATGCGCGTCAACAACCATGTCCTCATCGGCCACATTCTTCGCGAGCCACTGGTTCGCCCCTGCGGGGCTTTTCACGAGCTCCCACTCGTATTTGAACAGCACCTTCAGATATCCCATGTCCCATCTGGTCGGGTTCGGCTTCCAGGCGCCCTCTATGCCGCTGCTTATGGTGTCGCCCCCCTTCCCGCTGCCGAAACCGCTTTTCCAGCCCAGGCCCTGCTCTTCGATCGGAGCTGCCTCCGGCTCGGGTCCCACTAACTTCGCGTCACCTGCGCCATGACATTTGCCGAACGTGTGACCGCCCGCGACAAGGGCGACAGTTTCCTCATCGTTCATCGCCATGCGGGCAAAAGTCTCACGAACGTCACGGCCTGACGCAACCGGATCAGGATTGCCGTTCGGTCCCTCGGGGTTCACATATATCAGACCCATCTGTACCGCGGCAAGGGGATTCTCAAGCTCGCGCTCCCCGCTGTAACGCTTATCTCCAAGCCATTCATTTTCATTTCCCCAGTAGATTTCCTCTTCCGGTTCCCATATGTCTTCACGGCCGCCGGCAAAGCCGAAGGTCTTAAATCCCATAGATTCAAGCGCGCAATTTCCGGCAAGGATCATGAGGTCGGCCCATGAGATGCTTCGACCGTACTTCCTTTTAATCGGCCAGAGCAAACGGCGCGCCTTATCAAGGTTCACGTTGTCAGGCCAGCTGTTCAGCGGCGCAAAGCGTTGTGAGCCGGAACCGGCGCCTCCCCTGCCGTCTCCCGTGCGGTAAGTCCCCGCGCTGTGCCACGCCATGCGGATGAAAAGAGGACCATAATGACCCCAGTCCGCCGGCCACCAGTCCTGCGAGTCCGTCATCAGCCGGTACAGGTCATTCTTAATAGCTTTTAAATCAAGCTTCTTGAATTCTTTGGAATAATTAAACTCCTCACCCATTGGATTACTCATTGAAGAATGCTGGTGAAGAATTTTCAGGTTCAGATGGTTCGGCCACCAGTCGCGGTTTGACGTACCCCTTGCGGCCGTGCTTCCTGTCACCGGACATTTGCTGTTTTCTTTCATGAAAGTCCCACCTCGTTTATGGAATTTAAATAACAATTTTGATTATTACATTTTCACAAATTAAAAATGATTTATAATTTATCAACAAATGATATATATTGCAAGTTTAAATTCTTCCATGATTTAATTAATTTTCACATAAGACAGTCAATTATTAACAGGTCACTTTCGTCCCGGCAATCACCGGCGCGAGTGCGCCCTTCTTCGCCAGGGGTGTAGTTATTATTCTCCACAAAACCGGACAATCATTCTGTCAATTGAACAGATTAGCCGGGGCTCTTCCTTCGGTCGTCTCGTCGCTACGCTCCGCTTACTTTTTCACCTATTGGAAAACCAAACGGAACATCTCTTCTTGCAACGCCGGCACGAGGCCGGCGGTGAGGCGTCACGCAGGAGGCGTGTTTCGCCGAACAAAGCCCGTCGCGGCATTTGAGCGACCGCGCGGAGGGCGCCGGGAGGCTCGCGCGTACGAGTCTCCCGGCAAAAACCCACTTCAAATCTTGAAGCAATTTTGATACTTTCCCAAAGTATACAGGGAAAAAAGTGTCATACGCCGCATGTGAAACGCACTATAGCATATCACACCTTCAGGAGTAAGCAAATGGCAGACATTACCCTCAACCCCGCATTCACGGCCTGTCACGGCCGCATGGGAAACCTGGTCTTCGTGCACCGCCGCGGGAAACAGCACGTGCGCGTCTACGCGAAGCCCACAAACCCCGATACGCCCGCACAGCGCGAGCGCAGGAGCGCCTTTCGCGACGCCGTGCGCGCATGGCAGGCCCTCCCGGATACAGAGAAGGATTCATGGAACGCCCGCGCGAGAAGAAAGAACCGCAGCGGCTACAACCTCTTCATATCGCGGTGGATGAACGGGAAGGAGATACAGGCGGGAAGCGGGATATATCCGGCGGTCGCGGGGATACAACACCGCTGTGACGGCAGCGGCTTCACGGATTCATCGTCCGCGCTTTCTTCGTCCTCTCTTCGGTCCCCATCCGTCACTGCTCCGTTGGCTCCGGGGGATAGCCGGATATATGGCCGCGGATCAGCCTGATATGCGCCCGGCGCGGGCGGATATACGGCGCAGGGCGGATAGTATCCGACTGTCACAATAGGAACTTCCACAAAAACAGAAAGGCCGCCCCTTTGCGAGGGCGGCCCCGTGGTTCGGCGCGGATAAACAGTGTACGCGGGGATATATCCGCTCACGCGCCGCTTCCCTTCTTCAGGAGAGCACGATCTTCAGCCCGTGGGACGCGCGGTCCCAGGAGACCTCGGCGATCTGCCGGAGCATATGAATGCCCCTTCCGTGGCCCGAAAACATAAGGTCGGCCCTGCGGGGATCGGGAACCCCGGCGGGATCGAACCCTTCTCCCCGGTCGCGGACGAGGATCGACATGGTGTCCTTCCTCATTTCGACGGTGATCCGGATCTCATCGCCCTTCCTGCCGCGGTTGCCGTGCTGAAACGCGTTGGTAATCGCCTCATCGACGGCGAGGCGGAAATAATACTCCTTCACATCGGCCGCCAGCCCCTCCTGCCGCCCTTCCTGGAAACAGCAGAGCAGGTCCCAGATGAGCGCGTCATGGTCTTCCGGTTTATAGCTGATTGTCCGGTCAATCACCTTCATTGACAACAGTCCTGTACGGTTAGCATCGGCCCCGGTCCGGACCGGGGCCTGGTTTGATTCGTTCCCTATTATACCAGGACGGGATTAAAGGATAATTAATGCACCATTAATGAATTTTAATTTTACTCCTTTTCCCGGTATTTTTACCGGGTTCCGTCCCTTTATAAGCGTTGCGATATCCGCAAGTAAAAAAGGCCGCCCCATCCGGAGGGCGGCCCTTTTATGCTCTCGCGGATTTTCGCGCGCGGATCACTTCGGAATATACTTGTTCACGTCGATCCTGTACCGGTCAAAAAGCTCGTTTTTTGCCAGATCGAGCTGAAGGAGCGCCACGTTGTACTGCACCAGCGCCTCGAGCTCGCGCTGCCTGGTCTCAACCATCGCGTCAAGGCCGTTTTTCACCACCGAGGCGGTAAAGCGTCCCCGGCGGAGGTTCGCCACGAGCTGGCCGTAATATATCTCGGACTGGCGCGTCGCCTCTTTCGCCTTCCCGTAGAGCTGGAAGTAGGTGTCAAGGTGCTCGACCTTCGCGGTCACGTCGTCGCGCACCACGCGCCTGTACTTGTCGACCTGTATCTCCGCCTGTTTGACCTGGAAGCGCGCGTTGCGCTCGTTGGTCTTCTGGTTCGTGTCGTTGAGCGGATAGGTCACGCCCACCTTCGCTTCCCAGGTGGGATAGCTCGCCTTTCCGGTGTCGGAATAGGCGGTGCCCATCGACTTGTCCATACCGAGCGAGGATACGTTCACCTCCGCCGTCACCGAGGGGAGCGCGTCGTTGCGGTAGATGGAAAGCGCCATCTTCGCGTTCTCAAGGCTGATGAGCGCGTTGTTGTAATCGGTGCGTTTGGCGTACGCCGCCTTGAGCGAGGCCGAAAGATCCACCTGCTCCGGCCTTCCGGAGAGGAGCGCCTTGCCTGTAAGCCGTATGGTCGGATCAAGATTCAGCGTCTGGAGGAGGTTGCGCAGCGTGTCGCGGTACTTCTGCCGCGCGGAGGCCGCGCGCGCCTCGGAGTTGGCCACCAGCGTGTTGTAGTAATTCAGGTCGAAGCTCTCGGCGAGCCCTATGCGCACGTTGGCCGCCATGATATTGCGCACCCGCCTTGTTTCGCGAAGCTGGAGCTCGGCGTTCTCAAGCGCGGCGCTGTCGATGACAAGCGTCCAGTAGTCAACAACGACCCCGACGACCAGTCCGGCGAGTTGATAGATGATCGCGTCGCGCTGCATCTTTCCCTGGTTTTTCAGTATCTCCTGCTCGCGCCGCTCGCTGAACCCGAACGAATTTTTAAGGAGCTCCTGCTTGACGCTCGCGAAAACGACCGGCATATGGTATTCTGAAAGGCCGAACGCGATCGGTGTCCCATTGATGTTGATCGGGATATACTCGGTCTTCGCGTACTCGTGCTTCACGCCCGCCGCCACCGTGGTCCCGGTCTCGAACATCTTGGCGATCGACGCCCCGAGGTCCCAGGTGCGCTTCTCTGTTCCGTAGAGCACGGCGGTCCCTGGAGGGTTCTCCTGGTTCTTGACTGCGCCCTCAAGGCTCAAATTGGGCGAGTACTTCGCCTGGTACTTGCGGTAGAGCGAATCGGTCATCGCCACGTCATAGGCCCCGGTGAGCGTGTCCCTGTTCTGCTCCAGCACGAGCTCGATCGCCCTTCCCAGCGTGATCGTCTGCCCGGCGATCGAAAACGCCGCATGGTCCGATATCTCAACCGTCACCGGCTGCGCGTCGTCCCTCCCCGCTTTCTCCTCCTGGGCGGAAAGCGGCACGCCCCACAATCCGATAAGAACTGCCATCATCGCTATTTTTTTCAGATACATCATCCTGCACCTCGTTCGCTGTTTCGAAACGTTTATATGGTTACACTATACGTCACGGTTTATCGAGGATTATCTGCCTGATCTTCTGGATCGCCTCCTGGGCGTACCCCTCATCGATGTCCCTTCTCAGGTTGTCCACCATACTTTCCATGAACCGGATCACATCTTCGGGCATCGCGGGGACCTGCGCCGGGCGTCCTTCGGGGGCCAGTATCTTGAACACGCTTTTCACGAGGAAGTTGAAGAAATCGTCCTCGGTCCGGTCCCCGTAGAACTCCCTGTAGAGCGGCCCGTTGCCGAACACTTCGCGCTCCACGACATGCGATTCCTGGAACGACATCACCAGTCGGCCCAGCAGCGCCTGGTCCACCGCGTCGAACTCGCCCTGCGCGATCCCCTCGTCAATGATCCCCCCAAGGAGGTTTTTCATCGGGATGGCGCTCTCCCTGATCGCCTTTTCGTGGTACCGGTTGCCCTCGGCGAACTCCCAGAAGAGAATCCGGTACCGCTCCCACTGGTCGCCGGTTTTGTGCAGCTCATGGTGGAGGTAGAGCATCAGGTAAAGCTTCTGCCCGGCGGTCAGGTTCCATTTCGGCGTGTAGATCGCGATCCCCTTGCGGCGGCCGATGCCGAAGAGCCTGTCGATCAGGTTTTCGTACAGCTCCTCCTTGTTGCCGAAATAGTAATGAATGAGGGCCTTGTTGACGTGCGCCTGTTTCGCGATCTCGCCCAGGCGCGCTCCGTGGAAGCCTTTTTCGGCAAATTCCCTGCGCGCCGCGAGGAGTATCCTCTCCCGTGTGGTGGTATCGTCCTGCTTACCCATATTAACCCTTTGGTTAAAGTATTTATACATAAATATAAATCCTTTAATTTAAGCGTCAATATTTTTTACCGTTTCACGCGGTTTTTTTGCGCGCACGGATTTAATTTTATCCTTATAATGAGCAGGGATATGTATAATTGTTGACTACCATGTAAATATGGCAACAATAGTCATAAAAATTGCCGGGGCCCCGGTCCCGCCGATTGAAAAAAATGCCGCGATTCACTACTTTGGATATACGATTCAATTTTGGAGGAAAACCATGAAAAGGCATTACATGCTCACGGCCCTTCTCATCGCGGGCCTCTTCTGCCTTTCAGAAGGATTTGCAGCAATCAGCGTCGTTTCCATCCAGGGAAGCGCCGCGTTCAAGGATAAAGACCAGTGGAAGCCGCTCCGCGAGAAACAGACGCTCGCGGAAGGCGCAAGGATCAGCACCGGCGTCCGCTCGTCGGTTGTGCTCAGCATCGACGAAACGATGGTGACGGTCAAACAGATGTCAATGGTGCGGGTGAACAAAAACCTGACCACGCAGGATGAGAGCGCCACCAACCTCGGGCTCAAGTACGGCAGCGTCAGCGCGCGGGTCAGCAGGATCAAGAAGCTGCGCACCGTTTTCAACGTCTCGACGCCGGTGGCGACATCGAGCGTGCGGGGCACCTGGGAGGACGTCTCCTACGGCCCCGGATCGGGGATGAAGATTACCGTGTATGAAGGCACGGTAGGCGCCGAAAACAAATCCGGCGTCAACAACCTCGTCCGCAAGGGGATGAAGTTCCAGATCAAGAGCGGCAGCGCGCGCCCCGGCTCGCTTCTTTCCGCATTCAGGAGCGGCTCGCTGGGCAGCATCAATCCGGACGCACTGACCGAGGAAGAGAAGAACATGCTCGACCAGTACGGTGACGATATCCATCTCAATTTCGACGATTCGCCCTACTCGGCCTTCCCGAGAGGCAACGCGGTCATCAATCTCGAAATTGTGTTCCCGAAATAGGAGGCCCGAATGAAAAAACTTCTGCTCCTTTTCATATTCATACCGGCGCTGGCCTTTGCCGCGCCAGCCAATCAGCCGGCGGCCCAGCCGGCTGTTTCCGATCCGATCTTCATCAGCCAGATCGCCGACAGGCCCCAGGCGACCTGGGGCGACGCGGTGCGCTTCATGGCGCTCGTCGCCGGCGGCCGCCTGCTCGAGTACGCCCCGAGCCTGCAGCTGCTCCAATCGCGGGGCATAGTACGCGGCTCATCGCGGGAAGCTTCCGACGTGCTGCGGCGCGGGGCGCTCGCCTCGATGGTGGCTCGCCACCTCGACCTGGGGGACTCTCTCTTCTACGCAATCTTCGGCACCGGGCGCTACGCCTACCGGGCATGCGTCGCGGCGCATATCATGGAGAGCGACGGCAGCGAGTGGGACCGGATCAGCGGAAGCGAGCTTGTGGAGATCATGAATAAAGCGGCCGAGCGGTCGGGAGGCGCCAGATGAAAAAGACACTGACCACGATCGCCGCTGCCGTCTTCATACTGTACGCGTTCGCCGCGATGGCGGCTCCTCAGGCCGCGCAGACGCTGAACGAGGCGCTTTCGACCTACATCGCCGGGGACGACATGCGCGTCACCGGGCCGGCCGTTTCCCCGTTCACCATGAGCTACGGGGGCTGGATAACGCCGTTCGCGATCGACGAGCGCGTCGGCTCGAGCGAGCTCGGCATCTCCTACGTGAGCACGCGCGTCTGGATGCGCAGCACCCTCTGGGGCGCGAGCGACATCTATGTCCGGGGCCGCTACGTCTATCAGTCGGCGTTCCGCGAGAAGGAGACGAACGCGGGCGACCTCGACCCGATCTTCGACCTTGACGCCGGTTATATCAAGCTCTCGACCGACAGCGGTTCGGTGCGCCTTTTCATCGGGCGCAAATTTTTCGTGATCGGCACGGGGCTCGTCCTGAACGGGAGAGGCGACGGCGCGGAGTTCAATATCTTCTCATCGATCGTCGATATCAAGATCCTCGGCTCCTACACCGGGCTTTTACGGAAGGACGACAACCCGTACAACCTGAGCGACGTGGACATCGCCGACGGAGCGCGGCGCGTCTTCGCGGGCGGGTCACTCTCGCGCAATTTCTACAACCAGACCGTCTACCTGTTCGGCCTGGCGCAGATAGACCTCGCCGACGAGACCGACACCAGCAAAACGCGCTACCAGTCGCAGTACTACGGCGGCGGGTTCAGGGGCGTCCTCGGAAGCGGGTTCAGCTATTACGGCGAATTCGTCTACGAGACGGGAAAGAGTTATCTCACCGGAACGACGACGCAGGAGAGCGTGCGCGCCCACGCCGGACAGCTCGGCATGAACTGGTTCTTTGACACAATCTTCAAGCCGGCGATCATCCTTCAGGCGGCCTACGGTTCCGGAGACGCCGACCGGAACAACTACCGCGACCCCACCGGCAACGCCGCCGGCACCGATACCGGGTTCCTCTATTTCGGCACGTTTTCGGGAGGATACGCGCTGCGGCCTGTGCTCGCCAATATCGAGATCGGAAGGGCCGGGTTCGCCTTCTCGCCGTTCTCCTGGTCCGACTACCGGACGCTGCGCCGGATAAATATCGTGCTGAAGTACTCCTACTACCGGAAGTACAACTCGGAGGCCTATATCAACTACGGAGAGGCCCCCTTCGACAACAGCGATATCGGGCAAGGCGGGGACGCGGCGCTGCGCTGGCAGCTCCTGTCCGACCTCTCGTTTTTCGCGAATTACGCGGTTTTCTTACCCGGGGCCGCCTACAGCTCCTCCGAGGAAACCCGCCACTTCGCCATGGCAGGATTCAACCTTATCTTCTGAAAAATCCTCCGGGAGAGGAAAGCCGCCCGCGGCTTTCCTCTCCCTATCCATCATAAACCAGCATAAATCAATAAAATGATCAGAAATCGTCTAAAAATCCTGAAAAAAATCCGCTTTTAGCAATAAAAAAAGCCCGTATGGGCTTTTTTTATTTGACATGAAATCCGATAATCGTTACAAAGGATATATATCATGGAAGAAAATCCTGGTATCTGTCGCACACAAGGAGGTAACAGATGAAATCGATCAAACTCTTCACCATAGCCATCATGACGGCTTCGCTCATGTTCAGCTGTTCGGGCGGTTCGAGCAGCAATGACGCCATGACCGGCCAGGACGTCGTCAACAATACCGGCGGCAACAGCGAAGGAAACGGGGTATCGAGCGTTCCTGAAATCACCGTAAAAAACGGTACGATCGTCGTTGATGTGACCGACGGCCGTATTACCATAGACGGCGACAACGTTCAGCTTACACAGCAGAGCGGCGGCGCCTGGCAGCTTGCCGACGGCATCACCATCACCGTCACCGATAACAACGGCAATACCATCACCGGCACAATCGGGATAGACCAGGCGACCGGCGACATCACCTTTACGCCGTCAAATCCGCTCGACGTGAGCGCGACCTATACGGTCACCGTTACCGTTAACGGCGTCGAATATTCCGCCACGGTCATCGTATCGGTTGACGACACCGCGCAGGAGAATTCGCTCTTCGCATCGGTGCCGCTGCGCTCGGCCGGCACCTTCGCGGTCAGCGACCTTATCGTCAACGGGAAGGCGCTCTTCGGCTGGGCGTTCGGATCGCCGGCGAAAAGCTTCAGCATCAGGCTTGCGAACATCGACGCGGGCGCGACGGTCTACCTGACCGCCTACGGCATCTACGATATCGCGGGGCACCAGAACGAAGTCTACTACCAGCGATGGGAATCCGACCAGACCCCGGTGAAGGACTTCGTATGGAGCGGATTTACGATCACCGTCAACGAGCAGGATTCCTCGATCGACGGCGCGAACGGCGATCCGGACTACTCCTTCGCGACGACCTACATCGAGCTCAGGGTCATGAAGGACGGGACGGACATCACCTCGACGTCAACAGTACAGGTAATAGTTCAGTAAAAGCATAAAGATTATTCCATGTGGGGGACGCCAAAAGCGCCCCCTTTTTTTTTGGCACACCCACCCCATCGACCCCGACAAGCACGGATGCCTTAGTGTCGCGGCTGCACGGATGCAAAGGAGCGACCTCTCTTTGAAAAAGCGAGGGGGGAGATGAAATCCTGCAAGCCCGGATTTTACCACAAATCGCCTTTCGCCGCCCTCAAAGGAACAACGCGATTCAATAATATTGTTGCGTAAATCATTAGATGTTGGACACAATTATCTCCCGATGAGGCACAGCAAATAATTGAAGGGGTGTGCAATTATTTATGAATCATAATGGTATAGCAGCAATAGCGATAGTATTTATTCTCTTTGCGGCATGCAACAATGAGAACAGGATCGTTGAAAAATATCAACAGGAAGTAAAACATTATACTGAATTGATAAAACAAGAACATGACAATCCTTTTAATTACTACAATAGAGGAGGTGCATATTATTTATCAAAGAATTATGATAAAGCAATAGAAGATCACAAACAAGCAATTAGAAAAGGCAATAGATTTGTACAGATATAGTAATCTGTACAGAGATAGTATTCACCTGACAGTCGCCGCCACGGACGGCGGCGACAGGGGTCTGCGACTCAACAGGAGGTTGAGTTCGCAGCCGTATAGGATGTCCTTCATGACAATGCATATCTCCGAGCCCCCGCGGCACTTGAGCGGCGGGATGGGGGCGCACGGGGGAAGGGCGGAGCCTTTCACCCGTGAAAAGCTACCGACGGGAAGGAAACCACCGGGCAGGGTGCTGGCATAGTGCCGGTACAAAAAGGACGTAAGAAAACCCCGTGGAGCCTACTCCTCAAACAACGAAATAACATACCTCGCGAGCTTGGAGGGGTCCATGCCGATCGGGTCGATCACTTCGAGAAGGCCCGTGCTCAGGAAGATGATCTGGGTGATGCGGGCGAGGAACTGCAGGTCGAACTCGGACCTGTCGATAACCGGCAGGTTTTCCTTCGCCTGCACGATGACCTTTTTGTAGATGTCGAGGTGGTTGCGGAAGAAGGTACGTATCGGTATGCGGATCTTCTCCTCCTCGATGGCGTAGAGAAAGAGGTTGAGAAATATCTTGATGTTTTTCTCGTTGAGCACGAACCGCTCAATACCGAAGAGCGTCGAGAGCACGAACTTGTCGCGTCCCTGGTCCGGGCTGTCGATGATGCGCATGTGCTCCTCTTCTATCTGGTTGAAGAAGTCGTTGAGGAGCTCGATGAAGAGCGATTCCTTCGTCGGGAAGTAGTAGCGCAGCCCGCCTTTCGAAACCCCGGCCTCGTCGGCCACAAGCTGCATCGATATATAGGAATAAGCGTATGTATCGAGGCAGCGCTTCAGCGCGTCCAGAATCGCTTTTTTTCTCGCCTCGGACTTAAGGTTCCCGTCTTTTTTTGTTTTAGGCAAATGGCCCTCTTCCCGTTATCTGTCCGCCGAACACGCGCGGCGGCGTACTTGCGCATTATTTTACACGCTGGTGCACATTAGCCGCGATATCCGGCAAATCGGTCAAGGATTATTTGGAGGGGGATATATCCGCCCCTCTTTTTTTTAAGAATGCCGTCATGCGACATATTTCCTCTTGACAGAAACAGGCACACCGTGTGACATTTGATCGACCATCAGATCAGCATGCCGGAACGGCCATTCGCCGCGGCATACGGAGAGTCAGGCATGAAACTATCGGTTACCGAGCTGGATACAAAGATCGTGATCGTTCTGGACGGCGCCGTTGAACTCCAGTCGATAAAGGAGTTCAAGGATACCCTCTCCGAAATAGGGGAGAAAACGCAGAAGGACATCGAGATTGACCTTTCACGCGTCGGATATATCGATTCCACCGGCATCAGCCTTCTGATCATGCTCAACAAGCAGCAGAAGCAGAAAAGCAGGGACCTTCGCATCGCCAACGCCTCGACGAGCGTCATGGGCCTCCTCGAGTTGAGCTCACTGAAAGACGTCCTGCGCTGAAACCGGGGCCGCAGCTTTTCCCGCCGCGTATCCAGACACCTGCCGCCGGCGGGGGGAAATTTTTTACTGTTATAATTGACTTTTTGGTGATTATCGGTTTGAATGCGTCATTCAGACTGAAGAACCGAGGTCACCCGCAATGAAAAAACTGTTATCCTCCCTCGCCGAATTCCTGACCGGCAGCAGCGTCTCCGGCCCCGTGATCGGAATCATATCTTTTATAATCGTGGCGCTTTTCAGCCTGACCCAGGTGTACGACCTCTTCGAGCTCAAGCTCTACGACATCCGCTTTACGCTGAAACCCCGCACGGCGCAGTGGGACCGCCTCACCTTCCTCGACATCGACGACAACAGCATCAACAGCATCGGCCAGTTCCCCTGGCCGCGCACTGTCTACGCCGCGGGCCTTGAAGTCCTGAAAGAAGCGGGAATACGGCAGGTCGCGTTTGACATCCAGTTCCCTGACGAGTCGCCGGCCATGGTCGATAAAGCAAAGGCCGCCGAGCTCATTGAAAAGGCCTCGAAGGGCAAACGCCTGGCGCGCGCCGATATCGACGCCGCGATCATCGACAACGACGCCGCGCTCGCGAAGGCGATCGCCGGCCAGGCCCACTTCGTCCTTCCTTACTCGTTCCAGAAGGAGCGCTTCGTCGAAAAAGACTCGGACGCCGCGAAAAGGAATGAAGCGGCGAAGGCCAGGGAGCTGTTCACGGCCCGCGCCTCGATACCGGTGCCGGCGGACAGGAAGGCCCACTACCGCGGCCTCATCGATCCCGACCGCGTCGCGATCATGTATCCGATCGCGCCGGTCGTAAGCCAGACGCGCCTTTTCGGGTTCGTCGACAGCGACTTCGACCCGGACGGCATTTCGCGCAGGATCCGCCTGGTGCGCAACTTCAACGACCGGCTCTATTTCCACATGTCGGTCGTGATGCTCATGGACCTGTGCGGCGTGAAGATGGAGCGCGTCGAGGTCGTGCCGGGCGCGCACATCACCCTGAAGGACGCGGTTGATCCGCTCACGTATAAAAAGGGCGATATCACCATCCCCATCGACCGTCACGGAATGTTCTACATCAACTGGGCGGGGGATTTCAAATCGGCGTTCAAACATGTTCCCTTCTACAGCCTGATCGAATACGGCGAGGTGAAAAGCGAGATACATGATTTCTTCGACACGCGCGAAAAGGAGTCCGGATCGTCGGTGCGCGCGGAGCTTCGCGAACAGCTCGAAAGCCAGCGCGCGGCGTTCGCCTCCGCCGCCGATGCCGCGGCGAAATCCGCCGCAGCTGAAGCAATCCGGGCGCTGCGCTCGAAGATCAGGGAAACAGAACTTGCGCTCGCCGCATCAGTGTTCGAGGAAATCAAGGCGACGAAGGAAAAGATCAAGGCGGGGAGCACCCACGAGCTTGCCGAATCGCTCGCAGGGCTGGAAAACTACTCCAAGGCGATACGCCTCGTCATCGACACCGAAGACCTTCAGGATCATGTGGCGATCGCCGGCCTTACCGCGACCGCCACGCAGGACATCGGCGTCACACCGCTCTCGTCGGAATACCTGATGGTGGGCACCTACCACAACATCATCAACACCATCCTCCAGAGAAAATTCATCGTCCGCGTGAAGGACTATATCAACTACCTGGTCATGCTCGTCATCGCGCTTTTCATCGGCCTTGTGGTTCAGCGCATGAACGCGCGAAACTCGCTCATCACGATCGCCGTCTCGTTTATCGTAATCAACGCCGCCAACACGGCGCTCTTCGCGATATCGCTCATATGGATCGACCAGCTCGGCACCTCGCTCGCCCTGCTCCTGCCTTCGATCACCATCGCGTCGATCAAATTCATAAAAGAGGAGAGCCAGAAACGGTTCATCAAGCTCGCGTTCTCCCACTACCTCTCGCCGTCGGTCATCGAGAACATCATCAAGGACCCGGACTCGTTCAAGCTCGGCGGTGAAAGCCGGACGATCACCACGTTCTTCTCCGACGTGGCGAAGTTCTCGACGATATCCGAAAAGCTCGCCCCGACGGAACTCGTGGCGCTCCTGAACGAATACCTTTCGGAGATGACCGACATCCTCCTCGGCTACGACGGCACCATCGACAAGTACGAAGGAGACGCGATCATGGCGTTCTTCGGCGCGCCGCACTTCTTTGCCGACCACGCCCGCCGCGCCTGTTACACCGCGCTTGACATGCAGGCGCGCCTCGCGCAGATGCGCAAGAAATGGAAGGAACAGGGCCGCGACGAGCTCTACGTGCGCATCGGCATGAATTCCGGCGAGGCGGTCGTGGGCAATATGGGGTCGCGCACACGGATGGACTACACCGTCATGGGAGACTCGGTCAACCTGGCCTCGCGCCTCGAAGGTGCCAACAAGTTCTACGGCACACACATCATGATAAGCGAGTTCACGCGGCGCGAGGTCGGCGACGCGGTGGAAGTCCGCCAGCTCGACCGCATCCGCGTTGTCGGAAAGGAAGAGCCGATCGTCGTGTTCGAACTGATGGCAAAGAAAGGGGCGCTTACCGACCAGCAGCGTGACCTCCTCGACAAGTACAACACCGGCCTCGAGCTCTTCCAGGCGCGCGAATGGGAGAAGGCGAAGAACTCCTTCCGCGCGGGGCTGCGCGTCGTGGCCGAGGACGGCCCGTGCAAGACCTACGTGGAGCGATGCACCGAGTTCGCGAAGACGCCCCCGCCGAAAAACTGGGACGGCGTGTACCGGCTGAAGTCGAAGTAACCCGCCGCATTTGTATTGACAAAAGCGCCGAACGCCGTGCATAGTGCTTGGCTGACGCGTTGTAATCCGGACAAAAATCAGGGGATATCTCATGGGCAGACTGATCAAAGCGGGCCTTATCGGGTTCGGCACCGTGGGCAGCGGTGTCTACGAGCTCATCAAAAAGAACAGGAGCATCATCGCCGGCAGGACCGGTATTGATATTGAAATCGCGGCCATCTGCGACACGCGCGCCGACGAGGTGCGTAAAATTGCCGGAGGCATCGCCGTCACCGGAGACTGGCACGAGATCGTGAGCGACCCTCGGATCGACATCGTGATCGAGCTCATCGGCGGCATTGAGCCCGCCCGCTCCATCATCGTCGAAGCGCTGCAGAACGGCAAGGACGTCGTGACCGCCAACAAGAAGCTCCTCGCCGAGGCCGGCGAGGCGATATTCCCCGCCGCATACTCGAAAGGACGCGCGGTGGGCTTTGAGGCTTCGGTCGGCGGGGGGATACCGTGCATTCTCGCCCTGACATCGGGCCTCGTGGGCAACAGTATATCCGAAGTCGTGGGGATACTGAACGGCACCACGAACTATATCCTCACCACGATGGACGAAAAGGGACTGACCTTCGAGACGGCTCTCAAAGGCGCGCAGGAACTCGGATTCGCGGAGGCTGATCCGACCTTCGACATCGAGGGATACGACGCCGCGCATAAAACGGCGATCGTGGCCATGCTCGCCTTCAACCGCCGGATAGACTACGCGTCGATACGCAAAGAGGGAATCACCCGCATCAGTGACCTCGACATCCGCTACGCGCGCGAGATGGGCTACGTGATCAAGCTCCTCGGCATCGCGAAGCAGGCCGACGGCGAGATCGACATCCGCGTCCACCCGACCATGCTCCACCACACGCACCCGCTCGCCTCGGTGCGCAACGAATTCAACGCCGTGATGTTCGTCGGCGACATGACCGGCCCGGTCACGCTGACCGGCAAGGGCGCCGGGAGCCTTCCCACCGCTTCCGCCGTGGTGAGCGACATCGTAAGGATCGCGCGCAACGGGTCGAACGCCGGCGCGGCAACTCCCGACCTTGAGGAAGCAAACTACCTTCCGCCGGAAAAGCGGCTCTCGCGCTACTACATGCGCGTGCACGTCGAGGACAGCCCCGGGATTCTTTCCAAGATATCAGGCGTCCTCGGGAAGAACAACATCTCCATCGCCTCGGTGATGCAGAAGGAACAGTCGAGCGCGTTCGTGCCGCTCGTGATCATGACGCACCGCGCGCGGGAAAGCGGAATCCTCGCCTCGATCGAGGAGATGCGCACCTACAGCTTTATCGAAAACATTACCCTGATCAGGGTTGAAGATTCTTTTTCCATCGGAGCGGACAATGAGTAACAATTCCTACCGGGCGGTGTTCCGCTGCATCTCGAGGTGCGGCGAGGAGTACCCGCTTGACGAAATAGTCTACAGCTGCAAAAAATGCGGCGGCCTTCTCGAAGTGCACCACGATATCGACAGGCTGCGCGCGAAGACGCCGGCAGAATGGAGAGCGCTTTTCGACGGGCGCGTGGGCAAGACCGAATGGCCGTACGGCAGCGGCGTATGGGGCAAAAAGGAATGGGTGTGCCCCGGCATCGACAACGACAACATCGTCTCGATGTTCGAGGGAAACACAAACCTCTTCTGGGCACGGCGCTTCGGCAAGATGCTCGGCATGAACGACCTCTGGATCAAGATGTGCGGCAACAGCCACACCGGCTCGTTCAAGGACCTCGGCATGACGGTGCTCGTTTCGATGGTCAACGAGATGATATCGCGCGGCAAACCGATCAAGGCGGTCGCCTGCGCCTCCACCGGCGACACCTCCGCGGCGCTCGCGGCCTACTGCGCATACGCCGGCATTCCGTCAATCGTCTTCCTCCCCGCCAACAAGATCTCGACCGCGCAGCTCGTGCAGCCGATGTCCAACGGCTCCATCGTGCTTTCGCTCGACACCGATTTCGACGGCTGCATGCGCATCGTGCAGGAGGTGACGAAGGACAATTCGATCTACCTGGCGAACTCGATGAACTCGCTTCGCATTGAGGGGCAGAAATCGATCTCTATCGAGCTCGTCCAGCAGTTCGACTGGGAGGTCCCGGACGTCATCATCATCCCGGGCGGGAACCTCGGCAACGTGTCCGCGCTCGGGAACGGCTTTTCGATGATGCTCGAGCTCGGCCTTATCACCAAAAAACCGAGGATCGTGCTCGCTCAGGCTGAGCACGCCAATCCGCTCTACCGCTCGTACCTGAACGGCTATGCAGAATTCGAGCCGATAACCCCGAAGAAGACGCTCGCTTCGGCGATACAGATCGGCAATCCGGTATCGTACAAAAAAGCGGTCCATGCGCTCACTCAGTTCGACGGCATCGTCGAGCAGGCAAGCGAAGACGAGCTTGCCGAAGCCGCCGCGCTTGCCGACCGCACCGGGCTTTACAGCTGCCCGCATACCGGCGTGGCGCTTGCCGTCCTCATGAAGCTCGTCGAGCGCGGCGATATTTCAAAAAGCGACCGAACGATCGTGATTTCGACCGCGCACGGCCTCAAGTTCTCCGAGTTCAAGGTGGGATATCACGAAGGCACGCTCGAAGGGGTATCCTCCCGCCATGCCAACATGCCGCTCACACTCCCGCCCGACGCGGGGAAAGTCAGGGAGGCGCTTGACCGTGAGCTCGCGCGGCGGAGCGCGGAGGTTTCCGGAAGGTAACCGGTGAAGATCACCTCTCACATCTTTCAGGTCGGCGGCTCTGACCTGTCGCACCCCGCGGACGCGGCGGTCTATCTAATCGCCGACGGCGGACACGCCGCGCTCGTCGACGCAGGCACCGGCAAAGGGACACAGCGCGTCAGGGAGAATATATCCGCCTCCGGGATCTCGATGGATGCGATCGACTACATCTTCATCACCCACTGCCACTTCGACCATACCGGCGGCATCGAATCACTGCGTTCGCTCTGCCCGTGCAAAGTCGTGGCGCACGAGCTCGACGCCGCCTTCCTCGAGGATGGAGACTCGATCGTCACCGCGGCGCGCTGGTACGGCACGCATATGGAACCGGTGAAGATCGACATCAAGGTCGAAGGCGCGCGTCAGGATTTCACGCTCGGCGGGCTCGAGATAGCATTCCTTCACGCGCCCGGCCACTCGCCCGGGTCGTCGGTGCTTACGGTTCGCTCAGACGGCAGGCTCGTGCTCTTCGGTCAGGACGTGCACGGCCCGCTCAACGACGTGCTGCGCTCAAGCCGCTCCGACTATATCCGCTCGCTCGAGTTCCTCATCTCGCTTGACGCCGACATCCTCTGCGAGGGGCATTTCGGCGTCTTCCAGGGCAAGGACACCGTCAGGCGGTTTATCGAATCGTTCCTATGAAAAGCGCGCTCATCCATTCCGGCACCCCCTGGAAACGCAATGCCCCGGCGGCCTTTCTGCTTTCCCTGTTCTTCCCCGGCCTCGGCCAGGTATACAACGGGGAGTTTGGCAGGGGAACGGCCTTTCAGGGGGGGATAGCGCTCCTCGTATTCACCATACCTTTTTACGCGGCACGCTTTCCGGCCAGAAACCACCTGATCTTTTTCGTCGTGATGCTTCTTTCCGCTCTCCTGCTGTGGGCCGCCTCGCCGGCGGAAGCGTTCGCCTACGCGCGGCGCGGAAGAGGCGCCTCCCGTAAGCGGTACAACACCGTGCCGGTTTATCTCGCGTATATGGCGGCGTCATTGTGCCTCACCGCGCTTTTGTCTTTCGTGACCCTCGCGTTCTTCTCGGCCGTCAGGGTTCCGGACGACCGGATGGCGCCCTCCCTCCGCGCCGGGGAGCGCGTGCTTGTCGACAGGTTCTCAGTACGTGAGCCGGCGGCGGGGGATGTCGTCATATATCTTCACTCCGGGACCAAGTCGTTCGGAAGGGTGCTCGCGGCCGGAGGCAGCGTGGTCCGGTTCGCCAGCCGGGTCATTACCGTCAACGACGTGCCGCTCTCGCTCGGCGTATACGGCGACGCAGAAGCACGGAAGGCGGGCTTTGACAACATAGAACAGCTCTACTACGAAGCAAACGGCGAGCGAAAATACCCGATACTTTTCAGCAACGACACGCCCGCCCCTCTATCCGGCCGGGAAATCCTTCGAGTCGGGCCCGGTGAGGCGCTTGTCGCTTCTGACAATCGCGCCTCCGGCATCGATTTTCGCGTCATAAAGGCCTCCGACATCACCGGCAGGGTCGAAGGGATACTCGTCTCGCGCGCCATCCGCCGCCTGCTCGCCATCCCCCATTCCAGGCTCTGAGCCGCCGTCGATGCGGCGCTTTTAAAGGATCAAATCCGCAATTGTTCTTGACGAAAAGCAAAAAGAATATTTGTATATACCACGGTTCGTATACAGAAAGAAAGCGTTACCATTTTTATCCTTCGTGCGGATTGTGTCCGCGAGCGGGTGATCGAATTTACCGTACCGGGAGGTTATATGATCTTAATAACAGGATGTAACAGTCTGGCCGGACAGAGCCTCGTTCGGAAGCTTTCAAAAGACGGCAAGCAGGTCAGGGGATTCGACAACTGGAAGCGGAAGGACTTTCCGCAATCCGCCGAGTTCATCGAGGGAAATCTTCTCGATTATGAAACCCTTCTCGAGGCCTGTGAAGACGTCGATATAATCTATCACCTCTACGACATCGAAAACCCGGCACACGACGGCCGCCGCCACATGAAGAAGGTGAACATCCAGGGCACGGAAAACCTTCTCAAGGCCGCCAAAGAGTGCGAGGTCAAAAAGATCATATTCCTTTCCACCGGAGAAGTATACGGCAAAACCGAATCGATGCTTGTGCGCGAGGACGACCAGAAGAAACCGGTCACCCCGTACGGCAAAGACAAGCTCAAAATAGAAGCGCGCCTCCTTAAAGCGGTGGAAAAGGAAGGGATGGATATAACGATTTTCCGCCCCACGATCATGGCCGGCGCCAATATCGACGATCCGATGATCCTGATCATTCTCTACATGGCCCTCGCCAACGGCGACGCGAACCAGCTTTATATCGCCGGTGACGGCAGCACCCGCTTCCAGCTTGTCCATCCCGACGATGTGGCCGACGCGATGATCAAGGCGGTCGGCACGCAGGGCTCAAGGGGGCGGATATACAACCTCGGTTCGGACGATGTGCCCACCCAGATGGAACAGGTGGTGAAGGTCCGCGAACGGGCGAAGCTCGACTGCGCGATCAAACACATATCGCCGTCCACGACAAAGCTTCTCTCCTTCATCCTCAAACCGCTGAACATCAACTATCTGCGCAAGGAACATGTGATGTTCATCGTTTCGAATTTCGTCCTCGACTGCGACCGCGCGAAGAGCGAGCTCAACTGGCGCCCCACGAAAAACAACATCGACATCTTCGTCGAGGCGATCCAGTGGTACGAAAACGAGAAGCTTTGAAAAAACAAAACCCGCCATCAGGCGGGTTTTTTACTGCTCTTCGTCACCGTCCTTTTTTCTGCGAAGGACCAGGTCGACCCCTTTCATGACAAGCTGCCATAGCTTGACCAGCAACAGCTTGAAAAACTGACCCATGCTTCCCTCTCCCACGTCCATGGTGAGCAGCATCTGCGCCCGCTTCATGTCCTTCGTGGTGAGGTTCTTGCTCTTAAGCTGCATTTCCTTCAGCCTCTTGCGGGCCTCCCGGCGCGAGAGCTTCATCGTCTTCTTGTCCTCGTCGTACCCCTTCTCCCTGGTGATAATGTCGTAGAGCAGCGGGTCGTTGAGCATGCGCTGTCGTATTTTGCGGAGCTTCTCATAGGCGACGTTCAGCGTCTGGTGGCTGACGTTCTCGCCGTATTCCATCAACAGCTCGATATATTCGCTCAGGAAATACGCCTTTTTGTAGAGGCGGGTAAGCTCGGTGATCTCCTTTCCCTCGAAATCGATCCTGTCGTACTCGTCAGCCGTTGTTTCAATGAAGTCGAGGCCCTCGTCGGTCAGCTGGAAAAGGCGTGTCGGCTCGAGGTCGGGGATTTCGATGAACTGGTTCGATATATCCTTGAGGTCCTGAAACACGCGCTCGGAATAATCAAGGAGAAAGCGGAACGCCCGTTTTTCCGTGGAGGAGAGCACCGATTCGTCGTTATTGGTCTTCTCCATCTTGCGTTTGATGTCGTTGATATTGAGGCGCGAAGGATCGAAATCAAGGCGGTTGAGGTTGACGATCTGCATCATGTCGTAAAAATTCGCCTCGACCAGGTCCTTGCCGATCTTGAGCACGTTGAGCCTGATCTCGCCGAGGCGCTCCTTCAGCTTGAATTTTTCGATCTTGCTGATACCGTCGGTCACCACAAGGATCTCCGCGTTGATCATATCCTTGTCGTACTTGATGTCCTCGATCGCCTGGTAGATCGCCTCCTGAAGGTTCGTGCTCGTCCCGCCCGTCGTGGTGTAGAGGATCTCCTCGACCAGGAACGGAAAATCCTCCTTCTTCTCAAGCTTGATCAGGTCGCCGAGCTTGGAGTCGAACTGGCGGAAGAAAATCTTCGCCTTGCTGTTGAACTTCCTCCGGAGAAACTCCGCCACCAGGCACTTGGCGAAGAAGAGGCGCATCTTCATGTCCATCGAACGCGAGCTGTCAAGCAGGAGGTAGAACTTCTGCTCGAACTTGTTCGCGTCCTTTCCCGACTCATCGCGCAGCGTCGATATCGGCTTGAACTTGTCCGCCTCGGTCTCGTAAAAGCGCTGCACCAGAAGCGAGCGCGTCAGCAGCTTCATGTTGAACATGTCGTCATCGAGCGCGAGCTCGCGGGGAAGCGTCTTTTTCAGATCGTAGATCGTATGGTAGAAATCGATCTCCATGTTGTCGGAAAGCGGGGAAATACGCTCGACGCGGTTGATGAGGATCGTTTCATCGCGGTTGGGCGCCTCGACCTTCTCCTCGCGGGAAATGTCCTCGATCGCGGAGAGCGCGTCGGAGATGAATTCCTGCGTGAAAATGACCCGCGCGATTTCGAATATTATGAAAAACTGCGGAGGTAGGATCGCCTGCACATTGTCAAAAAAGCCGAGCGCGTCCCAGTACTCGAAGAAATCGAGGCTCGGCCTTTCGGGTTTGGAAAGTGTGGATATATAATCTGACACGACCGCGATCCCCGCTTACAGGAGGATGTCCTTGTAGTCTCTGAGAATCCCCTCCTTGAGCTCCCGCGCCTCCTCGACGGCCGGGTTCACCTCGGCGATGCTGTTTTTGAGCGTCTCGAGCGTGATCTCCTCGTCCTCGATCTTGCTCTTGGACGGGAATATCTTCTTGAACAGGTTCTTCAGTCCCTCGAGCAGCCCTCTGGTGTGCTTGAGCTTGTCCTTCTTGTCCGGGTCTTCCCGGATTTCCTGGAAGATCCTGCGCATGTTGAGCAGAAACTCGATCTGCTGGTAAGCGCCCGTGGTGTTGAAATGCACCATCGTCTGCTGGTAGGTATCGAGGAACACGTCCTTCTCGGACTTGTCGCGCGCCTTTATCGATACGAAGCTGTTGAGCGTACAGAGGGTGAGGTACATGTTCTTCACGTCCTCCATGTTCGCCTCGAAGCGGTTATCGAGCAATGCCGAGGCGCGCAGGAAGTCGGCGATCTTGGCCTGCTTCCGCGGGCTGATGAAGTAATTATAGTCGCTCTTGCGCATCTCGCCCATGAACTTGTTCACGATGACGTTTTTCATGAAGTAGATGAAATCCGGAATCTCGACCTTTATCGACCGGTTGTTGTTTCTGATGATGTCGGATATGTAGATCATCTGCGTGAACGGGATCTTCTTGTCGGGATCGATCGCCACGCCCTTGCTGAACGAGTAAGTGTGGTCGATCAGGATCTGCGTGTAGACGTTGTTGTCCTCGGGGATGATCGATTTGTAGCCGAACCGGTCGAGCACCGCCTCGGTGACCTCGTTCATCCGCATATAGTTGGCCGTGGCGATCGCAGTGTGCACCGCCGAGTCGATGATCTCAGGGCCGTTGATAAACTTGCGCTCGTTGAGCACCGACAGAAGCGAGCGCAGCACCACGTCGCTCGCGTCAAAAAACTCGTCAAGGAAGACAAGGTCGGATTCGATGATGGAGCCGTGGATATTGTGGCGGATACGCCCCTTCTTGAATTCCTCGATATTGTAGGGGCCGAAGTAGTTGTCCGGCGTCTGGTCCTTCGTCGCCTGCGATGAGAAGACGCGCACGTTATCGAAGGTGTTGAAAACGTAGTTCGCGAGATACGACTTAGCCATACCGGTGCGGCTCAGAAGCAGCATGTGCTCGCGCGTCAGGATCGCGAACATCGCCTGTTTGATGATCTCGTCGCGCCCGATAACGTTCTTGGAGATGCGGTCCATGTGCCATTTCAGGTATCCGGTGATCGTCGGGATGTCGTACTCCTTGTCGTCGGCCTTTGAAGGGAGCGGAACGATCACGGGGCTTTTGCCCGGCTTCTTCTCGGCCTGAGCCGTCAGCACAAATCCTGATTTGGAGCTCTGCGCTTCCTGCGACTCCTCCATCTCGGGGCGGTATGACGGCACCGATCCGTCCTGGGTGAAGACGTTATACCCCTCCTGCTCAAGGATCGATTCCATCGATTTATAGACTTTATAACGCTCGGTGGTTGCTTTTTCCATATATGGTCCTCTGATGAGACTATTGTTCGTCGGCAGCCTTTACCGCCGGAAGAAGAATCCTGAAGGATGTCCCCTCGCCCACTTTGCTTTTCACCCCTATCACGCCGCCATGGTTTTCAATTATCGAGTAGGTGACCATGAGTCCCAGTCCCGTCGATTTCTGCCCCTTGGTCGAGAAGAATGGCTGAAACACCATCTTCAGATTTTCCTCGGGGATCCCGATTCCCGAGTCCTCGACCGAAACTGACGCGAACTCTTCGCCGTTCTGCTGAACCCTCCCGACTCCGATGCGAAGCCTTCCTTTTTCGGGCATCGCGTCTTCCGCGTTCGAGATCAGGTGGAGCAGCACCTGCACCAGCTGCGACTTCGTTCCGCGGATCAGGGGCGCCTCTTCGGGAATGTCGGTGACGATATCGTATCCGCTGTCCCTCATCCGGTTGAGCGTGATCTGGATCGGGTGGCTGGTAATGAGCTTGTCGACTTCAAACGTCTCCTGGTCGTGCTCGGCAGGCTTTGCCAGATTGAGGAGCTGGTCGGTGATATTGCGTATCCTGACGAGCTCCTCCCTGAGCGACTTGACGTAATCCACCATCGGGCTTGCCGGGTCGATGTTCTTTTCGATAAAATTGGCGTTGACCGTCATCAGATTGATCGGAACCTTGAGCTCGTAGGCAACGCCGGCCGCGAGAAGCCCCATCGCCGACAGCCGCTCGGCCTTCTGCATATTGCTCGCGATCATCGCCTGCTCGGTGGCGTCCTCCACGATGACGAGCACGTTTTTCACCTTGTTCTGATTGTCAAGGATCGGGTCCATCCTCACATTGATCGTCAGGAGCCTGTCCTTCGAAATGGGAACGTATTTCACGTTGCGCATCGCCACCGATCTTTTGGACTCAATGACCTCCTCAAACGCCCTGTCAAGCCCTGACTGCTTGAAACCCTCATACTGCAGAAGGTTGACCCCCACCCGCGTTTCGTTGACCGGGTGGCCCATGAAGCGCTTCAGCGCCGGATTTTCATTGAGCATGATTCCCGTGGGGTCCATCGAGAAGATACCGATCGGAACATTATTGATGATATCATCGTTGATCGTCTGAATATGCCGCAGCTCTTCCGCCTGGCTGAGCTGCTCCTTGATTTTTTCCTCGAGACGGCGGGTGTTCTCCTTGAGCTTTTTCTCCATCAGGTGCATCTCGGTGATATTACGCATGATGCCGAAAACGCCCTTGATTTCGCCGCCTTCCGAACGGATGGGAGTGAAGTTAATAAGGAAGTAGGCGGTCTTCCCCTTGTTGTCCACCGTCTTCATGATCTCGTTAGATATCTGCTGGCCTTCGCTCACCACCAGATTGAATACGGTATTTGCCCGTTTTGCTTCAAGCTGGGGGATATAATTGGTGAAGTGCCTGCCCAGCACCTCGTTTTCCTTGTAAAGGAAAATCTGACCCCAGGCCGAGTTCCGGTATATCAGGTTGCCGTTCGTATCGAGCACGAAGATGATATCCGATGCGGCCTCGAGGAGCGAGCGGTAGTTCACCCGGAAGTTGGCGGTTTCATCGGAGATGATGAGCGCCTCGGAACTGTAATCCTCGAGATACTTGAGGAGCTCTTCTTTTGACATCGATTCAAGTGATTTGATATCCATATGCATCTACTTTGCCTTTATTTTATCCGTATCAGACAGCCGCAAAGAACTGAAGAACCACACTTCGATCATGAGGCTCAGGATGGTCCCGACAAGAAATGACAGCGCAAAAAAGAAGATATCCATCTGGAAAACATATAATCCGCCGAAGGCGAAGAGCAACAGGATGCCCAGCCTGAGAGGAAATCCGCCGAGCGTTATGAGAAGCAGCACCATTGTGTTTGACTTGATTCCCCTCCTGGCCCCGAAAACCCAGAGCAGGACGAATATCGCGTTGAGGATGGTCCCGGCCAGATACCCCCTGAACTCCGAGCCCCCCTTCATCGACAACAGGGCAAAGCTTATGGCAAGATTTGCCGCCGTTATCAGCGCAGAAAAGATCACCGCTTTCTTTAGATTATCCATACCACAACCCGCTTTTTTTAAATAGGCTTTTGATTTTGATTATTTTTCTCTTCTTCTATTTGGTCAACAAATATTTATATTTTTTTACTCCGCTCAATCGGACAGGAACACAAGAAATTCCTCGGCGGTACACTGCTCGTCCGGGCAGTGCACGGCAATGACCAAGCGCCCATCGAAGGTGAACCGTCGGGCGGCGTCCTGCGGGGAAAACCGGTTTGTCTTCACGCCGTAGATCGTGGCGCGGACCATTATCCGGGAAAGGACATCCAGGCTTCCGAGCCGCCGGTAAAGCTCGGAAAGCCTCTTCGAGGAGAAGCGCACTTCGGCAGGCGGGTCTTTTGTCATAAGCGTGAAGAAGGTATCCGAGGGTGATATGGATTCAACGCCTGAAACCTTTTCAAACCTGACAATTCTCGCCATATCGTTCAAGCTCTTTACGGCTTCGACGTCGGCGGCATATTCATGGATAATTGAGGAATAATCCTGCGAATTAAGACCGAAAGCCAGGAGGAAGAAAAACGCAAATGCCACACCCGTGCGTACCATATCCTTCTCCGCCGCTGAAAATGGGAACCGCGCGCCAGGCGCGGGATATCAGTCTTCTTTCAGTATCTCATACAGGACGATCCCGGCCGCGACCGATGCGTTGAGCGAGGAAACCCTTCCCCTCGTCGGTATGCGGACAAGGTGATCGCACTTCTTCAGCGTCAGGCTGCGCATGCCGCTGCCCTCGCTTCCGACCACAACGACGGCGGGCCTGCAATCGGCAAGCTCATCGAGCTCGACGGTGCCTTCCTGCGAACAGCCGACGACCCAGAACCCCGCATCCTTCGCCCTGTCGAGAAACTGCGCGAGATTGGAAACGATCAGGATTTCAAGATAGGCGGTGGCGCCGGCCGATGCTTTAATTATGGAAGGAGTGATGCCGGGCGCGTGCGCTTTGGGCATCACCACGGCATCGCCGCCGAGCACTTCGGTCGTGCGGATGATCGATCCGATGTTGTGGGGATCGGTGAGCTGGTCAAGCGCGACGATCACGCCGTTGCTTTCGGCGACCCGCTCGAGCATATCGGCCTCGTCGCCGCCGGTGAGCTTCCTTTTCTGCGGAAGCTTCAGCACCACGCCCTGATGTATGGATGAGGAGGCGTTGAACCGCGCGATCGAGCCCTTTTCGAGCGGCCGCACGCGGATACCGAGGCGGGCAGCCTCGTCCCGGATCACTTCGATGATCTTTCCATGGGCGTTGCCCGCGATGAAAAGCTCGGCGTGCTCGGCCGCGTCAAGCGATTTCAGGTATTCAAGGACCGGGTTGCGGCCGAAGATTATTTCCTCTTTTTCCACCGGGTGCCCTCTTTGGTGTCCTCGAGCACAATCCCCTCTTCAAGAAGAGAGTCCCTGATCTCATCGGCCCGCTTGAAATTGCGGCCCTTTCTCGCGTCGAGGCGTTCCTGGATCAGCTTTTCGATGCGCGCGACGTCGACATCGCCGCCGGCCATGCCGGGGAAGAAGATGAAGCCGAACACCGAATCTATCCGGCGCAACACGCCGAGCAGCCGCTCGGCGTCGCTTTTGAACACGCGCCCCTCGTCGATGAGCGAGTTGACCGTGTGCATGTATTCGAAAAAGTCGCCGATGCCCTTGGATATATTCAGGTCGTCATCGACATGCTCGATGAACTTCTTGATAAAGTCGTCGGATATCGTCTTGATCATCAGGTTCTCATCCGAATCCCCGGTTATCTCACCGAGCCGGATGACGAGATTGTCGATGCGCTCAAGCGCGGACGCCGCCTGGTTTATCCCTTCGAGCGTGAAGTTAAGCTGCTTGCGGTAATGCGAGGAAATCAGCAGGTAGCGTATGGCGCGCGGCGAATAGCCCTTTTCAAGCAGGTCGCGCAGCGTGTAGAAATTACCTTTTGACTTGGACATCTTCGTGCCTTCGACGAGAAGGTGCTCAACATGGATCCAGTAGCGCACGAACTTCTCCCCATAGGCCGCCTCGCTCTGGGCGATCTCGTTTTCGTGATGCGGGAATATAAGGTCGACGCCGCCGGTATGCACGTCGATCGTGCGGCCGAAGACCCCGCGCACCATCGCCGAGCACTCGATGTGCCAGCCCGGCCTCCCCTTTCCGAAGGGGGTGTCCCAGGACGGTTCGCCTTCTTTCGACGCCTTCCAGAGCGCGAAGTCGCGCACGTCGTCCTTGTCGTATTCGTCGGCGTCGTAGCGGGCGCCCGCCCTGATCTCGCGCGAATCAAGCCTGCTCAGACGCCCGTAGCTGTCGAATTTTTTTATGCTGAAATAGAGGGAGCCGTCCTTTTCGTACATGATCCCCTTTTCATTCAGCAGAGACATTAGATCGATCATTCCGTCGATCGATTCGGTCGCGCGGGGAGTGTGCTCCACCTGCTCGATATTGAGCGCCTTCAGGTCCTCGAAAAATATCTTTACATACCGGTCGGTGTAGTCGGCAAGCGAAAGCCGTTCCTGGTTCGCGCCGTTGATGGTCTTGTCATCGACGTCGGTAATGTTCATCGCGTGGTCGACCTTGAATCCCCGAAACTTGAGGTAGCGCCGGAAGAAATCGTTGAACATGAACGTCCTGAAGTTGCCGATATGGGCGTAGCTGTAGACGGTGGGGCCGCACGAGTATATGGTTACGGGTGGATAATCACCGACGCATTCCTTCTTCACCCCGCCGGGAGTGAATTCCTCAACTCTTCCCGTAAGGGTATTGAATATCCTCAAAGGCACGGTAGTCCTCCTCGAAGACGATCACTTTCTGATCATCGTAATCGCGTCCCCCTTCAGGCCGCTGAAAACCGGATACGCCGTATATTCCTTCACGCGTCTGCTCAGTGCAATGCGCTTGTCGCCATACCAGAGAAATATCCAGGGGGAGTCGTCGAGAATTATGCTTTCGGCAGCGCGATAGATGTCAAACCTTTTTTCCGCGCTCATAACCAGGCGCGCCCGCTCGAGGAGCCTGTCGACGGCGGGATTGGCGTAAAACGACCGGTTGCCCCCCGCCCCCCGGCTTGCCGAATGAAACAGCGGGTAGAGGTAGTTCTCAGGTTCCGGATAATCGGCGCTCCAGGTGTAAAAGGCCATCGAGAAATCCCCGCGGTAGGTGCGCGATTTGAGCGCCGACCACTCGAGGGGCACGACGCGCAGGCGGATGCCCGCTTTCCCAAGATAGTGCTGCAGCATCTGGGCGATGAGCGATACCTGGTTGTCCGCTTTTATGAGGAGGTCAAACGAGCTTCCCTCGAGGCCGAGCCCTCTGATGATGCGCCCGGCGCCTTCCGGGTCATAGTCCGGGCAGGCCTTCGCGGAGCTGTATCCGGCGACACCGGGGGGGATAACACCGCGCGCCTCGGTGAACCTGTCGCGGAAGAGGGAGCGCATGATCGCCTTCCGGTCAACGGCCATATTGAGCGCCCGCCTGAATTCGCGGTTTGAGAAGGGGGCGCGCTCCGTGTTGAGCGCCACGTAGTGCACGGAAAGGTCGCTCACCGCCGCCACGCGCGACGCTTTTCCGCGGAAATCGATCTTTTCCACGTACGGCACGTCAAAGTAATCGAGCGTACCGTTGAGGAACTCGAAGCGCGCTGTGAGGTCCTCCGGAATCACGCGGAACACCATGCCGTCGATCGCGGGCACGCCGCCGTGATAGCGGGGATTTTTCACCAGCGCGATCCGGTCGTCCTGCCTCCACTCGTCAAGCATGAAAGGCCCGGTGCCGACCACCGCTCCCCGCTCCTCGAAATCCTTCTTTGAGATGATATAGGCGCACGGCATGGTGAGCCGGTGGAGGAACGTGGCGCGCGTTCCGGCAAGCCGGATTACGAACCGGCGACCGTCGAGCCGTTCATATCCGACAACATCGGACAAGACCCATTTTCGAGGCGATGTGGGATTGTCGGACCTGCCGACGCGTGAGAGCGAAAAGATGACATCGTCAGAGGTGAGCTCCTTGCCGCTGTGAAAGAACACACCGCGCCGCAGTGTCGCCGCAAGGGTCCTCCCGTCGAAGGTGTATGATTCGACCAGGTCCTTTTGCAGAACGCCGTGCTCGTCGATCGAAAAAAGCCCGTTACAGAGCGCGGTGAGGACGCGGCCGGACACGACGTCGGTGCTGTAAAACGGGTCGAGCCTGCCGGGATCGGATTGGATATAGGTATAGAACTGGTTGCCGGGAAGGGGTTTCGCGCACGCGCACCAGAGGAGTGCCGCGATCAGGAGCGGGAAGAGCTCATGCCTGCCCCGTTTCATTGCCTTCGTCATCCAGCACGATCTCCTTTACATCGGTGTATTCGATCCGCTCCTCCTCGGAAACCACTTCCGGTTCCTCTGTCTTCCGCATAAACGCACGATACATTTCCGGGGGGATGTCGATCTTTTCGATGTTCTTGGGATTGATATTGTAATACGCGATCAGGAGATGGAGCTGTTTTACGTATTCGATGAGCTCGCGGAGCATGGCGTTCTTTGTCTGCACCATCCTCTTCGATTCAGTGACCAGACGGCGCAAAAGCTCGTTCTTGCGCTTCAGCCGCTCCTGGAGCTCGACGATCTTTTCGTAATAGTCCTTATTGACCCTTTTGAAATCGATGCGGGCAAGGAGGATCTCTTCGGCCTCGTCCTCTTTTTTGTCGAGGGCGCCGATGATCTCGTTCAGGTCCTTTATGGAAAAGAAGTCCTCTTTCGAGGTCTGGATCCACTTCTTTCCCTCGTCATCGATAAACTCGGTGAAGTCCTTTATCTTCGGTTTTACGGATTTCTTCATCATCTCTTATTCTATAATACACACGCGGGCGCAATTCGTCCAATCCTGTTTCATTATCGACACGAACGGCCGTGAATCTCCATTTTTTTCTTGCAGAACATCCGGTTACTTCAGCGCCTCGAGCGCCTTGTCGATCATCCGGAACACCTTGTGTTCCTTCGGAAACACCTTTCCGTAACTCTCGCGCGAGAGCTCAAGGCTCCGCCTGGACTTTTCCCTGTCGTTTTCAAGGGCAAAAAATTTCGCCCTGTAAAAGCGGAGATTTCCCACCACGTGCGGGTCGCCGGCGTATTTGTCTTCCATCCGCGAGAAGAAGCGCTGCAGATCGTCCTTGTATCCCTGCCTGTAATAGATGTTGAGCAGTTCTTCGGATACGCGCGGATTTTTCGGCTGTATCGAGAAAAGCCCTTCCGCGGTGCTGCCGGCGCGCCCGGCGTCCTTCGTCTCAAGATAGAGCCCCACGAGCCCGGTGAGCGTATAGAAATTCTTCGGGACAAGCTCGTTCGATTTCTCGTAAAACTCGATGGAGCGGGCGTTGTCTTTCATCGAACGGTAAAACACCCCCACCATGCGCGCCGCCTCCGATTTCAGGTCCCTGTCGCCGTAAAGGTCGTACGCCTTTCTTGCAAAAGGCAGGCCCTCCTCATAATTCTTCCGCGCGAAATGCACATAGGCCATGTTGAACTGGCCCGGCGGGTAGTCCTCCTTCAGCCGGATAGACTCCTTTAGAAGGCCGGCAGCCCGCTCGTAGTCGCGCTCGGCGAGCCGGACCGTCCCCATGACGAAGAGGGAGTAGTAGTCAGACTCGCCAAGATCGCGCGCGGAAGCGAGGTTCTTTTCCGCGAGCTTCAGAAGCTCTCCCTGCGGCTTCATCCAGTTATCGCCGAAACGGACGGCCACCTCGTAGTAATACTCGCCGAGCGCCCTGAACAGCTTCCCGTTTTTCGGATATTTCCCCGCAAGCCCCTCAAGCACGTGGTCTACCTCGAACGGGTATATCCGGTACGGGCCCGCCGTTGCGCGGTACTGGTCGAGCGTTTCTCCCTCCTTCAGGTCGACGAAGCCGAAGGCATAGTGCTCCACGCTCTGCACATGATACTTCAGCGCGATCTCGCTCCTGCGCAGCGCCACTTCCGGGATGTTCGAGTCCTTGTCAAACTCCGCGAGGAGTTTGAACGCGGACTCGTATTTCCTCTCGGAAACGAGCCTTTCCGCGCGGGCGATCACCTCCTTCGCGCCGGAAAACCCCGGCGCCTCGGCGCCGAACGACACGCCGGCGTGCACGATCGCTATCACACTCCAGAACCACACGAGAGAAACGACACGTTTCATCATCAGGCACGACCATTACAGTATAGAATGGGGCGCGCACGCGCGCCCTTCGTTTCCTATTTTTTCCCGACCGAGAACGAGGCGGCTTTCGACCAGCCCTGTATCGTCGGCTCGTACATGCATTCGACGCGCGCCGGCCTTGCCAGGAAGCGCCCGGGAAGCTCAGCCCGCACCAGGTAGGCGACCTCGCAGACCTGGTTCTTCGGGACTCTGGTGAAGAAGTACACCATTTTATCGTCCCGCCGCTCGCAGTGCGAATACGCGGCGTTCCCCTTGTACGCGTCCTTCTCCACCACCTCAAATCCCGATGGCAGGTAATCCTCGAGTACCAGGTATTCGAAGCTCTCCTGCGCGCGGAAACGCAGTTTCACCAGGATCTCATCGCCCACCGCGATTTTCGGCGATCCGGAGAGGTCCTGCGGCACGAGATATTCGGCGTTGTACCGGTCGCGCACCCGCAGCATGGTGTGGTAGCTTCGCACAAGCGAGATGCCGTTTTCAAGCCGCGCGATCCCGCGGTCCTCGGACTTCAGGAACGAGAAAAATCCGGTATCCTTGAAATAGAGATTGCCGTCAACCACGGCGCTGAACGAAAGGCCGGGATTCGAGTCTCCTTCGGCCGCGAGCACCAGCCTGTCGGCGGCCATCCCTCTGATATCAACGGCGCGCCTGAGCGAACCGGCAGGCGCGGGCTTCGACTGGTCGTAGGCGATGCGCGCCACTTCCTTTCCGTTGAGCGAGAAGCGCGCTTCACCGCTTTTCGCCGCCGGACGGCCGGCGGACTCCATATGGGCGATGAGTGCGCTCATCACCGCCGCCGTCTCCTTCGTGCTCGCCCAGGCGTCGCCGCGCATTCTCCTGGCGAGCGAATCGGAGAGCTGTCCCCGCAGCGGCGAGGCGTCTCCCGCTTCAACGAGGGCGGCGAGCACGTGCGCGGAGATTTCCGTATCCCCGCCCTGCCAGCCGTAGCGCTGCTGCGGAGTGGCGGCCCAGTAGATGCCGCTGCCGTCACGCTTCTGCATCGCCTTGAGCTCATTGAGCTTTTCGGCAAGCATCGCCTCGAGGCGCGGCCGCTTCGCGGGATCATTTGCCATCGCGCGCCGTCCCTGCGAAAGCGCCCGGACGACAAACGCGAGCCGGTACGGATTCGGCGATTTTTCGCCGGCGATACCGTAGACCGCCTGCTCGTTCCATCTTCCCCAGAGTGCGGCCGCGTAGGCGGCGCAGGCCCGCGCGTCGGCCGAAAGGTTCCTCTTCGCCGCGATCCGGTCGGCCGCGTTTATTCCGGTTGCGAGCGCGTCAGGATCAAGCCTGTATCCGTGCTCCTGAAGAAGCTTCATGTTCTGAAGCACGTAGGCGGTGATAAATTCGTTACCGCGATCCCCCGACCACCATCCCCAGGTGCCGTCATCATTCTGCGCCGACGTGATATCGGCAATCCCTTTTTGCACCTTGCTTTCGAGCTTCTCATCCCTCCACAGCTTTTCCATGCCGTTCTTCCGGAGGAAACGGGTAAAGCCGAGATTGGGCACCAGCTTGCTCAGCGTCTGCTCGACGCATCCGTACTCGTAGGTGCGCAGGTACTCCGCCGCGCCCGCAAGCCGCTCGACGGGGCCGGGACTCACGCTGATAAGAAGCGTGGCGGGCCTGTAGATAAAATCGCCGGTATCGCCGAGCGGGGCAAGCTCCACGGTGCGGTTGCCGGTCATGTCGCCCGCGCCGTACATCCGGTACGCCGTTCCCCTGCTCCGTATCGGCATCGTGATCTTCAGGCCATCCTTCGCCCGCGCGTCCGCCAGCGCCCGCCATTCAAGCGCAAGCGACTCTTTCCCCTCGGGCACGGTGATCGTGTAGAAATTGCGCCCCGAGCCGAAACCGGGCAGGCTCATCTTCAGCGGCTCGTCGGGGGATATGACCTTTCCGTCGGCGCGAAACTCGGTGCTGACGCCGGCGAGGTCGCGCTTCGTGTTGCTGTTGACGATACCGATCAGTCCCACCGTGTCTCCCTCGGTCAGGAACCGCGGACGGCCGATCCTCGCCACAAGGTCCTGCGTCACCATGATCTGCTTCTTCGCCTCGCCGACACGGCCTTCGCGATCGTGGCCGCGCGCGGTGAGCCTCCAGGTCGTCAGGTTGTCGGGGAGTGTAAAGGATACGGAGGCCGTGCCGTCGCTCCCGGTCCTGATATCCGCCCGCCAGAACGCCGTGTCCTCGAATCGCTCGCGCAGCTGCATGAGCATCGACTTGATCGCGCCGGCCAGGAGCGTGATCGGGTACGAGTACGCGGTGAGCACCCAGTTCGAAAGCCGCGCGTAAAACGCGTCGTTCATGCGCGGCGTAGCGTCGGGGCGTATCTGGAATATCGATTCGTCGACGCAGGCGAGCGAGAGGTCGGCGCGCACCGGCGCCCCCTTTGAGTCGGTGACGCGCAGGCGGACCGATGCCTTCTCGCCGGGAAGATACGTTTCGCGCTCCGGCTCTATCGAGATCGCGAGCGCCGTGTCCTCCGCCGGAAGCGTGACTCCCTCCTTCACGGTGTAGAGCGCCCTGTCGCGCTGCATCGAGGCGACGACGAAGAGGTTCGGGGCGTGGGCGGGGGTGATATCGAACCGCGCCGTGCCGGTATGGCCTTTCAGTTTTATCACCTTTGATTCATAGACGTCGCGGCCTTCCAGCGTGAGGCAGACGTGCGAATCGGGAAAGCGGCTTTTCACCAGGCAGGTGACCTTCCCTGGCCCGTCAAGCTTCGTGCGGTCGACGGAAAGCTCGAGGTTTTTGTACCGGGAGGCCGCGTCGCCGCCGTCTCCCCGGTAGAACCAGACCACGCGCGAACCGGTGATCTCGTTGTTGCGCCGGTCGGTACCGGTGGCGACGATGTCGAACTGCCCGGTCGAGGGAAGCAGCGGAAGCGTGAGGTCGAATTTGCCCCGCGCGTCGGTCGCCACGTTGCGCTCGAAGACGGGGCGCGGCTCATGGACGTAGACCATCTGGAGCGGCCGCCAGATATAACGGAACACCTGCACCTTCACCTGCCTCGCCACCGCCTCGCCGGTGTGCGTGGTTGTCTCGATCGACAGCTTTGCCGGCTCGTCATCGGTGAAGAAGTTGCGCTCCGGGCGTATCCGGATGTAATACTCGCCGCGCCCCACCTTCACCGACTTTTTGGAGCTGATGGTCACGTTGGAGCGGTCGGTCACCGACGCCTCCAGCGTGATCTCACGGTCGAACGGCTGCGAGCCGGCGGAGAGAGAGAGGATGGCGATCCCGTTTTCGTCGACCTGTTTTTCCCCTTCGAGCTTCACACGGTTGTAGGACGGGCGCTCTTCGCCCTCGCCGTCCCACCAGTACCCGGTATCGCGGTCGCGCAGGCGGGACTCGAAAAACCGGTATTTGACCACCGCCCCTTTGAGCGGGGAGCCGAAGAAATATTTCGCCTGCACCTTGAATTCGGCCGTGTCGCCGTTGATAAAATAATCGCGGGACGGGGTTATATCCACCATGAACTCAGGCTTGCGGTATTCCTCGACATGAAAGGTCCCGGCGCCTGAAAGATCGTTCACCGTATCGCCCACGCCGATCGAGTAGAGTCCCGAGTTCGCGTCGCCCGGGAGCTCGATCTTCCCGCTCGCACTTCCCCACTCGTCAAGCTTTACACGTCCGTCCTGAACGACTTTGCCGAGCGAGGTGTTGGTGATACGGTACGCGAATTCGCGCCCCGCCAGCGGCACACAGCGCCGCTCGCGCTGCTTGCCGATGATCTTGTACTGCACGGTGTTGCCCGCGCGGTAGACCGGCCTGTCTGTGTAGATGAAAAAGGTTCTCATCTCGCGCTCGAACGCAAGCGGCGAGCCGGTGCTGCACAGCGCGTAGCTTCCGTCGCGCCCCACGGCGAGCAGCGTCATATGCTTCCCGCTCGCGTACCTATTGTGGAAGATCCCGTTCGCGTCGGTCTTTCCCTCCATGAGCGGGCGGGCGGGAAGTTTCTCGACGCGCTTCGGCTCCTTATACGGCGTTGAAAGTTTGCGATAGCGCTCGTCGGAAGGTGTGGAATCGAACACAAAGACTTTCACGTCGTTGAGCGGCTCGTTCTTCACCAGGTCGGTGACGTAGGCGAAGACGGATCCCGCCGACCGTTTGGCCACGATTCCCACGGAGGTCACGGAAAAAAATTTCCTGTCCTTAACCTCGCCCGGCCCGGCCACTTCGACACAGTAGCCGCCGGGCGGAAGCGCCTTGTTGACATTGAGCGTCTGGTAACGCCATTCGTATGGAACGAAATTCTGCACCGCCGCCTTCCATTCATGCACGACGCGAAACCCCTCGGCTGCGGGATTCAAATTCATCGCGTTGACGCGCCCCCTGAAGAAAACCTCCATCGGGACGCGGTAGATGCGCGCGTTCACGCCGTCGACGCGCAGCGTGCGTAGATTGAAGCTCACGTTCATTCCCGGCGTGAAAGTGTACCGGTGCGCGCCCACGACCACCGCCGGCCGTTTCGCCCTGATGGTGAAGTCCGCGTTCCCGCGCATCTCGCCTTCGGCGATCGAGATGGAAGCGGACGCCGGATCCAGGAATCCCGGGTGGGAAAGGCTGATCAGATACGTTCCCGGCTTCAGATCGTCCAGCGTGTAGGTGCCGTCCTGGTAGGTGTTCGCCGAGTACGTCTGCCGGCCTTTTGCCGATATGGCGATGTTCGGCGCCGGCGCCCTGACCTCATCGATCAGTACGCGCCCCGATATCGACGCGGGACGGAACATCACCATCGGCAGCGTAAACATCTCGCCCTTGCGCAGCCGCTCGAGGCGCGCCGTTTCTGTGATGTATCCCGGCTTGGAAAAGGTTACGCTCCACGACATCTCGCGCAGTCCGGCCGCACGGTACGATCCGTCGGCGCCCGAAGTGACCGTCATTACATTTTCGGTGTTTCCGTTTCCGTACCAGCCCGGCGAACCCGCCCCCTGAAGTTTTATCTCGACACCCTCGATCGGCCTCCCCTTCGAATCACGCACCCTGCCCTCGAGCACGGCCTCGCGGTCGAGGTATACCGAATACCCCGTCGCCCCCATGAAAGAAACGGCCGAGTACGGAACGTAGCCTTCGGCGGCCACGCTGACGCGGTACTGCACCTGCTTGATGAATTCCGCGATCCCGTAACGGCCGTTCGAGTCCGTCGTCACGCGGTAGTACCCCACGCCGAGGTTGGCGTTTTTAAGCTCGACCACCGCCCCCGGTATCCCCTTTCTGCTCGTGGAATCGAACACGGTCCCTTCAAGGCGCTCCGTTTTCGGCGCTTCGTCGGCGGGGCGATAGACCGATCTCCCGTCGGAGAGCACGTCGCGGCCGCTGTTGCGGCAGGTGAACGCCGCGCAGGCAAGAATTATGCAGCAGAGGCGGATAGCAACTCGCGTTTTCATGGCACTCTCCTACTCGATGGTAATCGCCCTGAAGGCCTGTATCTGCACGGCGCGCATGGCGTTCGCCGCGTCACGGATATAGCCGCTCGTCCTGACTTCGGCCGGCACGTACACGCGCATCCCGCCCGACTCGCCATGGATCAGCACACCACAGCTTCGAGTGTCGAGCGTCTCGATCTCATCGACAGGAAAGAGATCCCCGGCGATAGTGACGACGATCCGCGTCGAGGCGAGCTCAGAGGCTTCGAGCGGATCGTGGCGCGGGTCGCCGTGAAGCGCGCCGCGAAGGTATTCCCCGACGACCGACACGAAATCGTCGCTGCCGTGGTCGAAGGCCCCGTAACAGCCGCGCACCCTCCCCTGCCGCACGAGCGTAATGAAAACGCCGAGGCTTCCGTAAAAAGGCGGAACTTCACGCGGCGGCGCGAGGCGGCACGCGGGTCCGGCAAGCAGTGCCGCGGCTTCACAGCGCAGCCATGCGGCGAGGTCCCTTCCCTTCGGCGAGCGGGAGAACGCCTCCCACCGCGCGAGCGGCGCGCCGGATGAGTTGAGCGTGCACGGCGCGGCGAGAAGCGCGGAGACCGCGATGAAAGAAAAGAGCGCCCTGAGGCGGTGTGCGGATCGCATCCCCATTGTCGCCTACGGCATGTACACAGGCGGATAATAGTCGCGGTAGAGGAGCCTCGTCTCGATGAGCCGCTCATCCCGGTACGCGCGCCGGTACACCTCGACCGAGATCCCCTGGCGCACCTTTTTTCCGCTCTCATCAAACGGCGCTTCGACCGTGTCCTCTTCGGTGGCGATCTCGTAGCGCACCGGAAGCCTCCCTTCTGCCCGGAGGGAAACCACCAGGCTCCTGTCGTTCATCGCCGCTGAAACGCGCACCGCGAACGGGTACGGGTTGCGCATCTTCAGGTCCTTCTTTCCGTACTTGATCGTCGCGTCCAGGCCGAGCGGCACATAGGTTACCGGCTGGTAATGGCGGTGGCGCTCTCCGATGGAAAACCCCGCAAGCAGAAACGTGTTGAAGAGCGTGGACGAGACCTGGCACAGACCCCCTCCCGCCTCGTAGCGCACGTGGTCCATGTAGAGAACCCGCCCCTCCGCGTATCCCGCCGCGAGGGACGCCTCACCCACGGTTTCATTGAAGGAAAAGAGCGCGCCCGGCATCACCACGGTTCCGTCAAGCTTCGCGCAGGCAAGCGAGATATTGCGCCTGACCTGCTCGTCCTGTCCTTCGACGGAGGAGGAGAACGAGGCGATCTCGTTCATGTCGGCCCCTGAAAGCGGCCCCGCCCCGGCCGCGAGGGCCAGCGCGGCGATCGCGCATACGACACAGATCGGTTTCAGGTACGCCATTGATTTCCTCCGTCATCCGGGCGCGGGCAGGCCGTCCGCGTCCTCATATCCCCCCATAAAGAAAGAGAAAAGTCAAGAACTTCTGCCGTTTCAGGCAATTTCTACGGCTTGACACGCCGATACGGTTCGTGTATCTTTGAAAGGCAAATCAGGAGGCGATTATGAACGGCAGATGGATGCGGATACAGATCTTCCGCATCGCTTTAATCGCGCTGTGCGTGAATTCATTTTCATGTTCGTCGGTGAACAGCACATTCCCCGCCGGACGCCCATCGGACTACGAGCTCGTCGGGGCAGGCGATGCCGGATTCAGGCTCGTCAGGAAAAACGGCGCGCCTGTTCCCGAGGGATGGATCGACAACGACACCTTTCAGGTCGTGACCTTCGGGTATGCGCCGAAAGGGGTGAGCAACCGCGCGGTGCGGGAAAACGTCTCTCTGAACATGGCACGCAGGCACGCGAAAGGCCGCATCGGCCAGGGACTGTGGGAATATCTGTGCGAGATCAACGCCGGATGCGACGATTATATCTACCCGTGCTGCTCGGGGCCGAACACAAAAAACGCCATTGCCGAAGCCGCGGCGGGCGGGTCGGTGCTACTGATCCGCTATGACAGCGAAGCCAACTGCGGTATTATCGTGCGTGTCGTACGGAAAAATTTGAAAGACAGGATCGGGGGCTATGATATAAAGTAGCGCAAAAGCCCGCATACAACAGGAGGATCAGCAATGAAACGATTTCCACGATTTATCATAGCCCTCGAGCTCGCGCTCCTTGTCGCCGCGCTCTCGCTTCCGCTTTCGGCCCAGGTGCGGACCATGCGCGGGCAGACCGTCTACGTGCCGGTCTACTCGCACATCTACTACGGCGACCGCGACAGGGACTATATCCTCCTTTCGGCGACGCTGAGCATCAGGAACACCGACATGGCCGCCTCGATGACGGTCCTCTCCGCCGACTACTACGATTCGAAAGGAAACCTGGTGGAAAGATTCATCAGCCAGCCGGTCACCATGCGGCCGCTCGAGTCGGTCCGCTACATCGTCAGGGAGTCCGATGCGCGCGGCGGCTCGGGCGCCAACTTCATCGTGAGGTGGAGGGCGGATTCGCGCGTCAACGAGCCGGTGATCGAATCGGTGATGATAGGCGCCCGCGGACAACAGGGCATCTCATTTACCTCGCGCGCCAGGGTGATACAGGAGAACTGACCGCCTGACGAAGACATCATTATTTATTTGACATTTTACCCTCTTCGTGATCCATAATTGATACCACTTCTCTCCCGGAGGACCGATGGATCGGCCGAGGATCATGCTCGTCGAAGACGAGCTTATCATAAGCATGGATGTCAGACAAATTCTTCAGGACCTCAATTACACCATCGCCGCCTCCCCCACCAGCGCGGAAGCTGCCCTCGAACTCATCATGGAAACAAAACCCGATCTTGTGCTCATGGACATCGTGCTTGCCGGCGAGATGGACGGCATCAGGGCCGCGAAGATAATCAGGGAGCGCCATGACATACCCGTCCTCTTCCTGACGGGAAACGCCGACATCCCGACGGTGCGGCGCGCCAGGGATTCGGACCCGTACGGCTTCATCCTTAAGCCCGTTACGGCCACCGACCTTTTCTCCGCGATTGATACCGCGCTTAACCGGAGAAGCCTCGAGCGCAGACTGATAGAAAAAACCGAAGAACTGGAAGCCATAAACGAGGAGCTTCAGGCGGCCATTGAGGAGCAGGAAGCGACCAACGAAGGCCTGCGGATGAGCTATGAGGAGCTTCGACGTACTCAGCAGATACTGCGCGGCAGCGAGGAGAAGTTCCTGAAGGCATTCACGCTCAATCCTACAGGCATGGCAATAACAACAATCGAGGAGGGGCGCTTCATCGAGGTAAACGAGTCCTTCCTGGAATCGACAGGGCTGACGAGAGAGGATGTTATCGGAAAGACCTCCACCGAACTCGGGATTTTCAATCCGCCGGAGCAGCGATTGAAAATAATCGACGCGCTCAAAACCAGCGGGTCGGCAAAAAACATAGAAGTAACCGTCACGACAAAGAACGGAAAACTTGTCCATGGATTGTTCTCGGCCGATATCCTCAGGTTCGACGAGGGCGACTTCATACTGTCGGCACTGATGGACATCTCGGAGCGGAAAAGGATCGAGGCCAAACTGCGCGCGAGCGAGGAGAAATTCCTGAAGGCGTTCACGCTCAATCCAATGGCCATGGCAATAACAACGATCGATGACGGGCGCTTTATCGAAGTCAACGGAACCTTCCTGGAATCGCTTGGCTACACCAGGGAGGAAGTGATCGGAAAGACCTCTACCGGGCTCGGAATTTTCAGCCCGCCGGAACAGCGTTTGAAAATAATAGACGCGCTGAAAACCGCCGGTTCGGCGAGAAACATTGAAATCACCATCGCGGCAAAGAACGGAACGCTTTCTTACGGATTGTTCTCGGCCGATATCATCAGGCTGGGCGGAGACGACTTCATACTGTCGACGCTGCTGGATATTTCGGAGCGGAAAAGGATCGAGGCCGAGCTGCGTTCGAGCGAGGAGAAATACCGGCTGCTCCACGAGAGCATGAAGGACGGGTTCGTGTCACTCGACCTGGACGGGTATATCATTGAATGCAACGAATCGTACTGCGCCATGGTCGGCTATACCGCCGGGGAACTTTCACGCATGACCTATCTCGAGCTGACCCCGGAGAAATGGAGGGGGGAACAGGCGCGCATCATAGAAGAACAGGTGTTCACAAGAGGCTACTCTGACGTCTATGAAAAAGAGTACCGGCGGAAGGACGGGACGGTGTTTCCGGTAGAACTCCGATCATTCCTCACGGTCAAAGCCGACGGTAAGCGGTGCGGCATGTGGGCCATCGTCCGCGACATCACCGAACGGAAACGGGCGGAGAAAGACCTCCAGCTCTCGGAGTTGAAATTCTCCACGGCGTTCCACGCCAATCCCGACATGAGCGTAATCACCGAACCCTCCACGGGGCGCTTTATCGATGTCAACGACGCATTCCTGGAATGGTCCGGCTTTACGCGCGATGAAGTTATCGGACACACCTCGCTCGAGGTAAAACTCTGGGCGGACGAGGCGGACAGGAACGTGCATGTCCCTAAAGCCCTTTCGCGTGAACGGATCGACCACGAGGAGGTGCGCCTGCGGATAAAAAACGGCGAGGTACGGCTGCTCGAATATTCCGCGCGCATCATTGAGATCGGCGGAGAACAGTGCCTGCTGTTCGCCTTCCGCGACATCACCGAACGCAGGGAAATTGAAGAGGCGCTGCGCCGCAGCGAAGCGCAGTACCGCAAGCTCGTCGCAACGGTTCCGGGCGTCGTGTACGATTTCCGCATGACGCCCGACGGAAAATACCTCTTTCCCTTCCTGAGCAAGGGGATATACGAACTGGCGGGTGTGACCGACGAGGACGGCTATTTCGACACGTCGGCCATCCTCGATCTTATACAGCCGGACGCCCGCGAAGCGTTCAACCGCTCTATCATGGAAAGCTTTACGAACCTCACCCCGTGGCTCCACGAATTCCCGATCACTACAGCGCACGGCGAGGAGAAGTGGATACGGGGCCAATCGATCCCGGAAAGAGAATCCGACGGGAGCGTAATCTGGCACGGCGTACTGGTGGATATTACCGCGAACAAAAAGACGGAGGAGCGGCTGCGCTCTTCGCTCCACGAAAAGGACGCGCTCCTCAGGGAGATCCACCACCGGGTGAAGAACAACCTGCAGGTCATTACGAGCCTTCTCAATCTCCAGGCGAACAAATTTATGGATGAGGAGCTGTCCCGCCAGTTCGACATAGCCCGAAACCGGATAAAGTCGATGTCGCTCATTCATGAGAAGTTCTACCAGTCGGACGATTTGTCCCGCATCAGCTTCGGCGATTACATCAGGTCGATCGCCAGGGACCTGGAACGCAGCTACCCTGTTCCCGACAGGCCGGTGGGTCTTGTATTCAACCTCGACAGGGTGTTCATGTCGATCGACCAGGCGATACCGTGCGGGCTTATCATCAACGAAATCATCACCAACTCGTTCAAACACGCGTTCCCGCCCGAATGGCACGGCACGCCGGAGATATGCATCACCCTGCGCCTTCTTGACGACATGACCGAGATCACGGTCCGCGACAACGGGAAAGGCATTTCCGGCGATGCGGGCCCGGGAACGATGGGGCTCCTGCTCATCGATACGCTTGCCGCCCAGATCAAAGCCACGGTGAGCCGGCAGGCTGACGGCGGGACAGCCTTCACGCTCCGCTTCAATTGCGAATAGCCCGGCCGCCGGAGGATTTTCCGTTGACAACTCCGTATTTTCCGCTATGCAGGAACCGGCTACGGATTTCCTCCGCATCCTCACCGGAAGAACACCCTGAATCAGGAGCTCGAACCATGAAAGTCGTTGCATTCAACGGAAGCCCCCATAAGGACGGCAACACCTCGATACTGCTGAAACGCGTTTTCACCAGGCTCGAATCGCACGGGATCGAATGCGAACTCGTGCATATCGCGGGAAAGCCGGTGCGCGGCTGCACCGCATGCATGAAATGCAGGGAGCGTCTGGACAGGCGATGCGCGGTCACCGGCGACATCGTGAACGAATGCATCGAAAAGATGCTTGAGGCAGACGGCATCATCATCGGCTCGCCCACTTACTTCGCCGGCCTCACCGCAGAGACCAAGGCGCTCATCGACAGGTCCGGCTACGTGGCGCGCGGAAACGGCAACATGCTGCGGCGCAAGGCGGGCGCGGCGGTCAGCGCGGTGCGGCGCGCGGGATCGCTCAACGTCTTCAACGCCATCAACCACTTCTTCTTCATCAACGAGATGATCGTTCCCGGATCGACCTACTGGAACATGGGGATCGGCAAAGATCCGGGCGACGTGAAGTCGGACGAGGAAGGGATGCTCACCATGGAAGCGCTCGGCGAGAACATGGCCTGGCTCCTTGAGAGGATCGCGCGGTAACGGCCGCGCTACCGGAGGCCGAGCTTTTCCTCGATTTTCGCGATCTCGGCCTCGAGCGAGCGCGCCTCATCCGATCCCGGCGCGGCGAGGGTCAGCTTTTTCCTCAGCACGAGAAGTATCATCGTGTCCCGGTGCTCGCCGCAGTTGACCGCCATTGTATCCCCCCCCTGAAGAAGTAGCTCCACACTCCTCCATTGCCCGCGGCAGCGCAACCATGTTTCTGCTCTCCGAGCGTGCCCTCATTAACTTTGAAATGACGGCGGATATTGCTATACTTACTCTGAGTTCAAACGCGAAACGGCCATATATATGAAGATGAAGGATATATCGACCCGCCCGGAAACGGCAATGGGCGCCGCCGCGCTCTGCGCGTGCGCGCTCGCCTTCATGCTCATCGCGGCAGCCGCGGGACGGTTCGTCGTTTTCTACGCGGCGGCCGTACCGCTCGCGGCGGGAATCATGCTTCTCCTCTTCGTGACGGTGCGCATGCGCAGCGACCTTGTGCGCGACCGGCTGGCGCTCGATTCCGCGAAGCGCGCCCTCGAGGAGGAAGCAAAGAAGCGCGCGGGGATAGAGCGCACCCTTTCGGCAAGCGACGACATCCACCGCGCCATGATCGAAACGATGCCGCACGGGATCGGCGTCCTTGACAACAGGGGCGTCATCACCGCCGCAAACCACGCCTGCCACCGGATCTTCGGATACGAGGAGGGCGAGATGACCGGCACGCCCCTCTACGACCTGATGGTATCGAAATCGGGGCGGATCGAGATCCACGATTTCATCATGGCGCTGGTCGGCGGCAGGGGCGAGCTCGCGGCGCGCACCTACAAGTGCAGGACGCGCGACGGGCGCGTCATCGACGTCCAGATCGACTGGAGCTACGTCATCGCGGGAGGGAAGGTCACCGGGCTTATCGCGGTCTTCACCGACGTCACCCGCCGCATCGAAGCTGAAACCGAAAGGACCCTCACAGAGGGGGCGCTTCGCCAGAGCGAGAAGATCGCGCAGGCGATCCTGAACGTGTCGACCGAGACCATCGCCCTTCTCGACATCGGCGGCACGATCCTCGACATCAACGACATCGGCGCGCGGCGGCTTCGCAGGAGCAGGGATGAGGTGGTCGGGCGGCACCTGTTCGACTTTATCCCCCGCGAAACCTTCGAATTCGGGAACCGCCAGATCCTCGAGGTCATGAAGACCGGGAAGCCCCTTCGCTACGAGGACCGCAGCGACGGCATGACCTTCGACATCTACATCAAACCGGTGCGCGACGAGTCGGGAAAGCTCATCCACCTTGCGTTTTTCGCGCGCGACATCACGCCGCTCCTTTCGCTCCAGAAGCGGATCATATCCATCAGCGAGGCGGAACGCCAGCAGCTCGGCCAGGACCTCCACGACGACCTGGGGCAGCACCTGACCGGCATCTCCTACATGGTGACGGTGCTTCGCGAAAAGCTCAGGGACCGGGGGATAGAAGAGGCAGAGGACGCCGCCGCGATCTCCTCGCAGATCAAAAGCGCCATCGAGCGGCTCAGAAAGCTCTCGAAGGGGCTCTGCCCCGTGTCGATCGAGAAGGACGGCCTCACCGACGCCCTGCGCGAGATGTGCGAAGAGGTGGAGCGGATATTTTCCATCCCGTGCGCCTTCGAGTCATCGGGAGAGGCGCGCGTCGGAGACAGCTTCAAGGCGGTCAACATATTCCACATCGCGCAGGAATCGGTCAACAACGCCCTGAAGCACGCAAAGCCGCGGCGCATCGACCTGCGGGTGGCGTCCGATGGCGGCGTCTTCACGATGTCGGTAGAGAACGACATCCGCGCGTCCGATCCCCCGCCCGAAAGCGTCCGCGGGATCGGCACCGACATCATGCGCTACCGGGCCAACCTCATTGGCGGCGCGATAGACATCGCACAAACGCCGAAGCGCTTCATCGTTTCGCTGCGGCTTGACCTCGGCGCGCCGCACACCCGCGAAGGAGAGAACAATGGCTGAAAAAAAAGCGAAAGGCGTTTCGATCATGATAGTCGACGACCACCCGATCGTCCGCAAGGGACTTCGGATGATCATCGAGCGGCGGAAGGACTTCTCCATCGTGGCCGAGGCATCGAGCGCCAACGAGGCGATCAGGATCATCGGCGAGAAGGAGCCCGACGTGGTCATCGCCGACATTTCCCTCGAGGGGAACGTCAACGGGCTGGAGCTCGTCAAGGCGATTCGGGAGCGCTATCCCGGCATCACTCCGCTCGTGCTTTCGATGTACGACGAGTCGCTTTACGCGGAGCGCGCCATCAGGGCGGGCGCGCGCGGCTATGTGATGAAAAAGGAGGCCGATGAGACGATCATCACCGCGATCGAGACCGTGCTCTCCGGCGAGCTTTACCTGAGCGAGCGCTCCTCGAAAAATATCGTCGATAAACTCCTTGCCGCCAGGGAAAACGCCGAGCTTTTGCCGGAGAACGTCCTCTCCGACCGCGAGCTCGAGATATTCATGATGATCGGCAACGGCATTTCGGCGAAGGAGATCGCGCGCACCCTGAACCTGAGCCTGAACACCGTCGAGACCCACCGACGCCACATCAGGGAGAAGATGCGGTTTTCCGACCTGAACGAGCTCGTCAAGGCCGCGGTGCAATGGGCATTTCTCAAAAACCGGTGATTGTTGAAGATAGGGGGAGGGACGGCCCTGCGGGTAGGTGGTTGCGTCACGTTCCCGGGGGGATCAGGACCGCCCCCATGGTAAAGCAGTTTCCTGCAGTATGAATAATGTCGTTGATGTTTAGAAGTACCAGAGCTCGAAATCGATGATCTGCTCTATGTTTTTCTCATAGAGCTCATTCGTCTTTGCCCTGTCCGAAAATACCCGCACGTCGAAAAGGTCAGCGGCCAGTTTTTTAATCGCGCCGGATTCTTTGATTGTGTATGCGTTCATGGTAGCCTCCTGGTGTTGATTCCCGTTTCACTCCGACCGTGGTTCACGCTCACGTTCTGAAAGTAAAGATAGCATCGATTGATTTTATTTCAATTCACGGGGAGGTGAATGAGAGCATCACGATTTTCGTGATGTCTTGAATTGACCAGAGCGGCTTTTTATGGCGGGACACACGCGGCGGACGCTGCTGCCGCGTGCGCTATTACGGCCGCAGCTTCCTTATAACGATCCAGTATCCCCTGCGGCTGTCGTCGGTCACGGTGTAGTTGGATATATCCGCGGCCTCGAGCGCGTCGATCACTTCCTCGTGCGTGAATTTCCTCGGCGGCTTTTTATTTCCATGCTCGTTATTCGGGGGGATACGGATATACCCGGCGCCGAAACCGCAGCCGATGTGCGCCTGGCCGCCGGGCTTCAGCACGCGCAGCACCTCCCTGAACGCGGCGGCCCTGTCCCGCCAGAAGGGAAGCGATCCCCTGCTCACCACGAGGTCGGCCGACGAATCGCCGTAAGGCAGACGGTGCACGTCGCCCACCGCCGGATAGACGCGCCCGTCGAGCTTTTTCTCCGCGACGTAATTCTTCGCAAGCTCAATCGCGCGCGGAGAGATGTCGAGCGAATAGACCTTCATGGAACTCTGCTCCGCGATCGCGAGCCCGAGATACCCCGGCCCGCAGCCCAGGTCGACGCACACGCCGTCTTTCTTTCCGCTGACGGTGAGGATGTCACGGGCCAGGAGCGGAAACGCGCCGATGAAGCGCTGCCGGAATTTTGTATCATACTCCCGCGCGTTGATCTCTCCCATCGGGGTCTTGCAGGATACAACCGCCGTGATCAGCAAAAAACCGACGACAATAAAAACATTTTTCGCATTTACCATAGTTTATAATTCCCGTATTAAAAATCTTTATATCACTGCACCGTTCTCAAGACGACAGCTCCGTTTGACATTTCGATCCCGCATGGGCGAGAAACACACTTTTCATCTCGAACCCTAAAGGGGTGAGAAATCTTATTGCACCATACCAGAAAATCAGTCTCGACTCTTTCTTCTGCCGTCGCGTTGCTGTCCCTCTTCGAAACAAGAAAGCGCCGGTTCAGCCCCAGCCCGACCCGCATTTTATTCAGGCCATTCGGGCTCCTTCTTCGAGAGGAAGGCGGTGATGCCGTGCACGCATTCTCCTGAGGCGATCAGGTCCACCGCGCGCTCCATCTCCAGGGCGAGCGCGTCGCGCACCGTGAGGTCGGGGACGCTGCGGATGAGGTCGAGGGCGTTGCGCACGGCGCGCGGCCCGTTCTTCGCAATCGCGCGCGCAAGCTCAAGCGCCTCATCAAGGGCCCTGCCCGGCGCGCTCACGCGGTTGACAAGCCCCATGGCGAGCGCCTCGCGCGCGTCCACCGTGCGAGCCGTGAGTATCATGTCCGCCGCCTTCGAAGGCCCGACGAGCCGCGCGAGCCCCACTCCCCCGCCCCAGTCCGGCATAAGGCCGAGCCGCGCCTCCGAGAAGCTGATGACGGCATCAGGGTCCATCACCCGCATGTCGCACTGCACGGCGAACTCCGCGCCGCCTCCATAGGCGAGCCCGTTGAGCGCGGCGATCACCGGGACGGGCAGCGTCACGAAAGCGCGCGTGGCGGCCTGTATCCGGCGTATGAGCGCTTCCGCGGGGCCGCGCTCGTGCTTCTGCACCGAATCGACGAGCGAGGCGACCTGCGGATTGTCGGGGTTGATGTCGAACCCCGCGCTGAATGCCTTATCCCCCGCTCCCGTCACCACGACCGCGCGCTGCTTTCCTTCGCGCAGCTTCGCCGTGACGGCCTCGAGATTTTCCCACATCTCCTCGTTGAACGCGTTTCTCCTTTCGGGCCGATCAAAAGTGACCAGCGCGATTCCTTCCGACATCTCAAGCCGTATCGCCGTCATGCTACACACCTTTCGTTTCAACGAGCACGACGGTCCGCCCCTTTACGGCGCCATTGAGTATCATCCCGATCTTTTCACCAAGCCCGTCAAGGGTGATGGTCGATGACATTTCTTTCAGGCGCGCGGGCTTCCATTCGCCGGCGAGCTTCTTCCACACCTCCAGGCGCGGCCCCATCGGGCACTGCACCGAGTCAACGCCCAGGAGACGCACACCGCGCAGGATGAACGGGAAGACCGTGAGCGAAAGCGCGCCGCCGCCGACCATTCCGCAGCAGGCGACGCTTCCCATGTATTTCGAGCCTTTGATCGCGTTCTCAAGCGTCCGGCCGCCCACCGTATCGTAGACCGCGGCCCAGCGTTCGGGGAGCATCGCTTTCGGCGATTCGACCTGCAGGTCCTGGCGGTTGATGCATTCGCGCGCGCCGAGGTTTTTAAGGTAGTCAGCGTCTTCCGGAAGGCTCGAGCCGACGACGTAGTACCCGAGTTTCGCGAGGATGGATACAGCCACGCTCCCCACCCCGCCGGACGCCCCGGTCACAAGCACCGGTCCCATCTCGGGTTTGATCCCGCTTTCAACGATGTGCCACACGCCAAGCCCGGCGGTAAATCCCGCCGTGCCGAGCATCATCGCCTCTTCGGCGCTAAGCCCGGAGGGAAGCGGCACCACCCACGACGCGGGCACGCGGCAGTACTGCGCGAAACCGCCGTCGGTATCCATCCCCAGGTCATAGCCGGTCACAAGCACCGCGTCGCCTGGTTTAAAGGAAGGCGATGCGCTTTCCTCGACAACGCCCGCCGCGTCGATGCCGGGCGTGTGCGGAAATTTCCGCGTCACGCCGGGATTTCCCGTGGCCGAGAGCGCGTCCTTGTAGTTGAGCGAGGAGTGCGTTACCCGTATGAGCACCTCTCCCTGCGGCAGGTCGGCGGGCGTGAGCCGCGTGATCCTTCCGGCGAAGCCGTCACCTTCCTTGAATACCCTGTATGCGTAAAATTCCCTGTCCATATTCTTCCTCCGTTTTCACGTAATATTTTTTTTCTTTTCCCCTGCCGCGTTATTGGAAGATTTCTCCCGCTGATCAATCCTGTCGAAAGGGGGGATAAAATTTCAATTGTTATATCTGTCAAAAGATGACTATTTTTCAAGGCGTTAAAAAGTGTCCGCTTCCGGCAGGCGACAGGAGAAAGCGCGGTAAGCTTGCCGGAGCGGACGCCAGAGAGTAAAAGAAGAAACTCAAACAGCACAAATGGCAGACTCACCGATTAATACGCCCGGCAGAGGAAAAACATAAAAAATTTTTTTCGGGGATATAACCGGCCATAACCTGATAGTGCGCGGATAATAGGCGAATAGCACGCTGCATATACCACTCCTGAACCTCTGCTATAACAAAGATATAAGGGGAATATACGCAATCCGCTGATGTCGTGAGATTTGTTTTGTCGATGTGGAGAAAAATTTTTTGTCGGAGGGGGGATCGAACCGGCACTGATACAGTACGGGCGGATTCCCGTTATCCGGCTAAAATAGGATTGACGTTGGTTATCAGGTAGATCATTTTTGATGAACAGGTATCTGGCTCATGAAGGTGGATATAAGGCCATACAAAAACAACCGCATCGGGCTCGGCGTCCGCGACTTTGATCCGGAACTCGTCGCCGCGCTCAAGACCATCCCGAAATGGTTCTATCATCCCGACGAGCGGATCTGGTCGTTCCCGGGCGAGCAGCGTGTGCTTGATCAACTGCTTCATATCCTGTATGAAGCGAATCCTATCCCCCCGCCTGAAACAGCCGATGACGAGCGGGGATACGGGGACATTGAGGCCGATCTCGACGATTTCCGCGCCATGCTCCTCGCGCGAAAGTACAGCCGCCAGACGATCAAATCATATCTGCATATCGCCGGATCGCTCTGCGCCCACGCGGGCAAAAGCCCTGAAAATATCACCGCCGGCGACGTCAGGGATTTTCTCGCGCATCTCTCGGAGCGGGGAGACGCGGCTTCATCGCTCAACGTCGCGCTGAGCGCCATCAGGACGCTTCTCCCCCGACTGAAAGATTCCGATGAGCGGGAAGAGATCCGCCGCCCTAAAAAAGACCGGTTGCTCCCCGTTGTCCTGAGCCAGTCCGAAGTGAAGGCCATCTTTGAAGCGACCGTCAACCTGAAGCACAAGACCATTCTGATGCTCATCTACTCTGCGGGACTTCGCGTCGGAGAGGCAGCCACGATCAGGGTTTCCGACATCGACCGCGAACGGGGGATGATCTGCGTGCGCCGCGCAAAAGGAAGAAAGGACCGCACCACCCTGCTTTCGGAGGTGTTCCTTCAAACGCTCGACCGCTACTGTAAAAAATACGCGCCCGTCGACTGGCTTTTCGCCGGGCAGGAAGGCCGCGGCCATATCAGCATACGAAGCATTCAGCACGTGTTCGCGAACGCGTGCGAAAAAGCCAGCATCCGCAAGCACGCGACCGTGCACAGCCTCCGGCATTCATTCGCAACGCACCTTCTGGAACAGGGCACTGATATCAGGTTTATCCAGGAGTTATTGGGGCATCAGAGCCCGAAAACGACGATGATATATACGCATGTGAGCTCGACGTCGATCTCGAAGATAAAGAATCCGCTGGATTCTTTCTAACAGCGATAGTGTTCTTATACGCCATTCGTCTTTCTAACTACTTTGAATGGTTAAACGCAATATTGCGTGTAAGAAGGAGTTATATGCAATTGCCCCGTCCCTTTGCGGGTATGAAATAGATTGTGAATAACAACTGACGTCAGTGCCAGCTGAAACTTAAAATTTCTTTAATTGATAAGATGGAAATCCATGTCTAAGAAAATATGGTATAGTAAAACATTAACATATTTCTGGGATAAGTATCACCATAATTATGCTAACTTAAAATTAGATCCAGAGTCCCTTTATATTAAAATCAAAAAAGATATTTATGCCCAGTATCCTTTAAAAATAATGCCTTCAGAAAACAAAAGAGAAATTTTGGGAACAGAGTTATGGTACTTAGATTATAAAAAAGAATTAACTCACTTATTTTTCATAGATAAACAATTAAAATCTTTCTTAGAGAATATCAAGTTATCAGATTTACAAGGAATAAAACAATTCTTAAATATTAAAGGTGATGAAAAGCAAGTTGTTATAACGAAAAGCAATAAAAAGGAAAATATTATTTTTTATAACTTTGCCATACATATCCCATATGAAAAAGATGGCTTCGCCTATTCACTTGGTTTAGATCAAGATACAAAACTCACTTTATTGTTTTGCAAAGGTGAGAGGCTTTCAGTAATTCCAGAAGACTATTATCAAGAATTGATTAAAAGCTCTGACAAAACTGATCTATTAAATGCAAAAGCTTATAGACTTGCCATCAATACTATAGCTTACATGAATTGTTTTCCTGATTGCATCTTGGATGGCGCCCCCCCCAATATGCATGATGAATATTATAGTAAAGAACTAAAAACAATAAGTATATCAGAAAAGATTTCAGAAACATCTATAAATAAAGCAAACGAGAAAATGGTAACTCCACATTTTAGGAAAGGTTATTTCAAATTACTAAAATCAGATTTTTATACTCACAAGAAGGGTCAAGTAGTATTTGTTACTGAAACAATGGTAAATGGAAAAGCAAAAACTGTTTATACATCCGACAATCTTTCTAAAATTGAAGAATAATATTAGAAAGTGGCGGGGCAACAGCATATAACAATGGGTAAACGCGGCGCTCCCTTACGGTCGCTTGGCTTGTGTTCTTAAAATCGTGGTTATAGAAATGGTTTGCTTTTCTAAAATTCGCTGTAATACGAAAGAGTACGCACACCGCTTCGCGGCGTCGTTTACCCTGGACGTTGTACGCAAGCCTAGCCGACATTATTAAATACAATGCGGCATCTTTACATAATTAAAACAGGAGTTACCATCAGCAATGTCTGATTTTAAATTTGAATTTGATCGACCAATAGCAAGAAATTATTCCGAAGAAGACCTTCTAAATGAACTTGAAAGAGTAGCAAAATATTATGAGTTTAATCACTTTAGTCGAAAAGATTTTGACAAGGTATCAAAAATACACTCTTCAACAATAGAAAGATTTTTTAATGGTTCCTGGTCTGCTGCAATTGAGGCTCTTGATAAACGCCTCGAAATCAAGAACATTTACCTCTATAAAGCTAAACATAATCACAAGAGAAATATTTCGGAAGAATTGATTTTTAAAGAAATGGAAAGAATCTGGATCCAGCTTGGACACCGGCCATCAAGAACCGAATGGACGACTTTGAATCCGTCAATGAGTTATGACACCATATATAGACATTTTGGTGGATGGACAAATGCTTGTCTAAAGTTTATAGAATTCAAATCAGGCACCCCTGTTGCCACAACAAATGCTAACATCAATAATGAAGAAATAACTAACAAAATAATAAGCAAAAGGTCAGCGCGAAATGGCCGGTCAATTTCTTTAAATATCAGAATGAAAGTTCTCATAAGAGATAATTTTCGTTGTGTATTTTGCGGGAAAAGCCCAGCAACAGACTTTGGAACGAAATTACACGTGGATCACATAATTCCTTTTTCTAAAGGAGGATCAAATTCATTTGATAACCTTCAAACTCTTTGTGAAAAATGTAACATAGGAAAGAGTGATGAAGAAATATCACAATTACAATCATAGCAATTATGATAATTACTTACGGCTAGGCCAGCGTACAACAACGGGTAAACGCGGCGCTCCCTAACGGTCGCTTGGCTTTGCGTTCTTAAAATAGTGGCTAAAGTAATGGCTTGCTTTACTGTAATTCCCTGTAATACGAAATAGTACGCACACCGCTTCGCGGCGTCGTTTACCCTGGACGTTATATGAAAGTGGCTTTTTTTCATATGGCTCGCCTCAAAAGTGCAGCATCGT